>JAFIEP010000041.1 GCA_020832495.1 Acidimicrobiia bacterium | reverse complement strand
CGTCGGGTACGCGCTGGACGCGGACGGCCACCCCCAGTACGACCACCCGCTGCTCCACACCGAGGACCAGCTCCCGATCGACCCGTCGACCGACGTGCCCGAGGGGTACACGGCGGATCAGCGCGGCGTGCCCGGCGGCTTCGTGGGCGACCCCGACGTGTTCGACACCTGGGCCACCAGCTCGCTCAGCCCGCAGATCGCCGGCATGTGGGAGGACGATCCCGACCTCTTCGAGCGCGTGTTCCCGATGGACATGCGACCGCAGGGCCACGACATCATCCGTACGTGGCTGTTCTCGACCGTGGTGCGCAGCCACCACGAGTTCGGCTGTGCTCCCTGGGCGCACGCGGCGCTGTCGGGGTGGATCCTCGACCCCGACCGAAAGAAGATGTCGAAGTCGAAGGGCAACGTGGTCACCCCGGTGCACCTCATCGAGTCCTATGGTGCCGACGCCGTTCGCTACTGGGCAGCCAGTGGTCGACCGGGCACCGACACGGCGTTCGACGAAGGGCAGATGAAAATCGGCCGGCGCCTGTCGATCAAGCTGCTGAACGCCAGCCGTTTCGTGCTGCGCATCGGGGCCACCGACGACGCTCCCGAAGCCCCTGTCCCTGGCGGCCCGATCGTGGTGGAGAACATCACCGAGCCGATCGACCGAGCCCTGTGCCACCAACTGGCCACCCTGGTCAACGACGCCACGGCTGCCTTCGAGACCTACGACTACGCCCGGGCCCTCGAGCGCACCGAGACGTTCTTCTGGCGCTTCTGCGACGACTACCTCGAACTGGTCAAACAACGCGCCTACGGCGAACACGACGACGTGGGCACCGCATCGGCCCGAGCCACGCTCGAGCTCTCGCTCTCGACGCTGCTCCGGCTCTTCGCTCCGTTCCTCCCCTTCGTCACCGAAGAGGTGTGGTCCTGGTGGATGGAGGGCTCTGTCCATCAGGCGCCGTGGCCCGACGCCGGGCCGCTGCGCGCCGCGGCCGGCGATGTCGACCCGACCGTGTTGGACGTGGCCGGCGCCGTCCTCGGTGAGATCCGTAAGGCCAAGACCTCGGCCAAACGCTCCCTGCGCACCCCTGTCGAACTGGTCACGATCACCGACGTGGCCCCGCGACTGGCGGCGGTGAGCGCCACGCAGCGTGACCTGAGCGACGCCGGCTCGGTGCTCACCTGGGACCTCGCTGAGGCGAGCGGACCGGACGACGCCACCGTCGCCGTCGAGCTCACCCCCGACGAGCCCTGACCCCACACCGGTCGACGTCAGCATCGACGTCCGCTCGGCTCGCCGTCGTCAGTTCGGCTCGTCACCGTCGCCGTCGCTGTCGGCGTCGCTGGGCTCTGCACCGCCTCCGCCCGAAATGTCCTCGCCGGCGGCGCCGCCGCTCGTCACTCGCTCGCCCCGGTAGGGCGGGGGCTTCGGGATCGGCGGCACCGACGACGAAGCCGACTCGTCCGTCGTGCCCTCCTCGGTGTGCATCCACACGGTGCGCTGCGGGAACGGGATCTCGATGCCTTCCTCGTCGAAGGTCTCCTTGATCCGTCGCCGCAGCTCGCGCATCACCTTCCACTGCGACGACGGGCGGGTTTTCACCACCAGCCGCACCGAGATGCCGTCGGCACCGAAGCGCTCGACACCCCACACCTCGGGACTGTCGAGGATCTCCATCTGCCAGTGAGGATCGGCCGACAGCCCGTCCGCAGCGCGAGACAGGGCTCGCTGCACGTGCTCGAGGTCGCTGTCGTAGGCCACGTCGATGTCGAGCAAGGCCCGTGCCCACTCCTGGGAGCTGTTGCCCACCCGTTGGATGACGCCGTTGGGTACGTGCCACAGCACGCCGTGGATGTCCCGCAGTCGTGTCACCCGGATGGTGATCCGTTCCACGGTGCCCGTGGCCTCACCGACGTCGATGATGTCGCCCACCCCGTACTGGTCCTCGAGGATGATGAAGATGCCGGCCACGGCGTCACGCACCAGGTTCTGGGCACCGAAACCCACGGCGAGACCCAAGATGCCCGCACCGGCGAGCAGCGGTGTGAGGTCGACCTCGAGGATGCCCAGGATCTGGGTGATGGCGATGAACCACACCAGAATGGTGACGATGCCCCGCGACACCGCCACCAAGGTGGTGGTGCGGGCTTCGCGCCGAACCTGCATGGGGGCGGTGGACACCAGTACCGCCGGTGCGCGCTTGCGCAGTTTGCGTTGGCGACGGCTCTCGGGATCACGGGCCAGGAACCGGGTGACCGCCCGACGGGCGACGCCACGCAACAGGCGGCTGACCACCATGGCCACGAGGATGACGGCCACGATGGCCACCGGCTTGGCGATGAACCACTCCGCCGCCCCGGCGGCCTGTTGGTTCTGGGTCTGTTCGAACACCCATTGGCAGAACCACGACGACTCCGGCCCACAGGCCGTCTCGAGGTCGGTGATGCCCTCGACCAGCCCCGACACCGGCGACTCGCCGTCGGGCAGCAGCGTGTCGGGCGGGGGATCCTGAGCGAGCGACGAATGCTCGATGGGCGATGGGCGCAACATCTCGGGTCAGGGCTCCGCTGATGGGGGTTCGGCCGTCACCAGGCCTGTGTCGACCATAGGCTCATCGAGCCAGAGCCCCAAACAGTGCGCGCAACCAGCCACCGAATCGGTGATCTGCTGCGCGCGGTCGGCCCAGTCAACACCATGCCGCCACGAGTGCGCGCAACCACCCACCGAATCGGTGGTCTGCTGCGCGCGGTCACCCGGTCCGGATGGCCCGAGGGCGCCCGGCCCGACCGCGCCGGATCCGCCGCCGCGTCCGCCGCCGGGACGCGTCGCTCCCCCGGGCGGGATCACCCGGGGGAGCGAACGTCGTTCGGTACGCAGCGTTCAGGACGCCATGTTCTGGGCCACGAAGTCCCAGTTGACCAGGTGGTCGAGGAAGGTCGAGATGTAGTTCGGCCGGGCGTTGCGGAAGTCGATGTAGTAGGCGTGCTCCCACACGTCGATGGTGAGGAGCGCCTTGGCCGAGTGCTTCATGGGCAGGTCGGCGTTGGCTGTCTTGATGACCTTGAGACCGCTGCCGTCGTCGACCAGCCAGGCCCAACCCGATCCGAACTGGGTGGTGGCCGCCTCGGTGAACTGGCTGCGGAACTCGTCGTAGGAGCCGAAGGCCGAGCCGATCGCCTCGGCCACTTCGCCCGACGGCTCGCCGCCCCCGCCGGGAGCCATGGAGTTCCAGTAGAACGTGTGGTTCCACACCTGGGCCGCGTTGTTGAACAAGCCTCCCTCGGCACCCATGATGACCTGCTCGAGCGACTTGTCGGCATCGTCGGTGCCGTCCACCAGCTTGTTCAGGTTGGTGACGTACGTCTGGTGATGCTTGCCGTAGTGGTAGTCGAGCGTCTCCTCGCTGATGTGGGGAGCCAGGGCGTCCTTGGCGTACGGCAGGGCGGGGAGTTCGAAAGCCATCGCGTTCCTCTTTCGTGCGTTCATTGCGTCGGGCACGATCGACCCTAGCCCGTCCCGCACCGATTCGGCACTGCTCGGCGAGGCGATGTGACCACTCCGCCGTGAGCCGGCTGGACGCCCGCTCCACACAGCCCGATCCGGCCTCCACCGCCGCCGGCACGGACCCCACCGCCAGCACCTGCGAGGATGAGCCGGTGACGACCAGCGGCGGCCCACTGGGCTGGGTCCGGTTCTACCGGCGCGGCGACTTCCCCTCCGATCTCATCGCCGGGGCGACCGTGGCTGCGCTCATGATCCCTCAGTCGATGGCCTACGTGGCCGCTGCGGGGTTCCCGGCGGTGACCGGCATCTACGCCTCGATCGTGCCCCTGCTGATCTATGCACTCGTCGGTCGGTCCCCGGTGCTTGCCGTGGGACCGCTCATCAGCATGAACCTCATCGTGGCCAGCGGGGTGGGACGCATCGCCGACCCGTCCAGCCCCGACTACGTCGGCCTGGCCGTGACCGTGGCGGTCCTGTCCGGCGTCATCCACATCGCCGCCTGGCTGACTCGCCTGGCGCGACTCGCCGCCAAGGTCACCGACATCGCCCTCGACGGCTACCTCCTCGGCGCCGCTGTGGTCATCATCGTGTCCCAGCTCGACAACCTGCTGGGCCTCACCGACCGCCACCTGGATCCATGGGCAACGCTGGCCGCCATTCCCGACGAGTGGTCGGACATCCTCCCGGTCGGCGTGGCCTTCGGGGCCGCCACCTTCGTGTTGATGGTCCTCGCCAAGCGCCACCCCCGGTTCCCCGGTGCGCTGTTGGCGGTGGTGACCGGCATCACGGGGGTGGCCGTACTCGGCCTCACCGCCAGCGAGGTGGCCACGGTCGGGCCCATTCCCAGCGGCCTCCCCCTCCCGAGCCTTCCCTCACTCGACCACGTGTGGGCGCTGCTGCCCACCGCGCTGGCCTGTGTGCTGCTCAGCTCGGTGGAGATCCAAGCACTCGAGCGCCGCTTCGGACCGGACGACGAGGTCCCACCGTCGGAACTCGGCGCCATGGGTGCTGCGAACCTGGCCTCGAGCGCCTTCGGCGGTGGCCCGGTGACCGCCGTCCCCACGCGCACCGCCGTGGCCGAGGCCGCCGGGGCCAAGACCAAACTCACCGGGGTGGTGGCCGCCGTGACAGCGTTCGCCGTGCTGGCGGTGGGCACCGCGGTGCTGGCCGATCTCCCTCTGCCGGTGCTGGCCGCCATCGCCATCACCGCCGCCATCGCCTTCTTCCGATTCCGCTCGTGGAAGCGGGCCCTCACCGAGCGCCCGGGCCAGGCGGTGCTCGGGCTGGCCGTGGCGGCCATCACCATCACGCTGGGATTCGAGGTCGGTATCGGTGCCGTGGTGGTCGCCTCGGTCATCGGCAACCTGACCGCCGACCGCAGCGACACCGCCGACGGCGACAAAGAGGACGGCTGACGACGCTGGTCACCTCATCTGCGGGACAGAGCAGCCGAGCCGGTCAGCGGGCCCGCCACTGCTCGGCGACCGCCTCGAGGTCGCTCCGCACCGACGGGTGACTGATCGCCGCCAGGGCGGCCGCCCGCTCCCGCACCGTCAGCCCTTGCAGTTCGGCCACGCCGTACTCGGTGATGACCACGTCCACCTGGTGGCGGGGCGTGGTGACGATGCTGCCGGCGTCGAGCCTCGGGACGATGCGCGACACCACCGCTCCGTCGGCCTCGGCCGCCGACGGCAGGCACAAGAGGGATCGGTCCTCGAGCTCCAGCGCAGCGCCGGCCAGGAAGTCCTCGTGTCCGCCGATGCCCGAGAACTGGCGACCACCGATCGTGTCGGCCACCACCTGTCCGGCCAGATCGATGGCCAACGCACCGTTGATGCTCACGAACCGCCGGTTGCGAGCGATGACCTCCGGGGAGTTCACCAGGTGCACCGGCAGGAAGGCCACGTCGTGGTTGTCGTCGAGCCACTCGTACAACGCAGCCGTGCCGGCACTGAACGTGGTCACCGAGACCCCGTCGAAGATGCCCTTGCGGTTGGTGACCTTGCCCGCCTCGTGCAGGGCCATGAGTCCCGTGGTGAACATCTCGGAGTGGATGCCGTAGTCGCCACCGTCACCCTCGGCCAGCAAGCGGGCCACGAGGGACGGGATCCCCCCGATCCCGGTCTGCAGTGTGGTGCCGTCGGTGATGAACCCGGCGACGTGATCGGCGATGACCCGGTCGGCGTCGGTCGGCTCGGGATCCTCGAGCAACACCGGGGTGGTCTCCGAGCGCACGACGACATCGGCCTCGGAGATGTGCAGCGAGTGGTGGTACAGCGGGTCCATCCCGTGGGTGCGGGGAAACGCTGCGCTGGCCTCGACCACGAGCACCCGATCGGGGTCTGCGGCGCATCGGCGCAACTCGTCGACGGTGGCCCCGGCGTGGAGCGAGAGGCTCATCCAGCCCTCGTCGTCGGGCAACGTGGCCATGGTGGCCATCACCCGCGGCGCCTGGCTCTCGGCGATTGGTGCCGCTCGACGGAAGTCCGTGGGCAGGAAGTCGATGTCCACCCCGCTGTCGATGAGGAAGCGCTCGGCCGGGCCGAAGAAGGCGGACACGAACCGCACGCCCGGGCGCCCGATGATCTCGTACAGGTCGACGAGCAACGCCCCGTAGATGCGCAGGTCGACCCAGTCGTCCCGCTCGGCCAGGGCATGCAGGAACCCGCCCGGTTGCCCCGGCCCGAGCGGGATCACCAGCACGTCGGAGGGCCGCAGCAGGGCAACCGCCTCCTCCATCTCCGCGTACAAGGTTGCCATGGCGTGGCCTCCACCGTTCTCACTGGGGCGTCCGTTCGCGTCGCCCAGGCGCACGGTAGCGCTCCGCCGAGGCCCTGACCTGACGATGGGGCGTGCCCTCGGCTGGCCGGCACCGGTCGGTCGGTCGATTGATCGCCCGATCCGTCGAGCCACCGATCCGTCGATCGTCTGTGACACCGTTCCGGCGCCCTCGTAGCATGCGCCCGATGACCCGACACCTCGTGACCAGCGCGCTGCCCTACATCAACGGTGTGAAGCACCTCGGCAACCTGGTCGGGTCGATGCTGCCCGCCGACGTGTACACACGCTTCCTCCGCCAATGTGGCGAGGACGTGCTCTTCATCTGTGCCACCGACGAACACGGCACGCCCGCCGAGCTGGCCGCCGCTGCGGCTGGCCTGGAGGTCGCCGAGTACTGCCGGGAACAGCACGAGGTGCAGCGCCGGCTCGGCGAGGGCTTCGCGCTCTCGTGGGACCACTTCGGGCGCAGCAGCTCGCCCCAGAACGCCGAGCTGACCACTCACATCGCCGACCGCCTCATGGCCAACGGCTTCATCGAGGAACGGACGACACGCCAGGTCTATTCGATCACCGACGAGCGCTTCCTCCCCGACCGCTACATCGTGGGCACGTGTCCCGTGTGCGGCTACGAGGCCGCCAGGGGCGACCAGTGCGAGAACTGCACAACGGTGCTCGACCCCACCGACCTGATCGAGCCACGCTCGGCGATCTCGGGCAGTACCGATCTCGAGGTGCGAGAGACCCGCCATCTGTTCCTGCTCCAGTCGAAGCTGGCCGACGAGGTGCGGGCGTGGATCGACCGACAGGAACAGTGGCCGCTCCTCACCACCTCGATCGCCCGCAAGTGGCTGGACGAGGGTCTCCACGACCGGTCGATCACCCGTGACCTCCGCTGGGGGGTCCCCGTCGATCGCCCCGGCTTCGAGGGCAAGGTCTTCTACGTCTGGTTCGATGCACCGATCGAGTACATCGGCGCCACCAAGGAGTGGGCAGACCTTGCCCCCGAGGAACGGGACTGGCGCTCGTGGTGGTACGACGCCCCCGACGTCCACTACACGCAGTTCATGGCCAAGGACAACGTGCCGTTCCACACGGTGTCGTTCCCCAGCAGCATCCTCGGCACCCGCGAGCCGTGGACCATGGCCTCCTACATCAAGTCCTTCAACTGGCTGACCTACTACGGGGGCAAGTTCTCCACCAGCGCCGGACGCGGCATCTTCATGGACGCCGCACTCGACCTGCTACCGGCCGACACGTGGCGGTGGTACCTCATCTCCAACGCCCCGGAGTCGTCCGACAGCCGCTTCACCTGGGGGCACTTCGCCCAGACGGTGAACGCCGATCTGGCCGACACCCTCGGCAATTTCGTGAACCGAGTCCTCACCTTCACCGCCCGCAACACCGATGCCGTGGTACCCACCGGCGGGTCGCCGGGGGAGGTCGAAGCGCACCTCGCCGAGGAACTCGATGGTCTGCTCGAGCGGTACACCGCCGAGATGGAGGGTCTCGAGTTCCGCAAGGCCGCCACCACCCTGCGCGCCATCTGGGCAGCCGGGAACGCCTACTGGGAACAGTCGCAGCCGTGGAAGGCCATGAAGAGCGACCGCGAGAGAGGCGAGACGATCCTGCGTACCGGCGTGAACCTGGTGGGCCTGTTCGCCGTGCTGAGTGCGCCCGTCATCCCCGACACCTCGGCCACCGTGGCCGCGGCGGTGGGCCTCGACGACCTGGCCTGGCCGGCTGACGGCGCCGCTGGGCTGTCACTCGTGCCGCCGGGCCGCTCCTTCGAGGTCCCCCCCGTTCTCTTCACCAAGCTCGATGCCGACTGGGTGGCGGCGCAGGTGGCGCGCTTCGGCGGCGACGACGACCCTGGCGCGGGCGCCGGCTGACGCCCAACGGGCACCTGCCAACGGCATCTGCCGACGGCACCCGTCGACGGCACGGGCGTCCGCCCGAGTCCATCGCCACCCGGACAGCACTCGGGCGCCACCCCCGTGGAGCGGCGCCCGAGCAGGCAGTTCGGTTGGTGCGACCCAGTGGGTCGTGTCGTTCACCAGCGACTGACGATCAGCGGAGACCCAGCTGACGACTGCAGGCCGGCCACTGGCCCCACCCGTAGGCCGCCTGGAGTTCCGTGGCGATCTGGATCTGCTGTTCACGGGAAGCTTCGTGGGGGTAGTAGGCATAGCGATCGCCGCCCATCGAGAGCCAGGTCGAGTGCATGAACTGCAGGCCGCCGTAGAAGCCGTTCCCGCTGTTGATGTGCCAGTTGCCGCTCGACTCGCACTGCGCCAGGCGGTCCCACACCGAGTAGTCGGCAGCCGGCGCCGGCGCCGGGGGCTCCGTCGGGGGCGGGGGCGGTGGCGCCGTGGTGGTCGGCGCAGCCGTCGTGGTCGGCGCAGCCGTCGTGGTGGGCGCAGCCGTTGTGGTCGAGGAGGAGGTGGAGGATGAACTGGTGGTGGGCGCAGCCGTCGTGGTCGGCGCAGCCGTGGTGGTGGTGATCGCAGCGAACCACGCCTCGGTGGCCGGTGCGTCGAGTTCGTCCCACCAGGAGGTCTCGGGCGCCACGGTGCTGGACACCTCGGCGACGGCATCAGCAACGGCGGAGATCAGCTTGGTATCAGGGGTGGTGGCGAGCGCCTGGTCCTCGGGTGACTGGGCGATCAACAGGGGAATGGCGAAGGCGCCGGCCGCTGCGACAGCGACGACGCCGAGCCAGAGACGACTGGTAGTGCGCTTGGTACTTCGGAATTCGGGGTTGGTCGACATGGGTATGTCCTTTCGGTCCGAGCCACGGGTCCGCCGGGCTGGTCGGACGTCTCGATCAATGACGAGGGAGCATCCTTGCCGGTTTGTCACAGAAATGCAACATGACCGCAACTGCTTCGTCGTGGCATCGGTCACGTGGCCGGCTCATCGGCTGCCCGCACCTCACCCCTCGGTGGACCCGAACGAGACACGTGGCCGGCTCATCGACGGCCCGATCGGCGCCGCGACCCGGCGCCGCGACCCGGCACGGAAGGGCGCGCCGCGGCGAGCCCCGAGGCACCCGAGCCGGCCTCGTCGTGCGATGAGCTCAGCGGCTGATCAGGTCAACAACGAGGCGATGAGTTCGGAGTACGCACGGGCCCCTTCGGGCCGAAGGTGGTGGCCGTCGTCCCAGAACCACTCGGGGCGGCCTTCGCTGTAGGTACGCCAGTCGGCCACGATCACATGGGGATGACGGGCGGCACCGTTGCGGATCACGTCGTTCACCGGCGCCTCCCAGGAACGAGGGACCCGCACGGTGACGAAGACCACCTTGGGAACGCCCTCGAGCACGGCCACCAGTTCGTCGAACTGCTGGTCGGTGAAGGTGCCGTTGTTCCCGAGGTGGATCACCACGGCGTCGCCCAGGCCGTACGTGGCCCGCCACTCTCGCAGGCGATCGATGCCCACCGACACCTGCCGGGACACCTCGGCATCCACCCACGCCTTGGCGCTGAACTTGTGGTGCAAGGCGTTGGCCGCCCCCAACATGACCGAGTCACCAATGGCCATGACCCGCCCGACGTCGACCGGCTGCACCTCCTCGGGTCCCGGGGGAGCCGGCCCACCCGGCGCTGGTGCCGGTGGTGGCGCCGGCTCCTCCACAGGCGCCGGACCCTCGCCACCGCTCGCTCCGGGGTCGTCGGCGGCGTCGGTCACCGGTGGGGGGACCACATCATCGGACAGCGGTGGGGGCACCACGTCGTCCGCCACAGGTGGAGGAACCGTGCCGTCGGCTGTGCTGGGGAGCAGACCGGAGGTGCTGGTACCAGCCACGAGCGCCCATTCGGGCGGTTCTGCGGGCTCGGCTCGCACCATGGCGATGACGAGAACGCTGGTCACGGCCAACGCGCCGGCACCCACGAGGCCCGCCCGGGCCCGTGCCACCGAACGCTGGGTGGCGTCGCTGTGCCGCAGGCGAGCCATGGCATCGCCGATGACACCTCGCCGGATGGGCATCTCGAGGTAGCGATAGGAGGCCTCGGCCGCCAGCAAGGTCGCCCCGACACGGAACACGGTGAGGGGCACTGGACCCCAGTCCACGTCGAGGCCGGGCCGGGTCAACATGAAGATCGGCCAGTGCCAGAGATAGATGCCGTAGCTCCGCAGGCCCACCCACCGCAGTGGGCCCCAGCCCATGGCCCGACCCAGCGCCGTGGCCGGATGGACCACCGCAGCGATGACCACCGCTGTCGTCAGTGCCACCAGCAGGAAACCGCCCCGGTAGAGGGCCGGGTCGAACTCACCGAACCCCAACATCTGCCGGCCGAGCACCACCAGCGCCATCACACCGGCCACGCTCATCAACGACGAGGCACCTGGCCCGGTGTCGGCCCGGAGGCGCCAGGGTGACCACACGAAGGCGAGGGCGACCCCGACGAGGAGCCCGGCGGCTCGGGTGTCGGTGCCGTAGTAGACCCGGCTCGGGTCCTCCGCCGAGAACCAGATGGCCATCAGCGCCGCCGAGACGACGATCCCACCGAGGATGGCCAACAGGAAGCGGCGACGGCCCAGACCCACCATGCCCGCCACGAACAACAACGGCCAGACCAGGTAGAACTGCTCTTCCACCGCCAATGACCAGAGGTGCTGCAAGAGCGGCGGCCGGCCTGCAGCCACGAAGTACGACTGGTCGGCGAAGATCTGGTACCAGTTCTGCACGTAGAACAGCGACGCCACTGCGTCGCCCCGCAGCGATGCGACCTCCCCGGGAAGGAAGATCACCGCCACCGCCGAGACCACCGCCACCACGGCGAACAACGCGGGGAGCAGCCGTCGTGCACGCCGCAACCAGAACTGGCGGAGGTCGATGCGCCCCCATTCCCGCCACTCGCTCAACAGCAGGGCGGTGATCAGGTAGCCGCTGATGACGAAGAAGACCTCGACACCCAGGAAACCGGCGGGCAGCCACGTGGCATCGGCGTGGTAGACGAGGACCGCCGCCACGGCGAGGGCTCGCAGACCGTCGAGCCCGGGGGCGTACGGCAGCCGGGCACTCCTCCCTTCGGGCGCGTCAGGACGAAGCGAGACGCGCTGAACTTCGGTGGCGTGGGTGGTTGCCACAGGGGAGGGTGCTCCGGGCAGGGACCGAGACGGCGAGGGCGAGCAGGCGGACCCGCTCGTCACTCACGGTAGTGCCAGCACCCCCCACAAGTGGTGTCAAGCGACCATGATCGCCGGCTGCCCGAGGCTCGGGAGGCCGGAACGCAGGCGGCGAGACCCAGGCGGCGGAAACGCAGGCGGTCGGTCAGTCCTTGGCCGCGTCGCGCGCCGAGCGCAGTGACGTCCGGATGTCGTCCATGGCGGACTCGATCCCCGTCCGCAACGTCGAGAACACATCCGATGCCGTCGTGGTGGCGTCGTTCAACTGCGTGCGGGCGTCGAGCCAGCGGTTGCGGAGTTGCTCCACTACCGGTTCGAGCTGATCCTCGGCATCGAGGCGACCAAGGTGCATCTGCACCTCCATCTCGTCGATGCGGCCCTTCCACTGGTCGAGTTGGGCGTCGGTCAGATCCCGACGGGTCGTCTCGAGCTCCGCCTGCAAGGCGGCGACCCGTTCCTCCAACTCGGCGATGCGGACGTCGATCTCGTCGGCCATCTCTACTCCCTCGATCGTGGGTGCTGACGACCACGCTACGTCACCGCTCCGGTGAACGAGCGGGCCGAAGGTCCCGACCTGCGGTGCACCTGCGGCATGTGCCGGTTCCGACCGCAGCTCGCGATCCACAGGTATCGGAACGGATCGCGACGGGTAAGCTGTCGGAGGCCCGAGTCCGTTCTGGAGGTGCACCGTGTGCGGGATCGCCGGAGAGCTGCGCTTCGACGGGCGCACCGCTGACATCGCGGCGGTCGAACGGATGGCGGACGTCTTGCGACCGCGCGGACCCGACGGCTGCGGCTCGTGGTCGCAGGGGTCCACCGCGTTCGCCCACCGGCGGCTGAAGATCATCGACCTCTCTGATGCTTCCGCTCAGCCCATGGTCGACCCCGACCTGGGCCTGACGGTGGTCTTCAACGGTTGCATCTACAACTACCGAGCGCTGCGGGCCGAACTGGTCGAGGCGGGCTACCGGTTCTTCTCGACCGGCGACACCGAGGTGATCGCCAAGGCGTGGCACCACTGGGGCCCCGCTGCGCTCGATCGCCTGATCGGCATGTTCGCCTTCGCCATATGGGACCGTTCGAGCGGCCGGGTGGTGCTGGCCCGGGACCGCCTCGGCATCAAGCCGCTCTATGTGGCCGACACCGCCGACGGCGCGCTCCGCTTCGCCTCAACCCTGCCCGCCCTCCTGGCTGGCGGCGGGGTGAACACTTCCATCGACCCCGTGGCGCTGCACCACTACCTCACGTTCCACAGCATCGTCCCGCCACCACGCACCATCCTGGCCGGCGTCCGCAAGGTTCCGCCGGCATCGCTCGTCACCATCGAACCCGACGGGCGCCGCACGGAACAGCGGTGGTGGCAGCCGAGCTACGAACGTGACCCCGGCCGCGCTGACTGGTCGGCCGACGACTGGCGCGACGCCGTGCTCGACGCGCTGCGCGTGTCGGTCCGGCGACGGTTGGAAGCAGACGTGCCCGTCGGCGTGTTGTTGTCAGGCGGTGTCGACTCGAGCCTGGTCGTCGGCCTCCTGGCCCAAGAGGGCCAGACCGATCTGGCCACCTTCAGCATCGGGTTCGAGTCCGTCGGCGAGATCGAAGGCGACGAGTTCCGCTACAGCGACATCATCGCCCGCACCTTCGCCACCGACCACCACCAGCTCCGCATTCCCACCGTCGACCTGGTGCCGGCCTTGACCGAGGCGATCGGGGCCATGGCCGAACCCATGGTCAGCCACGACGTGGTGGCCTTCCACCTCCTGAGCCGCGAGGTGGCCCGCCACGTCAAGGTGGTGCAGTCCGGACAGGGAGCCGACGAGGTGTTCGCCGGCTATCGGTGGTACCCACCGATGCTCACGGCCTCGGGCGACGGTGTCGGCGCCTACGAGGCCGCCTTCTTCGACCGCACCCACGCCGACATGGCGCAACTGGTGTCCCCTGCGCACCTGAGCGACGACGTGTCCGCCGCCTTCGTCGCCGAACACTTCGCCCGCCCCGGTGCCAGCACGCCGCTCGATCGGGCCTTGCGCATCGACACCGAGGTCATGCTGGTCGACGACCCGGTGAAGCGGGTCGACAACATGACCATGGCCTGGGGCCTCGAGGCACGGGTTCCCTTCCTCGACCACGAACTGGTCGAACTGGCCGCCACCGCGCCCCCGGAACTGCAGTTGGCCCATGGGGGCAAGGGCATCCTCAAGGAGGCTGCTCGCACCGTCATCCCGTCCGAGGTCATCGATCGCCCGAAGGGCTACTTCCCGGTCCCGGCGCTCACCCACCTCGACGGGGAACTGCTCACCATGGTGCGCGAGGCCTTGCACTCGCCGGCAGCCAAGGAGCGGGCGTTGTTCCGCTCCGACGCAGTGGAGCACCTGCTCGCCCACCCCAACGAGGAGCTCACCCCGTTGCGGGGCAACAAGCTCTGGCAGATCGGGCTGCTCGAGCTCTGGCTCCAACACCACGGGATCTGACATGGCAGACGACGACACGACCAACCGTTCGGCCGACACCGGCGCAGGATCGTCGACGGTCCTCGAGGACGCGGGGAGCGATCATCGTCCGCGGGCCAGCCGACGAGACCTCGATGCCCTGGCCAGTCGGCCGTGGCGTGGCCTACCCGCCGAGTTGGCCACGAAGCGGGCCACGAACGTGGCCGTCGACTGCGGTTGGGGGCGACTGGTGTTCGGCCAGACCTTCGAGAACCTCGACGACATCGCCGAGGTCATGCGCGCCGAGGAGAGCGGACGACGCGACATCTGTCTGTACGTGGCCGACGCCCACGTGCTCGTCAGCCACTACCCCCACGAGCTGTTCATCGACCCCTCGCACACCTTCCGTCTGTGGCTCCACCATCCCAACCAGGGCGAACCGGTCCCCGGCGTGCAGGTGCGCTTCATGCGAGACGAGCACGATGCCGCCGCGCTCAACCGGATCTATGCCGCCTGCGGGATGGTGGCCGCGCCCACCGAGGTGACCTGGGCCAACCAGCGCACGCGGGTGTTCACCTACCTCGTGGCCGAGGACGAGCGCACCGGGCAGATCGTCGGGACCGTGACCGGCATCGACCACCAGCGTTGCTTCGGCGACCCCGAACACGGCACCAGCCTGTGGTGCCTGGCCGTCGACCCCCAGTGCGCGCTGCCGGGCGTCGGGGAAGCACTGGTCCGCACCCTCGCCGAGCACTACCGCACCCGTGGCCGGGCCTACCTCGACCTGTCGGTCATGCACGACAACCGGCCGGCCATCCGGCTCTACGAGAAGCTCGGTTTCGAGCGGGTGCCGGTGCTGTCGGTGAAACGCAAGAACCCGATCAACGAGTCGTTGTTCGTGCCTGAGCCGGCGGCTGACCTCGACCAACTCAATCCCTACGCCCGGATCATCGCGGACGAGGCCCGTCTCCGGGGTATCGCCGTCGAGGTCCTCGATGCCGAGGCCGGGTACCTTCGCCTGGCCCACGGTGGACGGGAGATCATCACCCGCGAGTCACTGTCGGAGTTGACCACCGCGGTGGCCATGAGCCGCTGCGACGACAAGCGGGTCACTCGACGGGTGTTGGCCGAGGCCGGCCTCGTGGTGCCCGCCGGGCGAACAGCCAGCTTCGACGACAGCGACCTCGACTTCCTCGCCGAGGTGGGCAGCGTGGTGGTCAAGCCCGCACGCGGGGAGCAGGGCCGGGGCATCACGGTGGGGGTCAACGATCCCGGTCAGCTCCGGCGAGCCCTCGAGGTGGCCCGCACCTTCTGCCCGGAGGTGCTCGTCGAGGAGTACCGACCCGGCAGCGACCTGCGCATCGTGGTGATCGACCACGAGGTGGTGGCCGCCGCCATCCGTCGACCGGCCACGATCATCGGGAACGGAACACATCCGATCAAGGAGTTGATCGCCGCTCAGAGCCGCCGCCGAGCCGCCGCCACCGACGGGGAGTCGACCATCCCCGTCGACGACGAGACCATTGCCACGATCGCCGCCCAGGGATTCGACCTCGATGACGTGCTCCCCTCGGGAGTGCTCCTCGCCGTGCGCCGGACGGCCAACCTGCACACCGGCGGAACCATCCACGACGTCACCGACGAACTGCACCCCGACCTGGTCACCGTCGCCACCCGCGCCAGCCGCGCCCTCGACATCCCCGTCACCGGACTCGACCTGATCGTCGAGGAGCCGGCCGTGCCCGACTACGTCATCATCGAGGCCAACGAGCGGCCAGGACTGGCCAACCACGAGCCGCGCCCCACCGCCGAACGCTTCATCGACCTGCTGTTCCCGGCCACCAGAGCCCTCACCTCCGACTTCCGCAGCGGCAACCCCGTGCCGGGAGGCGAACTCCACCACGTCCCGGGCCGCTGATCCGCCGGCGCCCTTGCCCGGCGCACCACCGGGCTGTTCCGCGTGCGACGATGGTCGGGTGAGCACCACCGGCACCCGCACCATTCCCCCCGTCGACACCGACGAACTGCTCGATGTCCTCATCACGCTGCTGCGCACTCCGAGCCCATCGGGGCGCACCGACCAGGCGATCCAGCTCGTCGGGGACTACGTCTCCTCCCTCGGCCTGGCCTGCGAGGTCACGCGTCGGGGCGCGCTGCGCATCGAGGTCCCCGGGACCCAGGACACCATCGAACGGGCCGTGATCGCCCACGTCGACACACTCGGCGCCATGGTCACCCAGCTCAAGGACAACGGTCGGCTGGCCGTGGCCCCTATTGGCACCCACTCGGCGCGTTTCGTCGAGGGGGCCCGCTGCACGATCTTCACCGACGAACACTCCGAGGTACCCATCACCGGCACCGTCCTCCCGCTGAAGGCCTCCGGACATCGCTATAACAAAGAGGTCGACGAGCAGCCGTCCGCATGGTCCAACCTCGAGATCAGGGTGGACGAACGCGTGCGCGATGCTCGGGATCTGGCGGCGCTGGGCATCCAGGTGGGAGACCATGTCGGGCTCGACGCCGTCCCGGTCATCACACCGGCCGGCTTCGTCAACTCGCGTCATCTCGACGACAAGGCAGGGGTGGCTGCGGTGCTGGCCGCTTTGCGGGCCATCACCGCCCTCGACGAGCCGGTGTCGGTCGGCGCCCACGTCCTCATCACCATCACCGAGGAGGTCGGCCACGGCGCAAGTCACGGCATCGAGGAAGACGTGGCCGAACTGGTGGCGGTGGACAACGCCGTGGTCGCTCCCGGGCAGACCTCCACCGAGGAGGCGGTCACCATTGCGATGCAGGACATGCACGGTCCGTTCGACTACCACCTGACGCGCATGCTGATCTCACTGTGCAAGGAACACGGCATCCCCCACCACCGCGACGTGTTCGCCTACTACCGCTCCGACGCCGCCGCTGCGCTCGAGGCAGGCCTGGCCACGCGCGCCGCCTTGGTCACGTTCGGATTGGATGCCAGCCACGGGTGGGAGCGCACCCACGTCGACTCGCTGGGCCACCTGGCCACGCTGCTGGCCCTGTACCTCCGCAGCGATCTCACCTTCCGGAGTTGGGACCGGACACCATGGGGGCCCCTGGCCGACTTCCCGTCCACCTCGGTGCAACCGTCGCCGACGCAGGGACCGCGCTGAGCGACGACAGCGCCAGGCGGCCTCGGCAACGCGGCGGCGACCTGCCGTTGCATCCTGTCCCGGCGACCCTCCACGACGACCCGCCTTGGCGTCCGGCGCCCGGAGCGCGCCAGACTCCTGCGTGCCGACCGCTTGGAGGGGATCGATGGTGGAACAGCAGCGCTTCGCACCGACGCCCACGCCGGAGACGCAGCACTTCTGGGATGGGTGTCGCCTCGGCGAACTACGTCTGCAGAGGTGCGAGGCGTGCGGGCACATCCGTTTCCCACCCCAGGCGTTCTGCCCGCGCTGTGGCAGCGAGGCCACCGAGGTGGTGGCAGCGTCGGGACGCGGCCGACTGGCCTCCTACGTCATCGCCAACCGGCCGCTGCCCGGCTGGCACGCCCCCTATGTGATCGCCCTCGTGGCCCTCGACGAGGGCCCGCGCCTGCTGACGAACCTGGTCGACTGCGAGCCCCGTGCGGCGGCGCTCCCGGTGGGCATGCCCGTCGAGGTTCGCTTCGAAGAGCGCAGCGACTCGGTTTCGGTGCCGGTCTTCGCCCCGGTCGAGCCCGACGCCGAGCCCGACGCCGAACCGGGCGCCGAGCTGGACGCCGACCAGGCGACACCACCATTCGTCGTCGATGACCGCCCGCTCCCCGAGGTGGCACCGCCGCGGCCACGGAACCGAGGAGCGGTGGCCATCGTCGGCGCAGCCGAGACCACTGAACTCGGCACCATCCCGTCACTCACCCCACTGGGGCTCCACACCGACGCGGCCCGAAACGCGCTGGCCGACGCCGGCCTGACCGCTGCAGACATCGACGGCGTGGCCTGTGCCGGGGTCTCCCCTCTCGAGGTGGCATTCCGGCTGGGCATCACCCCCACCTGGGTCGACGGCACCGCGGTGGGCGGCTGCTCGTTCATGCTCCACGTCCGCCACGCCGTGGCCGCCATCGAAGCAGGCCTGGCCACCACCGTGCTCATCACCCATGGGGAGAGCGGTCGCAGCGGCGTCGGTGGCCCACCGGGACGTCGTCGCAACGAACTCATGGAGCAGTTCGAACTGCCCTACGGCGTCGCCGGACCGCCGACGCTGTTCACGCTGCCCGCGCTGGCGTGGATGCATCGCTACGGGATCACCGAGGAGCAACTGGCCTCGGTGGCGGTGGCGCAGCGGGCCTGGGCCAGTCGGCAACCACGTGCGCTGCGTCGGGACCTACTCACCGTCGACGAGGTGCTCGACTCGCCGATGATCGCTTGGCCATTCCGACGGCACATGTGCTGTCTGGTCACCGACGGCGGCGGTGCGTTGGTCCTGCGGGCTGCCGAGCGTGCGTCGGATCACCCGGCGCCACCGGTCTACATCTGGGGCACCGGCGAGGGCATCGACGCTCCGATGGTGAGCCAGATGGCGGACCTGACGTCATCACGCGCCTTCCGGGTCGCCGGTCGCCGGGCGCTCGCCGAGGCCGGCATCAGCACCGATGAGGTCGACCACCTCATGGCCTACGACGCCTTCGCCCACACCCCCTGCTACGCGCTCGAGGCGCTGGGGTTCACCGGACCAGGTGAGAGCGCCGCCTTCGTGGCCGAGGGGCACACCGCCCCCGGAGGATCGCTGCCAATGAACACCAACGGCGGTGGGCTCTCGTACACCCACACCGGGATGTACGGCATGTTCGCCATCCAGGAGAGCGTCCGACAGCTTCGTGGCACCTCAGCCGCTCAGGTGGACGGCGTCGACATCTCGGTGGCGCACGGCGTCGGTGGCATGTTCGCCGCCAGCGGCACACTGGTGCTCGGCCGGAGCCGGCCGTGACCACCGTCAGGCCAGCGCCGCCTGCGCACCGCCGGCTCGCTTCGCCTGGTACATCGCCCGGTCCGCCTGCCTGACCAGGTCATCCACGTCCACCTCGGTGGACAACTCCACGGTGGCGACTCCGATGCTCACGCCGAGGTGATGGGCCACACCGTCGACCTCCACCGGCGTGGCGAGGGTGCCGACCAACCGATCGGCCAGCGCCAACGCCTCGTCGACCGACACCGACTCGCACAACACCAGGAACTCGTCGCCCCCGTACCGGCAGACCAGCTCTTCGTGGCGAGCCACCCCGGCGAAGCGGCGGGCCACCTCCTCGAGCACCGCGTCACCACTGCGGTGACCGTGACGATCGTTGATGTCCTTGAAGCCGTCGAGATCGCAAACGAGCAACGTCACGCTGGTGCCGACGACGTCGTCGGATCGCCGGGCCGGGGGTGCAACACCCCGGGCCCCCCCCCC
>JAFIEP010000032.1 GCA_020832495.1 Acidimicrobiia bacterium | reverse complement strand
CTTTGGCTGTTCGGGTCCTTCGTGTTCTGCCCGTGCCATCTGCCGCTCACCTTGGCCCTGCTGGCCTCGGTGTTCGGGGGCACAGCGGTCGGCGTCGTCGTGCGGGAGCACGCCTGGCTGGCCGGCACGCTCATCACCGCGGCGTGGGTGGTGGGCACCTGGTACGGCTTCAGGTTGCTCCGTCGTGCACGCAACGGTGGTGCGTGCCCCCTCCCGGCCAATCGCTGAACCTGGCTCGCCCGTTCCGCCCCTCGCCAGACGACGGCTGCCGGTGCCGCCGTCGAGCACCTGCCACCACCGGTGGCGCGCTGTGCCTGGATAGGACGAACGGCCCTCCAGATTGAGTCGGGCGGCTCAGTGACAGGCGCTGAACAGCGCCGTACATTGTCCGCATCCTGTCCGACGTCACCCTCGGCCTCCTGGCCGGGGGTGTCGTCGTTTTCCCGCCCTCACCCCTGCCGCGTAGCGTGCAGCGCTGTGCAGCTCTCGCCTCCCGCTGACCGGGCTCTGCGTCCGAACCGTCGCCCGCCGCTGCTGACGGCATCGTTGCTGCTGACGGCGTTGCTCCTGGTCGCCGGCTGTCGGGCCACCGCCGTGGTGGACGTCGCCTTCGAGGAGGACGGCAGCGGCCGGGTGGAGGTGGCGCTGGGACTCGACTCGGAGGCGCTGGCTCGTCTCGGCGACCCCACCGTGGAGCTCTCGCTCGACGACCTGGCGGCCGCCGGCTGGGACGTGGCCGAGCAGCCGGAGGTCGACGCCGACGGCACGACATGGGTGAACGTGGCCCGCTCGTTCGAGGACAGCGTCGAGTTGAGCGCAGTGCTGGCCGAGGTGGGAGGAGTGGACGGCATTCTCAGCGGCACCGAGTGGGCCGTGACCGAGGACGAGGCGGCGGTCACCACGCGGGCCGCGGTGGACGTGGATGTGGCCGACGGGTTGGGCGCACTGGTCGACGAGGGACTGGAGTCGATCCTCGGGCCCGACCCCCTGGGACCGCTGGTGGCCGAGATCGAAGCTGCCACCGGGGAGCCCCTGGCCGAGCAGGTCGAGCTCACGGTGTCGCTCAGCTTGGGTGAGGACACCGTGTCGACCACGGTGCGCCCTGGCGATCCCCCGGCCCGAGTCGAGTTGGTGGCCGTCAGGGAGAAGCCGTCGATCGTGGAGCAGGCCGGGACAGTGGTCGGTGGGCTCGTGGTGTTCGGCACGCTGGCCGCCGCCTTCGTGGCCGCCCTGACCGCGCTCCGTCGCCGGTCGCTCCGCCACTGAACCGCCGAGCAGCCCTCCGATGGTGGCCGATCATGTCACACGGGCTCTCTAGTCTGACCCCATGGCCAAGACCCGCACCGTGTTCACCTGCCAGGACTGTGGCCACCACTCGCCGCGGTGGCAGGGCCGCTGCTCCGGCTGCGGCGCATGGAACACCCTGGTCGAGGAACGGAGTGCGTCGTTCTCGACGACATCGGCCACCGACCAGCCGCTCGTTCCTGCCGTGCCGGTGACCGAACTCGCTGCCGATGAACTGTCGGCGGAACCGACGGGCATCGACGAGGTCGATCGCGTGTTGTCGGGCGGGTTGGTGCCGGGGTCGGTCACCCTGCTCGGGGGCGAGCCAGGCATCGGCAAGTCCACCCTGTTGTTGCAGATCGCCGCCTCGGTGGCCGACAACGGCCACCGCGTGCTCTACCTCTCCGGGGAGGAGAGCCCCGAACAGATCCGTCTGCGGGCCGAGCGGCTGGGCGCGCTCCACCCGCGTCTGTGGCTCGCTCCGGCGCTCACCATCGGTGAACTGGCCGCCCATCTCGCCGCCGTGAAGCCCGACCTGGTGCTCATCGACTCGATCCAGACCCTGCACGACCCCTCGCTGTCGTCCGCACCGGGGTCGGTCGCCCAGATCCGCGAGTGCACCGCCGCCATCGTGGCCGAGGCGAAGGCCTCGGGTGTGGCCACCATCCTGGTCGGACACGTCACCAAAGATGGTGCGCTCGCCGGACCTCGTGTGTTGGAGCACCTGGTCGACACCGTGCTGTCGTTCGACGGTGACCGGTCCCACGGACTCCGCCTCCTCCAGGCGCACAAGCACCGCTTCGGCACGACGGCCGAACTCGGCGTCTTCGAGATGAGCGACCGCGGGCTCACCGCCGTCGCCGACCCCAGCCAACTGTTCCTGGCCGACCGTCGCCCCGGGGTGGCCGGCACCATGGTGGTACCCACCCTCGAGGGACGGCGGCCGCTCCTCGTCGAGGTCCAGGCGCTGGTGCAGCGCTCCAACCTGCCCACCCCTCGCCGATCGGCGCAGGGCTTCGACACCACCCGCCTCGGGTTGCTGCTCGCCGTGCTCAGCCAACAGTGTCGCCTTCCCGACCTTCCCTCCGCCGACGTGTTCGCCATGGTGGTGGGTGGGGTTCGCATCAGCGAACCCGGCGCCGACCTGGGTCTCGTCATGGCGGTCGTCTCATCGGTGGCCAACGCGCCACTGCCGCCCGGGTTGGTGGCGGTGGGCGAGGTCGGCCTCGCCGGTGAGGTCCGGCAGGTGGCCCACTGCGAACAGCGCCTGCGCGAGGCGGCCCGGCTGGGCTTCCGCAAGGCAGTGGTTCCCGCCTCCTACGAGGGGTCGAACGCCGGCATGGCCATCAAGCGAGTGGCCACCGTGCCCGACGCCATCCGGGCAGGGTTCCCCGAGTACTACCCCGACACCGATGTCGGCACGGCCACGATGGCGACACCAGCCGAGCTGTTGGACTGAACCGGCCTCTCCGGACTGCAGCGGTCTCGTCGGAGGGAACCGGCCTCGCCCGCCGGACCAGACCGAAGTTCCCAGCTCGGCCCTCAGCTCGCCTGTCGAGCGGTCGCGTCCCGGTGGGGGCATCCTCACCGATCGACGTTGGTGGAGCTCCGTCGGGTGGGGTGTGGCCGCCGTGCGCGCAGGAACAGGAATCCCGGTCGGCGTCGCAACAATGCCCCGGCTCTCGGGAAGCGGCTGATCAACTCGCCCGACGGCAGTGGTTCGCCCACCCGCTCGAGCACCAGTCCGGCATCGAGCAGTGGGTTGAGCAACTGCGAGAGGGTGCGCCGCTGGAACCGAACGGTCAACCGCGTGCGGCGTGTGGCGCGCCAGCTCACCCGGCGTCGAGCACGCACGGCCGACAACGACTCGAGCGACAGGCGCTCGACGAGCCATCGGCCCAACGGCTGTCCGCCGATGGCCCACTGCTCGGTCACCGTCCCGGTCCGGAAGTAGCTGTCGATCTGCATGCGGGATCGGTGGGCGGCCACCCGTAACGCCTCGTCGAACGGATGGTGCGTGGACAGCACCAGGATCCCGCCGGGTCGGAGCACGCGCGCCAGTTCTCGGAACGCCGTCCCCAGATCCGCGAGGTAGTGGACGGTGAGCGAGCTGTAGACCACGTCGAACGAGTGGTCGGCGAAGGGGAGCGGCCCCTCCAGGTCAGTTGAGACGACACCCGTCGGCCCGTTCCGGCGGGCCAGGGCCAGCCGAGCCATGGGATGGCTCGAGTCGACGCCGATCACCGCCGCCCCCCGGTGACGCAGTTGCTCGCTGGCCGCCCCCGCAGCACAGGCGGCATCGAGCACCAGCGCGCCAGCCAGTTCGTCGTCGGTCAGCAACCGGTCGAGAGCCGGCCGCTCGTACCAGCGGTTCCACGGGCTCTCGTCGGCGTGCGCGGCGTAGAGGGCAGCATCGGTGGTGTAGCCGTCCGAGGTGCGGCCGTCGCCCTCCCGTGCTGCCTCCTCCCGTGCTGGCATGACGCAACCTCCGAACGGCCAGCGGCTGCGCGTCGCCGTTGGCATGTGAGACCCATGTCACAGTGCGGTCAGCTTGATTGCCGCGCCCGGCCCCGGTGAGCAGGATAGAACCCTAGGTATGCGGATCACCCTTGCGTCAGGAACTGCCGCAGAGATCGTCCGGCCCGAGGAGGTCGCTCCGACGCGCGCCCTGGTGGTGATCCCCGACATCATGGGCTTGCGTCCACTCTTCGACGAGCACGTGCGTGGTCTGTCGGCGGCCACCGGCTGGGTCGTCGTGGCCATCGAACCGTGGCCCGGTCGGGAACACCTCACGTTGGACGAGCGTCTCGGCGCGGTGGGCAGCATCGACGACGCCACCATTCTCGGCGATGCCGTGGCGGCGGCCGACGAGACCGGCTGTGACGAAGCAGTGGTGCTCGGGTTCTGCATGGGTGGGATGTACGCACTGAAGGCCGCGGCCACCGGCCGGTTCCGCCAGATCGTGTCGTTCTACGGCATGATCCACGTACCCGAACAGTGGCAGAGCCCCACACAGGCCGACCCCTTGGCCGCCGTGCGCGACGCCGCCGGGGTGCGCGCACTGGCGATCATCGGCACCGAGGACCCGTGGACCCCTGCGGTGGACGTGGCCGAGCTCGAGGCCGCCGGCGTCGAGGTCGTCCGCTACGAGGGCGCCGAACACGGCTTCGTCCACGACCCCGAACGCCCGGCGCACCGTCCCGACGACGCCGCCGACGCCTGGCGCCGCGCCCTCGAGTTCCTGGCGCGCTGACCGCCGACCGCTGATCGCCGGGAGCTGGCCACCCCCTCAGCGAGTCGGCGGCGCACCAGGACCCTCCTGGGCATGAGCGACGCCACGGTCGGACCCACGGACCCGCGCGGCCACCGCTGCGGTGGAACGACGGTGCCTCCCAGGTCGTTCCGCCCGCTGTCATGGCGGCACGCGCCTAGAATCCGGCTGTGCCACGTCGCCGAGGTCAGCCGCTCCTGGACGCGCTGGCCACGGTCGCGCCCGGCAAGTCGCTGCGCGAGGGCCTGGACCGCATCCTGCAGGCGTCCATGGGCGCCCTGATCGTGGTGGGCGACGGGCCCGATGTGTTGAACATGTGCTCTGGCGGCTTCTTGTTGGACGCTGCCTTCAGCCCGCAGCGGTTGTCGGAGCTGGCCAAGATGGACGGCGCCATCATCTTGTCGTCAGATGCCAGCCGCATCGCACGGGCCAACGTCCACCTCGTGCCCAGCTCGAGCGTGCCCACCACCGAGACCGGCACCCGCCACCGCACCGCCGAGCGGGTGGCGCGAGCCATCAACGTGCCGGTGATCGCCGTGAGCGAGGACATGGCGGTGCTCACCGTCTACGTGGGTGAGGAGAAGAAGCCGCTCGAGCCGATCCCACGGCTGCTGAGCAGGGCCAACACCGCCATCCAGACCCTCGAGCGCTACAAGACACGACTCGACACCACCTCAGGGGAGCTGTCCACCGCCGAACTCGAGGACGTGGTCACCGTGCGCGACGTGGTCACGCTGCTGCAGATCACCGAGATGGTCATCCGCATTGCCGAGGAGATCGAGAGCGACCTGGTCGAGCTGGGCACCGACGGCCGCCTGGTGCGGCTGCAGCTGGACGAGATCATGGAGGGCGTGGAGGACGAGCGCCGGCTGGTGGTGCAGGACTACTTCCACGAAGATGCGGGCTGGCACCTCGAGGAAGCAATGGAAGGGTTGCGGCAGCTCGACACCGAGGACCTCCTGGATCTCAAGATGGTGGCCGACGTCCTGCACCTCCCCGACGGGGCACTCGACCTCGAGGCGTCGGTGCAGCCTCGCGGCTACCGCCTGCTTTCGCGGGTTCCTCGCCTCCCCGAGCAGATCATCGACCACATCGTCGAGCGGTTCGGCACGCTGTCGAAGATCATGCGGGCCACCATTGCGGACCTCGACGACGTCGAAGGCGTGGGTGAGACCCGGGCCCGGGCCATCAAGGACGGGCTCTCGAAGCTCACCTCGTCGAGCATCCTCGACCGCTATTCCTGACCGCGCCGGTGCCGGGACGCACGGGCCGGCCGCCCGTGCCGCCGCTCGGGTCAGCGTGCCCGCAACTCCAGTTGCTCGCGGTTCGTGATGCGGTAGCGGCGATCGATCTGCTCGATCCAGCCCAGCCGGATGAACGAGGCGATGGCCTTGTTGACCCGCTCCCGTGAGGCGCCGACCATGCCGGCCAACTCCTCTTGGGTGATGGGCAGGGCGAACTCGTCGGCCCCGGCGGCCAACTCGAGGAGGCGCTTGGCCGTGCGGCCGGTGACGTCGAGGAACACCGAGTCGGCCAGTGCGGCGTCGGTGGCTCGCAACCGCGCCGCCAGCAGCTTCACCACCTTCCACAGCAGCTCGGGACGGGCTTCGTAGAGCTGCCGCAGCGGTGCGTAGGGCAGCACGATCACCTCGGAGGGCTCCAGCGCCCGGGCAGCAGCGGAGCGGGTCAGGCCGTCGAACAGCGGCAGCTCACCGAAGAGGTCGCCGCTCTCCATGAGCGCCACCACCGACTCGCGTCCGTCGCTCGAACGGTTGGCGATGGCGATGCGGCCCTCGAGCACCACGAACAGGTTGGTGGGTTCGTCACCCTCGCTGAAGAGCACGTCCCCTCGTTGGCACTGCCGGCGGGTGGCCACGTTGGCCACGTGGTCGAGCGCAGCCTCGTCCAGTTCGGAGAACAGTTCGGTTCGGGACAGGAGTTCGCGGTCCGGCACAGCGGTGATGCTACAGCCACCCCTCGACGGGCGGGTTCCGGTTCGTCACGGCCGCCGCGGCGCGGGTGTGTCGAACCCGTGGCGGCTCGCTCGGAGCACGCCCGGTCTACAGTGCGGAGGCGGCACAGCAGCCCGGCCGCGCCGGTCCCGTCCCGTGGAGTGACATGACCCCGCCAGCGTCAGAAGGTGTCGTCTGGACGATCGTGGTGGCCGGCGGCAGCGGGCGACGGTTCGGCACGGCCCGCCCGAAGCAGTACCTGGAGCTCTCGGGGCACCGCGTGCTCGATTGGTCACTGGCGGCCGCTCGCAGCGTCAGTGACGGCGTGGTGCTGGTGGTCCCACCCGAGCGGGTGGCCGACACAGAGGACGCCGCCGACGCCGTGGTGGCCGGGGGATCGACCCGCGCTGCCTCGGTGCGGGCCGGCCTGGCGGCGGTGCCCTCGGGCACCGGGATCATCGTGGTGCACGACGCGGCGCGACCGTTGGCACCACCGGCGCTGTTCACGTCGGTGGTCGATGCCGTGCGCGCCGGGGCCGACGGTGCCGTGCCGGGGCTGCCCGTGTCCGACACCATCAAGCGGGTGGAGCGAGGGCGGGTCATCGAGACGCTCGAGCGCCGCGAGTTGGTGGCGGTGCAGACGCCCCAGGCGTTCCGAGGCGACGTCCTGCGTCGGGCCCACTCCGAGGGTGGGGACGCCACCGACGACGCCGCGCTGGTGGAACTCGCCGGTGGCAGCGTGGTGGTCGTGCTCGGCGATCCGGCCAACACGAAGGTGACCCATCCCGGCGACCTCGAGGCTCTCGAGACGATGCTGGGCGACGGTCCGTCGCCACGTTGAGTCGGATCACCCGCTCCGATGTCCGGTGGGGGACACCGCGGCTGGATTGCACACGACCGTGGACGGTCGGCCGTCGGTCCGTGGCCCACGGCTGTAGCGGTGGCTCCGGTAGCGTTCGGGTGTGGACACACCGACCTCACCAGCCGGCGCGACGAGCCCCCCGTCTCCGGACCGACCCGATGTGCGACCGCCGACGCTGCGCGTCGGGCAGGGGTTCGACATCCACGCCTTCGTCGACGACCCGGAGCGTCTCCTGGTGCTCGGTGGTGTGCACTTCCCGGGGGAGCGCGGGTTGGCCGGTCACAGCGATGCCGACGTGGTGGCGCACGCCTGCGCCGACGCGCTCCTCGGCGCCGCCGGTCTCGGCGACATCGGCCAGCACTTCCCCGACGACGACCCGGCCTTCGCCGGGGCCGACAGCATCGGGTTACTGCGTCGCGCCGGCCAGAGCGTGCGCGACGAGGGCTGGACGGTGGGCAACGTCGACTGCGCCGTCATCTGTGAGCGTCCCAAGTTGGCGCCGCGACGTCAGGACATGGCCGACCGACTCAGCGATGCCGTCGGGGCACCGGTGACCGTCAAGGGCAACCGAGCCGAAGGCCTCGGGGCGCTGGGGCGAACCGAGGGCATCGCCGCAATGGCGGTGGCGGTGGTGTGGCGATGACCGGCGGTCGGGGTGGCAAGGGCGGCGGCAAGCGGAGTGGTGGCGGCTCGGCAAAGGGTCGTGGTGGGCCGGCGAAGGGTCGCAGCTCGGGTGGACGGCGAGGAGTCGGGCGTCCGGCGGCGGGTGGTGCAGGAACAGGGTCGGGGCGTGCGCCCACCGGTGGCCACGGCCGGGTCGGTGCCGGCGGCGCAGCGGGGGCATCGCCCGAGCGGCGGCGTCAGGCCGGGCCCAAGGGCCTCGGCGGTGACCAGGTGGAAGGTCGCCAGGCGGTGCGCGAGTTGCTGGTGGCTGGGCGCCGCCAGGTGCGCGACGTCCTCGTGGCGGCGGCACCCGATGACCAGGATGCCGCCGACCTGGTCGAACTGGCCCGCCAGGTCGGTGCAACCGTGCGTCGGGTGTCACGCGCCGAACTCGAGCGCACGGCGCGAACCGAGCGACCCCAGGGCGTGGTGGCCCGGGCCGTGCCGCTGCCCGAGGTCGACTTCGAAGCGCTGATGCAGCCGAGCCGCGGGGTGGACCCGTTCCTCTTGGTGCTCGACGGGATCACCGATCCGCAGAACCTGGGTGCCATTCTCCGGTCGGCGGAATGTGCAGGCGTCACGGGGGTGGTACTGCCGCGGCACCGGGCTGTGCACGTCACCCCGGCGGTGACCAAGGCGGCCGCTGGCGCCGTGGAGCACGTGGCCATGGCCCTCGTCGGAGGTGTACCGGCAGCGCTCGCTGACCTGCGGGAACACGACGTGTGGGTGGTGGGCATGGACGCCGGTGGCGACGTGGACCTGGCCGACCTCCCCGCCGGCGACGGGCCCATCGCACTGGTGTTGGGGGCCGAGGGGAGAGGACTGTCCCGCCTGGCACGGCAACGCTGCGACGCGCTGGTGGCCATTCCCATGCTCGGTCAACTGGCCTCGCTGAACGTCTCGGTGGCTGCCGCCCTGGGTTGCTTCGAGGTGGCGCGCCGACGCCTGGCGGCAGGCATGCCCCGTACCTCCACGGCCTGAGCGCGGTCGACCCACTGGGTGAGCAGCCGTGGTGGCGGCCCACCAGGCGCCGCCACCGACCCCTGCCGACCACCGAATGTGACGAACGTGTGACGAAAACCACCCGCCGACCGGCGGTGGAGGGGTCTCGGGTGTCGCCCAGGCATCGTGCCTGCTCAGACGGTATTTCGTGCCCGCCGGACATCTCAGCGACACCAGATGCTCACGAAATGGTGTCGCGTGCTTGCAACGGTTTGCAGCTAGGGTGCGACCAAGGGCACGAACGGGTGGAGCACCTGTCGGAACCCCGACCGACCTGGCCGCAACGAGGCTGCTGGGCCGGGCCAGACCCACCGGGTGAGCCCCGCTCGCTCTGAGGGTGAGGAGGACTTTCATGCGAACTCGACGTACGCCGCCGCCGGCGGCACGCAAGCTCACCTTGGCCGAACAGGCCACCGATCCGTTCGTCGAGGCACCTCGGGCGGTGCTCGAGCGGCTGCGCTCGTTGGTGGACGACGCCGACGACGAATCGCCCGCCGATGGGTTCCTGGTGCCGTGCGAGCCCTCCGCGGCGCCTGGTGCGGCAGCCATCAGTGCGCCGCTGCCCGGGGACGGCGTGCCCATGGCCGTCGAGCGGGCCTTCGCCTTCATCGACATCTGTGGTTTCACCAGCTACTGCGACCAGCACGGTGAGCAGGCCGCCATCGAGATCCTCACCCATTTCCGGTCGGTCACCCGCCAGGTCGTCGGACGCCGTGGCGTGCGGGTGGCCAAGTGGCTCGGTGACGGTGTCATGTTGGTCGGCACCGAGATGACCCCCTTGTTGGCCGCCGTGGCCGAGCTCGAATGTCGATTCCGCGCCACCGGGCTCGACACGCACGCCGGCGTGGCCGGCGGCAGTGTGCTGTTGTTCGAAGGCGACGACTACGTGGGTCGGGCCGTGAACCTGGCGGCGCGGCTCAGCGATGCCGCGCAGGCAGGGGAGATCCTGGCTGCCGAGCCGCCCCACGAGTTGCCGAACTGGATGGAACCGCTGGGCCAGCTGACCGTGCAGGTGGCGGGTATGGGCCGCGTCGCCGGTGTGGTGCGGGTCCGGGCCCGCCCCGAGGTGGATGCGGCGCTCGCCGGCGACACACCGGCCGCCTAGTTCGGTTGCTCCGGCGATCGCGGCCGCCGGGCCGGGCGGTGCAGGGACGCTCCACGGTGGTCGTCTGCCCCCGCCCGGCGGTGGCCGCGTCGGCTCGGGGCACCGGTCGTGCCAACATGGCGCCATGTCGTCACACACCCGCTCCACTCGTCGTCGTGTGACGACGGTGTTGACCGTCGGGGCCCTGCTGCTCGTCGGGTGCGGAGGTGACGATGGCGAGCCGAGCCCTGACGCCGCGGCCTTCCAGATCGAGGATCTCAGCGACCGTGTGCTCGAGCACCGGCGGGGCGTTCGTTGTGTCGACGAGGTTGGCGATCTGACCGCCGACGTTCGTGCCGAGGAGAACCTCTCCGAGCCGGCTGGTGTGGACCTCGTGCTGGGCGAGGTGGAGTTCCTCGGTGAGGGAGAACAGCCGTCGGACCTGTGGGTCCGCTTCGAACTCGCTGGCGACGTCCGCGAGGTTGAAGAGCCGGTCTACCTGCTCTTCCAGGGTTTCCCCGGGCAGCTGACCAGCTGGGAGCTGCAGGTGCAGCGCGACGAGGACGACTGGGTGCTCGAGCTCGTCACCTACGAGACCGACGAGGGCCGGGTGATGGCCCGATCCACCCCCGAGCGCCTCGACATCGAGGTGGCTCTGGACCCCGACGGGCAGGGTCTCGAATACCAGGTGCCGCTGCAGCTGCTCCCTCCGGTGGTGTCGGTGTGGGTGTTCGGCACCAGTGGTGTGTACGACGGGCAGACCGTCATCGACGACTGCGAAACCCTCGAGGATCGTGTGGTGGGGGGCGCCGAGGGTTCCGACACCGACGGGTGACCGCCGGCCGCCGGGCGGATCCACCGCTCAGGGTCGTGCCGCGGTCACGATGGCTGCGTGGACGCCGACGACCTGCCCGACGAACCCGACGACCGGTCCCACCAACCCGACGACCCCGCTGACGCCGCCACCGGGGGGAGCGGGACGGACGGCGAGGGGGAGGCGGTCTCCGATGTGGCGCCGGCCGGTCACACCCACGTCGGCCACGGCCACGGCGACGACCTGCTGGACATCCCCGAGACCACCAACCGATGGTTGTGGGGCATTGCTGCTGTGCTGGCGTTCGCCACGGTGATCGGACTGGTGGCGCTGTGGCCCAGTGGCGAGTCGCCGCCGCCGCTGCCCGGCTTCGCCACCACCTTCTTCGACGCGCGGGTCGGGGCGGTCGACGAGGTGCCGTGTCCCGGTGCGCCCATCGTCGACGACAGCGGTCTGCAGTGCGCTCAGCTGCGGGTGGAGCTGCTCGAGGGGCCCGACGAGGGGCTGAGCGTTGGCCTCGACGTGTTCGACGCCGGTTCGGCGGACTTCCGCGAGGGGGAGGTGGTGGTGCTGTCCTACGACGCCGCCGCCGAACCCGAGTTCCGCTACCGGTTCTCGGACCGACAGCGGACCTCGGTGCTGTTCTGGCTGGCCGTGCTCTTCGCCCTCGCTGTCGTGTTGCTGGGGCGCCTACGAGGGCTGGCTGCGCTGGTGGGACTGGCGTTGAGCCTGGCGGTGCTGTTGGTCTTCACCGTCCCGGCGCTGCTCGACGATTCCGACGCCGTGCTGGTGGCAGTGGTCACCGCGGCCGCCATCTCGTTCCTGGCCATCTACCTGGCGCATGGCTTCACCGCCATGAGCACGGTGGCATTGCTCGGTACCCTCGGCGCGCTGGCGCTGACCATTGCACTGTCGGTGATCTTCGTGTCATTGGCCAACCTGACCGGCCTCGGCGGCGACGAGGTGACGTTCCTCCGCCAGGTGTCGGGCACCATCGACCTGAGGGGTCTGCTGCTCGCCGGGATCATCATCGGCGCACTCGGGGCGCTCGACGACATGACCGTCACCCAGGCCTCGGCGGTGTTCGAGTTGCGGGCGGCCAACGACCGCATGAGTACCGCTGAGCTGTATGCCGCCGGGATACGCATCGGCCGGGACCACGTTGCCTCCACGGTCAACACACTGGTGCTGGCCTACGCCGGTGCGGCCATGCCTTTGTTCCTGCTGTTCGCTGCCACCGACCAGCCGTTGGCCGCCATTGCCAACGGGGAGATCGTGGCGACCGAGATCGTGCGTACCTTGGTAGGCAGCATCGGCCTGGTGGCTGCCGTCCCGTTGACCACCTGGTTGGCGGCGCTGACCGCCCGCCACGCCACCCCCTCGGCCGACGCCGTGGCGTGACGCCATCGGGGCGGCGACCCAGTGGATCGCCGCCCCGATGACATCGCCCCTGGAGCGGAGCCCGAGAAAGCCCCAGGGAACTGGCGGACCGCCGACTGCGGTTCGGTGTCCGCTCTGCTGCAGGTCGTCGATTCGCTGCTCGGCGCCCTACACCTACTTGTACGTTGCCGAACGCCGATCGGATGCACGATTCCGAAAGTTTTTCCGATCACTCCGCCACGGCAACGGCGATCGGGCCGTCGGCCGGCGCCACGGCGCCACCGCGAGCCTCGATGCTGAGCGCCATGCCGGCCACCGGCGTCTCGGCGGTGAAGGCAGCCGCCGCCGGGTTCGCGCCGAGCACCCCGAGCGAGATGGGTACCGACCCGTCCGGACCGGCGAGCGCCCACAGTTGGTAGGTGCGTGCCGCGTCGAGGGGTGGGAGGTCGTCGGCCACGAGGATCCCTTCCCCGTCGGCTCGCAGGACGACGGTGGCCAGGCGACGATCGTCGTCCCCGAGGAGTTCCCACGTGCGTGCCCCCGGTTCGGCGGCGGCGGTCACCGCCTCGGTGGCCAGGTCGCGTTCGGTCGTCGGTGCCACTGCTCGCGCCACCAATGCACCCACCGCCACCAGGGCCAGGGCGACCGCAGCGACGGCCAGCAGACGCCAGCCACCGAGCTGTGGCGACGATGAGCGTCGCATCGGCACCACCTCGGAGGGGCGATCGGCAGCGCCGGGCTGCACGGTGTGGGCGTCGGCGTTCGCCGACGGTTCCCGTTCGAAGACCTGTTCAGAGATCGGGTCGTCGAGCTGGTCGGCGATCCGATCCCACACGGCTGCCGGTGGATCGTCAGGCACGGTGCCGAGCAGGGCCGCCACCTCGAGGTGGTCGGCCACCTCGGCGCGGAGATCCTCGGACGTCTCGAGCAGGTCATCGACGGCGCGGCGCTCCTCATCGGTGACGGCATCGAGCGCGTAGGCGGCCAACAGGGCCTCGACGTTCGAGTGGTCCATCGGGTCGATGGTGGAGCTCATGTCGCCACCCCCTCGCTGTCGGCAGTGGCCATGAGCTCGCGGAGGCGGCGCATGCCGGCGCGGATGCGGCTCTTCACGGTGCCCTCCGGCTGTTCGAGAAGGCGAGCAACCTCCTGGTAGGTGTGGCCGCCCCAGTAGGCGAGCTCGATCGCTCGGCGCTCCTCGACGGGGAGTTGCCCGAGGGCGTGGCGGACCAGTTCCGCCACGGCGGCGTCAGCGAAGGCTTGTTCGAGTTCGACCGTGGGAACTGGCGCCTGGAGCTGCTCGCGCAGCTCACGGTTACGGCGTGCCTCCTCGGCACGGATGACGTCCACCGCCCGGCGGTGGCAGGTCGTGAGCAGGAACGTCCGCAGCGAGCCCCGTTGGGGATCGAAGCGTTCGGGGTGGCGCCACAGGCTCAGGAACACCTCCTGGCTGACGTCCTCGGCCAGGTCGTCGCGGCGCAGCAGGCGGCGAGCGAGGCCGTGCACCACGCCGCCGTGACGGCGCCACAACGCAGCCAGTGCCTCTTGGCGGCCGCGTGCGACGGCGATGACCAGCGCGGCGTCGGACGTCGACTCGGCCGGGGGTGGGTCGGGGTCAGCGGTCATGTGCACGCCGCGTGGCGGAGAGGATGGGCACACTCCTTGTTCGGAGCGCTCGGCGCCTCGGATGGCGATTGATCTCGAAATGTTGCGGTGTGTGGAGCCCGAGGTGGGATTCGAACCCACGACCTGCTGTTTACAAGACAGCTGCTCTCGCCCCTGAGCTACCCGGGCGGGTCCCTCAGTTCTAGCCCGTGGGTGAGCCTCGTGGTGCGTCGGGATGGCCAGCGGTGCCACCATGCGGGCGTGCACTCCCGCTTCGAGGTCCCGATGCCGCTCGCCGAGCAGATGCTCGAGGCGCTCGGTGTCGACGCCCCACGCGACGTGGCCACGCTCGGTGCCTTCTATCGGGCATGGGTGTCGTCGGTGCCGTTCACCAACCTGGAGAAGGCACTCGCTGCCCGTGACGGCCGAGCGTCACCCGAAGCCGACGGCGTGGCGCTGTGCGAACGGTGGCTGGCGAACGGTGGCGGCGGGACCTGCTGGAGTCAGGTGTCGGCCTTCGGCGGAATGTGTGAGCAGTACGGGTGGCGGGCGACGGCCAGCATGGAACGAGCCTTGTGGAAGGGGCCGCAGGAGGTCGACTTCCACGGCTCGGTGGTCCTGGCAGGAGACGGCGACGAGCGACTGTTGTGCGACGTGATCCACCCGAGCGGCGAACCCCTGCCGATCTGCGCCGCAGCGGAGGGCCGGCACGGTCCGTACGCCGCAGGGCTGCGTCGAGACGCCGACGGTGTGTTCGAGCACTGGTTCCACCACCCCGCCCGGGACGCAGCCAGCTACCGGGTGTTGTCGCTGGACCTCGGGCCGGACGACGTGGGCGCCATGGTGCGGGTGGCCGAACACCTCACCGGGGTGCGCGTGGATCGGGTGTCGTGGCGGCGCTGTCCCGCCGACGCCGTGGTCTCGGTCCGCTCGGTTGGCCGGTTGTGGGCCGACGACCCACGACCCGAACCTGCCGATCCCACGGCGCTCGAGTTCGTGCGCTGGAGCGTGGACGGTAGTGTCGAGACCCGTTCGGGCGCCCCGGAGCAGCTCTTCGCCGCTGCGGGAGCCCGCTGTCCCGAGGTCACCGCTGCTGCGGCGGCGCGTGTCGTCGGGGCCGGCCACGAGGGTGCTTGCAATGTCGACGACGGTGAACAACGCTTCGGGTGATGGAGCTCACCGAACGAGACCGGGCGATCCTCGACTTCGAGAAGTCGTGGTGGACGCAGGAAGGCCCGAAGGAAGCGCTCATCGTCGAGCGGTTCGAGCTGTCGGCGGAGCGCTACTACCAAATCCTCAACCAGTTGCTCGAGTCCGATGAGGCCTACGCACACGACCCCCTCGTGGTCCGACGGCTCCGGCGGCAGCGCGAACGACGTCGTCGCGAGCGCCAAGGGGCCACGCAGGCCGCCAAGCAGCTCGACGTACCCGGATCGTGAGTCCGCAGAGTGGTGAGCCGCCGCGCCAACCCCCGAAGCGTCGGTCGGGTACCCCGCCGGCCGGACGAGAGCCTGCCGCCCGCAAGCGAGCGGTGCAGCCTGCGCCTGCGGAGGGTTCGTCGATGAACCCGCTGGCCGGCCTCGACGGTGAACAACAGAAGGTGGTGGGTGGTTTCCTCGTCGGCTTGGCCGTGGTCCTCGGATTCGTGTTGCTCGTACAGGGCTTCAACGAGGACGGCGGACTGACGGCGGCGCCGACCACCACCACGACCATCGCCGAGCCCGAGATCGACCGCAACGAGCCCCCGACGTTGGATCCCTCCCAGACGACCACCACCGTGGTCCGCCCGCCTGCCGAGGTGCAGGTGGTGGTGGCGAACGCCACCGGCGGCACTGTCGGTGCGGCGGGCACGATCGGTGGCGAACTGGAAGGCGCCGGCTACGACGTGGTGGGCCTGGCCGACGCCGCTCCGGTGGCCTCCACCCAGGTGCTCTATGCCGAGGGCTTCGAGCCCGACGCCGACGCCGTGGCTGCTGCGCTCGGCGCCGACCCGACGAGCGTGGCGGCGTTGCCCGACCCACCTCCGGTGCCTGACCTGCAAGGGGCACAGGTCGTGGTGCTGGTCGGTCCCGAGCTGGTGTCGTGACCTTTGGCCCGGTGCGTTCTGGCGGTCCACCGGTGAGGATACGCTGAGACCCATGACCGGTCGGTGGCCGTCGCGGCGGTTCGCACCATTTCTCGCTTCGCCGAGCACTGCGGGTGTGTTCGTCGACTTCGACGGCACCATTGCGGACATCGTGATGGATCCCGCTCGGGCCGTGCCCCGTGCAGGTGCCGCCCAGTTGCTCGAGGACCTGGCCGGGTCGGTCGGTCGGGTGGGCATTCTGTCGGGCCGACCGCTCGCCTTCCTCGAGTCGTTCTTCGGGGACGAGATCGCCTTGGCCGGCTTGTACGGCCTCGAGACCCGCATCGACGGCCAACGGCGGGACCATCCCCAGGCGGGGGCGTGGCGCGAGGTGGTCGATGACGTGGTGGCCTGCGCCAGCCAGAAGGGCCCCGAGGGGATGCGCGTCGAGAGCAAGGGCCTGTCGATCACCCTCCACTACCGCGAGCATCCCGAGGCCGAGGCGAAGGTGGACCGCTTCGCTGCGCAGCAAGCGGCTCGTTCGGGACTCGAGTGCCGCCGGGCCCGGATGTCGGTCGAACTGCACCCACCGATCCGGGCGGACAAGGGCACGGCCCTGCTCAGCTTGGCCGAGGATCTCGAGTCGGTCTGCTATTTCGGTGACGATGTGGGCGACCTCCCCGCGTTCGATGCCCTCGACCAGTTGGCCACCGACGGTGTGCACACGGTGCGGGTGGTGGCGCGCAGCGAGGAGTCGAGCCCCGCCATGCTCGAGCGGGCCGACGTCATCGTCGACGGACCCGACGGGGTGATGTCCCTGTTGGGCAAGTTCGTCACCCGGGTCGTGGCCCCCGCCGGCTGAGACCGCTGCGGCACCTGGGCCAGCGGGTCGAGGGAACGGCCTGGTTCAGCCGCCAGGCCGACCGAGTGCCGCCTGCACTTGTTCGTCGAACCAGTCGCCAGGGGTGCGCCCCAGGGCCAGCCGCCGCAGTTCCGCCGCTCGTCGCCGCCGTTCGTCAGCGGGCATCCGCAGCGCCCGGTCGATGGCCTCCGCCGTGGCGCTCACGTCAAAGGGATTGACGCCTTCCACCGTGGCGGCCAACTCGTCGTACACGCCGGCCTCGGTGCTCAGTACCACGGCACCGTCACGCTGGTTCAGCAGGGCCCCCTCTTTGGCCACCAGGTTGAGGCCATCGCGCACCGGGTTCACCAACAGGACGTCGTAGCGACCGAGCGCCGCCACCGAGCGGGGGTAGTCGTCGCCCATGTCGGACAGGATCGGTGTCCAGTCGTCGGTGCCCCAGCGCTCGTTGAGCTCCGCCACCGTCGTCTCCACCTCCTGGCGGTAGGCCAGGTACTCCACCAAGCCCTCCCGTGACGGGTAGACGAACGCGCCGAACACCACGTTGCCCCGCCACTCGGGGTGCTGTTCGAGGAGTTCGTCGAAGGCCCAGAACCCCCGCAGGAGGTTCTTCGACAGCTCGATACGGTCGACGCGCACCAAGAAGCGACGGTCGCCCACGATCTCGTCGAGTCGACGGCCTGCCTCGGCGGTGGCGTCCAGCGCGGCGCTGGCGGTCAGGTCGTCGGGGTCCGACGTCAACGGTGACACGAACGTGGCCGGCGGGGTCACGCCCCGCGCTGCGCACGACGCCTCGAAGCGCTCGGCCCAGCGCCGGCTGTGGAAACCGCAGGCCACGTGGTCGGCCATGCCGGCGAGCAGCTCGTCGGCCGCCGCGTCGGGCAGTGCCCGGAAGTCGTCGGGTCCGGCGAACGGCGTGTGGCTGAAGTGCACGCAGCGCAGATCCGGTCGGAGGTCGGCCAGTGTGGAAGCCACCAGGCACAGGTGGTAGTCCTGCACCAGCACCACGGCGCCTTCGGGAGCGTCCTCGGCCACTGCGTCGGCGAACACTCGGTTCACCCGACGGTAGGCCTCCCATGCCTGGCCCCACCGCCGGTCGAGGCGTGGGCGCCGCGCCGCTTCGAACAAGCCGTGGTGCACGAACCACAAGGTGGCGTTGCACACCACGTCGTAGGCGGCAGCGAAGTCCGATCGGTCGACGGCCAATGTGCGGACCCGGAAGCCCTCGGCTTCCACCATGCCGTCGGCGGCGGCCACCCGGTCACCCTCACCGAGCGCAGCGGCGATCCAGGCGTGGGGTGTGTCCACCACCAGTGGACCCAGCCCGGACACGAGTCCGCCGGCCCCTCGGCGCGGCTCGGGGCGACCGGCGTCGTCGAGGGAGAACGAGATGGGACCGCGGTTCGACACCAGCACCACCGGGGGGTGGCCACGGTCGTCTGCGGTGGAGTGGGGTGCGGGATCGCCACGATGGTCGGTCACCGGTCCACCCTACCGAAGCCGTTCCGGGCGCAACCCAGGTGTCGGGAAGGTAGACAGGGGGTGTGCACGTGCTGGCCGCTCCCGACAAGTTCCGTGGCACCGCCACCGCTGCGGAGGTGGCGGCCGCCATTGCCGAAGTGGTCGAAGCGCGGGGCGGCACCTGTGATCGGGCCCCCATGGCCGACGGCGGTGAGGGCACCCTGGATGCGCTGGGAGGGCCCAACCGTTCTTCGGTGGTGACCGGACCGCTGGGGGATCCCGTCGAGGCCGGTTGGCGACTCGAGGGGCGAACGGCGGTGATCGAGATGGCGCGCGCCTCGGGGCTGGCACTGGTGGGCGGGCCCGAAGGGAATGACGCCGTGGCTGCCTCGACCTACGGCACCGGTGAGCTGCTGGTCGAAGCGGTGGAACTGGGGGCCAGACGTGTGGTGGTGGCGGTCGGTGGATCGGCCACCACCGACGGCGGGTTCGGCGCGTTGCGAGCCATGTACCCGCCCCAGCGTTTCCGGGGGGTGGAGTTGGTGGTCGCTTGCGACGTGCGCCTGGGGTTCGTGGACGCGGCCGAGGTGTTCGCCCCCCAGAAGGGGGCCAGCGACGCCGAGGTGGCCCTTCTGCGGCGGCGGCTCGAACGCCTGGTGCTCGACTACCAGGAGACCTACGGGGTGGACGTCACCGACGTGGTCGGTGGGGGTGCCGCCGGGGGTCTGGCCGGAGGCTTGGCGGCGATCGGCGCCGAGCTGGTGTCGGGCTTCGAACTGGTGGCCGAGGAGATCGAACTCTACGAGCGCATGTCGCCCGCCGATCTGGTGATCACCGGTGAGGGGTTCGTGGACGAGGAGTCCTTCGACGGCAAGGTCATCGGCGGGATCAGCAGCTACGCCGCCGATCTCGAGGTGGACCTGTTCGTGGTGGCCGGGCAGGTGTTCGACGGTGTGAGCAGGCGAGTCGATGCGGTCAGTCTCACCGAGCGCTTCGGTGGGGAGCGGGCCATGGGGGCCACCCTCGAGTGCGTTGGCGAGGCCGTGGCCGAACGACTGGCGCAGATCACCGACGCCCGCTGAGCAGCCGCCGAGGCGGTGGCCCGGACCGACCTGCGTCGGGTGTGGGCAACCTGGACGCTGATCAGCGCCTGATGAGGGCGCGCAGGCCGAGCACGATCAGCACGATGATCCCCACCGACACTGCCAGGCGGACCAGGACGAACAGCGTCGAGAACACGAAGCCGAGGATGCTGAACAGCCCGATGAAGGCCAGCACGCCGACGATCACCCACAGCAGGATCGGGGTGTCGGGCTTCTCGAGGTCGTCCATGGTGTCGTCTCTTCGCTGGTGCTCTGCTCGGGGATGTCGGGGCGGCCACCCGGGTGTGCGGTCGCACCGCCGACACACCGACCATCCTACCGCTGTCGAGGTGCCGGGTACGATGGCCCTCCGCACACGCAGGGCCCGCAGGGCCCGCGTCCAGCCGATGATGGGGGAACGGTGACCGACGACATCGCAACGATGGATGCCACGGCCCAAGCAGCGTTGGTTCGCAGCGGGCAGGTCAGCCCGGTGGAGTTGGTCGACGCCGCCATCGATCGCATCGAGCGGATCGATCCTCAACTGAACGCCGTGATCCATCGCCGGTTCGAACGAGCCAGGGAGGAAGCGGCTGGCGACCTGCCCGACGGGCCGTTCCGGGGGGTGCCCATGCTGCTCAAGGACCTCGACGGCTTCCAGGCCGGTGAGCCCTACCACGGTGGCGTGGCAGCATTGGCCGACGCCGGCTTCCTGGCCCCGACCGACAGCTGGCTCACCGAACGGTTCCGCCGCATGGGCGTCGTGTTCGTGGGACGTACGAACGTCCCCGAGTTGGGGCTGTTGCCGAGCACCGAGCCGGCCGTGGCCGGACCGTCCCGCAACCCGTGGGACCTGGAGCGGTCGCCCGCCGGCTCGAGCGGTGGCTCGGCGGCGGCCGTGGCGGCCGGCCTCGTGCCGCTGGCCCACGCCGGGGACGGCGGTGGGTCCATCCGGTTGCCGGCATCGGTGTGCGGGCTGGTGGGGCTCAAGCCCAGCCGGGGGCGCATCACCCTGGGTCCCGAGGCCGGTGAGGCCTGGGGTGGGCTGGTGGCCCGCCTGGTGGTGACCCGCTCGGTGCGCGACACCGCCGGTGTGCTCGACGCCGTCCACGGCCCGGGAACCGGCGACCCCTACTGGGCGTCCCCGCCGAGCCGTCCCTACGTCGATGAGTTGGACGACCCGCCGGAGCAGTTACGGGTTCGCTGGACCACCACGTCGCCCGATGCGGCGGTGGCCACCGAACCGGAGGTTCGTGCTGCGGTGCAACAAGCCGTCGACGCGTTGGGCTCGCTCGGCCACCACGTCGACGAGGGCACCCCGGCCCCGTGGACCGACGCCGAGGCGTCCGCCTCCTTCACCGCGCACTTCGTGACGGCCATGGGTGTGTGGACCGCCGCCGAGTTGGAATCGCTGAGCGCGCTGTCGGGGGTCACCATTGACGCCTCGGGGGTGGAACCAGGGACGTGGACGCTGGCCGAAATGGGCCGGGGTACCCCCGGAGCGGCCTACTACGCCGCCGTCGGTGGCCTCCACGCCGCAGCACGCGCCCTGCTCGAGTGGTGGGAAGACGAGTCGGTCGACGTGCTGGTCACCCCCACGATCCCCGAGGTGCCGTGGACGCTCGGCCAGTTCGGCGCCCAGCCCGACAACCCCGTCGCCGGGCTCCTGCGGGCCGCGGCCATTGTTCCGTTCACGGCGCCGTTCAACGTCAGCGGTCAGCCGGCCATCTCACTGCCGCTCGGGCAGAGCCCCACGGGACTGCCCATCGGTGTGCAGCTGGTGGCCCGTCCCGGGCGGGAGGATCTGTTGGTCGGGCTGGCGGCGCAACTCGAGCAGGCCGCTCCCTGGCAGGAGCGTCGCCCGGCGGTGCACGCCTGAACGAGCCGGTCAGGCGGATTCCTCGGGTGGTGGCTCGGGGGTGAGGGCCTCCTCGCCGGTGCGCAGGAAGCCGGTGACCCGGAAGCCCTCGGGCGGCGGTTGGTCCACGGAGATCATGGCGTTGGCCACCACCTCGAGCGCATCTCGACGGTGGGGAATGGCTCGCACGGCATAGCGGGCGGCGCCTGGTTCGGTGCCGGTCAGCTCGCTCACCAGCTCCGCCAGCCGATCGGCGGGCGGTGTGGTTCGCTGCGGGCGGTCGTCATCGGGAGATCGTCGCTGGGGACGGCTCATGGTCGTGTCCTTGCCCTGCCCCGCCGCCACGGTGGACGGCGCCTACATGGGTCCATCGGCCCACAGGGCCGAGAACTGAGGACTCGGCGAGAAGTTCGATCAGGCGGTGCGGCGTTCGTAGGCGGGGACCTCGATGAGCGGAGGTCGCTCGTCCATGTCCACCCGCACCGGCGCCTTGTCCGGGCGGAGGAGGTCGGCACTCGCCGGCGTGCGGTCGGGGGTCGCTCGGGCCAGGGCGGCCTGCAACACGGCCATGGCCTGCGGCCCCAGCTCGTCGAGGCTCCGGTTCCGGTGTACCCGCACGCCGAGGTCAACCTGTGCCATGGCGCCCAGCCCGTACCGGGCGGCCACGTCGATGAGCAGGGCCAGATCGACGCCGTAGCCGCCGACGAACGGCAGTCGTTCGAGGACGTGGCGGCGACCGGCGTACTCTCCGGCCAACGGCTGTACGAATGGAGTCAGCTCCGGGTGCAGGAGGGCGACCGCGGGCCGGGCGACCAACTCGGTCACACGTCCGCCGCCGGCACCCTGGCGGAGGGGCCGGTCGTAGAAGCCCTTGACGAACACGACGTCGGGCTCACACAGCAGGGTGCCGACCAGCCCGGTCACGAATCCTGCGTCGAAGTCGGTGACGTCTGCATCGCACCAGACCACCAGGTCGCCTTCGCTGGCGTACAGCGACTTCCACAGGGCCTGGCCCTTGCCGTGGCCGTCACCGAACTCGGGGAGGACGTCGCCAGCGGTCACCACTCGGGCGCCGGCTCCGGCGGCCACGGCCGCGGTGGCGTCGGTTGAGTGGTCGTCGAGCACCAGCACCTCGTCCACCAGGCCCGCAGCTGCCGGTCCCAGCTGGTCCACGATCGTGGCCACGATCGAGCCGACGGTGGCCGCCTCGTTGTGCGCCGGAAGGCAGACCGAGACACTCAGGTCCCCTTTGGCCTCGCCGAGCTGGCCGAGGTCGAAGTCTCCGTGGTGGAGCGTCCGCAGGATCGACACCTGGTCATCGTTTCCCACGGGGCGCTCCGATGCCAACCGCAACGGGCATTTTCTTGCCGCCGCTCGGTAGGATCAGGGATCCCCGGCTCGGCGCCGGGGGCCAGCCTGAACGCCCTGCGGGGCGGCGACCACCAACCGCCCTGCGGGGCGGCGACGAGAGGATTCCCATGAGCGTCACCGTTCGAGTGCCCCCGGTGTTCCGGACCATGACCAGCGGCCAGTCCCAGGTCGAGGTGGAAGGTGGCACCGTCGGCGAGGTGCTCGGCAACCTCGATGCCGCGCATCCGGGGTTCTCCGACAAGCTCCTCGACGCCGACGGGACGCTGGTTCGGTATGTGAACCTGTTCGTCGACGACGACGACGTCCGCTTCATGGACGGCCTCGACACCCCCGTCCCCGAGGGGGGCACGCTGTCGATCATGCAGGCGGTCGCCGGGGGCTGAGCCCGGCGCGGTCGGCCTCGGGTCGGTCGCAGGCCACGCCCGACCCCAGGTGGGCAGCTACCGAACGCAGCCGGGTGACCCGGTCGTTCGGCTCATTTGCCAGGTCCTATCGGCCCATCGTGCTCAAGTGCGCGGCGGTGAGGGGCCGATCCTTGGACCACGATCGCAGTGGAGGGACAGTCCAGCAGCACAGGGGCCGTTCGACCGGTTGCACCACTCGGGTGGGTGCAGCCGGCGTTCGGCGTTGTGGCAGCGACAGCAGCGATCGACGTGACCCGCCAGCGGTGAGCCGACATGCAGCCGCGTGGTGTCGGGCTGCTTGCCGCTGGCCCCTCAGTCCGCAGGTGCCACCGAGGCAAAGGCACGAGCTCGGTCGAGGCCGGCCAGCCGCTCGCTGTCGGTCGCTCGACCGACCAGCTCGTAGTCCTCGGCGTACTCCGGGCGCAGTTCACCGTCGTCGTCGACCATCCACGGCAGCGCCAGCCGCCGGGGGACTCGCACCCGCTCGGGTCGCTCGTAGGTGCCGAACACCCGGTCCCACACGGGGAGCGTGACGCCGTGGTTGGCCATCGGGTGCCCGAAGTGGTGGTGGAAGTGGTGGCGCCGGAGCCAGGTGCCGTAGCCGCCCGACGGTCCCCTCAGGTGGGCCAGGGCGTGTTGGAGCTCGTAGAAGAAGTAGCCCAGTGCCCACCCGACGGCCACGGCCAGGCCGATCGCCGGGCCGGTGGCCCACCAGGCCAACGGCATCCACAGTCCGAAGCCGACGGCCAGCATGCCGGCCCAACTCATCAGGTGGGTGCGGGAGAAGTGCCACGACGAGTGGACGTGGTGTTCGAGGTGTTCCCGGCTCATGATGCCCTTGCCCTTGAGGCAGTGCATGGCGAACCGGTGGAGCAGGTACTCCGCCAACGTCCACAGGAGCGCTCCTGCCGTGACGGCGACGACGATGGTGGCAACGGTGGTCATGGCGTCGGTCCTTCGTCGGATCGGCGATGGTCGGTGGATTCGGGGCGGGCGGCGTGCGCCTGGTGAGCGTGGCGCACCCAGTCACTGGACAGTTCACGTGCGTGGTGCACGCTCGCCGGGTCGGCACCCCAGCCGCGCAACAGTGCGCCGGTGAGTTGCTCCCCGAGATGTCGTCCGGTGGTGGGGAGTCCGGTGGCCAGCCCGTCGGTCAGCAGCGCACCGTTGAGGGCCACCACCCAGGCAAGGGTGCGGCCGACGGCGCCGTCGACGGGTCGGCCGAGGGGATCGGCCATCTGCTCGGCGGTGTCGATGGCCCCGGCGTCGGCGGCGTCGACGAGCAGACGGGTGGGCACAGCGAGCACGGCCATGGCGGCTGGTACCACCGCGGCGGCGTCGTCGATCTCCTCCGCGTCGGTGGCGACGAGGAGCTGCTGCTGGAGGCGGAACTCCTCAGGGTGCTGCTCGGGGGCGCTGAGGAACAGGTCGGAGAAGGCCCACAGCCGGGCGAGACAGTGGAGGCGACCCGCGGCGTCGTCGGCGTCGTCGCCGCGGTGTGCGCTCCAGGCGTCGACTTGGGCCTCGGCCACCGCCCGCAAGGTGTCGAGTGCTCGTTGTTGCAGTGCGGCGAGCAGGGCACTACGTGAGGAGAAGTAGGTGTAGAGCGACGCCGGCGCGTAGTCGGCCGCTTCGGCCAGGGCGGCCATGGTGAGGCCGTCCACCCCTGAGGTGGCCACCAGCTCGGCGGCCAGATCGAGCAGCTGGTCGCGTCGGGCCGCCCGCTTGCGGGTCCGCCGATCGGTGGTCACCACTGGCCCCGCCAATTTCGACTGCTCTACGTTTTCCGAAGGCACATCGGAAAACGTAGATACGTCGATGCCTTCTGTCAAGAGCAGGTCGGCTGCGCAGTCGAGTGGCCCCGAACCCGGTCCGTCGTGGGCGCGGAGGTTGCGACACCCCGCAGAGTCTGCTTTCCTGTTAGCAGTCGCACCCCCAGAGTGCTAACGACGCACCGGGTGCGCTGCTACGGACAACGGAAGCGGCAGCGCCGCCGGCCATCCAACGGAGGAAACCGATGCCCAAGATCATCGAGTTCGACGAGTCTGCTCGTCGGGCACTCGAACGCGGAATGGACCAACTCGCCGACGCCGTTCGAGTCACCCTCGGCCCCAAGGGTCGCAACGTGGTGCTGGACAAGAAGTGGGGCGCCCCCACCATCACCAACGACGGGGTGTCGATCGCCAAGGAGATCGATCTCGAGGACCCCTTCGAGCGGATCGGTGCCGAACTGGTCAAGGAAGTGGCCAAGAAGACCGACGACGTCGCCGGCGACGGCACCACCACGGCCACCGTCCTGGCTTGGTCGATGGTGCACGAGGGACTGCGTAACGTGGCCGCCGGTGCCAACCCGATGTCGCTCAAGCGAGGCATCGAGGCGGCATCCGAAGCTGCGGTCGATGCCATTCGTGCCGTGGCCAACGACGTCGACGACAAGTCGCAGATCGCTCAGGTGGCCGCCATCTCCTCGGCCGACACCGAGATCGGTGAGATGATCGCCGAAGCCATCGACAAGGTGGGCAAGGACGGTGTCATCACGGTCGAGGAGTCGCAGACCTTCGGCATGGAGATGGACCTCGTCGAGGGCATGCGCTTCGACAAGGGCTACATCTCGCCCTACATGGTGACCGACCCCGAGCGCATGGAGGCCGTCCTCGACGACCCCTACATCCTGCTCGTCGGCTCGAAGATCTCCGCCGTGCGCGACATGGTCCCCGTGCTCGAGAAGGTCATGCAGTCGGGCAAGCCGCTGGTCATCATCGCCGAGGACGTCGAGGGCGAGGCCCTGGCCACGCTGGTCGTGAACAAGATCCGTGGCACCTTCAACAGCGTGTCGGTCAAGGCGCCCGGCTTCGGCGACCGCCGCAAGGCGATGCTCCAGGACATGGCCATCCTCACCGGTGGTCAGGTCATCACCGAAGAGGTCGGCCTCAAGCTCGAGAACGCCACGCTCGACCTGCTCGGCACCGCCCGCAAGGTGGTGGTGACCAAGGACGAGACCACCATCGTCGAGGGCGCCGGCAGCGCCGACGACGTCGCCGGCCGCATCAGCCAGATCAAGGCCGAGATCGACAACACCGATTCCGACTACGACCGGGAGAAGCTCCAGGAGCGCCTGGCCAAGCTGTCGGGCGGTGTGGCCGTGCTCAAGGTCGGCGCCGCCACCGAGGTGGAGCTCAAGGAGAAGAAGCACCGCATCGAGGACGCCGTCAGCACCACCAAGGCGGCCATCGAAGAGGGTGTCGTGGCCGGCGGTGGTGTCACGCTGCTACGGGCGCAGGCCAAGGTCCTCGACCGGGCCAAGGACCTCACCGGCGACGAGGCCACCGGCGCTCGCATGCTGGCCAAGTCGCTCGAGGCACCGCTGACCCAGATCGCCGTGAACGCCGGCCTCGAGGGCGGTGTCGTGGTGGAGCGGGTGCGTAACCTCGAAGGAGCATCCGAGGGGCTCAACGCCGCAACCGGTGAGTACGAGGACCTCGTGAAGGCCGGCATCATCGACGCCGCCAAGGTGACCCGCTCTGCGCTGCAGAACGCAGCGTCGATCGCGGCGCTGTTCCTCACCACCGAGGTCGTCATCGCCGACGCTCCCGAAGACGCCGCCCCGGCCATGCCCGGCGGTGACATGGACTTCTGATCCGCTGCGGTGGACCGGCGTCGACCCCACCAGGTCGTCGCTGCGCCGCCAGGATCTGATCAACGAACGAGTCAGCGGCGGGGGGGGCCCCCCGGGGGGGGGGTGGCCGGCGCCGCGCCCCGTTGGGCCGCTGGGGGGCGCCGGGGCGGCCCACGAGGCGACGGCGCGCGGTGGCCCACCACCTGGGGGGTTGGTGGCGCGCAGTCGGGCGGGGGTGCGGGTCGCGAGGCGACTGCGCGCAGTGGGCCACCACCTCGGTGGTTGGTTGCGCGCAGTCGGGCGGGGGTGTGGCCCCCGTGGACGAGGCCAGACGATGGAGGGCGATAGCGTCGGGCGCCGATGGGCGATCCCACCCCCACCTGTGCTGCGGTGCTGGCCGCGCTGGCCGACCTCGCCCCCGGTGGGGCTGCGCGGCGTCGCGCCGAACTCGACGTCACCACCGCAGGGCGCTCACTGGTCTGGTTGGGCACCGACGTCGAGGTCGGCGAACTGTTGGGCCCGAGCTACGGCGGGCGCTTCGAGGACGTCGAGGGTGTGCCGATCCCCGCGTCGTCTCGGGAGGCGGCTCGGCGGCTGGCTGCGGTCGATGCCCTCCACCCCGACGAGCACCTGCTCCGCGTGGGATGGGTGTGGTTGGCGGGCACGCTCGACGACGGCGACGGCCCCGTCGACGTGCTGCATCCGCTGCTGAGCGCGCCGGTGGGGATCGCCACCGGTATGCTCGAGCGCCTCTCGGGTACAGCCCGTCTGGTGCGGGCGGGCGATGTCGAGCTGACGGCGTTGGCCGGCGCCGACGAGAGCCTCGAGACGTTGGAGTCCGAGGTTCCCTTCCCTCCGGCTCGCTACGAGATCACCCGGGAGTCATTGGGTCGCTTCCCCGCACTCGCCGCCTGGGTGAACCGGGTGGTGGCGGCGTGCGGTCTCGGCACGGTGCAGCTCGTCGGCGCGGAGAACCCGACTGGACGCCGTGGCACCGAGGGGTTGTCGGCCGTGGTCGGCTCGGGGCTCTACCTCGGTCGAGCAGTCGAGGCAGTCGATCTGGGTTCCGCCTTGCGATCGTGGGCGGTGACACCGGGGGTGTCGGGGACGGCGGTGGCCGCCGTGCTGGCACCCGAGGACCACACGGGCGGGCCCCGGTCGGCCGTGCCGCCGTACGACCCGCCCGTCGAGTTGACCGCCGCCCAACACGACGCCCTCCGCCGGGCCCGCCACGACCCGATCGTGGTGGTGGCCGGTCCGGCAGGCACCGGCAAGACGCAGGTGGCCGTGGCCGGCGCGCTCGACGCGCTCGCCTCGGGGGCCAGTGTGCTGCTGGCGGCGCAGACCGAGCACGCCGTAGAGGTGCTCGCCGACCGCTTGGCCGCACTACCCGGGCCGTCGCCGGTGGTGTTCGGAGGTTCGCAGCGTCGACGTGAGTTGGCGGCCGAGATGGCGGCCGGGCTCGACGGCGCCGTGGCCGCCGGGTCCGTCGGGGAGTTGCGGCGCCGCTACACCGAGGCCCAGTCGCGGCTGGAGTGGACGCTCGACGCCGTGCGGGAAGTGCTCGAACGGGAGCGCCGTGCGGAGCGAGCCGAGCGCAGGAGCGGTGCACTCGCCCAAATGGCTGCACCGGGGGCGTTCACCCCCGACGTCGACCTGTCCCGCCTCGATGACCTGGTGCGACGGGCCGCCGACCCCGGAAACGGGTGGTGGTCGGAGCGCCGACAGCGCCGGGCCGACCGTTCGCTCCGGCGACTGGTCGGCGCCTCCGACCGGGTGCCACTCGATCGCCTACGGCACGCCGTCGAAGTGGCCGGCGATCGGCGGATCGCCGCAGAGTTGGCCAGCCAGGGAGGCACGTCCGTCGGTGCCGGGTGGGACGAAGTCGAGGCGGCAGTGGAGGAACGGCTCGCCGCCGCCGGTGGGCTCCTCGACGTGGCCAGCCGCAGCGGCGCGGCGCGAGCGCGCCCGGCTCGGCAGGCCGCTGCCGCTTTGGCCACCGCCTTGCGAGCCGGGCGGGCGGCTCGTCGCCGGATGCTGCGCGACGTCGACCCGGCTGCGTTGCTCGCCGCCCTGCCGTTGTGGGTGGGCACGCTGCGCGACATCGACGATCTCCTTCCCGCAGAGGCCGCCATGTTCGACCTGGTCATCCTCGACGAGGCGTCGCAGATCGACCTTCCTCGGGCGGCCACCGCACTCGCTCGCGGCGCTCGGGCCATGATCGTGGGCGATCCCCACCAGCTCCGGCATGTGTCGTTCGTGGCCGACGCCGCCGTGGAGGACGTGCTGCGAGCCCACGGCTTGCCACCGGTGGTTCGCAGCCGGCTGGACGTGCGTCGTTCCAGCGCCTTCGATGCCGCCACGGCGGTGGCCGCCCCGGTCTGGCTGGAGGAGCACTTCCGGTCGGTGCCGCACCTCGTCGAGTTCCCGGCCGCCCGCTTCTCGCCGGTGCCGGTGCACATCGTCACGCGTCATCCCCGCAACGACCGACAGCGCGCCATCGACGTGCGTCGAGTCGACGGGCAACGCGAGGAGGATGGGGTGAACCGCCGTGAGGTGACCGAGGCAATGACGCTCGTGGAGCAGGCCGTGGCCGACGGTTGCCGCTCTATCGGGGTGGTCACGCCGTTCCGTGCGCACGCCGACGCGCTCGAGCACGCCGTGCTGGACCGATTCACCCTCGAGGACATCACCGCCTTCGGATTGCGGGTCGGGACCGTCCACGCGTTCCAGGGCAACGAACGCGACCTCATGGTGGTGTCGCTGGCGCTCGACGACGACACCGCGGCCGCCAGCCGTCGGTTCGTGGAGGACCCCAACCTGTTCAACGTCATGGTCACCCGGGCGCGCCAACGGCTGGTGGTGGTGACGTCGCTGCGTGAACCGCCGGCCGGCCTGCTGGCGGACTTTCTCCGTCACGCCGAGCGACCGCCGCAACTGCCGCCGCCGCTGACCCCGGCCGACACCCCCTGGGTGCGGCAACTGGCCACCGAACTCGACCGGGCCGGCGTCGTCGTCCGTCAGCACTATCCGGTCGGTGCCATGACGTTGGACCTGGTGGTGGGCGACGGCGCTGATGCCGTGGGGCTCGAGTGCGCCGTGCACCCCGCCGGTCCGACGGCGCACATCGTGCGCCACCGGGTGCTGCGTCGCATGGGATGGCGACTGCTCGAGGCCTGGCCCACCCGCTTCGACGGCGACGTCGCTCGGGCCGCCGTGGTGCTCTGTGGGGAGCTGGGCCTCGACCCGTGAGCTGACGAGCCTCCCACCGGTACGCTCCACCCATGTCACAGGGCGCGATCAACCGGGTGCTCTCCACCCGCTACGCGGACGGTGAGTCCCGACCGGTGCCGGACGACCTGGTGGTCGAGGAACCCCTCGAGATCCACCTCGACGGCACGCTGGTGGCCACCACCATGCGGACCCCGGACCACGACTTCGAACTGGCGGCCGGGTTCTGCTTCACCGACGGGCGGCTGGACGGCGCGCCAGTGCAGAGTTGTCGCCACGGCCGGCAAGGCCCACCGACGCTCGACGACCCCAACGTGGTCAGCGTCGACACGGGGGGCCTCGCGCCCGTCGGCGAGCCGCGGTTGTCGACGGCGTCGTCGTCGTGCGGACTGTGCGGCTCGACCAGCATCGACGAGCTCACTGATCGACTCCAGCCGCTCGGCGACGTGCCGGCATGGTCGCTCGACGTGCTGGTGCGGGTACCCGACGCGGTTCGACCACACCAGGAGCTGTTCGCCCGGACGGGCGCGGTGCACGCGGCGGCCACCTTCGACCTCGACGGGTCGATCGGCGTGGTGCGTGAGGACATCGGCCGTCACAACGCCGTCGACAAGGTGGTCGGACACCTGCTCATGGCCGAGCAGCTACCAGCGCGGGACCTCGGGTTGTACGTGAGCGGTCGGGCCTCGTTCGAAATGGTGGTGAAGGCGTGGGCAGCGGGCTTCAGCGCGCTGGTGGCGGTGTCGGCGCCGTCGGCCTTGGCGGTGGCCACCGCCCGGCGCGCCGGTCTGCTGCTCGCTGGCTTCGCACGCGACGGGCGTATGAACGTCTACAGCCCCGAGGCGCTCCACGGTTGAACCCCTGCACCTCCCGTTGCCGGCGTCGACAGCTGGGGAGGGGTGCGGGCTACGGTGCGAATCCATGGGTCGTCGCATCCCGCTCCGCCCCGACCTGTGGGTCGGACTGTCGCCTACCGGGATCGGTCACACGAAACCACGGCACGAGCGCGAGATGCTCGAGGTGCTGTGGGACAACCGGGCCCATCCCCGCTACGCCTGGGACGTGCTGACCAAAGGGGTGTGCGACGGCTGTGCGCTCGGCGTGGCCGGCCTGCACGACTGGACGATCGACGGCATCCACCTGTGCACCACCCGCCTGCGCCTGCTCGAGGTCAACACCGCCGACCCGATCGACCCGATCGTGCTGTCGGACTGTGCTGCGCTGTCCCGCCACCGAGGCGACCAACTCCGGCGGCTCGGACGGTTGGCCTACCCCATGCGCCGCCGCCGAGGGGAGGAAGGGTTCTCGCGGGTGTCGTGGGACGAGGCGCTCGACGTGGTGGCCGACGGCCTGCGGGCTGCGGGCGGGGAACGCTCGGCCATGTACGTCACCTCTCGTGGGCTCACCAACGAGACCTACTACGTCGCCGGCAAGGCAGCCCGGGCCCTGGGCATCGCCTCGGTGGACTCCGCCGCCCGGGTGTGCCACGCCCCCTCCACCGTTGCCCTGAAGGAGTCCATCGGGGTGGCGGCGTGTACGTGTTCGTTGACCGATGTGCTCGAGACCGATCTGCTCGTGGTGTGGGGCGCCAACCCGGCCAACAACCAACCGGTGTTCATGAAGCACCTCTACGAGGCCCGCCGAGGTCATGGCACGAAGGTGGCGGTGGTCAACCCCTATCTGGAGCCCGGCCTCGACCGGTACTGGGTGCCGTCGAGCGCCGAGTCGGCGGTGTTCGGTACCCGCATGTGTGACCTGCACGTGCCGGTGCGCCCAGGTGGTGACGTGGCCTTCGCCAACGCCGTGCTGCAGCGACTGGTGGAACGAGGGGCGTTGGATCGCCAGTTCATCGAGCGCCACACCGAAGGGTGGGCCACGCTCGAAGCCGCCCTGGGGGAGCAACGGCGTGATGGCCTGTTGGCCATGGCGGGGGTCGACGCCACCACCCTCGACGCCTTCGTGGATCTCTACGCCGGTGCCGGCTCGGCCATCTTGTTGTGGTCGATGGGCATCACCCAGCACACCGATGCGGTGGGTGCGGTGCGGGCCATCGTGAACGTGGCCCTCGCCCGGGGCAACATCGGTCGCAACGGTGCCGGGCTCATGCCGTTTCGGGGTCACTCCGGGGTGCAGGGGGGCGCCGAGATGGGCTGCTACGCCACGGCGCTGCCCGGCGGCGTGGCCGTGGACGAGGCAAACGCCGCCGCACTGGCCGAACAGTGGGGGTTCGACGTGCCCTCCGCGCCGGGCCTCACCGCAGCCGAGATGCCCGAAGCAATCGAGCGGGGCGAACTCGACGTGCTGTGGATGAGCGGCGGCAACTTCCTCGACGTGTTGCCCGATCCGCCCCGCATGGCCGCCGCGCTCGAGCAGGTGCCGCTGCGGGTGCACCAGGACATCGTGGTGTCGACCCAGATGCTCGTGCCCGGCGAGGACGTGGTGCTGTTGCCGGTCACCACCCGCTACGAACAAGAGGGGGGTGGGACCGAGACCACCACCGAGCGACGGATCGCCTACAGCCCGGAGATCCCCCGCCGGGTGGGCGAGGCCCGCACCGAGTGGCGACTCTTCGCCCACGTGGCCACCCGGGTGCGTCCGGAGTTGGCCGGTGCTTTTTCCTGGCCCACCAACGTCGACCTGCGCCGAGAGATCGCCGAGGTGGTGCCCACCTACGCCGGGATCGAGGCGTTGCGCATGACCGGGGACGCCGTGCAGTGGGGTGGGCGTCACCTCTGCGCCGACGGTGCGTTTCCCACACCATCGGGGCGCGGGCAGTTCGCTGCGGTGGTGGCGACGTCGCCCGCCCTGCCCGAGGGGTGCTTCACCGTGGCCACCCGCCGGGGCAAGCAGTTCAACAGCATGGTGTGGTCCGACAAGGATCCGCTCACGGGCGCACGGCGAGACGCCGTGTTCATGGACCCGACCGACGCCGCCGCCCGCGGCGTCGCCGCGGGCGGGGGGGGGGGGCTGCGGGGCGCCCCCGGGGGGGTCGCGGGGCGGGCAGGTGGCCCGGGCGCCCCCGACCCTGGTCCCCCCCGGTGGCGCACCGCCCCCCCACCCGGCCGCCGTGGGCGACGCCTTGGGCGGCGGCGTCGGTCGGGTCCATGAACACGGCGTCTCGCCGTGCGCCCGTGAGCGGA
>JAFIEP010000023.1 GCA_020832495.1 Acidimicrobiia bacterium | reverse complement strand
GGGGCGGCGGGCGGTTGGAACACCTCGGGGGGGGGGGTGGTGCCAGCGGCGGCGTGGGGGGCGGGCCCCACCACCTCGCCGTCGCCTCCGGCGCCGGTGAACAGGATAGTGAGCGTGGTGGCGAGAATGCGGAGGTCACCGAGGAGCGACTGGCTGCGCACGTACTCGATGTCGTACTCGATGCGTTCGGCCCAGGTCAGGGACTTGCGCCCTTTGACCTGGGCGAGGCCCGTGAGTCCTGGACGCACGCACAGCCGGAGACGTTGCTCCTCGCTGTAGCGCTCGACCTGATAACGAAGCGTGGGGCGTGGCCCGACGATGCTCATCTCGCCTCGCCAGACGTTGATGAACTGCGGCAGCTCGTCCAGCGAGAGGTGCCGGAGCAACCGTCCCACTGCGGTAATGCGGCTGGGATCGAGAACGATCGGGTTGTCATCGTCGACCATGGTGCGGAACTTCACGATCTCGAAGGGATGGCCGCCCAGGCCGATCCGTTCCTGGCGGAAGAACACCGGACCCCGCGAGGTCGCCTTCACCGCTGCAGCACAGACGAGGCACAGCATGAAGGTGGGGAAGGCGAGGAGGGTGCAGATGGTGAGGTCGAGGACTCGCTGGCCCCGATAGGGTCGGTAGGCCGTGGACACCGGCACCACTGGCGTGGATGATGGTGGGCTCACGCGCTCCGCCCCGATCGGTCGGCCAGGCGCACCAGGTGCTCCATGTCGTCGGCCAACGATCTCGTGGGGACCCAACCCGTGGCGGCCCGGAACCTGGTGACATCCATCTGGAACACCAGGGGGGTATCGGTAGCGGGCTCGAGGGTGCGGCCCGAGCTGTGGTCACCGCCGACGGCAGCGAGAGCAGCGTCGGCCACCTCGAGGATCGACGTCGCCGTGCCGGAGCCCACGTTGTAGGCGCCGCGCAGCGGCCGTCGTCCGGGCAGGACCGCGAGAGCGATGGCCTCCAGAGCGTCCTCGAGGTGGAGGAGATCGAACGCCTGATCGCCGCCGACGATCCGGATCGGCTCCTGAGTGGCGGCCTGCAACGCGAAGCGGTGGACGAGCTCAGTCCAGCGCAGGCCCTCCATCGCCCCGTAGAGCTTCGCCAGTCGGAGCGACACCGCCGCGGTTCCGTTGTTGGTGGCGTTCGCCAACTCGACGAGTTCCTCGCCCGCCAGCTTGCTCAGGCCGTAGACGGTCTCGGGGGCCGGAGCGAGGTCCTCCGACCACGGTGTCGGCCGGGACGTGCCGTACACGCTCTGGCTGGAGAGATAGACGAAGCGGGGCACCTGATAGGCCAGTGCCGAGCGGAGGAGGGTCCGCAGCAGCGAGAGATCATCGGCTTTCCCCGTGGGATCGCTGGGATCGCGATCGGCAGCGGCGTGCACCACGGCATCGACCTCATCGAGCCGCTCGCCGTCGGTTCCGGTCCAGTCGGCGACGGTCAACAGCTCGACGTCCTCGGAGAACTGGCACTCGTCGGCACGCTCGGGTGACCGCACGAGGGCAACGACCCGAGCGACCTGTGGATCGGCATCGAGTCGAGCAACAAGATGTCGACCCAACCAGCCGGTGGCACCAGTCACCAGGACCGTGGATGGCGGTGGCGTGCCGTCGGCCTTGGCTGGCGCCGGTCGCACGCGAGCAGCCACCTGGCGCACTCCGACCCGCTGGCGTCCCCGGCCTCTGGGAATGGGTGGCGGTGTGTGACCGAGCGCGGCGGCGATGCCCACCTCAACTTCGTTGAATCCGAGGAGGGATCGCAACCCGGTGATGCCGGTGTAGCGTAGGTTCATCTCGAACACCCGGGGACCCTGTTCGGTCATGCGCCCTTGGAAGTTGACCGGCCCGGTCACGCCGAGGTCGCGCAGGTGAGCCAGCACCGGCTGCAGGGCGTCCCACCATGGCTGGTCGTCGATCTCGACGATCTCGATCGGGATGCCGTCCTTCAGCCGGTTGCGGGTGGCCATCCGGCCCAGGACCTCGCCATCCGCGCCCAGCAGCAGTTGGTAGGACACCTCAGCGCGTTGCACGAGACGGCCAGCGGCGACGGCGTTGGCCACCACCCGGGCATCGGGGTCGCTGGACGAAGGGAGCAGCAGGGGCTGGACCACCTGGCCGGCGTCCACCGAGGAAAGCACTGCGGCATCGGTGATGACCTGCACCCCGGCGGAACCCGAGCCCCCGGACGGCTTGGCCAGTAGCGGCAGGTCGAGATCGCCCGAGGCCACGAGCGCAGCTGCCTCCGCCGCAGTGTAGCCGGCCACGATGATCTCACTGAGCGGATGCAGGGCGCGGCTCCACTCCAGCTTGTCCCGAGTCAGTTGCACCGCCCGCTCGGGCGCGACGAGGACCTCAACGCCCTTGGCCTCGAAGCGCTGTCGCGCTGCGGCGAACACCAGTAGGTCGTCGTCGAGTCCGGGCACCAGAATGTCGAGGCCGTGCTCCACTGCCTTGTCGACGAGGACGTCCACATAGCGCTCGTCCGCTGACAGCGGAACCGTCGCGAAGCCGTCACAGTCGGCGGCGCCGTAGGCGAACGGGTTGGCATCGAAGCCGATGATCTCGATGCGACCCTTGGCCAGCCGACAGGCGTCGACCACCGACTGACCGATCCCCGAACCAACGGCGGTGATGCCGGCGCGCACCGCGCCGCCACCTACGCCAACAGGCCCGGCTCCGCCGCTCTGACTCGGTTGATCCACCCCGCGGCTCCTTTCGATGCGCGGCAGCCGTGCAGTGGCTGTCTCGCTCGCCGGTCACGCTAGCCGATGGGTTCGGCATGGCCGCCCGGGGAGACGCCACGCAGGCGTCGCCGTCTCGGGGTCTCTTCCGGTCGGCGGTCGTCGATGGCCTCCTCTACGGGAACGAGCGCTCGATGGTCACCATCGCTCGAAGTCCCTGACGGGCCGCTCCACGATCGGTGCGACCTCGCCTGACGCTCTGGCAGCGAGCACCTCAGCTGGTGGGGGGACACGCAGTGGGAGACTGCCAGTCGCTTCGATGCTCGAACGGCCGGGGGTGCAGCGACGGAACGATCACAGGCACTGGGACCTCGAAATCACACACACCGTGGTCAGAGCGGGGGTGACGATGAGCCGGCCTGTAGGCGGGGTTCTGTTCCCCGGACCCTTTCGGGACACCGGTTCGGTGACCATCCATCTGTGCGGCCCACCAGTGGGCGACACCTCCGAGGAGGCGTCGGGCGGGAACCCGTACCCACACTTGGCCTTGCTCCGGGTGGGGTTTGCCGAGCCATCCCGGTCACCCGGGATGCTGGTGCGCTCTTACCGCACCGTTTCACCCTTACCTGTGCCCGCCCGGTTGCCCGAGCAGGTCATCGGCGGTCTGTTCTCTGTGGCACTTTCCGTCAGGTCGCCCTGCCTGGCTCGCGCCAGCACCCTTCCCTGTGGAGCCCCGACCTTCCTCGACACGATCATGTCGTGCCGCGGTCACCCGGCCAGCTCACCGTCGCCTCCATTGTGCCGCAGATGGATGAGGGAGCGACAGCCACCGACCGGTAAGCCGACGGACGCCGAGAGTTCATCGACCATGGGGTCGAAGGACCCTGCGCAGCAGCCGAAGGGACGAGCACCATGTATGTGGGTGGCGACTGGCGCCACTCGACAGCAGCACGGAGGAATCCACCGATGATCGAGAAGACGGTTCGCCCTCGGGACAAGGGCGTGAGGGTTACGTTCTCCGTCCCGGTGGAGTGGCTCGACGACAAGGTCTCGGTCGTCGGGGACTTCAACGACTGGGACCCGCTGGCCACCCCCCTGCGGAAGAAGGGTCCGGTGCGGACTGCCTCCGTCGTGGTGCAGCCTGGGGCCGTGTACCGGTTCCGCTACCTCGACTCGCGTGGCCACTGGTTCGACGACCCCGGGGCCGACGCCATCTGGCCTGGTCCCCACGGCGGCACCGAGAGCATCATCGACCTCCGCGACGACGAGGACTAGCGGCGCCGACCGACTCGGCCGGCGTCGAGACCAACGCCAGACGACCGACGGCGACAGGTCAGGGACCGACGAAGGCTTCTTCGGGGGCAGCACCAACAGTGCGGCCCAATGCGAACGGAACCTGGGGGTCACCCACGACGCCGAGAATCACGGCCACGTGACGGGACTCCACCGCACCGATGGACATGGCCACCTGGCGGAGGTCGGCCGTGGTCAGGAGCAGCCCTGCCGAGGTGTAGGTCTGGCTGGCGACGTTCTCCAGCTGGTACGCCAGGTTGAGCACCGCGGTCTGGCGCTCCTCGTCCTCTTCGATCTCGCCGATCCCGTCGACCTCGGGGTCGACGACCTCTGCAGCGAGGAAGGGGTTCGGTTCGGTGTAGGGCTGGCCGCCGATGTCGGACAGCGTGTCGGACAGCGCCGCGAGGTGCTCGGCGTGCTGCTCGGCGAAGAGGGTTGCGGTGCTACGCACCGCGGCATCGACGAGCCAGTCGGCGTCGATGGCCGCTTGGTAGGTGGCAACGGCCAACGCCTCGATGGAACTGGCCGTGCGCAGGAGGTCGAGATCGAGTTCCTCCGACGACGGCAGCGCTTCGGGCGGGGGCTCGGTGGTAGGGACGGTCTGGCCGGTGCGAGTGAGACCGGTGTCGCTGTCCTCGCCGCATGCAGCGGCCAGGGCCCCGAGGGTCACGGTGAGCCCGCCCACCCGCAGGAAGCCGCGTCGATCGGTGGGCAGACCCAGCAGCGTCGCCTTGTCAGCGGCGTCGGCGGCACGACCGCCACCGAAGGTGCGAGCCATGGCCTGTCGCCAGGCCGGCAACGCGGCACGCTGGTCGGCCTGTGCCGCCCGGAGCTCCCGGCGGATCTCGTCGCGGGCGAGGTCAACGGCCGGTCGTTGGGTTGGCGTGGTCACGACTCCTCCTCGGCTGCATCGTCATCGGTGTCCGTCTCGTCCTCGCCGGCCGCTGCGGCGTCCGCACCAGGCTCGAGCGCACCCTCGGCGCCCTGGAAGGTGGGGACGTAGTCCTCGAGGTCCATGCCGAGCTGCTCGGCCCACACGACGGCGTGCTGGGCTTCCACGGGCAGGATGCGCGAGGCGGCACCAGCGGCCCGAGCCTCGTCGAACTCGCCAATGGCCACGTAGTAGGTGGCCGCAGCGGATTCCTCGAGCTCGTAGAACAACTCGACGAGCGCCTCGGTCTCGATACCCACCAGTTGGGGGACGAGGGCGTCGACCAACCCGGGGTCGGCATCGCGCTGCTCACCACCGATGAGGCAGTTGAGTGCGTCACCGTGCTCGGTGTGGTGCCGAGCGAAGAGGCGAGCGGACTCAGCCACCGCCGCAGGCAGGGGAAGCGAGTCGACCGCCTCGGTATAGAACGCGGCGGCAGCGCGCTCCACGGACTCGGCGAACGCCACCAGGGCAACGTCGTCATCGTCGAGGTCCAGCGGTTCCTCGGCGTCGCACCAGCGGCCGAGTTCGCCGTCGGCCACCGCGTCGTCGTTGACGGCCTCGTCGTCGTCCTGCGCGGCGGCGCCGGTCAGCACACCACCGAGAGGAACCGAGACCGCCCCGACCGCCAGCACGGTGCCCGTTGCACGGCGCAGGAAGCGGCGACGAGAGGCGACCCGTTCGGGGTCGTCGGAGAAGTGCAACGCTCGCAGGTCGTCATCGATGGTGGCCATGGCCGCTCGATGCTGCTCGTCGACCTCGGCAGTGCGCCGGCGCAGCAGGTTGAAGTCCATTCGGTCTCGGTCCTCCGTGGGGCGGTCGTTCGACGATCCAGTGGCGCAGCCTAGGACGCCGGGGCACCTGAACGGGAACCGGCCAGGCAGCGGGGTGGGCAGCGGGGTGGTCGGACAGCTACTCGACCACGACCGTGCCGCGCAGTTCGGGGTGGATGCGGCAGAAGTACTCGAAGGTGCCCGGCTCGTCGAAACGGTGGCTGTAGGAGTTGCCCGGCTGCAAGGTGGCCGACTCGATGTCGCCGGGGCCGTCGCTCACGAACCAGTGGTCTTCCTCGCTGTCGGGGTCGTTCAGCCAGGTGACGCTGGTACCAACCGGCACGGTCAGTGTCGGCAGTTCGCTGGCCCCCGGCGGGATTTCGAGCAGGTGGTCGGGTTCGCCCGTGACCTCGGCGGGCACGGGTACCTCGGTGGTGGCCGGCCACCCGCTGTCCACCTCCACGCCGCAGGCGGAGGGGGCGATCACCACGACGCCCAGTGCCGCGGCGGTGATGGCGGCACGTCGACGACCGGTGGGTGACATCAGAAGTCGAGTGACGACAGTTCGGGGATCCACTCACCGGCGGCCGCCACCGCTGCCTGCCAACGGTCCCGGTCGAGCCGAGCAGTGGGCTCGACCCGGGCACGAGGTCGCCACGAGGCGGCCACGTCGTCCCAGCTGCCCCAGGTACCGGCGGCCAGGCCGGCGAGGAAGGCGGCACCGAGGGTGGTCGCTTCGGTGACCGGGGCCACCTCGACGGGACGCTGGGTGGCGTTGGCCACCGCCTGGACGAAGGTGGCGTTGTCGCTCATCCCGCCGTCGATGCGCACCGCCTCGATGGGGCGGCCGGCATCGGTCTCGGCTGCCTCGACGAGGTCGGCACCACGGTGTGCGACCCCTTCGAGCACGGCGCGCACCAACTCGGCACGGCCGGTGCCGCGGGTGAGACCGACCATCGTTCCGCGGGCCCCGTAGTCCCAGTGGGGTGTTCCGAGGCCGAGCAGGGCCGGCACGTAGACCACCCCGCCGGTGTCCTCGCACCCGGCTGCCACCTCGTGGGAGGCCGCCGCCGTCGGGATCACGCCGAGGTCGTCGCGCAGCCACTCGACGTTCGTGCCGGCCGAGAGCATCACGCCCTCGAGGCCGTAGGTGGCGCGGCCCCCATCGCTCCAAGCAACGATGGGGAAGGTGCCACCGGCGCCGCGTTCGGTGAACGCCGGCGGCTCCGGTCCGAGCACCAGGTCCAACATCCCGCCGGTGCCGAAGGTGATCTTGGCCGGACCCGGGGACACCACCCCCTGGCCGATCATCGACGCTTGCTGGTCGCCGGCCAGCCCACAGATCGGTGGTGCACCGGGAAGCGCAGATGCCGGCCCGAGCGCGCCGGTCGAGTCGACGATGGTGGGCAGCATCGCCTCGGGAATGCGGAAGCGCTCGAGCAGCGCCGCATCCCAGCCCAAGATGCCCGTGTCCCCCCCAGGGGTGCGGAGCGGTGCCGTGAGAGCGGTGATGGCCGCGTTGCTTGCGTCGGTGACGTGCAGTGCACCCTCGGACAGCACCCAGGCGACCCACGTGTCGACCGTGCCGAAACAGAGGTCCCGGGTGCGATCGGGATCGTGGGCGTCGAGCAGGTGCACCAGCTTGGTGGCGGAGTGGTTCGGCGCCACCGCCAGCCCCTCGGCTCGCCAGGCCAGGCAGTCGCCCAGCGTGCGCAGGTCCTGCCATCCGAGGGCGGGGCCGACTGGGACGGACGTCGCCCGATCCCACACCACCGTGGACGCCCGCTGGTTGGTGACACCGACGCCCGCCACCGGACCGCCGTCGGCCAACGCCTGCTGGGCGACCTCCATGACGACCGTGGCCATGGCTGCGGCATCGAACTCCACCAGACCGCCGGCAGGGCTGTCGGGCAGCAGTTCGCGGTAGTGCTCGGCGGTGACCTCGGCGTCGGGGGTCACGACCGCGGCGCGCACGCCGCTGGTGCCGACGTCGATGACCAGGATGCTCATGGCGTGTCTCCCCCTGCTCTCACGGTGCGTCGCCGATGCTGTCACCCCGCGCCGCCTGCCGCCACATGGTCAACCAGGCACCGATGGCTCCGCACGAGGTGCACACCCCCAGGATCAACGGGATCCCGACCCAGGCGATGTCGTCGCCGCGGGCGATACGCAGCACGATGTTGGCCGACTGCACCACCGCGAACGTGCCGGCAGCGGCCAGCGCGCCGTTGCTGAGCGGGTTGGCCGCGGCGGCCAACGCGGCGGTGCGTCCGGCCACGCCCATGGCCACCAGGATGAGCCCCAGCAGGAGCCACACCACGCCCGACCCGGCGGGAGCGAGACCCTGCAGCAACCCGAGCGGCACGACCAGCGCCACCCCGACCAGGGTCCCACGGCCGATGGCGGACGGCTGGAGGAACCCGCCGGTGGTCGGGGCGCCGTCGCTCACGTGGCCGGGGTGCCGCCGAAGGCGTGGGAACCGAAGGGCGAGGGAAGTCCGAGCTTGCCCGGGTTGAGGATCCCGTGGGGATCGAGTGCCGCCTTCACGGAGGCCACGACGTCGAGCCCGGTGCCGAGTGCCTGGCTCATGAAGCGGCTGCGGTTGATCCCCACGCCGTGATGGTGGCTGAGCGCCCCGCCGGCGGCCAGCACGGCATGCGTCCCGGCGTCCCAGACCGCTCGGTAGTAGCCGTCGCGGGCCTCGGGCTCGACCTGCCCGGCGAAGGTGAAGTACAGGCACGCGCCGTCGCTGTAGGCGTGGGACTGATGGGCCGAGGCAACCAGCGTCCCGTCCACTGCGGAGATGGCGGCGGTAGCGGCGTCGTAGATGGCCGGGAGCGCCGCCCACGGCCCGGTGATCTCCATGGTGTCGACCACCAGTCCGCGGGTGATGACCTTCTCGAGGGCGCTGACGTCGTTGCGGTGCGACAGCCAGGCCGCCACCAGGCCGTCGTCGAGACGCTCGGCGGTGTCACATTCCTCCGCCACCACCTCCATGGTGGCGTTGGTGAGCGCCATGTCGCCCTCGTCGAGCACCAACAGCACGTGGCGGTCACCGGTGTCGTAGTTGCGATCGGCCTCGAAGGCGTCGTAGAGGCGGAGCACCGCGGGGCGTGCGCCGCGCCGGAAAATGCGGCGACATGCCTCGAGGCCGTCGGCGAAGCTGGCGAAGCCGAACGCGGCACGACGCTCGTGAGGCGGCAACGGGTGGAGTCGGAGGCGCGCACCGCAGATGATGCCCAGGGTGCCCTCTGAGCCCACGAAGAGCTGGTTGAGGTCGGGCCCGGTGGCCGCCCGGGCATTGCCCCCGGTGTGGACCACGGTGCCGTTCGCCAGCACCACGTCGAGCCCGACGACCATGTCCTCGATCTTGCCGTAGCGGTTGGACAGTTGCCCGGCCCCTCGACAGGCCAGCCATCCACCGACCGTCGACAGGGCCACCGACTGCGGCCAGTGCCCGACGGTCAGCCCGTACTGGCTGCGCAGCTCGGCCTCGAGGTGGTCGCCGAAGGTGCCAGGGGCCACGTCGAGCACCAGCGAGGTCTCGTCCACCGAGGTGATGCCGGCCATCGAGCACATGTCGAGCACCACGCCGCCGTGCACCGGCACGCTGGCGCCGCACACCCCGGACCGCCCGGCGGCCACCGTGAGCGGGACCCGTGCCTCGTTGCAGGCCGCCGCCACTGCGGCGACCTCCTCGGTGGAGGACGGTCGTGCCACCACGGCGGCGCGTGCGGGCACCTGGCCCTCGGTGGCCCAGATCATGGCGAGTGGCCACCAGTCGCGTGACGCCTCGGCGGTGGAGGCCGGGTCGGTGACGACCTCCGAACACACGTCACCCAGTCGGGTCACCAGCTCGGCCGGTACGGGGACGGCCTGGGCATCGATGGCCGTGGCTGCCGCGTCGGCACCGCCGGTGATGGCGATGGGCGGGGTCGGGACCCCCGGCCCCAGCGGCGGCAACGTGGTACGGGGCTCGGGGTCCATGGTCAGCCTCCAGGGGCAGGTGCGGGAACGAGACCGCTCGGCGCCAAGCCGGGGGCCTCGCGCTCGGTGCGGACCTGAGCACGGTAGTCCTCCACCTGCCGCTCGCGTTCGTCCGCGTCCCAGCCCAGCTCGTCACCGATCAGATCAGCCACCGACTCGGCCGCCGCCGCGCTGGCATCCCGCAGGAGCAGGCGGGCGCGGGTTCGGCGAGTGAGGACGTCGTCGACGGTGGTGGCCATCTCGTAGCGCACGGCGAACAGCGCCTCGGCGCGCAGGTACGGCAGTCCTGCCACCAGTGGTTCGCCCAGGGTGGGGTCGGCGTCGACCATGGCCGCCACCGTGTGGGTCTCGTCGCCGAAGCGGTCGGCGAGGTGGATGACCTGCGCGGCCGTGAGGTGGGCGCTCACCGAGGCGGGCTGCTCGAGCAACTCCGCGTAGCCTTCGGTCCCGCAGAGCCGCAGGTGCTTGGTGGGGCTGCGGCGACTGACCCGCTCGCGGGTGCCGGGATCGGTGAGCACCTCGGCGAGCAGGTGGTCGACGGTGTCGGCTGCCATCTCCCGGTACGTGGTGAGCTTGCCCCCGGTGACGGTCACCACGCCGTTGGCCGAGTGGACCACCTTGTGGCGTCGGCTGAGATCAGCCGTCCGCCCGCTGTCGACGGACTTGACCAACGGCCGCAGACCGGCCCAGGTGCCGAGGACGTCGTCGCGTTCCACGCCGCCGCCCACCGAGTGGTTCAAGGCGCGCAGCAGGTAGTCGACGTCGTCGCTGGTGCACTGGGGGTCGTCGACGGGTCCGTCGTAGTCGGTGTCGGTGGTGCCCACGTAGGTGAAGTCGCCCCACGGCACGACGAACACCGAGCGCCGGTCCTTCGGGACGGGGATCACGGCGGCGATCTCGTTGCGCACCTTCGACCAGGGGACGGTGATGTGGATGCCCTTGGCCGGGCGAATGGTGTCGGGGTGTGCACCTTCGTCGAGCGCTCGGACGTCGTCGGCCCACACGCCCGCCGCGTTGACCACCGCCGCCGTGCGCACCGAGACGTCCCGGGTCGTGTCGCCGTCGCGCAGCCGCACGGTGAGCGTCGAGATGTCGCCGTCGCGACACACGGCGGCGAGTTCCGCCCGGTTCACCACCACGGCACCGTGACGCACCGCCGCGGTGCGGGCCACGGCCAGCGTGAGTCGGGCGTCGTCTGCCTGGGCGTCGTAGTAGAGGTACGACGACGCCAGCCGGTCGGCGGGGAGGGTGGGCATGTAGGCCAACGCCTTCTCGGCGCTGATGCGCTTGTGCAGCTTCCCGATGCGGGCGCCGCCGGTGAGGTCGTAGGCCCACATGGCGGCGCCGAGGGTGCGAGCCAGCTTGGCCGGCACCAGTCCGTCACGACCCTTGAACATGGGCAGCAGGAAGGGCAGCACCTTCACCAGGTGCGGCGCGTTGTGCCGCAGGCGTTGTCGTTCGGCCAGCGCCTCGTAGACCAGTCGCACGTCGCCCTGCTGGAGGTAGCGCAAGCCGCCGTGCACCAGCTTCGAGGATTTCGATGACGTACCGGAGGCGAAATCGTCTCGTTCGACGAGCGCGGTGCGCAGCCCACGGGCGGCGGCGTCGAGGGCGCAGCCCACACCGGTGATGCCCCCACCCACGATCACCACGTCGAAGGTGGTCTCGCTCAATCGGCGAGTGGCCTCGGATCGGTCGAATGCGATGGGCAGCATGAGGTGCTCCTGTGTCGGGCCGCGAGGGCATGGTACGGCGGTGCCCGCAGCCTCTGCGCACTCGGGGGGTGCCACGACGGGTCGACCGACGTGGCACCCGTCACCGTTTGGACAGCGGCGTGGCCGGACGGCGATACTCGACCCTCGTCCATCCGCGTCCCCGAGAACACGAGTCGATGACCCAATCCTGGCGAGGCAAGGCGGCCTGTCGAGGCCTCGATCCGACCATCTTCTATCCGGACCCCGAGCTCGACGAGGAGGCCCTCCCGGCAAAGGAGGTCTGCGGGGAGTGCGCCGTGCGCGAGCCGTGTCTCGAGTACGCGCTCGGCTTCCGCGAGAAGGACGGCGTGTGGGGCGGCTCGACCGAGCGCGAACGTCGGCGGATCATCCGTCAGCGTCGCCGGAGCGCCTGAGCGCCGTGTCGGGCGACCCAGCGGTGGCCGAGCTGGGCGGCTGGGCGTACATCCTCGATCGGTTGACCGGCGGCCACGACCTCACCACAGCCGAGGCGTCGGCGGTGATGGCCGACATCCTCGGCGGCGCGGCCACGCCGCCGCAGATCGCAGCGTTCCTCGTGGCGCTGCGCATGAAGGGTCCGTCGGTGGGAGAGGTGGTCGGCCTGACCGAGGCCATGGTTGACGCGGCAGCGCCCATTCAACTTCCCGCGGCTGCTCGGGCGGTGGACATCGTGGGTACCGGCGGCTCGCCCTCACGTCGAGGCTCGGCACTCAACGTGTCGACGATGGCGTGTTTCGCCGCCGCCGGGGCGGGCGCCATCGTCTGCAAGCACGGCAACCGTCGGGCGTCGTCGACGAGTGGCGGGTTCGACCTGCTCGAGGCCCTCGGTGTGGCAGTGGAAGCCGATGGCGAGGCGGTGGCGGCCTGCGTCGAGCAGGTGGGCCTCGGGTTCTGCTTCGCTCGGAGCTTCCATCCGGCCATGCGTCACGCCGCCCCGGTGCGCGCCGACCTCGGGATCCCCACCGTGTTCAACCTGATCGGCCCGCTGTGTCACCCGGCTCGGGTCAGCCGCCAGGTGATCGGGGTGGCGTCAGCCGACACCGCCGAGCTGGTGGCCGGGGTGCTTGCTGCGCGATCGGTCCCCCTGGCGTGGGTGGTGCACGGCGACGGCGACCTCGACGAGTTGGCCCTCACCGGACCCACCGTGGTGCGTGAGGTGCGCGACGGGTCGGTGCGGGCCTTCGAGGTACACCCTGGTGACGTCGGCCTGGCCGCGGTGGCGCCCGACGAACTACGCGGCGGTACGCCCGAGGACAACGCGGTGATCGCCCATCGGGTGCTCAACGGTGCACCCGGCCCGGCGACCGACATCGTGGCCCTCAACGCCGGTGCCGCGCTGGTGGTGGCCGAAGTGGCGGACGACCTGGCCGACGGTGTGGCCCAGGCCCGGGCGGCGCTGGCCGACGGACGGGCCGCGGCCAAGTTGGCCGCCCTGGTGGCGCGGACCTGAGCGTCCACCCGCTGGCCGTCTGCTGGCACTCTCGGTCAGCGACTGCTAGCAGCGGGGCCTGAGCGGTACAGTGTGGCCATGTCTTCCCGTGTCGCCGACCATCGAGACCGCGATGCTTGACGAACGCAAGGCCAACATCCTCCGTGCCGTGGTGGAGCAGTACATCGAGACGGCCCAGCCCGTGGGTTCGGGCGTGGTGGCGGACGCACCGGGCGTGCAGGTGTCGTCCGCTACCGTGCGGAACGACATGGTGGCCCTCGAATCCGACGGTTACCTGGCCCAACCCCACACCTCGGCGGGACGCATCCCCACCGAGAAGGGCTACCGCTTCTTCGTCGACAACGTGGTCGACGAGGTGCGCCTGGCCCGCTCCGACGCCAAGAGCGTGCGCACGTTCTTCTCGCAGGCCCACGTCGAGTTGGAACGCATGCTGGCCGACACCACGCGCCTGCTGAGCAACCTCACTCACTATGCGGCAGTGGTGGTGGGTCCCTCCCACGAGGAGGCCACCATCCGCTCGCTGCAGTTGGTGGCGCTCACCGACCGGATCGTGCTGGCCGTCGTGGTGCTGTCGAACGGCGTCATCGAGAAACAGGTGGTCGAAGCCGGCGCTGACGTCAGCGAGCAGCAGGTGGCCGAGGCATCGGCGTTGGTGGCCTCGCAGGCGCTCGGCCGCACCGGCGACGGCCTCCGCCAGGTGGCCGACGAGGCGTTGCGCCACACCGACCCGGCCGTGACCGCGCTGGCCCGTCAGGCGGTGGGTACCCTCCGAGGGGAGTCCGCCGAGGCGGAGCACGTCTACATCGGCGGCGCCGCCGAGATCGCTGCCGCGTTCGACGCCGTGGCCACCGTGTCGGAGGTGCTGCGCATCCTCGAACAGCAGTACCTCGTCGTGCGACTCCTCAATGACGTCCTCGATCGTGGGCTCAACGTGGCCATCGGGACCGAGGTGGGCGTCGAACCCCTCGCCGACTGCTCGGTCGTGGTGGCGCCCGTCGAGGTCGACGGTCAGACGGCCGGCACGGTGGGCGTGCTCGGACCGACCCGCATGAACTATCAACAGGCGATGGCTGCCGTCGCCGTCGTCAGCAAGCGGCTGGGCCAGACGCTGAGCGAGGGCTGAGGAGACGACGATGAGCGATTACTACGCCTTGCTCGGCGTGCCCCGAGACGCCTCACCGGAGGCGATCAAGAAGGCGTTCCGGCGTCGCGCCCGCGAACTCCACCCCGATGCCAACCCGGGCGACGCCGCCGCGGAAGCAGAGTTCAAGCAACTTGCACGGGCCTACGAGGTCCTCTCCGACTCGCAACGCCGCGCCCAGTACGACCGCTTCGGTGAGGCAGGCGTGAGTGGCGGTGGCGCCTCCACCGCCGACATGGGTTTCGGGGACATCTTCTCGATGATCTTCGGTGACGGTTTCCCCGGCGGGGGATTCGCCGGCGGTGGAGGCGGACCGAGCGGACCCAGTCGTGGCGTCGACCTCGAGAGCGCCGTCGTGTTGGACCTCGACGAGGCCGTGTTCGGGACCGAGGCCGAAGTGACCGTACGCACCGCCGTCGGCTGCGACGACTGCGAAGGCACCGGATCGGCGGGCATGAGCGAACCGATCGCCTGCGTCGAGTGCGGCGGCATGGGACAGGTCCGCCGGGTCCGCCAGTCGCTGCTCGGACAGATGGTGAGCGCGGCTCCGTGCCAACGCTGCGGTGGCATGGGCACCGTGGTGGCCGACCCGTGTGCCACCTGCGGCGGCGAAGGCCGGGTGATCGACGAACGCACGTACTCCGTCGAGGTGCCGGCGGGCATCGACGACGGTCAGACCCTGCGTCTCAGCGGACGCGGCGCCGTGGGACCCCGCGGCGGTCCGGCCGGCGACCTGTTCGTCCACGTGCAGGTGCAGCCCAACGAGCGGTTCGAACGTCGGGGCACCGACCTGTTCTGCACCCTCGACGTGGCCATGACCCAGGCAGCGCTCGGTGCCGAGATCGAGCTCGAGGGTCTCGACGGGGAGCCGGTCGTGGTCACGGTGGAGCCCGGCACGCAGACCGGCACACAGACCCGCTACCGCGGCCGGGGCGTGCCTCGCCTCGACGGCCGAGGGCGCGGCGACCTCCGGGTCGAGGTGCGGGTCCTGGTGCCCACCGGGCTCGACGCCGAGCAGGCAGAGTTGCTCGAGCGGTTGGCGGAACTACGGGGCGAGGACGTCGTCCCACCCGAGCCCGGCCTCCTGGGCCGACTCCGCTCAGCCTTCCGCTGACCATGGCCATGGACGCCCGCCTCCGGGCCGGGCCCCACGTCTTCGTCGAGGATCTCGACCGCCTCGAACTCGACGACACCGACGACCGACACCTCCGCCGTGCCCTGCGGTTGCGACCGGGCGCGGCCCTGACCGTGGGGGACGGCGCCGGTCGATGGCGTCCGGCTCGGCTGGCGGCGATGCCGGGGCACCTCGAGGTCGCCGACGACGTCGTGGTCGACCCCCGACCGTGGCCGCCGGTGCGCGTGGCCTTCGCCCCGGTCAAGGGAGACCGCACCGAATGGGCCGTGGCCAAGCTCACGGAGGTCGGGGTCGACGAGATCGTGGTGGTGGCCACTGCCCGCTCGGTGGTGCGGTGGGACACCGCCCGAGCGGCACGCCACGGCGAGCGACTGCAGCGGGTCCTGCGGGAGGCCGCCATGCAGAGCCGACGCACCTGGATGCCCGACCTACGGATCCTGACCGACCTCCGGCACCTGGTGGCCGATACGGCCCCAGCGGCGGGCTCCGCATGGCGACCCGCCGACCCCGACGGGACGGAGCCGCCCAGGCTGCCGACCAGCGTCGTGGTGGGGCCCGAGGGAGGATTCACCGACGAGGAGTTGACCACGCTCGGACCACCCGTCCGACTCGGACCTCAGATCTTGCGCACCGAGACCGCCGCCGTGGTGGCTGCCGCCCTGTTGGTGGTCGACCGGTGAGGGAGACGCCTGCACTCCTGCCGCGTGGGGGCAACGGCGGCATTGCTCGAAGTTCCTCTGGTCAGATGGCACGTCGTTCACTATGATGCCATTGAACGATGGAACAGTGATCGATGGCGCTGTGCTGCAGGTCTCCGGGCACGACCGTCGATCGTCGACCTCGAGGGTGGGCTGGTGTCACAAGGCGCCGAGCGATCCCCTTCGCCGGTCCGCGGTCGGGGGTTGCCGGAGGCGAGCAACGGGCCCGTCGACCGAGAGCTCGGGAGGGCCCGCAGTGAGCACCGCGACCGTACGAACGAAGCGTCCGGGGGCCGCCATGCGGGCCCGACACACCGCAGGTGCGGGTGGGGTGCGCCCCAAGGGCGACTCGTCGGTGTCGGCCACGGCGATCGAGACCGCGCCGTCGACCGTCGTCGACGAGGACGGCCCGAACGACGCCAACCGCCAGGTGGGGGAGCGGCTGCGTGCCATCCGCCGACAGAAGCGGCTCTCCCTGCAGGAGGTCGAGGCTGCCTCGGCACTCGAGTTCAAGGCGTCGGTCCTCGGTGCGTACGAGCGTGGGGAGCGGGCCATCTCCGTGCCGCGACTGGCTCGCCTTGCCCGCTTCTACGAGGTGCCGACCGAGCAACTCCTGCCCGACAGTGACCTCCTCGAGGAGACGGCCGCCGCCCGGCACCGCTCGATGACCATCGACCTGCGACGCGTCCAGGCGCTCGGTGGTGTCGAAGGAGAGTTGATGAAGCGATTCCTCGGCATGATCCAGGTGCAGCGACAGGACTTCAATGGTCGGGTGCTCACCGTTCGGGATGACGACCTGCGCGCCATTGCCTGCATCCTCGGTGTGCGGCCCGAGCACGCCGCCAGCCGGGTCGAGGAACTCGGGCTGCGCGTCATGTCGTGACGGCCGCGGCGGCGGGCTACGGGGTGTATGTGCACGTCCCGTTCTGCGCGCGCCGCTGCGACTACTGCGCCTTCGCCGCGTGGGACGACCGATGGGACGTGGTCGACACCTACATGGCGGCGCTGCGGCGCGAGGTCGACGACGCCGTGCGCCACGACCTACCCGCTGCGACCAGCATCTTCGTTGGCGGCGGCACGCCGTCGGCCGTGCCGGCGAGCGCCCTGTGCGACGTACTCGAGGCCATCCCGCGGACCCCGGGCTGCGAGATCACCGTGGAGTGCAACCCCGACACAGTCACCGAGTCATTGCTCAGTTCCTACGTCGCCGCCGGGGTGAACCGGGTGTCACTCGGCGTGCAGTCGATGGTGCCGCACGTGCTGGCCTCGCTCGGGCGCACCCACACCATGGCGAACGTGACCACCTCGGTGGCCATGGCACGCGCCGCGGGGGTGGGCTCGGTGAACCTGGACCTCATCTACGGGGCAGTGGGGGAGTCCGACGATGACTGGCGCCACACCCTCGAGGCAGTGCTCGATCTGGCGCCCGATCACGTGTCCGCCTACGCGCTCACCGTGGAACCGGGCACCACCTTGGCCTTCGACCGCACTCGCCACCCCGACGACGACACCCAGGCCGACCGCTATCGCATCGCCGACCACCTGCTCGGCGCGGCGGGGCTCGAGTGGTACGAGATCTCGAACTGGGCGCGCCCCGACCACGAGTGTCGACACAACCAGTTGACCTGGGCGGGGGGCAACTACCGAGGGTTCGGCTGCGCTGCACACAGCCACCAGGACGGTCGCCGCTGGTGGAACGTCCGCACGCCGGACCGCTACGCGTCGCTGGTGGCGCGAGGCGAGTCGGTGGTGGCGGGCGCCGAGGAACTCGACGACGAGGCGCGGCGGCTCGAAGCGTTGCACCTTGCAGTGCGCACCCGCCGGGGCGTCCCCGTCGATGCCCTCCCAGCCGGTGAGCGAGCGGTGCTGGCACCACTCGTCGTCGAGGACGGTGGCGGCCTGTCGCTCACGGTGGAAGGGCGACTCCTGGCCAACGAGGTGGCTGTTCGCCTTCGGTGACGCCCCCGTCCGTCCGGGCGCTCTCGAGGGTCTGTGCCAGGTCGAGTTCGTCCGCTGGGCCGAGTGGGGCGTCCTCGACGAGTACGTGCAGTGGTTGCGCGGGCGCCTGATCTGCTGGCGGGGTCGGTGCCAGGACGGCGGTGCCGGCCGACACGGCCACCCCGAGACCAGCGGCCCGCAGCAGGGGCCGCAACGACGGGATCACCAGTCGCATCGCTCCGCGGGCCACGCCCGGTCGTCGCAGCGCCTGGGCCGACCAGAGAAGAAGTGACACGGCCACGAGATACGAGCCGAGGCCGACCAGCAACGGGCGGAGGAGGGCGACCACCGCCAGGAGTGGCTCGTGGCGCGAGACCCACTCGAGCAGCTCGGTGGGCGCCCCGAAAGTGGACGGCAACGGTGGCAGGCGTTCGGCGCTGCGGTGCAGGCCCACCACGGCGCCGCCGAGGAGCACGACGACGACGCCGCCCCGTCCGGTCGACCCGGTCATCGGCACGCCCCGTCGGGAGCGGCGTGTCCCCAGCCGTCGTCACAGGTGACCTCTGCCCGGTCGGCCGTGGCGGTACCCACGCCCTGCTCGCTCGGGCGGTCGGCGAGGGCGGCCACACCCAGCACCAGACACACCAACCCCAGCCCCGCCAGCGAGAGCGAGGTGAGCTTCGCCGACTGCCGGTGCCTGCGACAACGGCTCGGAGCGGCCACGGAGGCGGCCAGGCTCCGCAGTCGAGCAGCGATGTGCTCGGCGCCTGGCGGTGTCGGGCCGACGACCGACGCGCCGGGGACACCGCGGGGGAGTTCCAGCAGCTCCGAGCAGAGGTCGTGAAGGGCCAGCAGATCCACACGCCGGGCGTCGGCATCGAGCGGTGCGAGGTCGCCGAGGTCCACCAGGACGAGGCGATCGCCGGCGCGGCCGAGCGCGGCGAGGACGATGGACCCGTGCGAGTAGCCGCAACGATGGAGGTGCCCGACGGCATCGGCCACCTCTGCGAGGGCCAAGGCCAGGCAGCGTCGGTCCGGCCACACCCGCAGCACACCGCCGCCGGTCTCGACGAAGGGCTGGGTCACCTCGAGCGCGTCGCCCCGGCGTCGCACTCGTAACGGCGCCAGGATGGCACTCGGGCAGTTCTCGGCCTCGAGGACCCCGAGCTCCGCTTCCAACCGGTGCCGAGCCCTGCGGCGACCACGCCGGTGCACCACGGGCACGGACCCCAGGTGCCCGACGCACGTCTCGGCGTCATCGATGCCCCACGGTTCGCCATCGGCTGCCAGGTCCACCAGCGCACCCAACCACGAGCACCGCCGTGGCGGCAACGGGTATCACTCACCGTGGCGTGCGGGCCACAGGGTGGCGGCCAGCACGTCACCGCGACCTGCGGAGCCACGTGCGCCGAGTGCCGGCGGGAGGCGTAGCCTGCGATCCGTGAGCGACGGGGTGCTGATCCGCCAGGCGACCGAGGCCGACAGCGACGACATCGTTCGCCTGGCGGGAGACGCCCTCGGGTGGAGCGAGGACGAGCGAAACGCCGAGCTGTTCCGTTGGAAGCATCGCCAGAACCCGTTCGGACCTTCACCGGTGTGGCTGGCCGAGGTCGACGGCCAGCTGGCCGGGCTGCGCACCTTCTTGCGCTGGGAGTGGCGATCGCCATCGGGTCGGGTGCTGCACACCGTGCGCGCCGTCGACACGGCCACGCTGCCGGCCTTCCAAGGGCGGGGTATCTTCCGGGGGTTGACCACCCAGGCGGTGGAGGAACTGGCCGCCGACGGCGTCGACTTCGTTTTCAACACGCCGAACGACAAGAGCCGACCCGGCTACCTCTCCATGGGGTGGGAGGTCATCGGCCGTGTCCCGGTGGTCGTCGGGGTGCGGTCCCCGGCGACGGTCAGAGCGCTGGTGCGGGCCCGAGCCGCTGCGGAGAAGTGGTCCCTCCCCACGACCTCCGGCCTGCCCGCCGCCGAGGTCCTCGCCGACCGCATGAGCCTGATGGCGCTCCTCGACTCGCTGGCACCCTCTGGTGGGCTGCGCACCGCCGTGTCCCCAGCGTTCCTGCAGTGGCGCTACGCCGGCGGCCCGGTGACCTACCGGGCGATGGTGGCCCCTGGCGGATTGTCGGAGGGACTGGTCCTGTACCGCCTGCGTCGACGAGGCGCCGCCGTCGAGGCGGCAGTGGTGGAGCTCCTCGTCCCCGAGGGTGGCGAAGGTGCCCGCACGGCCAACGCGCTCCTCCGGCGAGTGCGGAAGGAATCGGGCGCCTCCTACCTCCTGGCGGTGGACAGCCGTCGCCTCGCCCACCGCTCGCTGCCGCGGGTCGATCGCCTCGGCCCCGTGCTCACCTGGCGGCCACTGGCCGAGACCGTTCGGCCCGACCTCGACGGCTGGGATCTGCGCCTGGGCGACATCGAGCTTTTCTGAGAGCCGCCGGGCGGCGGTGTCGTCGAGAGCTGCGCAGCGTGCCCGCTCACCAGCCGCGGAGGTCGACCGGCCAGCGGTCCACCACGTCACCGGCGTCGAAGCCACCGCGCACCACCACAAGCTCCTCGTGCAGGGCAACGGTCGGGTCGACGTGGGAGGGTCGCACCATGACCCGGTCACCGACGTGGACGGGCGGCGACGCCTCACCCGGAGCGAAGGTGAGGTGCTCGTCGGAACAGAACCACACCGTGTGCCCCTCGAGCGCCGGGTTGCCGTGGTCGGTGGCCAGCGCCTTCAGACCGGCGTCGGCCACGGCAAACCCGTCGGGGTGCACCGAGATGACCGTGGCCATCACCGCCAGCGCCTGGTGGAACGGAAGGTCCAAACGGGCGTAGGCGGTGTCCATCAGGGTGAACGAGCCAGCCTGCAGCTCGGTCACCGAGGTGTTGATGTCCCAGGTGCCGGTGCCACCGCCGGACACCACCTCGCCGCCCACGGCGTCGTGTGCCTCGTCGAGGCGCGCCAGGGACCGTTCGAGTTGCTCGACGCGCGTGTCCCGATCGACTTCCCCCACCACGTGCCCCTCGTACCCCATGACACCTCGCACCTCGAGACCGGCGCGACGCGCCTCGTCCGCCAAGCGGCCGGCGTCGGCGGGAGGGCAACCACAGCGGGGTAGGCCAATGTTCACGTCGATGAGCACCTCGCGCACCCCGGCGCGCCGGGCAACCGCCAACGTGGCATCGGAGTCGACGGCGACCGTGATGCGCCCCCCTCCGGCGACCAGCGCTCCCAGGCGGGCGTCGTCGAGCGTCTCGTTGGCCAGCAGCAGGTCACTGCCCAGGCCAGCAGCCACCATCCCCTCCATCTCTCGCAGCGTGGCGCAGCAGAAGGCGTCGTGACCACGGGCGGCCAGCTCAGCGGCCAACGACGTCGACTTGAACGCCTTCACGTGCGGACGGAGGCTGCGGCCGGGCCATCGCTCGCCCATGGCGGCCATGTTGTGTTCCAAGGCGTCGATGTCCACCAGGAGCGCGGGCGTGGGGAGCGTGTCAGTGCGCACGTGTTCGACCGTAGTCACTGCTCACCACCCTCGTGGCGTGTGGAACTTGCCTCTGTTGTGCGCACAATGGACGGGTGACTGACCGCCGACCGCCCCGGCGACTCGAACCCGACGAACGCCACGACAACGACGATTCGGTGCACGCGCGCGGGTCGGACCACGGCCACGCGCCGAGCGGGCTTCCCTCGCCCGACGGATGGGGACCGCCCCCGACCGAGCCGCCGACCATCGCGCCGCCGGCCCGGCCGGCTCCCGCGGAGGCTGTCCCGGCGGGGGCGCCCGGTCCGCCACCACCGCCGTACCGGCCCGACGGCCATCACGGGGGTGGTGCGACCCAGGGAGCGTGGTCGCCACCGGCGGTGGCGCCGCCACCCCCGGCCGGGATCGGCCCGTCGGGCCAGCCCCCGGGACCGTGGGGCAGCGCCCCGCCGACCTACCCGTGGACCGGACCCGGTGGCCCGCCACCGATGGCGCCCGGCGCGCACGAGCCCTGGGCGTGGACCCCGCCGTCGGCACCTCCTCCCCCCGACGACGGGAAGGGCCCGCCGCCGGGCCGGTTCGGGCTCCTGTCCGTCTTCGGCGGGCTGCTCGGGTTCGTGGTGGTCCAGATCCTCGTCGGGATCGCCGTATTCGTGACGCTGCTGGCGTTCGGCGTGGTCGAACTCGGGTCCGGGGAACTGAACGACGACGAGTTGACCACCGTCACCAACTGGACGCTGCCGTTGGCGGCCGTTGCGGGATGGGCGGTGTTCATCGGCGTGCCGCTGCTCGTGTCGAAGCGGCAGGGCTCGGGCAACGCGGCGCGGGACCTGGGGCTCGCCGGACGACCCGTTGACCTGGCATGGGGCGTGGTGGGGTGGTTGGGCTGTCTGGCCGTGGCCGGGGTGCTCGGGGTGGGTTACTCGGTGCTGTTCGACGAGGAGACACCCACCAACACCGACATCATCACCAGCGACGCGTCCCAGATCGGCCTGTTCCTGATGCTGCTCGTGATCATCGGCATCGGCACACCGATCGCCGAGGAGGTGTTCTTCCGAGGGCTGGTGTTCGGTGCCTTCTACCAGCGATTCGGGACCGTCGGCGCCGTTGCCCTGTCGTCGCTGCTGTTCGGGGCGATGCACGTCTTCGCCCTGGTCGGCGAAGGACCGCTGGCCATGCTCTACATCGCCGTCGTCACCGGTGGCCTGGGGGTGGTGTTCGCGCTGCTGCGCCTCTACACGGGTCGGTTGGCTGCGCCGATCGTGGCGCACATGATCTTCAACTCGGTGTCGGTGGTGGCCATCACCTTCCTGATCTGAGCCCGTTCCCCATCAGCACACCTTGCCGTGTTCGGACACGGTGGGCGCAGGCTGCGACGGCGGGTGGGCGCGCAGTTCTGCGAGCGAGTCCTTGGCATCGCCCATCAGGGCGTCGAGGAGATCCCGGCTGAAGCCTTCCCGCACCACCACCCGCAGGACGTGGACGTCGTCGGCCGACTTCGGCAGTGTGTACGCGGGGACGATCCATCCCCGGCGACGAAGGTGGTTGGCCACGTCGTAGGCGGTGAACGGCGCGTCCTGGCGCAGCCCGACGGTGACGAGGGGGAGGGCATCGCCTTCGCTCACCACGCTGAAGCCCGCGTCCTCACAGGCCTGCTCCAGATCCCCGGCGATGTCGAGCAGGTTCCGGACGATGGACTGGTAGCCGGCTCGCCCCAGCCGCACGAGGTTGTAGTACTGGCCGATCACCTGCGCTGCGCCCTTCGAGAAGTTGAGGCTGAAGGTGATCTGGTCGTTGCCCAGGTAGTTGTCGTGGAACACGAGCTCGTCCGGCAGATGCGCCGCGTCGCGCCACACCGCCCAGCCCACCCCCGGGTAGACGAGGCCGTACTTGTGTCCCGACGTGTTGATGGAGGCCACCCGGGGCAGTCGGAAGTCCCAGGCCAGGTCGGGGTAGGCGAATGGCGCCACGAACCCACCGCTGGCCGCGTCCACGTGGATGGGCACGTCGGGGCCACCGGCAGCGGCTCGGGCGTCGAGCGCAGCGGCCAGGGCGGCGACGTCGTCGAAGGCACCGGTGTAGGTGTTGCCCAACACGGCGACCGCCCCGATGGTGTTCTCGTCGACCGCAGCAGCTGCTGCCTCCACGTCGAGGTGCACCGCGCCCGCACTCACCGGGATCCAGCGAGGCTCGAGGCCGAAGTACCGGCAGAACTTCTCCCAGCACACGTGGACGTGGGTGCCCAGCACGATGTTGGGGTGATCGGTGCTCTTGCCGTCTTCCTTTCGCTTGGCCCGCCACAGGCGATCGAGGGCGAGGCCGCACAAGAGGATGGCCTCCGACGAGCCCACGGTGCTGGTGCCGACCGCGGCGGTGCCTGCGTTGCTGGCACCGAACAGGTCGGCGATCATGCTCACGCACCGTCGCTCGAGTTCGGCTGTTCGGGGGTACTCCTCTTGGTCGACGAAGTTCTTGTTGCGGGCCTCGGCGAGCAGCGCATCGGCCTCCGGCTCCATCCAGGTGGTGACGAACGAGGCCAGGTTCAACAGCGGGGTGCCGTCGAGGCTCAGCTCGTCGCGGATGAGCTGCGCTGCTGCGGCGGCCGGCAACTCACCGTCGGGGATGGTCCAGCGCGGGATCGGTTCGCGCATCTCACGCCAGCCGAACATGGGCTCCACGGTGTCGTCGTCGTGGGACTGGGTGTGCAGCATGGCGGCCTCCGCAGGTCGGATCGTGGACCCACGGTAGATCAGCGTTCCGTAGGGTGCGGGCGGGGGGACTCGAACCCCCAAGTCCTTGCGGACACCGGGACCTAAACCCGGCGCGTCTGCCAGTTCCGCCACGCCCGCAGCGCGGCGAGCCTATCCGCCGCTCACCCGAGGCGACCCCTTGTGCACGCCAACCGATTCGGTACCTGGCTGCACCCAGTCCATCGGCGGCCGACGCGGAAACGTCGTCACGTGCTTGCTGCCCGACGTCATCACGGTCGCTGGCCTACGCTTCGACGAGGACAACGGGGAGGCAGGATGCAGCCGATCGACGCCGACGGGAGCGACGTAGCCGCTGCCGGTCCGCCGCCGGGCACTCGAGCCTTCCGGGCGGACTGGACCGCCCCGCCGACCGCCGATGAGCCGACACCGCCCACCGCCGGGCCCGGTGGAGCATTGGTGGCGCAGGTATCGGGTGTGGTGCTGGGTGACGGCGGTGCACTCAGCGTGGCCGTGGCTGCCTTCCTCGCCGGCGGGCACGTCCTGGCCGAGGACATGCCCGGCGTCGGCAAGACGCTGCTGGCCAAGGCATTGGCACGGTCGATCGGCGGCAGCTTCGGACGGATCCAGGGGACACCCGACCTGCTGCCCAGCGACCTCACCGGCGTCAGTGTGTACGAGGAAGATGACCGCCACTGGCGGTTCGTGCCGGGCCCGCTGTTCCACAACGTGGTACTGGTCGACGAGCTCAATCGCACGACGCCGCGCACCCAGTCGGCCCTGCTCGAGGCCATGGCCGAACAGCAAGTGACCGTGGACGGTGACACCCATCCGCTGCCCGATCCGTTCTTCGTCATCGCCACCCAGAACCCCCATGACGAGTTGCTGGGCACGTTCCCCCTCGTCGACGGGCAGCGAGACCGCTTCGCCGTCTCGTTGTCGCTCGGCCTCCCAGGACGTCGAGCAGAACGCCAGCTCCTCCTGGGGACCGGCGGCGAAGCGCGGCTCGAGCACCTCGAGCCGGTGGCGTCGCTGACGCAGTGGCATGCCGAGCGCACTGCGGTGGCATCGGTCCACGTGGATCCCCGTGTCGCCGACTACCTCCTCGAGATCGTGGACACCATCCGCCGGGCCACCGGCGGTGAGCACCTGCTCAGCCCTCGCGCCGCCTTGGCCCTGTTGGCGGTGGCACGCGCCCATGCCCGACTCCACGGTCGGGGCTACGTGCTGCCCGACGACGTGCGCACCGTGGCCGTGGCCGTTCTGGGTCACCGTCTCACCGCCCAGACCGAAGGCCACCTCGGCCATGCCCGGGGCTGGGTCGAGCACTACGCCCGTAGCGTGACGGCACCGCCGGTCACAACGCCGTGACCATGACGAGCCCGGCGGCGGCCGCGACCCTGGCACCGGCGTCGCCGATGCACCCGGGCCCCGCGCCCACGCGGGTGGGGTCGGTGGTGGTGCGGCAACGGCCCGTGGCCCTCGTCCTGTGGGTCGTCGCCGGCGGGGCCCTGTTGGGCGCGCTGGCGTGGCGGTCGCCGCTCTTGGTCGGCATGGCCGCCGTGGCCGTGGTGCTGGTGTGGAACGACCGACGCATCGCTCGGGACGCGGTGGTCACGGCCGAGGTGGAACTCACCCCACCGATCGAGGTGGCCAGCGGGGCGCCGGTGGCTGCGTCACTGAGGGTGCACGGTCTGCGCCGGCCCGTCGTACTGCGGCTGCCCCACCGGTTGGGGAGCAGCCGGCTACTGGTGCGCGACAGTTCGTTGTGTGGCGTGGTGCTCCCCGCCACCTACCGCGGGGTCCGCACCGCCATGATCGTCGACGTGGCCGCGTCCGGGCCGCTCGGCCTCGCCGACGGCATCCAACGCCATCTGGTGCGCTTCAACCGTCCACTGGTGGTGGTCCCCGCCGCCCTCGACCACGAGGTGCGGTGGCCGCCGCGGCGGAGCTTCGCCATCGCCACCGAACCGTCGAACGCCACCGGCGACGACCTCGTGCGCAGCATCCGGCCCTACCGCCGAGGTGACTCGCCCCGCCGGGTGCACTGGAAGGCGACGGCGCACCACGGCAGCCTGATGGTGACCGAGTCCGACGGTCTGGGCGTGCCGATGGTGCGCATCGTCGTCTCCTACGGCTACCTCGGCCCCGACGCCGAATTGGCCGTGCAGCGCGCCCACTGGGCAGCAGCAGAGGCCTTGGGTCGCGGCTGGCGCGTCCGGCTGGTCAGTCGCCAACCGGTCGGCGACGTGCCGGTGCCGATCGGGACCGTACCGGCCCCCGGTCCGCACGGGGTGTCGACCGTGGACGGGGCCGATCCCACCGCGCCCTTCGACCTCTATGCGCCCGTCGACGCGCAGCGGGCCGTGCACCCGACGTCGGTCCGCGATGAGGTCGTGCGGCATCCACGGCACCTGCGGCGACTGCTGGCCTCGGTGGGGCCCGGCCCGGTGCCGACGCCGGCCACCGGACCTGTCACCCGCTGGATCGCCGACACAGGGGACCGTTGGCTGTGACGACCTTCGCTCCGACGGCGCCGGCGGCTCCGCCGACCGCACCGACGGTGCTCACACCGGCCACGCTGCGCGGGCAGGTCGCGGCGGCCACCGCCCTGTTGCTGCCCGGCGTCGTGGTGGCCGTCGTCTCCACGGTGACCGCCGAGGTGCTCTTCGTGGTGGCCGGCCTGGCCATCGGGATCACCGTCGGCATCGTGGCGCAGCCGAAGAAGGCGCTCCCACTCCCCGGCGCCGTGCTGGCTGCCATGGCGTTCTTCGGGTCGGCAGCGGTGCTGATGCTCGCCGCCACACAGCTCCCACCGATGCCACCAGCGCTCGACCGGTGGCCACTGGTCGTCCCGTTCCTGGCGGCCCTTGCCTTCGGGTTGGACTGGCACTGGGTCGAGCGGTTGCGTGCGGTGGTGCTGTGGGCGGGCGTGTTGGCGGTACCGGCACTCGGCCTCGGTGGCGGGTACCTACTGGCTGCCGGTGTCTGGGTGGTGGCCGCCGTGTTGGCGCTCGCCGCGCTCGAGGCCGACCGGCGGGCGACGTTGCCTCGACCGGCACACGAGGGACGAGTCGCTCCACCTCCCGAGCGCTCGGAGCCCGGTGACGTGGTGGTTGCGCTCCTCGGCGCAGTGGCAACGGCGCTCGTGTTGGCCTTGGCGCTGGTCATGCTGGCGGAACTGTGGCCATCGGGTGAGGACGAGACGACGGACACGGCCACCGAGCCCTTCGATCGCGAGCCGGTGTGGGACGTGGACCCGACCACGGGCCTCGAGCAACGATTCGAGCTGGACGCCGACGGCAGCCGCGTCGTCACCGGGCCGGAGGGTGAGCGCTACATGGCGGTGGGCGACGCCGGCGGCGGTGTCATCTTCGACGAGGAGGGCAACCTGGTGGCGAACTACGGCGAGGGCACGGCCACGTTCCACGGGCCTGGTGGCGAGCAGCTCGAGGTGGCACTCGACGGCGACGGTTCGATGGCCGTCACCGGCAAGGACGGCCAGCGCTACGAGCTGCGCCACGACGACGACGGCACGGTGTCGGTCGTGGCCGAGGACGGCTCCGTGAGCGACGTGTTGGAACCGGCTCGCGATCACCTCTACGTGGCGGACCCCGACGGACGCTTCGTCATTCCCAGCGAGGACGGCAGCGGCACCGTGCCCATACCGCCCGACTGGGTGACCCGGGACCTGCTCGGCGTGCAACCCGCAGGACGCCAGGTGTTCGTCGGCGGGCGTGGCGTCGTGCGGGTGGTCGACGAGGACGGGACGAAGCGGGCCTATCGGCTCGACGACGACGGACGAGTCCTGGTGGCGGTGGCCGATGACGGCGGCCGGGCGGTGGTGCACCAGTACGAGTACGACGCCAGCGGCAAGCACCGGCGTATCACCCGGACAGAGCTGGCCACCGGAGAGAGCACCGAGTTGCTCTACGACCCGTACGGGCGGATGGTCGACGGCGAGGTGGTGTGGGGGACGGGACGCCACGGCTCGGCCGCCGACGACCTCCGCCGGGGGACCGGCGAATCGGGTCGGGCCGGCGCGGGCGTCGGGGGTTCCGGCGCGGGTGGCTCGGGCGGCGGTGATCTCGGTGAGCGGGGCCGAGCAGACGGCTCGCCGGAGCGGGGCGCGGGCCCCCAGACTGGTGAGTTCGACGACGGAGCGGCACCCGATGAGGCGACGGCCCCCGACGAGGGAGCGTCCGAGGAAGGCTCGCTCCTGTGGGTGGCGCTGCTGGTCGCGGCAGTGGCCGTCGCCGCGGCGGCGGCACTGTGGTGGCACCGGCGCCGCCGCTCGGGTGTCGACGACGCCGGTGGCCTCGTCGAGGGTCCCGAGACCCCCCGGGCATGGGGAGAGCGAGTGCTGGCGCTGCTCGAACGAGCGGGTGTCGAGCGCGGCTGCGCCCGTCGGCGTGGCGAGACCGTGCACGACTTCGTGGCCACCCTCGTGGTCGGACCACTGCCCGACGAACGTCTGACGGGGGTGAGTGACGTGGTGGCCGAGGCCATCTTCGGACCCGCAGAACCGCCCGAGCGGGTCCGCCACGAGGCCGAACGGGTGGTGGCCGACGTCCTCGCCCAGCACCCGGTCGACGAGCAGCGCCACACCGTCGACGGGAGGACGCCTGCGGGCACGGTGATCAGCGGTCGAGCCCCAGGAGAGCGCGCATGGTGACCCCCGACGCCGACCCGGTGTCCGTCACAGACGACGGTCCGGTGACGATCATCACCATCGACCGGCCGGAGGTGCGCAACGCGGTGGATCGTCCCACGGCAGCGGCGTTGTGCGCCGCCTTCGAAGCCTTCGACGCCGACGACGCCGCCGCCGTGGCCGTGCTCACGGGCGCAGGTGGCACGTTCTGCGCCGGGGCCGACCTCAAGGGTGTGGCCGACGGTCGCGGCAACCGCGTGGCCACCGACGGGGCCGGACCGATGGGCCCCACCCGCCTCGAGCTGGGCAAGCCGGTGCTGGCGGCCGTCGAGGGCCACGCCGTGGCCGGCGGACTGGAGCTGGCCATCTGGTGCGATCTGCGCGTCGCAGCGACCGACGCCGTCTTCGGGGTGTACTGCCGGCGGTGGGGGGTGCCACTCATCGACGGCGGCACGGTGCGGCTGCCACGACTCATCGGCCAGAGCCACGCCCTCGACCTGATCCTCACCGGCCGGGGCGTCGCCGGCGACGAGGCTCGCCAGATGGGCCTGGTCAACCGGCTGGTGCCGCCCGGCACGGCGTTGCCCGCAGCGGTGGAACTCGGCCAGCAGTTGTCCCGGTTCCCCCAGACCTGTCTCCGCAGCGACCGACGCAGTGCGCTACGGCAGTGGAGCCTGCCTGAGGACGCCGCACTGCTCGAGGAGACTCGGCTCGGGCTCGAGGTCATCGGATCCGGCGAGACCCAGGCCGGGGCCCGCCGTTTCGCAGAGGGTGCGGGGCGCCACGGAGCGTTCCCATCGTCGTCGGAGTGAGCTGCGGTGGCCGAGACGACCAGGCGAGCTCCGGAGGCGATGGGCCGACCGACGTGAGCGGCCGCTCGTCCCGCCCGGCGCTGCACTAGCGTTGACCCGCCATGTGCGGTCGATTCGTCTCCTCCTCACCACCCGACGAGGTGGCGCGTACCTTCGGTGCACTCCTCGCCGACGAGCGACTGCTCGAGCCGAGCTGGAACGTGGCGCCCACCAACGACGTGTGGGTGGTGACCGAGGACGGCGGCGCCCGGCGCATGGCGCCCCATCGTTGGGGGTTGGTGCCCCCCTGGGCGAAGGACCCCTCGGTGGGCAGCCGCATGATCAACGCCCGCGCCGAGACCCTGGCCGAGCGGAACTCGTACAAGCGGCCGTTCCGGTCGCGTCGGTGCATCGTGCCGGTCGACGGGTTCTACGAGTGGACCAAGGTCCCCGGGCAACGCCGCAAGCAGCCCTGGTTCATCTCGGCCACGGACGGCTCACCCCTGGCGCTCGCCGGACTGTGGGAGCGCTGGCGCCCCAAGGAGGGCCACGACGGCGACGGTGAGGCCGAGGCTGGCGGGGAGCTGCGCTCGTGCACCATCATCACCGGCTCGCCGAACGACAAGGTCGCCGAGGTGCACGACCGCATGCCCGTCATCCTGCCCCCCGAGCGTTGGGACCAGTGGTTGGATCCCCAACAGGACGACCTCGAACTGCTCGGCCAGTTCCTCGTTCCGGCGCCGTCGGAACTCCTGACGCTGCGACCGGTCAGCACCGCGGTGAACAACGTCCGCAACAAGGGCCCTGAGGTCCTCGCAGCACTCGAGACCGAAGACGTCGGCGAGTCGTCGTGACCACCACCTCGATCCGACGCAGCGTCGACAAGACGCTGCTCCGCTGGCAGGCGCGCCTGGACACGCCCTGGGCCGAACGGCTGCTGCCGTGGATGTTCGCCGGAGCGTTGTTCGCCTTCTTGGCCCTGCTCGCCGGCGCCCAGTACCGCTCCACCGGAGGCGCCCAGCTCGCACCGGCGCTGCAGGGGGCCTGGCTCATCGCCAACGGCGCCGAACCCGTCCTCACCGTCAGCACCGAGGCGCACCTGTTGGCCTCACAGCTCTCGCTCATCTTCTATCCGGTGGCGTGGGCCACGGCCCTGCTCCCACCGACGGGCACCCTCATCGTCGTACAGGCGGCGGCGTTGGCGCTGGGTATCGTGCCCCTGTGGCGCATCGCCCGACGGTCGGCCAGCCTCCGGGTAGGCGGCGCCGCCACCCTGGCCGCCGTGTACTGCCTGTATCCGACGGTGCACAACCTCAACCTGTCGGGCTTCAACCCTGAGGTCTTCGCCCTCCCGGCGCTGCTCGGGGCGTCCTACTTCGGACTCGAGGGACAGCGCCGCTGGTTCTGGGTGTGCGTGGTCGTGGTCCTGGCCTCACGGGCCGACCTCGGCTTGGCGGTGGCGGGCCTGGGGTTGGTCCTGGTCCTGACCGGACGCGCCTCGCTCGGCAAATGGGCGGCGTTGGCCGGCCTGGGCTGGACGCTGCTCAGCATCTTCGTCCTGCAGCCGTGGGTGGGTGACGGATCTCTGCCGCACCTCGAGGCCTTCGCCGCCTACGGCGACACGCCGTGGGGCGTGGTCTGGGGCATGGTGACCAACCCTGGTGACCTGCTGGCCGACCTCGGGCGGGAGCGAAGCTTCAATCTGTTCGTGGTGCTGCTCGGTCCCGTGCTCTTCCTCCCGGTGCTGGCCCCACGCATCCTCGTCGGCGTGCTCCCGCTACAAGGCCTCTACCTGCTGGCCGACGTGCCCGAGGACGCGCTGTTCGGTCCGTTGTCGGTGCCCGCCATCTCGTTCGTGTTCGTGGCCACGGCGTTCGCCCTGGCTCGCATCGGGCGTGTCGGTGTCGAGAAGATCAGAGTCGACCCACGCCTGCTCGTGGCGCTGTTGCTGGCGGGCTGTGCCTTCTTCATCCAGGACGCTGCCAGTTCGCCCTACCGTCAGCCCTGGGACTGGGGTGGGCGGGACGCAGAGACGCGTGTACGCATCGACGCCGCTGCCGTCGTCCCCGAGGGCGCTGCCGTTCGGGCCTCGTCCACCCTCTTGGCCCTGGTCGCCGAGCGCCCCGAACTGTTCGCCCTCGACCCCGACGACGGCCCCGACGCCCGTGGCGCCGTCGACGGCGTGGACGTGGTGATGGTGGACGACGCCGCGCTCGCCGAGTGGACCCCCGTGCAGCGCCGCATCCTCGAGGGTGGCCTCGATGCGCTCGGTTTCGAGGTGATCTTCGACCACGGCGAGGTCACCGTGTGGATGAGCGACGACAACCGAAACTGACGGCAGCCAGTGAGCAGCTGTCGAGCAGCCGAACCCGCCCGCACATCAGGCGTCGGTGAGCGGACGGCCGTCCTCGCCCACCCGCAGGTCGGCCCGCAGCCGCGCTGCCGCATCGTCGAGCGCAGCGGGGTCGGGCGACGGATCGGCGTTGGCGAAGTCCATGTCGTGCACGCCGCGGATGGGCACCACGTGCAGGTGCACGTGGGGCACCTCCAGACCGGCGATCATCAACCCGACCCGCTCGGGGCGGAACACGGTCTGCTGCGCTCGACCCACCTTCTGGGCCACCACCATCAGGTGGCCGGCGAGGTCGGCGTCGAGGTCGAGCCAGTGGTCGAGCTCGACGATGGGGATGACGAGCGTGTGGCCCGGCTGCAGCGGGTTGATGCTGAGGAAGGCCACACACCGGTCATCGCGCCACACGAACCGACCAGGCAACTCTCCGTCGATGATCCGGGTGAAGATGGTGGCCATGGGGAACCTCCGCGGCTGGTCGCTGGGGTGAGGGTCGAACTGCCATTGTGGCCCACCGCGGTGTCGGCCATCGCCGGCGAGGGGTGGGCCCCGCACCGTCGGGGCTCATCGGTTGCAGCCGGCGCCGAATAGGCTGACCGCCGTGGCAGACGACGACAGCGAGACGACCGCTCGGGCCAGTAGGTTCCGCTCGGCCGGTCCCGGCCCCGCCGTCGAGCGCGGTCCGGCACCGCTGTCGCCGCCGAGTCCCGCCGAGCAGCGGGTACTCACCGTCCCCAACGCCATCACCCTGGCCCGGTTGTGCTCACTGCCGGTGTTCCTGTGGCTGCTGTTCACCGAGGAGAACCGGGTGGCGGCCGCCATCCTGCTGGGCGCCCTCGGTGCCACCGACTGGGTCGACGGCTACATCGCCCGCCGGTTCGACCAGGCCAGCCGACTCGGCCGGCTGTTCGACCCCACGGCCGATCGCATTCTCTTCTTCGTGGCCATCACCGCCATCATCGTGGCCGACGCCGCACCGCTGTGGTTTGCCGCCATCGTGTTGGCCCGCGAAGTGATCGTGGCATCCATCACCGTGACGCTGTTGGCGCTCGGCGCACCCCCGGTCGACGTCACGTGGTGGGGCAAGGCGGGCACCTTCGCCATGATGGTGGCCTTCCCGCTGTTCCTCGCCGGATCGGCCGAGGACTTCGCCGGGGCGGCGGTGTGCACGGCGCTGGCCTGGGCATGGGGCCTGCCCGGCCTCGTGCTGTCCTTCGTGGCCTGGGTGCGCTACGTGCCCTTGTGGCAGGAGGCTTGGCGCGAACGGCAAGTGCTGCGCGCCGCCCAGGGCTGAGACCTTCGTGGTGGCGAACGACGCCCACCTCGACACGATCGGTTCCCGCCCCCGGCCTGTCCGCGAACGAACGTACCGATCGCACTGATGTACGACCCGCTCGGGGCGGGTAGCGTCGAGAGCAGTCGAGCGAGGAGGTCCACGGTGAAGGCTGTGATCATGGCCGGAGGTGAGGGCACGCGGCTGCGGCCGCTCACCTCGAACATGCCCAAGCCGATGATGCCCTTGGTGAACCGGCCGATGATGGAGCACATCATCGACCTGCTCAAGTCGCACGGCATCGAGGACATCGTGGTGACGGTGGCCTTCATGGCCAACACCATCCGCACCTACTTCGGTGACGGCTCCGAGTTCGGGGTCAACATCTCCTACGCCACCGAGGAGACGCCCCTCGGCACCGCCGGGTCGGTCCGCAACGCCATGGACCTGCTCGACGAGCGCTTCCTGGTGATCTCCGGTGACGTGCTCACCGACGTCGACCTCGAGGGCATCGTCGCTTTCCACGAGGAGCGCGGCGCCATGGCCACCATCGGCCTGGTGCGGGTCGACAACCCCCTCGAGTTCGGCATCGTCATCACCCGCGAGGACGGCAGCATCGAGCGCTTCCTCGAGAAGCCCTCGTGGGGCCAGGTGTTCAGCGACACCATCAACACCGGCATCTTCGTGCTCGAACCCGAGATCTTCGACTTCATCCCCGACGGCCGTGCGGTGGACTTCTCCGGTGAGGTGTTCCCCGCCCTGCTGGCCGAGGAGAAGCCGTTGTTCGGCGCCGTGGCCGAGGGCTACTGGGAGGACGTGGGCACACTCGAGGCCTACCTCGGCGCCCACAAGGACATCCTCGACGGCAAGGTCAAGGTCCACATCGACGGCTTCGAGACCGAACCAGGACTGTGGCTCGGAGAGGGTGCCGAGGTGCACCCCGACGCCCGGGTGGCCGCCCCGGCGGTGGTGGGCGACAACTGCCGCATCGAGGCCGGCGCCGTGGTGGGGGAGTACAGCGTGCTGGGCAGCAACATCCGGGTCCGCACCGACGCCTCACTGGACCGCACCGTCGTGCACGACAACACGTACCTCGGTGAGGGCACGCGACTGCGGGGCACCATCGTGGGTCGGTCGTGCGACCTGCGCGCCGGGGTGCGCACCGATGAGGGCGTGGTCCTCGGTGACGAGTGCTTCGTGGGCGAGGACGCCACGCTGGCCCCCGAGGTGAAGGTCTACCCCTTCAAGACGATCGAGGCGGGGGCCACCATCAACACCTCGATCGTGTGGGAGTCCCGCGGCGCGCGCAGTCTCTTCGGCCGAGAGGGTGTGTCGGGCCTTGCCAACGTGGACGTCACCCCCGAGTTCGCCACCCGCGTGGCCATGGCCTACGGCAGTGTGCTGAAGAAGGGCACCACCATCATCACCTCGCGCGACTCGAGCCGATCGGCCCGCATGCTCAAGCGGGCCATGATGGCGGGCTTCAACGCCACCGGCGTCACCGTGCAGGACCTCGAGGTGGCGTCGGTGCCGGTGACACGCTGGGTGACGCGCCGACCCGAGGTGGCGGGCGGGTTGACCGTGCGCCTCCATCCCGACGATCCCCAGCAGGTGGTCATCCGGTTCTTCGACGGCGACGGACTCGACGTCACCGAGGACGGCCGCCGCAAGATCGAACGGCTCTTCAACCGGGAAGACTTCCGGCGGGTGTTCCCCGGCGAGATAGGCGACATCGGCTTCGCCCCGAGGGCTCTCGAGCACTACGCCACCGCCCTCGAGAGCACGGTCGATACCAGCCGTATCCGTGGCCGGCACTTCAAGGTGGTGATCGACTATTCGTTCGGGTCGGCCAGCTTCGTCATGCCCAACGTGCTGGCCAAACTGGGGCTCGAGGCACTGGTCGTCAACCCGTTCCTTTCCACCGCTGGGGTGTTGTCGAGCGATCTCGACCGCCACGCCACGAACGTGGCCGACCTGGTGCGGGCCTCGGGATCGGACTTCGGGGCGGTCATGGACCCCGGAGGTGAGCGCATCATGCTCATCGACGATCGGGGCACGGTGCTCGACCACACCCAGATGCTGCTGGCCATGCTGCGCCTCATCGAGGGCACGCTGGGGGCCGAGGCGGTGGCGCTCCCGGTCAACGTGACCGACCGCGCCATAGAGATGGTGCGGTCGGCGGGCTACGAGGTGGAACTGACCAAGCTGTCGGTGCCCGCCATCATGGATGCTGCCACCACACCGGGCGTCGGCTTCGCCGCCGACACCGAAGGCCGCTGCATCTTCCCCAAGTTCCTCCCGGCCTTCGACGCCGCAGCGGCGTTCGTGCAACTGCTCGACCTGTTGTCGTTCCACGAGCGGAAGCTGTCGGAGGTGGTGGAGTCCCTGCCCGCGGTTCACCAGCGTCACGAGACGGTGGTGACCCCGTGGGAGCAGAAGGGTCAGGTCATGCGGTCGCTGCTCGAGCAGGCCAAGGACCACGACGTCGACCTCATCGACGGGGTCAAGGTGCGCTACGCCAACGGCTGGGTCATGGCCCTCCCTGATCCGGACGACCCGGTCACTCACGTCTGGAGCGAGGGCACCACGGCCAACGAGGCATCCCAGCTCTGCCAGGAGTGGATCCGCCGCATCCGCCAGATGGTTCGATGACGGCTCCCGTCGACCTCAGGTGGAGCTTGAGTCCGGCTCGGCAGGGCGTCGGGGACGTCATCCGGTGCCTGCGGTGCGTTCATGTCCGGCGCGCTAGCGTGCGGCCATGAACGTTCCCGAGCATCTGCGGTACTCGACGGACCACGAGTGGGTGCGCGTCGACGACACCCGGGTACGCATCGGCATCACCGACTACGCCCAGGACGCACTGGGCGACGTGGTGTACCTCGATGTGCCCGAGGTGGGGGCCGAGGTGGCCGCCGGCGCCAAACTGAGCGAGGTGGAGTCCACCAAGTCGGTGTCGGACATCTACGCTCCGGTGGCCGGACGGATCGTCGAGGTCAACGAGGACCTGGGGGAGCACCCGGAGCGACTGAACGAAGATCCTTACGGCGAGGGCTGGATCTGTGTCATCGAGGTGAGCGATCCTGCCGAGGTGGCCGCACTCATGGACTCGGCCGCGTACCGAGACCTGACAGAGAGCTGAGCGAGCAGATGGGGGAGGCCGTGTCGGACGTTTTCTGCAACAACTGCGGGCACCGCAACGCCTCCGGTTCCAACTACTGCTCGTCGTGCGGCGCGCCCCTCGAGATCGAAGCCGAGGACCCCCCGACCATCACGTTCTTCCCGACCCAGCCGGCGGACTCGGTGGACGAGGAACTCGAACTCGACGTGGCCGACGTCCCACCCGACACGGGGGCGTTGCTGGCCATCCGCGGCCCCAACGCCGGCAGCAGGTTCCTCCTCGAGGGGGAGGTGACCACGGTCGGTCGACATCCCGACAGCGACATCTTCCTCGACGACATCACGGTCTCCCGCCGCCATGTCGAGGTGCGGCGTGACGGCGCCGTCTACCGGGTGTCGGATGCCGGCTCGTTGAACGGCACCTACGTGAACCGGGAGCGCATCGACGAGCCGCGCCAACTCGAGAGCGGCGACGAGTTGCAGGTGGGGAAGTTCAAGCTCCACTTCTTCCACAACCCGACCCCGGCGGAGGGCTGACTCCGTGCCCGCCAAGAGCCGCCGTCGTTCCAACCGGGCCCACCTCTCCATCGGTGAGGTGTTGAGCCTCCTGCAGGACGAGTTCCCCGACATCACCATCTCGAAGATCCGCTTCCTCGAGAGCCAAGGCCTGCTCGACCCCGAACGCACACCGTCGGGGTACCGGAAGTTCTACGAGGCCGACATCGAGCGACTGCGGTGGATCCTCGTGCAGCAGAAGGAGAACTTCCTGCCGCTCAAGGTGATCAAGGACCGCCTGGCCTCGGGTGAGCTCGACGGTCCCGCAGCGGAGGGGACGGCCGACGCCGCGACTGACCCCTCGACCGATGCGGCAGCCAACGGCGCCGACGAACCGGCCGACGGCGAGGCGACGCCAACGGAAGCCGCAGCCGCCGACGACGGCAGGGCCGGGCCTGCGGGCGCCCCCACCGGTGGCGACGGGGCGGTGGCCAGTGCAACGACACCGGCCGAGGAGGGGACGACCCCCACCCGCGCCGGCGCAGAGAGCGTCCGACGGGCCAGCAGCGGGTTCAGCCTCGATGCCGGACTGAGCTCGGCCACGTTCTCCTTCGACGAGCTGGTGGTGGCCAGCGGGCTCGAGGCCCGCCAACTGACCCAGCTCGAGGAGTACGGGCTGTTGCAGCCCGGTCGGCTGGGTGACGTCGCCTTCTACGACGAGGACGCCTTGGCCGTGTGTCGGCTGTGCGGGGCCCTGTGGGATGCGGGCCTCGACCCGCGCAACCTGCGTATGTACCTGGTGTCGGCCCAGCGGGAGGCGGGGGTGTACGAGCAGCTGTTGTTGCCCCTGTTGAAGCAACGCCGAGCCGAGAGCCGCCAGGAAGCCACCGAGCGCCTCGGCCAGGTGGTCGACCTGGGGGCGGAGCTGCACGCCACGCTCCTGCGGCGACTGCTGCGCGACGCCTTCCGACCCAGTTGAACGCCTGGCCGCACGGCTCGCTGTGCGAGGAACTGGCCGCCTCGGCACGGTAGGGTTCGTGACGTGGTCGAGATGGACGTCCTCGGGGTCAAGTTGGAACTCCCGAGCAACATCCCGGTGGTGATGCTGCGGGAACAGTCGGGCAGCCATCGCGTGCTGCCCATCTTCATCGGCCCCCCCGAAGCCAACGCCATCGCCTTCGCCCTGAACGGCGAGGAGCCACCGCGGCCACTCACCCACGACCTGTTCTGCAACGTGGTCGACGCCCTGGGTGCCACCTTGCTCCGCGTGGTGATCACCGACCTGTCCGAAGGCACCTTCTACGCCGAACTCCATCTCGAAGGACCCCAGGGGCCCGTCACCGTCTCGGCTCGGCCGTCCGACGGCATCGCCCTGGCACTGCGAGCCGGGGTGCCGGTGCTGGCCACGGCGAACGTCCTCGACGAGGCAGCCGTCGTGCTCGAGGAGATCGACGACGACGACCCCGAAGCCAGTGACGAGGTGGTCGAGCAGTTCCGGGAGTTCATCGACAACGTCAACCCCGAAGACTTCGCCTCCTGAGGCGCATCCTCGGTGACGTCGAGGGTCGTTGACCCTGACCTCCATGCTGGCTAGCATTGCGCTTCCGCTGACAGCGACGTAATTCCCTCACTGTCAGATGGACCATCATCCGGCCTCCATCTGAGGTCGACACTCGGTCTTCGAGGAGATCGAGGCCCGGGTTGCAGGGAGGAACGCACTGTGGGCGTCACCAGACATGACGGGTTCTCGGGTCAAAAGGCGGCTGAGATCGTCGGTATCACCTACCGCCAGCTCGACTACTGGGCCCGCACCGACCTCGTCCGGCCCTCGCTGCAGGACGCCGCCGGGTCGGGCAGCCGCCGGCTCTACTCCTACCAGGACCTCCTCGAACTCAAGGTCATCAAGACCTTGCTCGACGCGGGCATCAAGCTCGAGTCGGTGCGAAAGGTCTTCACCTACATGCGCGAGAACCTCGGCGAGGAGATCACCTCGGCCAACCTGGTCATCTCCGGGAGCCAGACCGTCCTCGTCCAGACCGATGGCGAACTGATCGACCTCCTCAAGCAAGGCCAGGGCGTACTGAACATCCTGCCGCTGGGCTCGGTCAAGGACGAGGTGGACACCCGCATCGTCGAGCTACGGCCGTCCGCAGAGGACGCCGCCGGCGCAGAACTCCGCGCCGTCTCCGGCAGCTGAGCGGCCGCTGCCGTCGCCACCACGCTCCGGCACCGGCCGCTCAGCGGTCGGTGCGGCGCCGCGCACGAGGCACGGTCGAGGTTGGCGCGGCACAGGGTCCACCACGCCCGTTTGAATCTGGTTCATACTTTGAACATGGTTCATTTGAAGGTGGTGCCCGACGACCGCCGGGAGCGGTCACGAGAGAAGAAGCGGCAGCGCTTCCTCGACGCGGCGTCGGCCATCGTCGACCGTGAGGGCCTCCGCGGCGTGACGATGGCGGCCGTGGCCGACGAGCTGGACTGCGCCGTCGGCACGATCTACTCGTACTTCAGCTCGAAGGCGGCGCTGCTCACCGCGCTGCAAGGGCAGGCCGTCGACCTGTTGGCCGCCTCGTTCGCCACTGCCCGGGAGCGATGGGAGGACCAGCTGGCGGGCGAGGAGCTTCCCGACGAGGTGCGCACCCTGGTCGAGGTGCTCGGCTTCGGGTCGTTCTGGTCAGCAGCGTCAGTGGTGTTCGCCGACGAGTTCGAGCTGCAACGACAGCTGTTGTCGGCCAAGGTGACCCTCGTGAGCGCGGAGGAGATCGCCGAGGTGATGCCGGTGGCCCGCCGGCTGCTCGACGGCCCGGCCGGGTTGGTGGAGGCGGCGGTGGCCGCCGGCGCACTGGCCGACGGACCGGCCGAGGCGAGGGTCCTGCGGTGGGTGTGTGCGCTCAACGGGGTGCTGCTGGTGGAGAACCTGGCGCCCCTCGACCGTCACCTGTTCCGCGCCAGTCACCTGGCCCGGTGTCTCACCGAGGACCTGCTGGTCGGCTGGGGGGCGGAGCGGCGCACCGTGGAGGTGGCCGCCGCCCACGTCGACCGACTGGCGGCGGGGGGACCGATGGCGCCACCCCCCGAGGGGCCGGGGTGGGACCGGTGACGACGACACGACCGTCTCACTCGGCCCGTTGGCTCGCCGGTGCGGTGCTGGCGATTGCCATGGTGGTCGCCGCCACCGTCGGTGCCGGCGCGGCCGCCCAGCAGGAGCCCGTGCCCGCCGACGAGGCCCCCACCACTTCGGTGCGGACCGGGCCCGACCCGACGGGACGTTCGGTACCGCCGACGCAGCAGCGGGTCATCGACTCGGCCATCTGGGTGTGGCTGCTGGTCGTGGTGGGCGCCACGGTGGTGCTCGTCGGTCGGGTGTGGTGGCGGAGCACGGGCGACGACGCGCCGGGCTTCGCCCTGGCACCGGACCCAGGGGCCCAGTGGGCGGAGGACACCGCACCGATCACCGGGGAGGGCAGGCCGAACGGGCCACCTGAGCCGGACGTCGAGCCCGACGTCGAGCAGGACATCGAGGCCGATCAGGGGTCGAAGTAGGGTGCGACGATGACCGATCGCCGTTCCCCGCTCGACGACCGCCACCGTGCGCTCGACGCCAAGATGGTGCCGTTCGGTGGATGGGACATGCCGTTGTCCTACCCGTCGGGCACCCTGGCCGAGCACCGCTCCTGTCGGGATGCGGCAGTGGTGTTCGACGTGAGCCACCTGGGCACCGTGCGAGTCGAGGGCGACGGTGCGCTCGAGGTGCTCCAGCGCACGCTCACCAACGATCTCGCCAAGGTGGCGCCCGGCCGCGCCCAGTACACCCACCTGCTCGACCCCGACGACGCCTCGGTGGTGGACGACATCATCGTGTGGTGGGTGGACGAGCACCGCTTCGACGTCATGCCCAATGCCTCGAACACCGACGGGGTGACCGCTGCGCTGGGTACCCACGACGGCGTGACCGCCGCTGACGTGACGGCCACCCGGGCCGTGCTGGCCGTGCAGGGACCCGACGCACGAGCGAAGCTGGCCACGGTGTGGTCCGAGGCGGCGGACGTCGGCCGCTTCCGTGTGGCGACGCTCGAGTGGCGGGGTGTGCCCGCCACGGTGGCGGGCACCGGCTACACGGGCGAGGACGGGGTGGAGGTGGCGGTCCCCGCCGAGGTGGCCGGTGACCTGTGGGACGAGCTGATGGCGGCCGGTGTGGTCCCCGCCGGGTTGGGGGCGCGTGACACCTTGCGACTGGAGGCCGGCCTGCCCCTGCACGGCCACGAGCTCGGGCCGGGCATCACCCCGCTGCAGGCAGGCCTGGGCTGGGTCGTGTCATGGGACAAGGGCGACTTCCGGGGTCGCGTGGCGCTGGCGGCCGAGAAGGACGCCGGGCCGACCCGACGCCTCCGCGGGCTGGCCACCGAGGGGCGCCGACCACCGCGTGCCGACGCCACCGTGCACCACGCCGGGCGCCAGGTGGGAGTGGTGACGTCGGGCAACTTCTCGCCGGTGCTCGGCCACGGCATCGCCCTGGCGTTGTTGTCCCCCGAGGTGACCGAGGGCGACGAGGTGACGGTGGCACAGCGGGGGAGCGAACTGGCGGGGCGGGTGGTGCCCACCCCGTTCGTCAGTCCTCCGGGTCGGTGAACGCCTCGAGCGGCGGACAGGCGCACACGACGTTGCGGTCGCCCCAGGCGCCGTCGATGCGGCTCACCGGGGGCCAGTACTTGTTCGAGCGCAGGCCCTCCACCGGGTAGGCAGCCAGCGAACGCCCGTAGGGCCGGGCCCAGTCGTCAGCGGTGACGTCCTCAGCGGTGTGCGGAGCGTTGCGCAGCGGGTTGTCCTCCGCCGGCCACTCGCCAGAACCCACGCGGTCGATCTCGCCACGGATGGCGATCATGGCGTCGCAGAAGCGGTCCAGTTCGGCCAGCGACTCCGACTCGGTGGGCTCCACCATCAGCGTGCCCGCCACCGGGAACGACATCGTCGGGGCGTGGAACCCGTAGTCGATGAGGCGCTTGGCCACGTCGTCCACGGTGACACCCGTTGCCTTGGTCAGCGGGCGGATGTCGAGGATGCACTCGTGGGCCACCCACCCGTCGGCACCCGAGTAGAGGATGGGGTAGTGGTCCCGGAGGCGGTGGGCCACGTAGTTGGCGGCCAGCAGGGCCGAGGCGGTGGCGGCCAACAGGCCGTCGCGCCCCATCATGGCGATGTACATCCACGAGATGGGCAGAATGCCTGCCGAGCCCCAGGGGGCGGCCGACACCGCGCCGACCCCGGTCACCGGGCCGGCCTCGGGGGTCAGCGGGCTGGTGGGCAGGTAGGGCGCCAGATGGCCTCGCACCGCCACCGGCCCGACACCCGGCCCGCCGCCGCCGTGGGGGATGCAGAACGTCTTGTGCAGGTTGAGGTGGCTGACGTCAGCCCCGAACTTGCCGGGCTTGGCCACCCCCACCAGCGCGTTCAGGTTGGCCCCGTCGAGATACACCTGCCCGCCGGCGTCATGCACCGCGGCGCAGATGTCGCCAATGGCGGTCTCGAACACGCCGTGGGTGGAGGGGTAGGTGACCATCAGGCACGACAACGTGTCGCCGTGAGCGTCCAGCTTGGCCTCGAGGTCGGCGAGGTCCACGTTGCCGTCGTCGTCGCAGGCCACCACCACCACCCGCATGCCGGCCATGGCTGCGGACGCCGCATTGGTCCCGTGGGCCGAGGCGGGGATGAGACAGACGTCCCGCTCGGTCTCGCCTCGAGCAGCGTGGTACGCCGCGATGGCCAGGAGACCGGCGTACTCGCCCTGGCTGCCGGCGTTGGGTTGCACCGAGACGGCGTCGTAGCCGGTGATCTCGGCCAGCCACTGCTCGAGTTGGCGGATCATGGTCAGGTAGCCGTCGGCCTGCTCGATGGGGGCGAACGGATGGATGTCGGCGAAGGCCGGCCAGGTGATGGGCAGCATTTCACTGGTGGCGTTCAGCTTCATGGTGCACGAGCCCAGCGGGATCATGGCCCGGTCGAGGGCGATGTCGCGGTCGGCGAGCCGCCGGAGGTAGCGCAGCATCTCGGTCTCGGAGCGGTGGGCGGTGAAGACCGGATGGGTCAGGTACTCGGTGGTCCGGCGCAACTCGGCGGGAATCGACGAGGTCACCGCCAGGTCCGCCGGCGGCTGATCGGCACCGGCGTCGAAAGCGGCCAACAGGTCGGTCACCGTCTCGAGACTGCACGTCTCGTCGAGGGTGACCCCCACGGTGTCACGGTCGACGCGGCGCAGGTTGTACCCGCGCTCGAGGGCAGCGTCGATCACGGCGGCGCCGTGGCCCGGCACCGACACGGTGAGGGTGTCGAAGAAGTTGCGGGTGACGACGTCGGCGCCGCCCCGACGGAGTCCTTCGGCCAGCACACACGTCAGCCGGTGCACCCGACGTCCGATGCGCTCGAGACCGTCGGGGCCGTGGTAGCAGGCGTACATGCCGGCGATGACGGCCAGGAGCACCTGAGCGGTGCAGATGTTCGACGTGGCCCGCTCGCGGCGGATGTGTTGCTCACGGGTTTGCAGGGTGAGTCGGTAGGCCACCCGCCCCTCGGTGTCTCGGGACACGCCGACCAAGCGGCCCGGCAGCGAGCGCTTGTGCTCGTCGCGCACGGCCAGGAAGCCGGCGTGCGGTCCACCGAAGCCCAACGGCACCCCGAACCGTTGCGAGTTACCGACGGCCATGTCGGCGCCCAACTCGCCGGGCGACGCAATGACGGTCAGGGCCAGCAGGTCGGCAGCCACCACGGCCAGACCGCCCGCCGCGTGGACAGCGTCGATGTGGGGACGATGGTCGCGCAACTCGCCCGACGAGCCGGGGTGCTGCACCAACAGCCCGAAGCTCCCGTCGAGGTCGAGGGGGCGGTCCAGGTCGGCCACCACCACCTCCACGCCGATGGGCTTGGCCCGGGTGTGCACCACGGCGATGGTCTGGGGGTGGCAGTCGGCGTCGACCACGAAGCGGTTGCCGGCCGACGGCTTGGCCCGGCGGCACATGGCCATGGCCTCGGCCGCCGCGGTGGCCTCGTCGAGCATGGAGGCGTTGGCCAGGTCCAACCCGCACAGGTCGCTGACCATGGTCTGGAAGTTGAGTAGCGCCTCGAGGCGACCCTGGGAGATCTCGGGCTGGTAGGGGGTGTAGGCCGTGTACCAGGCGGGGTTCTCCAACACGTTGCGGGCAATCACCGCCGGGGTCACGGTGTTGGCGTACCCAGTGCCGATGAGCGAGGTCAGCACCTCGTTGCGAGCGGCCAACTCGGCGAGCTGGGCCAGCGCGGCGGCCTCGGTGCTCGCCGTGGGCAGATCCAGCGGCTTGGACCAGCGGATGGAGGCAGGGACCACGGCGTCGAGCAGTTCGTCGACCGATCCCAGCCCGAGGGCCTCGAGCATTGCCCGGGTCTGGGCGGCGTCGGGGCCGATGTGGCGCTCGACGAATTCGTGGTGGTGCTCGAGCGTCTCGAGGGTCGGCTCGGTCTGGTCGAGGGTCATGGGTGCTCCCGGCGGGCTGGCGCGTGGATCGGGCACCCCACGCTGTCATGTGGACCTGAGAGATTCGCTACCCGGGGCAGCTTTCCCCTTCGGTGAGCCGGCTGTGCTGCCGACTGCTCTCCAGCGTTGCCTACACCTGCGGTACGGGGGCCTGAGAGATTCCGGGGCGGTTGCTCCTTCGGCGCATCGCCGACCGGGGCCGTCGATGCTCTCCCACAGGTGATGATGGGCCTCAGTTGTGGTGTGGAGTGTAGTGCTGCGGTGGCGTGCACCGAGCACCGAGCAACCGCTCCCACCGAGCGGGCTCGGCCAGGGGAACTCAGTACCGAACCGGCTCACCCGGTCCAGCGAGCGGAATAGCCACGGCCTCGGCGCCGCGGCGGATGACCACCCACTCCTCATCCCACACCAGCGCAGCGAAGGTGAGCACCCCAATGGTGGAGCGCCCAGCGACGATGGAGGCATGGGGATCGGCCGGGTCTGCGGGGTCCACGACCAACAGTTCGAGCGTGCCGTCCTCGCCGTCGATGGTCACGGCGGCCACCCGGCCGCCCTCGAGTGCGGCCACGAAGAGACGCTCGTTGTCGGACACGATGCCGGTGATGTTGTCGGGTGGGAGTCCGCTGGTGGCTCGTCCCATGTCGATGTTCACCAGGGCGGCCAGCGCGCCTGGGTCGACGGCGATGAGGCGACTCTGGGTGGTACCGCGCGTCGTCTCGGCCACGGCCAGCACCAGCGGGCCGCTGCTGTCGATGGGCACCAGCGTCTGGTCCGCCTCCGACGGCAGTTCGGCCCGCTCGCCGGTCTCGACACCGACGGTGATCAGCGTGTCGTTGCGGTCGGTCACGGCGAACCAGGTGTCCCCGATGGCGTGGCGGGCTCGGCGGCCGAAGCCGCTGCCCTCGACGGGAACCTGCCAGGCCATGGCGCCATCGGGGGCGCGTCGCTCGACGCAGGCTGCCACCGTGCCGTAGGCCACGATGGCCGAACCGTCGGCAAGGCCCACCACCAAGGTGTCGAAGCCCAGAGGCTGGGGGGTGGCGTCGGGCCGTGGGCAGGCAGGTTCGTAGCCGGCGAGCGGCGCGCCGTCGAGGGCGGCCAGACGGGCGATGGCGGTGGCGCCGGTCTCGGCGGCGCGATCGATGACCAGGACGCTGTCGCCGGCGGGCACGGCCCACCCTCCGGTGTCCTCGAAGCGCCACTCCCACCGAAGGGACCCGTCGGCCGGATCGAGGGCAGCCAGGTGGTGGTCCTTGGCCAACACCATCACCGAGTCACCGGCAGTGAAGAGACAGCCGTCGCAGTAGGGGTCGACGTCGTCACTCAGGGTGGCGGACCAGCGTGGAGTGCCGTCGGCCAGCGACACCGCCCGGACCTCCGGCCCGGCAGCGAACACGGCCAGGTCGCCCGCACGGACGAGCGGCGTGTCGCTCACCCCGTCGGGCAGGGGCGACATCCACCGGGGGTCGCCGGTATCGCCGTCGGCGTCGAGGCGGACCACCGACCAGACCACCGACGACGTGGCCGACTCGTAGCGATGACCCACCGTGACCAGATCGGGCGGGCCGCCGTCGGGGCGGGGCAGGGCGAGCGCCTCGTCGGACGACAGGGTGAGCCCGCTGCCACCGCCGACGCCGTCCAGCTGGCGTTCGATCTCCTCCAGCCAGTCGGTGTCGAAGGCGGCCAGGCCGATCCCGCCGATGAGGAAAAGGATGAGGATCGGCACGAGGCAGCCGCACCCTCGGCGGCGTGTCGCTGGTGCCTGGGTGACGGTGAAGCGGTCATCGCCACCGGGCGGCGGCACGGCACCGCCCGTGCCGCCAGCGGCGCCGCTCCACGCAGGCGGCGCGCTCGGGGTCGGCTGGGGTGACGGTGTCGGGCTCGGCCGCTCAGCGGTGGTGGGCTTCTCCGTCGTGGTGGTGCCACACGACAGGCAGGTGCGCTTCCCCTCGAGATCGGGCGAGGGCAGCATGGATCCGCATCGGCGGCAAGTGTCCACGAGGTCGACTCCTTCCCGGTGGCCAGCACCTGAAACGCTAGCCGTCGACACGAGTGTCCAACAGGCTCACTCGACTAGCCTCTGCGCAGGAGGCCCCACCATGTTGCATCGACATTCATCGTCACGTACCTCCCGCAGTCGGCTGCGCGGTGCTGCGTCAGCGACAGTCCGTCGTCGCAGACCGGCAACCACGCCGCTGGCCCTGCTCGTCGCGCTCGGCTTGGTGATGTCGGCATGTGCGGGCGACGACACCGAGGACGGCGCCCCCGCGGCGACGACCGACCCACCGACCACGACAAGTCCCGAGGAGGCTGACGAGTCCCCCGACGAGGGCGAGGCGGCGGTCGGGGAGCGCTCCGAGCAGTACAGCGACGACCAATGGTGGCTGTGCCGTCCGGACCGCGACGACGACCCGTGCGACGTCGACCTCGACAGCACCGACCTGACCGAGGACGGCCTCGGCGCCGAGGTCGTGCGGGATCCGGTCGACAGCGGCGTCGACTGCTTCTACGTCTACCCGACGGTGAACCTGACCGGCGGGGGCAATGCCGATCCACTCGAGGATGACACTGCCGAGCGCGGGGTGGCCACCGCGCAGGCCAGTCGCTACAGCGACGTGTGCGACGTCTGGGCCCCGCTCTACCGTCAACTCACTCTCGACGCCTTCGGAGCCGAGAACGTGGCCGAACTGCGCGAGATCGCCTACGAGGATGTGCGGACGGCGTTTCTCCACTACCTGAGCGAACGCTCCGCCGACCAGCCCTTCCTGTTGGTGGGTCATTCACAGGGCACCGGCATGCTGGTCCGCCTCCTCCAAGAGGAGATCGAACCCGACGACGAGCTGCTCGACCGCATGGTGAGCGCCCACCTGATCGGCGGCGGGGTGGCGGTCGACGAGGGTTCGACCAGCGGTGGAACCTTCGAGCGGCTCGAACTCTGCACCTCGAGCGACCAGGTGGGGTGTGTGGTGGCTTTCACGACGGTGGGGCCCGACCCCGACGAGTCCACCCTGGCCCGCTGGGGGTCCGCCCCTGACGGCGAGCAACGGGCGTGTGTGAATCCGGGCGCTCCTGGCGGCGGGGTGGGCGGGGCTGATGCCATCGTGGCTGCCGACCTGGGTGCCGTGGCGGGGTTCGAGGCCCCCACGCCGTGGTTGTCGCTCGGCGACCTGCTGGTGGCCGAATGTGTGCGCATCGGCGACGCCTCGGTACTCGAGGTGCGACCGACCGATGCAGCCACCAGTGCCGAGGTCGCCGAGGCACTACTGGCCATGACGACCAACGTGCCCGACTGGGGCCTCCACATCAGCGAGATGAGCCTGCTGGCCGGCAGCTTGGCGGCCATGGCGGCGGCTCAGGTCGCAGCGGCCACCGACTGACTCCGACAGTCGCCTGGTGTCGGAGCGTTCCACGTGAGACACAGCTGCACCTGAGGAGAAGGTCGAGGCCAGTCTCAACCTCAAGGAGAAATGGAGGTTGGCGCGGAACCTCCGTCTCGGGCGCAGCGAGCATGCGGTCGTTGCTTGCGCGCCTCGGTGGTGTGTGGTTGGATACCGGCGCAATCGGAACATCGTGTGTGCTGGGGGAAGTCGGTGAGACTCCGACGCTGTCCCGCAACCGTGAGTCGGGCCCGACCCGATGAGCCGGAGCACCTGCCGCACACGGAACGCTCAACCGCACCGTCGTGGACAACGGGGCTGAGCCGTGGACAGCACTGCACCGCTGCATGGACGACGTCAGGTCGTAGAGGGCAGGGGAGCGGACGGTCCCGGGCTTCGCCTCCCGGAAAGGATCCGCTCATGCACGTCGACCTGGCCCAGCCCCCGGGGCAGTCGCCCACTCCGAGACGCCGAGGCGTGCGGCCTGCCGCCCCCCGAGCACGGGTCCATCGTCGCGTGGCAACGGCCACGCTGTTGGTCATGGCACTGCTGGCCGGCGTCGGCGCCGGCACGGTCGACGGCCTGGAACCGCCGGCGCCGGTCGACACCCAACCTGCCGCCGCGGCGGGCGCCCTGTGGCTGGCTGCCCAGGTCGGACCCGACGGCTACGTTCCCGCCGGTGAGGCCCCCGACGTCGGCGCCACGCTCGACGTCGGACTGTCCCTGGCGGCCAGCGGCACGGCGGCGCCGACGTTCGCAGCGATCATCGAATGGGTGCGAGCCAACCCCGACGTGGTGGCCGGTTCACTCGACGACTCGGCCAGCCCCGCACGGCTGGCCCTGGCAATCTTGCTGCTGAATGCCGCTGGAGTCGACCCGACCGGCGTCGGTCCCGACGGCGACGTCGACCTGGTGGCCCTGCTGGGCAGCACCTTCGGAGGGTTCGAGGCAGGCCTCTACGGCGCCGCCGCCCCCACCTTCGACGGGGCGTTCCGCCAATCGCTGGCCATCATGGCCCTGCACACCGTCGACGCCACGGTGCCCGAGGCGGCGGTCGACTGGCTGCTCGAGCAGCAGTGCAGCGGCGCACCCGGCGCGGTGGGTGGCTGGGAGGCCTACCGGGCCGACACCGGTCCCGAGTGCCAGCTGCCCGACCCCGACACCTTCAGTGGTCCCGACACCAACCAGACGGCCCTGGCTGCCCAAGCGCTCAGCCTGGTGCTCGACCCCCCGGCCTACGAACTCTCCCTCGCTCTCGACTTCCTCGTCGAGGCCCAGACCCTCGACGGGGGCTTCCCGTACCTGACGGGCCAACCAGCCGGTGACCCGAACTCGACGGCCCTGGTGATCGGCGCCATCGTGGCCGCCGGAGAAGACCCACGTGGTGGCCGGTGGGAGATCGCCGAGGGCGTCCACCCGCTCACGTCGCTGCTCGACTGGCAGCTCGGCTGTGACACGGACACGCCCGGGGCCTTCGCCTCACCCTTCTCGGGCGGCGCCGCCGACCTGTTCGCTTCGCGCCAAGCGGTGCTCGGCGCCGCGCTGAGCGGCTATGCCGTGGCCGCACCGAGCTTCGCCCCGGTGAGCCAGGTCTGCCCGACGACCTTCGACGACGTCGACCTCGACCATCCATTCAATGGCGATATTTCGTGGCTGGTGGCCAACGGCATCGCCTCGGGGTATGCCGACGGCACCTTCCGCCCGACTGCTCCGGTGAGCCGCCAGGCAGCGGTGGCGTTCCTGTTCCGGACTTCGGCGCTGTGGGGCGGCGACGTTGCCGAGGAGTGCGATGGCGAGGGGCCCTTCTCCGACGTGCCCGCCGATCACGTGTTCTGCGCCGAGATCACCTGGTCGGCAGCCAACGGCATCGCTGTGGGCTACGCCGATGGCACGTTCCGACCGACCGCGCCGGTGAGCCGCCAGGCGTCGGCCGCGTTCCTGGCCCGCACCTCGGGGCTGTGGAACGGCACAGCCCCAGCGCAGTGCGACACCGAGGCACAGGGGCCGTTCTCCGACGTGCCCAGCGACCACCGGTTCTGCCCCGAAATCACCTGGCTGGTGGACAACGGGATCGCCTCGGGCTACGAGGACGGCACGTTCCGGCCCACCGAACCCGTCAGCCGCCAGGCCATGGCTCGGTTCCTCTCGTTCACCGTGGTGCTGCACCTGCCGCCGGTGCCTCCCGAGACCTTCTGAGACCGTGGCGGGTGCGGCGGCTGACCCACCGGCCGCTGCACCCGGCTCCACTCTCGAGCAGGTCGTGCAGCAAGTGCATGGCGGGTGCACGCGTAGTCCATCAGCCGTCACCTCGCGGGCATCGATTCGCCCCTGGTCGAGCCATACAACGAATACGAGATGGCGTACACTCCCGCAGCGGCCCCGTGGAGGAGTCGCTGGGCCTGGCGTTCGAGACCAGCGAGGAGTGCTACCTGGTCTGGCCTTGGGACCAGGTCGACGCCCAGCAGCACCTCGTTCCGGTGGCAGTCGTACCGGGTGAATGGGTGACGATCTTCCTGGCGCCGATGAACAACCCTGCAGCGACGGTCGTCGAGCCGTGCCCCGGCCGCCCCGCCGGTTCGACGTCTTCGTTCGAGGTGCCCTTTCCCGATGACATCAGTGCCGAGCTCGCCGACATCGTCATCAGCCTCGGATCTGGTGTCGTCTCGGCGTCAGATGGCGAACCGGTGGTGGACGGAACCCAGGTGACGGCCCGGTGGCAGGAGACGTGGCAATCCGAGTGATGACGACCCATGAATCCCTGATTGTCAACTGGACCTGCGACAACTAGTGTTGTCGCAGTGGAGATTCGGCCGAGCGCTCGCAAGCACGGTATCTCCGACGACGACATCCGCCATGCCATCGACAACGCCGTCGCAGCCATCACCCGACCCGAGCAACCGGACTTCACGATGCTGATCGGACCGGACCCAACGGCCCGCCTCCTCGAGGTTGGCGTGATCGAGACTGACGACCAGGATTATGTGATCCACGCCATGACTGCCCGTAGCAAGTACTTGACCATGCTCGACCTGCCAGGAGGTGGCCAGTCATGAAGACCACCAAGCACCCCCGGGAACTGTCCGACGCTGAAGCAGCGGCCATCGTGGACGAGTTCGACGCCGCAGATGACTATGTCGTGATCGGTTCCGATGCGCTGGCTGAACTTCGTGCCGCTGTCGCGGCGCGACGCGAAGCCGAAAGCCGGATCGAAGCCGCGGCGTTGCGCGCGCACCGAGACGGTGCCTCCTGGGGAGTCATTGGTGCGCAGCTCGGCATGACCCGCCAAGGCGCCCGCCAACGCTTCGAACGACTCACCACGTCCTGAGCGGTTTCCGATAGCCCACAACGCCGTTGGACCGGGTCCACCAGCGCGTCACCAAAGGCCGATCGGGGACAGCGATCACGCTGCCGGAAACGACGCCAGGCACTGCGATCAGCCGGTGCGGCAACAACGACCGAACCGACGGATCCACCCACAGGCCTGTTCGCCCCTCTAGCGTTTCGTCACGTGACGAAACAAGCGGGTGTGGAAGGGGCGGGGGTTCTGGGACGTGGTTGAGCTTCTCCGGTCGCAGCCACGGTGCGCCTGGTGTGCGCGGCCCTTGCCGGACCGGCAGGCCACCGGACGGCCCCGGCGCTACTGCCGGCAGGGCTGCCGCCAGCAGGCTTACGTGGCACGCAGGGATGCCGAGCGGCACGGCCTCGGCGAGGGCGACGTGGTGGTGCGCCGGTCACAGCTCGAGGAACTGGCCGGGCGGCTGTACTGCCTCGAGGCGGCCATTGAGGACACCGAGGAGGACTTGGCCACCGCAGGAGACGATCCCACAGAGCTCCGGCGTATGCTCGACTGGCTGCTGGTGAACGCCCGGCCAGCAGCAGCGGGGTGGCACGAGTCGATGGCCCGCTGAGACCTGCTGCGAGCAGGGTCGATCCCGCGCAAGGGGGTGCCGTCGGGCCCATTCCGACCAGCCTCGGGCCGCTCCTCGTTACTTTACATAACGGGCATTCTCGGCGGTTTGTTCATCACTCGGCGGATACCTCCTGGATGAACACGACAGGCCCCACCTCGTTCCGGGATCGCCTGACGTACATCTCATCGGGGTTCAGCGACGTGGTATTCGTCAACAACCAACACCGCTCAAATCCCTGCGTCGGTTCAGAGTGTCTCTGGGCCCGAAATGGCCCCGAGAAGGGGATCCGCAGCCGCGTCTGCGTCGAGGGCGGCCTGGAAGTCCTCGGCCAAGTCGCCGCGGGTGACCCGCCGAAGGATCTCTCGATCCTCTTCGCTGAGGCGCGGATCGCCAGCACGCCGACGACGGCGACGTTCCTCGAGCAGTTCTTCGCCGATGGTGCTCACGAGGACCATTGTGCCTCCAATCGCGATGACTGGCACGGTCACTCACCTGGCATCCGCAGTTGCCGCCAACAGCGTGGTCGAGACGGCGTCGAGGACTGGTGCCATCCAGGCCTCCCCGCCCGCCTGAACCCGGCAGTACCCCGGCGCTCCGGTAGCGTGAGGCGATGGCAGCAGCGCATGTCTCACACGCCGATGGTGACACCTCGCCGGTGGCCCGGCCAGCACGGCGAACCGGCCGGCTACTCGCGGTGGCTCTCGTCGCCACCATGGCGCTGGTGATGGCGGCCTGCGGGTCCGACGACCCGACCACCGAGGCCGGGGCCGCTCCGGTCACTGGTTCGACCTCGTCGGGCTTTCCCGACGTGGCGGTCACCGAGGTGGGCACGGGTAGCCAATCGAGCCTGGCCGATCTCAACGGAAGCGACCTGCCGATCCTGGCCTGGTTCTGGGCACCGGACTGCGCCACCTGCCGGACCTTGGCACCGGCGGTGAACGAGTTCGCCGAGGCGAATGTCGGCCGGGTCGAGGTCGTCGGGCTGGGCACCCGCAACGACCCCGACTACGCCGAGCGCTTCGCCGAGGATGTCGGCGTCTCCTTCCCGCTCGTGTGGGAGGACAACGGTGCCTCGTGGCGCCACTTCGGGGTGCGTAGTCAACCGGTGGTCATCATGGTGGCACCCGACGGATCCTGGGTGGACCGCACCAACGGGTTGGCCAGCGTCGAGGAACTCCAGGCCATGCTCGACTCGGTCCCGAGCTGAGGCGGGCCCCGACCCCGCCGGGCGGACGCGTTCGTCCCTCAGGCGGTGGCCGACGGGTCGTCGGGCACCCACCAGCCGTGGAAGCCGTACGGCACCCGTGCCGGCAGGTGCACGGTGGCCACCGGCCCGGCAGCCACGTCGAGGGCGTCGAGCACCACCAGCACACCGTTGCCGGTGGCCTCGTCGTGGGCGAAGGTGAGCAGCCACCCCTCCCCCTCCCCTGGCCCTGCTGGCGCCAGCACGGGCTCGCCGGGTCGTAGCGCCGGCGCCGGTCGCCACCGGTCGATCTCGCCGGTTCGGGAGTCCCAGCCGGCCACCCCGGTGAACTCGATCTCGGGGTCACGGTCGAACGTGGCCATCCAGGCGTGGCGGGTGGGACGGCCGGTGAAGCGGCGATCCACGGTGGGCAGATCCAGGTCGTTCTCGTCGAGTCGTTCGTCGGTGAAGCTCAGTTGCTCGCCCGAGGTGTCCACCGTCCAGCGGTGCAGTGCGCTGGCGTTGGGGGCGCTGCTGTCGTCGAACATCGAGTCCATGCGGCACACGTCGAGCACCACGTCGTCGCCGTTGCGGTGGGCGTTGATGCCGTGGAACACATAGCAGGGGTCGATCTCAACCCAGCGGATGTCCTCGCCCTCGGCGCCGAAGGGCAGGATGCCGATGCGGCCGCCGTAGTCCGGTTGCCACGAGAAGGGCATGCCGCCGCCTGCGATGGCCACGTCGAGGTCGAACAGCACCGGCAGTTCCCAGAAGATGGCCTCCTGATCGGTGACAGCGAAGTCGTGGATCATGGCCGACGCCTCGGTGGGGATGACCGTGGAGCGCAACAGGGTGCCGTCGGCATCCGCCTCGTGGTAGGTGAGGTACGGCGGCACGAACCCGTAGCCGAAGAAGTGCAGGTGGCCGGTGTCCGGATCGATCTTCGGGTGGGCGGTGGCCGACGTGGTGAGCGCGCCGCCGTAGTCGAACGGCCCGACCGTCGACAGGTCGGCCACGTCGACCTCGTAGGGGAAGCCGATCTCGCCGAGGCTCAGCAGCTTGCCGCCGTGGTGCACCACGCTCACGTTGCTCTGGCTGCGCTCCCCGCCCGGCGGGCCGTCGCCGGTCAACCCGACGCCGGCTTCCATCAGCGGTGTGCGCACCCAGCGGTTGCGGTACGACACCGCCCGGCCTTCCTCGAGCCGCACGCCGTGGAGCATGCCGTCACCGAGGAACCAGTGGGGCGACGGCTCCCCCGCGGCGTTCGATCCGTTGCGGACGAACAGCCCGGTGAGCTCGGGCGGCAGTGCACCCTCCACCTCGAGGTCGAAGGCATCCACCTCGTCGAACACTGGAGCGAAGTTGCCGCGTCGGAACCAGGGCTCGTCGGGGTCACCCGGCAGCGTGGTGGGAACCGGTGGCACCGACGTGGTGGTCGTGGCCGCTCGCTGTGAGGCGTCGTCCGACGAGCAGGCAGCCAGCAGGGCTCCCACTCCCCCGGTGCCGGCCACTGCGGCCAGGATGCCCCCGGCGCGCAGCAGCCGCCGACGTTCCCACACCGCCTCGGCGGCGAGCGGATGCAACGGACGGCGCTTCTCGGACATCGACATCCCCCTTCGAGCGAGCACGGTAGCACGGCCTGTACGGCGTTCACCGGCCGCTGCCGGTGCGTTGAAGTGGCTACAGTGAGGCAATGGCAGTAGCTACACCTCGCGTGGAAGTCGGGGTGCGAGACCTCAAGAACAATCTCAGCCGCTACCTGGAGCGGGTCCGAGCGGGCGAGGAGGTCATCGTCACCGACCGCGGCAAGCCGGTGGCTCGACTGTCGGCGCTCGACCACTCCACGGACCGCCTCGCTGAGCTGGTGGCCGCTGGCGTCGTGCGCCCCGCGAAGCGAGTCACCCGTCGCCCCCCGAAGCAGCGCATCACGCCCAGAGGGTCGGTCAGCGATCTCGTCGCCGAACAGCGCCGTTGATCACCTACGTCGACACCTCGACGCTCCTCAAGCGCCTGCTCGCCGAGGACGGCTCCGACGCGGCCGACGCCATCTGGAACGCCGCTGACGTTCTGGCGTGCGCGGCGACCGCCGTCGTCGAGGCCAGAGCCGCGCTCGCCGCGGCCCAGCGCGGCGGCCGACTCACCGCTGGGGAGCTCCGGGCAGCCACGTCGGAACTCGGTGACCTGCTCGAGGAGGTCACCTTCGTCGCCGTCACCGACACCTTGATCGCCGAGGCGGCGGACCTGGCCGAATCCGAGGCGCTGCGTGGCTATGACGCGGTGCACCTGGCCGCAGCCCTCTCCATCGAGGCGAACGTGGTGACGAGCTCGGACGCTGCGCTGTGCGCTGCGGCGGAGCGTCGTGGATTGCACGTCGCCAACCCGCTCGACGTCTGAGCGCAGCCGACGACGTCGCGCCGCGCCGGGTCGTAGTTCGCCCGCCGCGACGGCAGCCGGTAGGTTGTCCGTCCGATGTCGAACCGTATCGACGTAGAACTCACGAGCAGCCGCGATGACGGCACCTGGACCTGGCGTGCCGCGGGCGCCCGCCAACCGAAGGGCGTCCTCGACGGCCACCTGTTGCCCGACGGCGCGTCCGTGGGCGACGTGGTGCGCGTCGACGTCGACGTCGAAATGGACGGCATCGTGGTGAACTCCGTCCTGCCCCCCAAGGGCAAGAGCCGCCCGCTCGAGGACGGCCGCCTCGAGATCCTCGGCACCGGCAAGGACGAACCGGCCGTCACCACCCAACTGGCTCCCAAGCGCGGCGGCCGTGGACGCGACGGCGGTCGTGACGGCGAGCGTCGTGGCGGCCGGTCCCGTGACCGAGGTCCCCGTGGGGATCGAGGCGACCGCGGTGGCCGCGACGACCGCGGAGGTCGCGACGGACGTGACGGCGGTGGTCGCGGAGACCGCGGCCGAGGCGACGGACGTCGCCGCCAGGGCGGCCGTGACGGCGAGCGCGGACGCGAACGCTCCAGTGGGGATCGCCGGGACAACCGGCCGCCACCACCATCGAAGCCCAAGCCGAAGCGGCTGAAGGCCAAGCGGGTCCATCGCCAAGCGTTGCTGGACTCGCTCGCACCCGAGCAGCAGCCCATCGCCGATGCTCTGCTCAGGGGCGGTATCCCTGCCGTGCGTTCCGCCCTCGACGAGCAGAACACCCAGGCCAAGGCCGACGGTCGCCCGCCGGTGCCTGCCGAGCCCATCCTGGCGCTGGCCGAACAACTCCTCCCCCACCTCAAAGCCGCCGAGTGGCGCGACAAGGCCGACGCCGCCCTGGCGCAGATGGCCACCGTCGACCTGCGCGACCTCCGGTCGGTGGTGGTGGCCGCTGAGAGCAACACCCGCGACGAGGAGACCCGCGAGCTGGCGGCGTCACTGCGTCAGGCACTGGCAGAACGCGTGGCAGCCGAGCACGACAAGTGGTTGGCCGAGGTGGTGGAACTGCTCGACGAGGGCCGGGTCGTCCGTGCCCTGCGCGAGTCGTCGCGGCCACCCAAGGCCGGCATGCCCTTCCCGCCCGACCTCGGCAACCGACTGGCAGCGGCCACCGCCGAGTCCCTCACCGCCGACATCACCGACGACCGGTTCGGCACCGTGCTCGACGCCTTGGCCCACTCGCCGGTCCGTGCCCAGGTGGCGCCGGAGTCAGTGCCGCCGAAGCCGTCGGACAAGCTGCTGACCACGGTCCGCTCGCTGGCCGAGCGCACGCCCAAGGTGGCTGCCGCCTTCGGGTTGGCGCCTGCCGCCAGCACCCCAACCGGCGGCCCCCCGCGGCCCGCTCCGGTGCCCCCTCCGCCGCCGGTCCCGGCTGCACCAGCTTCGAGTGCGCCACCAGCGGCCAGCACGCCATCAGACGCTGGCGAGCAGACCCTCGACGACCGGGGTGTCGCTCAGCCGGCTCCGGCCGAACAGGCCACACCCGAGCCAGCTCCAGCCGAGCCGGCCGCACGCGAGTCCGAGGGGCCCGCCTCCTGACCTCGCTGCCCCGGCGGCGTCAGCGCAGCCGAGGCAGCAACTCCGCAGGGGTGGCCACTGCGGCCGGGTCCTCGAGTGTCGCTGCCCTCGGGTTCCACCCGGCCAGTGCGAAGGCGCAGCCCACGTCCGTTGCGCACCTGCGGTCGTGGTGCGTGTCCCCCACGAACAGCACGTCGGCTGACGTGAGGCCCAGCACGTCGAGCACAGGGCCGAGCGCTTTCGGTCCGTCGAAGGCGTCGGCGAACAGCGCCACCTCGGGCTCCCAGCCGAGCCGGGCAAGCTCGGCGTGGCCCAGGCGCGGGTGCTTGTTGGAACACACCGCCCAGCGGTCGAGACGGCCGAGGAGGTCCTCCACCCCGGGGTAGGGCAGGGAGAGCTCGAGGTCGTAGGCGTCGAGGTAGTCCTCCACCGAGATGGACAGGCGGGCGCACTCCTCGGCCAGGACGTGGCCCCAGGTGACGTCCTGGCGCCGGATGCCGAGCGCCACGAAGGCGTCGGCGAGTGCCCGGTCTGTGTCCAGCAGTGTGCCGTCGAGGTCGAACACCCCGACCAGGGGCGTCGTTGCGGTGCCCGCCGATGCCGCCACGTCAGCCATCGTTCAGCGCCTCGCCGTCGCCATCGACGTGTCCGCCAGCGGGTAGCGGTCACCCCGAAGCGCACTGGGCACTCGGTTCCTCGGGTGGGTTGTCGCCCCGGTGGTGTCGCTCACGAACGGAGCACCGTAGTCGCTGGCCGGAGGCAGCCGAGAAGGGACCGTCCAGCGCCTCTGCCATTTTCTGTGCCCTCGGGGGCAGCCGCTAGCCTGCCGCCATGATCGATTTCGAGACCCAGGGCAACATCGCCGTCATGAGGATCAACCGGCCGGAGGCCCGCAACGCCGTCAACGGCGACGTGGCCAGCGGCATCGAGGCAGGCATCGACCGCCTCGAGGAGGACGAGTCGCTGTGGGTGGGCATCCTCACCGGCACCAAGGAGTTCTTCTGCGCCGGCGCCGACCTGAAGCTCATCAATGCCGGCAAGGCCGGCGAGATGATGACCCCCAAGGGTGGCTTCGCCGGCATCGTGACCCGCCAGCGCACCAAGCCGATCATCGTGGCCGTCGAAGGCCCTGCCCTCGCCGGCGGGCTCGAGATCGTGCTCTCCTGCGACCTAGTGGTCGCGTCCAAGGAGTCACGCTTCGGGATCCCCGAGGTGAAGCGCAACCTGGTGGCTGCCGCCGGCGGTGTGTTCCGCCTGCCGCGGGTGCTGCCCCGCAACGTGGCGTTCGAACTGGGCCTCACCGGTGATCCCATCTCGGCCGCTCGTGCGTTCGAACTGGGCATGGTGAACCGCCTGGCCGAGCCCGGCAGCGCCTACGAGGCAGCCGTCGAGTTGGCCGAGCAGGTCACGGCCAACGCGCCGCTCGCCGTGCAGAAGACCCGCCAGCTCATGATCGACCTGGTCGACGCCGACGACGAGGAAGGCATCACGCGCTCGGGTGAAGCCATGATGGAACTCGCCGGCAGCGAGGACTTCTCCGAGGGCCTGACCGCCTTCATCGAGAAGCGCCCCCCGGTGTGGAAGGGCCGCTGAGCCCCCACACCGGTCGCTGACCACCAACAGCCCTTCAACTGCCGGCGATTCGCGCTCAATCGAGCTCAGATCGCCGGCAGTTCGCGGGAAAGGTTCAGATCGCCGGCAGTTCGCGGGAAAGGCCCACGAGCACGCACGGTGGGTGCAAGGGTCGGGCCCTCGTGGGCTCTGAGCGCTCGCTCAGGTGAACGTGTCGATGATGCCGTGGTCGGCCAGGAACTCAGCCAGACCCGCCACCAGGCGCTGCTCGGCCACGTCCCACAACGGCACCCAGGCCACCTCGGCGGCGTCGGATCCGGCGACCAGTTCCCCGCCGAGCACCACCACGGCAAAGTCGGCGATCACGAAGTGGTCGTCGTCGTCGATGCGCTCGACCCACCCGACCAGTTCGCCGCAGACGCCCTCGAGGCCGGTCTCCTCCCGCAGTTCGCGCACCACGGCCTCCGCCATGGTCTCGCCCCACTCCACCCGTCCGCCGGGCACGGACCACTCCCCCGCTGCGGGGCCGTGGCCCCGGCGGATGAGCAGGAGGCGATCCTCGGCGACCACCACGGCGCCCACGCACAGCTCAGGGCGCACGGCGGCCACGTTCAGTCGTCCCGCAGCCGACGGTGGACCAGGATGGCTCGGGCCGTGAGCCCGAACGTCTCGAAGAAGTTCTTGCTCTGACGGTTGCCGGGCAGGACGAAGGCGTCGATCCCGACGCAGTCGTGCTCGGTGGCCCAGGCCACTACCCGGTCCATCATGGCCTCGCCCAACCCGACGCCCCGCCCGTCAGGATGGACGTAGATGTCCTCCACCACCGCCAGCGGCTCGCCGGTGCGCAGCAGCTCCAGGTGGGCCACGGCGTACCCGACGGGCGCGTCGTCCAGGTCTCCGATCACCACGATCGCCTCAGGGTTCTCGATCGCCGCTTGCAGCGAACGCTCCAGCGGCAGGGCTCGAGCCTCTCTCCGGGACCACACCCAGCCACCTCGTGCGTCGCACTGCTCGGCCACTGCGTCGGCCGCCATGTCGGCCAGTGCCGGCAGGTCATCTGGTTGGGCGTCGCGGGCTCGCTCCATCTCAGGCCGACTGCAGCTGGGCGATCTTCGACAGGATGGTCCGTCGCCCGCGGGTGCCGGCCTCGTACTGGCGGATGGCTTCGAGTTCCTCGGCCTCGAGGCTGGCCAGGCGGGGCACCACCTGCGATGCAGCCAGCGTGTCGTAGCCGGGGATGGCCAGCTCGTCGGTCGCGATGCCCGAGTCGTTGGCCGTGGCCACCGGACGCGGGGCCGCCGCTGCACGCCGCGGGCCGCTCGTTGACTCGGCCCCGTCGGCGACCTCAGAGTCGGCGTCCGTGCCGCTCGAATGGCCCGCAGCGGTCGAGGGCCGCACCGGCGCCGACGGCACCGGCGGGACGACACCCACGGCCCGCAGCAGCTCGGTGAGCTGTGCCTGGCGGTCCAGCAGCAGGGCCTCGACGTCCTCACGGCCCTTGCGGACGGCGAACTTGCCGACCACACGGGCCAGCGCCACCTGGTTGCGTCCGCGCTCGACGAAGCGCGGCAGCAGGTTCGGGGCCTCGAGCACGAACCCGAGGGGCGCGTAGACGGTCAGCTCCACCGCGCTCTCGAGCGGGTTCCTGGGTGGCTCCTGGTCGGTCATTGCTCTCGATGATCCCTCACGCTCGGGGCTCTGGGGAAATCATCGCCGATCCAGCGCGTCGTCAGCTACCGCCGCTCTCGGCCAGGATCCGCTCGATAGCGGGACACGAACTGTCCCCCACCGGACACTCCAGCGCGTCGAGAGGACCGAACTGGGCGCGGTTGACGAGCAGGAAACAGCCGGTGCACATGAACTCGTTGGCCCGCTTGGGGGCCACCCCGTCAGCCACCTCGCCGGTGGCCCGGGGCTCGGCCACGGTCGGCTCGTCCTCTTCGTCGTCGTCGTCCTCCGCCGCGGCGATGCGGTCCTTGAGGATGGCGTCGAGATCGGCTTCGACGTCGTCGGGATCGAGTTCGTCGTCGTCATCGTCGTCGACGGCGTCCCCGGCCTTCTTCTTGCCCGCCGGTGCCGGCTCGTCCTCGTCGTCATCGTCATCGTCGACGACCGCCACGACGTCATCGTCGTCGTCCTCGTCGGGCACGACCGCCACGACGTCATCGTCGTCGTCCTCGAGCAGGTCGTCATCCACCACGTCCTCGTCGAGATCGGGGACGTCGTCGTCGAGTTCGTCGTCGTTCAGGTCGTCGTCAGCCATTGTGCCTCTGGGTCGGACATCGGGAGGTCGGGCCGGAGGATACACACCGCACCGGCGGGTCGCGCCAGCCGAGCGCCGCGGAATCGCTCGATCGCCGCGTTCAGCCTTGTCGGCGGGCTTCTGCCCGGCGTTCCGCGTCGAGTCGGCCCAGCTCCGGCTCACCGGCATGGTCGACGAACGACATCATCTCGGCGACGAAGGGGTGGCCGGCCTCCTCGGCGATCAGGCGGTGCATCTCCTGGGCCACGTGGCGGTAGGCCGGGTGACCCTGGGGCGTGGTGCGCAGCTCGAGCATGTGCATGGCCTCGCGGGCGTTGCACTGCATGACGAAACGCACCTTGTAGGCCAGGGCCACGGCGTAGGACGCCTGAGCCGGGAAGTCGTCCACCATCGCCTCGTACAGCGCTGCGGAGCGCTCCATGGCGCCGTCGAAGGCCTCGGTCTCGCCGGCGAGGTCCACCGCTTCGGGTCGCGTGTAGCCGTGGTGGGGTGTCAGCGGCTGCCACTCGAGGGTGAGCATGCGGTGCCGCTGCAGGTCGCGGAAGGCGCCGTAGTCGGCCAGCACGTCGAAGCGGTAGTCGGTGCGCTCGAGCGCACGGCCCGGCTTGTGACGACGATTGCTCCGATCCCCCACGTAGGCCCGCACCACCGACCGCTTCTCGTCGGCCGGCATGGACCGCACCCGCTCCTCGATCTGCCGCTCCGGCAGCGACGTGTAGGGGTAGAGCATGGCGGCGATCATCTTCGTCTCGCCGTCGGGATCGTGATCGACCAGCGTCACCACCGGCGCGGCGTCGGCCCGCACCGTGGCCGGCGGGAACAGTGCCGCGGCGGTGGCTGCCATGGCCTGGTGGTTGTCGGCCAGGTACTGGCTCCAACGCTCCCCGCGGTCGGGCAGATCGACGCGCTTCAGGAACGACGGCACCACCTTGCGCAGCTCGGTGAGCATCAGATCGGCGTACGTGCGTGCCTCGGGCAACCAGTGGGAGCGCATGCGCAGCAGTAGCGCCTCGTAGCCCTGTCCGGTGCCGTAGATGCCCACGTTCGACAGCGACGCGGCGGGCAACAACCCCCGAAGGGTATCGAACGCCCGAGCCCGCACGGCCTGCCGGTAGGCGAAGTCCGAGTCCCCCGGGGCCTTGGGCACGTGCTCGCGGAAGAAGTCCCCCAGCCGGGGCAGCAGGGCGGCGTAGACGTCGAAGAGCCGGTCCATGTCCCCCACGTAGCGGGTGCCGAGGGACGAGCCGAGCACGTCGAGGTCGCGCAGGTACCGGTAGCGCCCGCCGATGCGCGAGTCGTAGGCGATGTAGCGAGTGGACTGCTCGAGGTACGACATGAGCCGACCCCACTCGAGCACCTTGGTGAGCAGGTTGGAGGCCTGCTCACAGGCCAGGTGCACACCGCCGAGCTGGGCCACCGAGTCGTCGCCGTACTCGAAGAAGACCCGGTCGTAGAGTTCCTCGGCTCGGCGGAGGCCCACCGTGGCGTCGATGGTCACGTCGCCAGAGATGTCGAGTTCGTGGACGAACTCGTCGAGGAACAGGCGCCGCAGGCTCTTCGACGAGCGCGAGTACCGGGCGAACAGCGCGCCCTTGACCACCTCGGGCAGGTTCACGAGGGCGAACACCGGCCCGTCGAGGTTGGTGAAGTAGCGCCGGAGGATGTCCGCCTCTTCCGGGGAGAACTCCTCGGCGACGTAGATGCTCACGGGCGCCGAGCGTAGGCGGCGCGCCGAGCGCCTCCGCGGATGGGACGTGACCTGGTCATCCGGTTCACGACCGCCGATCGAAGGCGCCGCGCACTGCGGCCCGAGCGTCGGGATCGCACCACAGATCGGCGATGGTCATGGCCATGGCCTTGGCCCCGTCCAGTACGGCAGCATCGGCTGCGGGACCTCGGGTGTGCTCGGCGAAGGCCTCGGTGTGGATGGCGGTGCCGGGCGGGGCCACGGCGATCATGGGATGGATGGAGGGCACGGCGTAGCTCACGTTGCCCATGTCGGTGCTGCCCACCACGGCCGTGTGGGCGGTCGGGTCCGCCACGGTGCGTCCGATGCGCGCCGAGTTGGCGGCGTAGAGGTCGAGCAGCGGCCGGTTGTCGCGCATGTCGGCATAGGCCGGATCGATCCACTCGATCTCGAGGCCACAGCCGGCCGCCGTCGCCCCCGCCTCGAGGCAGGCAATGACCCGCGGCTTGAGTTCCTCGAGCGCCGCGAGGTCGGCGGCCCGCACGTACCAGTGCTGTGCCGCACGGGACGGGACCACGTTGGGCTTGTCGCCCCCGTGGGTGAAGATCCCGTGGACGCGCTCGGTGGGTCGGATGTGCTGACGCAGAGCGGCGATGTTCACATAGGCCAGCACTGCGGCGTCGAGGGCGTTGCGGCCCTGGTGAGGGGCGGCTGCGGCATGGGAGCTGCGGCCGGTGAAGGTCACCTGCACCTGCTGGTTGGCAATGGCGGCCATGGTGGTCAGGTCGGCGCTGGCCGGGTGCACCATCAGCGCGGCGTCGAGCGGGGCGAACAGGCCGTCGTCGACCAGGTGCACCTTCCCGCCGCCACCCTCCTCCGCCGGGGTGCCGAGCACCCGAATGCGCCCACCCACCTCGTCGGCCACCGCGGCGGCCGCCAACCCCGCGCCCAACCCCGCGGCGGCGATGACGTTGTGCCCACAGGCGTGTCCCAGGCCCGGCAGCGCGTCGTACTCGCAGCACACACCCACCATCGGCCCGCCGATGCCGGCATCGGCCACGAACGCCGTGTCCACCCCGGCGGCCCCTCGCACGGTGGCCAACCCCTCCTGTTCGCAGATGCCGGCCAGCAGGTCGTGGGCGAAGTGCTCCTCGTAGCACAGCTCCGGACGGTCGTGGATCCGGCGGGCCACGTCGCACAGGAGGTCGCCCCGGGCGTCCACCTCGGCGCACAGCCGGTCCTTGAGAGCCTCCACGTCGACAGCCATGCCAGCCATACCCGCCAGCGTACCGGCGCGACCGGCCCACCTCGGGCCCCGGGTCAGACGACGACGGTGAGGGCGTCCGCTTCGACGGCCACCTCGAGCGAACGTGCCCGCCCCACCGACTGTCCGTCGAGTGTCACCCGCAGGGGCGCCCCGAACTCGAGGTGGTGCTCCGCCCGGCGGGCGGTGCGCAACGCCGGGTGGGGCACGTGCGCACCGGTGCGGGCCCGGCGTCGGGCCTCCCAGCGGTCTCCCAGGGGCAGGGTGCCCTCGGTGAGGTCCAACAGGGCGTCCCCCGGGTGCGCTCGTGGTCCCAGCCGGTAGGGGCCGTACCAGGCAGCGTTCATGACCGCCGCCCCCGGACCCCACCACCAGCGCCCCACGAGGCAGTGGGCCACGAACCACGCCGTCGTCCCGTCGTCGAGAGTGACACGACCCACGTCCACCTCGACGCAGGTGGCGGTGTCGGACCGCAGGAGGTCGGCGTCGCGTCGCCCGCCCAGGGTGCGGCACAGGTCACCGCCCACCAGCCCGACCGGCGGCAGCGGCTCGCCCTGGCGCCGGCAGCGGGTCACCAGCGCCGCCGCGGCGGCATCGCTGTCGAGGACCACGCCGCCATCAGGAAGCGCCGCGTTGCGGCCCCAGTCCTGTCCTCGGCGGATGGTCATGGGGCGCTCGAGCCGGCATTGCTGTCGAGGGGATCCTCGTCGTCGTCGGCCACCCCGGCGCCCACGGCCGACGAGGCTGCCACCACCCCACGGAACACGTCCTCGGCCGCCTGTCGGGCTGCCGCAGCGGTGGCCGGGTCGCCGGCGGCGTCCCCCAATTGGCGCAGCACGTCGAGCAGCACCTTGGTAGTCCGCACGAAGTCCCCGCCGGTGATCTCCTCGTCCTCGAGCACCGTGTCGAGGTGCCCGCCGGCGGCCCAGGCGTGGGCGACGGCCACGAACCCCGGGTCGGGTTGGCGGGTGAGCTCCAGCCCTCGGCGTCGTTCCTCGGTCTGCAGCACGGCGGCCAAGGACTCGAGCTGGTCCCACCGTTCGGCAAGCGCCCCCGGCGGGAACCAGGGGTCGGGGGCGGGTGCGGAGGAGCGGTGCTCGTACACGACGCACGACGCCAGCCCAGCCACCTCTGCGGGCGTGAGACCGTCGAACAGGCCGCCCTCGAGCGCCTCGGCGACGAGGAGGTCGCACTCGTGGAAGATGCGCAGCAGCCGCTCGCCTCGCGACGTCAACGTCCACTCGGCCACGTAGCCCCACGCCTCGAGCAGGTCGAGCACGGCATCGAAGCGCCGACCCAGCGAGTCGGTCTGGGTGCTCATTCGCTCCTCGGCGGCGGCCTGTTCGGCCCGCAGTGCCCGCAGGCGACGCAACGCACGCAGGTGCTCGGATCGATCCGGACAGTCGTCGACGGGGTGGTCGGCCGGATCCGTCTCCTCACCGTCGAGCACCGTTGGGCTGGCGGCCTCGGACTTCGACCCTCCCCGGCGGGCCGGGCGGCCCCGGGTGGGCCAGCGCCGAGCGGTGACCTGGCGGGCCAGCTCGCGCTGGAAGGTGGTGTCGCGTGGCGCGTACGGCGTGGGGGTCGTCACCGTGCCGAGCACGGTCGGGGGCTCGTCCACGTCGGCCTCCACCAGCCGTACTACCCGTCGTCGACCGGTCACCGCCCGTACGTGCACAGCCCCGCCCTTTCGGTGCGACACCGACAGCACCGCGGCGGGCTCGCCGCGCACCCGCACCACCTCACCGGGTCGGAGCCCGGCCATGGCGGCGTGCACGGCCTCGGCGTCCCGTCGCCGCTCGCGCACGGCCCGCCGGCGTGCCGCCTCGAGCAGGTCGAGGTACTCCTCGGCGTCGCCCCGGCTGCAGCTCGCCTCCGCCTCGAGCGCGTCGATCTCCTCGCGTCGCCGGGCCACCCGGGTGCCGAGTTGCACGACGCGGCGGTCGGTCTGGAACTGACCGAACGAGAGGCGCAACAGCTCGTGGGCCCGTTCGGGGCGGTAGCTCCGCACCAGGTTGGCCGCCATGTTGTAGGTGGGCCGGAACGAGGAGCGCAGCGGGAAGCTGCGGCTGGCCGCCAGCTCGGCCACCTCACCGAAGCTCACGAACGGCGACCACAACACCACGGCGTGACCGATGTCGTCGAGACCTCGTCGACCGGCCCGCCCGGTGATCTGGGTGAACTGACCCGGCGTGAGGAACTCGTGGTGTTCGCCGGTGAACTTGGTGAGCTTCTCGAGCACCACCGTGCGCGCCGGCATGTTCACCCCCAGCGCCAGGGTCTCGGTGGCGTAGACCACCCGGATGAACCCGGCGGCGAAGCACGACTCCACCGCCTCCTTGAACGGCGGCACCATGCCGGCGTGGTGGGCGGCGACGCCCGCCTGCAGGCTGGCCAGCCAGTCGTCGTAGCCCAAGACGGCCAGGTCCTCGTCGGCGAGGTCCTCGACGTGGCGTTCGGCGATCTCCACGATGGCTGCCCGCTCGTCGGCGTCGGTGAAGCGCAGGCCGCTGTGCACCACCTGTCGGACGGCGTCGTCGCAGGCCGCCCGACTGAAGATGAACACGATGGCCGGCAGCAGCGCCGCCCGGTCCAGCAGGTGGACGATCTCGAGGCGGTCGGGGGTGGCGTAGCGGCGACGACTGCGACGCTTGCCGGGCGGTCCGCCCTCGGTGCGGTCGAAGCGGGCTCCACGCTGGTTCGGTCGGCCGTCCACCAGCACGGGCACGGTGGTCACCTGGCCGCTGGCGCGGTCCTCGACGGCGTAGAGGTTCACAAGCTCGACCGGCCGGCGGTGTTCGGTGACCAGGTCGGTGGGCCCTCGCACCGTGGTCAGCCACTCGACGAGTTCACCGGCGTTGGAGACCGTGGCCGACAGGCACACCAGCCGCACCTGCCGCGGGAGGTGCACGATGACCTCCTCCCACGTGGGGCCCCGATAGGCATCTTGGAGGTAGTGGACCTCATCGAGCACCACGTGCGAGACGGTGGCCAGCAGGGGCGAGCGCGCATAGATCATGTTGCGCAGCACCTCGGTGGTCATGACCACCACCGGGGCGTCGGGGTTGATGGCGTTGTCGCCGGTGAGCAACCCCACCGAGTCGCTGCCGTGCCGAGCGGTCAGTTCGCGGAACTTCTGGTTCGACAGGGCCTTGATGGGCGTGGTGTAGAAGACCTTCGTCCCGTTGGCCAGGCCCCAGGCCACGGCGTGCTCGGCCACCACCGTCTTGCCTGCGCCGGTGGGTGCGGCCACCAGCACCGAGCGGCCGGCGTCGAGCGACGCAATGGCCTCCACCTGGAAGCGGTCGAGCCGGAAGCCGCGTCCTGCGTCACCGCTGTCGTCGGTGTCGTCCTCGCTGGCCGACGGGCTGGTGCCGACCTCAGCGGCGTCCATCGTCGCCGCCCGCGGTGGTCTGCGCCGCCTCGGCCTTGCGCCTGCGTCGCTGGATGAACCAGCCGATGCCGATGGATGCCTCGTAGAGAAGGTACATCGGCAGCCACAGCAGGATCAGCGTCACCGGATCACCACTCGGGGTGATGAAGGCGGCCACCACCATGATGAGCACGATGGCGTAGCGACGGAAGTGCACGAGTTGGCTGTGGTGCAGCAGCCCGATGAGCTGCAACGCCACCAGCAGCACGGGGAACTCGAAGCCGATGCCGAAGCCCAGCATCATCCACACCACCAGGTTGAGGTAGCGATCCACCGACGGGATGGGGGTGATCTCCGGTCCGCCGGCGTTGATGAGGAACTCGAGGGCTTGGCCGAGGGCGAGGTACGCAGCAGTTGCGCCCATGATGAACAACACCAGCGACGCCGCCACGAAGGGCACGGCGTACCGCTTCTCCTTGGCGTAGAGGCCGGGGGTCACGAACCCCCACACCTGCCACAGCAGCACCGGCATGGCCAGGATGACCCCGGCGTACAGCGACACCCGCAGGCGCGTCCGGAACGGTTCGAGCGGATCGGGGGCGTAGAGCTGGCAGTCCTCCTCCATGATCCGGCAGTAGGGCGCCCGGGCGATGTCGAGCATCCAGTCCCACAAGAAGTAGGCGCCCACCATGCAGATACCGACGGCCACCGCGCAGATGATGAGGCGCTTGCGGAGCTCCGCCAGGTGCTCCCAGATGGTCATGTGAGCGCCTTCTTCGACGCCTGACTCGTCGGGAACGGTGGCCATGGAGTGCGGGTCCTTGCCTGCGGGCGCGCGCGTCGCTCAGCGAGCGACAGCGCGGAGGTCTGTGGGGTGTGGGGTCACGTCGCCGGTCACGAGAAGGAGTGGTCGGGGCCGTCGGTCTGCCAGGTGCCCTCGGTGGGGACCCCGCCGGTGGATTCGGGCAGCGCGGCAGGCGCCGGTGGCGCCGGCGGGAGCGCCGGACCCTTGCCGAGCCCGGGGTGTAGGTTCCGGCCGGTGCTGGACCCGTTCGTCCCGTTGGTCTTCGTACGGTTGGCGGGTGTCGAGGACGACGGTGTGTCGGACACGTCCATGGCGTCCATGGCTTCTCGCATCTCCTGCTGGAAGCCTGACGACACCGCACGGACCTGGCGGAACATCTTGCCGACCGAACGCGCTGCCTCGGGCAGTTTGTCGGGGCCGAGCACGATGAGCGCCACGAGGAGGATGACCAGCAGCTGGGGGCCACCGACGTTGCCGAGCATGGACGTAGTCTACCGGGCGTCCCTCATGCGTTGGGAGGTCGCCCTCAAACGCAGGGCCGCCTTGTCCAACCGGCGTCGCTCGGTCTCGATCAACACGGCGCACCAGCCCAGCGCGAGGGCGGTGACGGCGGCGCTGGCGAGGACGATGAGCATGTGCTCAGGCTAGCGGTCGGCGCCGCCGGGGCCTCAACGGCCGGCCAGCGTGTCGAGTGCTCGTGCCAACTCGGCGTCGTCGCCCAGCAGCGCGTGGAAGTCGATGAGGTCGTCGTGGTCGAACCTGGCACCCTCGGGGCGAGGCTCGGCCAGCTCTGCCGGCAGGTCCCACATCGAGCAGGACACCCCGCTGGTGACCAGCAGATCGATGGTGCGTGGCTCGGCAGGCTTCACGACGGTCATGTCGCAGATCGGGCAGCGGAAGAGGTACGTGCCCTGGTTGTCGGCAGTGCACACTCGAACGTGGACGTCCGCCGTTGTCAGCTCCACGTCGCCACAGTCGCTGCAACTGGCCCGGATGACAGCCATAACCGGACCCTCCTCTCTATCCAACGTCAGGTAACGGCGGCGAAGGCGGTCGCCTTGAGGGTCTGGCCATGGGTCGAATGACTCATTTCTGCAGGTCGGCGCCCGTTTCACCCTGCGCTGCGGATGACGTCGGCGTTCGCCGGGTGTCAGGATGCGGTGTGCGCCAACGGCTCCCCTCGCTGCTCCGACCACCCCTTGCCTTTGCCCACCGCGGCGCCCGGGCGCACGCGCCCGAGAACACCCTCGAGGCCTTCCGCCTGGCCATGCGGCTGGGTGCGACCGGCCTCGAGAGCGACGTGTGGCCCACCTCCGACGGCGTGGCGGTGCTCGACCACGACGGCGTCGTCCGCAGCGGCCTGCGGCGCAAGCGGATCAGCGAGCTCGAACGGGCGGCGCTGCCCGAGCACATCCCCACCCTGCGGGAGCTCTATGACGAGGTCGGCCCGGAGGTGCCACTGTCGCTCGACGTGAAGGATCCGGCGGTCGCACCGGAAGTCATCGCCTGCGCCCGTGACGTGGGCGCCGAGGCAGATCTGTGGCTGTGTCACCCCGACCTCGACACGGTGGCCTCGTGGCGGCCGCTGTCCGCCGAGGTTCGCCTGGTGCACTCCACCCGCCGAAAGCGCCTCGGGATGTCGCCCGAGCACCACGCCGCCGAGTTGCAGCAGCGTCAGATCGACGCCGCCAACTTCCACCACTCCGAGTGGACCGGCGGCACCATCACCCTCTACCACCGCTTCGGGCGACTGGCGCTCGGGTGGGACGCCCAGTTCGAGCGCATCATCGACGACCTGCTGGATGGCGGCATCGACGGCGTGTTCAGCGATCACGTGGACCGTCTCGTCACCTGCTTCCAACAGCGCGGCGCCTGGTAGCCCGCCCACTCGGCCACCCGCCCCCAGGGATTCCTGCGTACAACTGGCGGGTGGTGGCCCCGCGAACGAACGCCAGAAAACGGTGGGGTGGGCAGCGCGGCGGCGAGGCTCAGAGCCCGCCGAGTCGGCCGGGAGGCCAGATGCGCCACACGGCCCGACCAGCCACCGTGTCGAGGTCGATGTAGCCGAGGTCCTGGTAGCGGCTGTCCTTGGAGTTGTGCCGGTTGTCGCCCATCACGAACACGTGGTTCTCGGGGATCACGCACGGCGCCTGTGGCGTGCAGTTGACCGTGGGGGCGGACGGGTCGCGGGGGTCGGACGTGCCGGTGCCGGGCAGGGTCTCCACCCCGGGGTCCAGGTAGGGCTCGTCGAGCACCTCGCCGTCGATCAGGACGTTGCCACCATCGATGACGAGTGTCTCCCCCGGAAGGCCGACCACCCGCTTGATGAGGTCGTTGATGCCAAGGGCCGAGCGGTCGGTGTCGGGCTTGTCGAACACGATGATGTCGCCACGGTCGATCTCCCCGAAGCGGTACGCAAGCTTGTTGACGAGCACCCGATCGTTCTCCTGCAGCACGCTCTCCATCGACGTGGAGGGGATGTAGAAGGCCTGGAGGAGATAGGTCTTGATGAGCAGCGCAACCGCAACGGCACCGACCACCACGACCAGCCACTCGATGGCGGTGCGCACCACTCCCGGGCGACCACCGGAGCTGCCAGGCGGGTCCGGCTCACCCAACCCCTGCGTGGACGTCAACGCGTCATCGCTCTCGGACACACCCGACGTCGGAGTTGCACTCACCTCCGGCAGGCTATCGGCTCCGCCGATCGATCACGGCAGCGGAGCGGACTGGTAGCGACTGAGGATGCGCCGAGCGGCATCGGACCCGACGTTCGCCAACGCAGCATCCCCGGTGACGTCGAGCACCCGCGCCGCCGGACCGAGTTGCAGCAGCAGACGCTCCAGCCAGGCGCGTCCCGACACGGTGAACTGGGCAACCACCTCGTCGTCCGCCGCCGCCGGGTGATCGACCACCACTCGGTGGTCCACCCGCTCGAGCACCCACCGGCCCGTAGGCGCCAGGGCCAAGGTGACCTGCGGGTCCTCCGGCTGGGGGTTGTAGCGCTCCGAGGACCCCGCTTCCACGTCGCGGGTCGGTGCCTCCCCCACATCGACCACCGAGGCGATCCGGTCGAGCCGGAACTGCCGCACGTCGTCGGCAAGTTGGCACCAGGCCTCCACGTACCACGCGCCAGCGCGGTTGTGCACCGCCCACGGTTCGATGACTCGCTCGACCCGCTGGTGTCGGTTGGCCGAGTAGTGGTCGATGCGAACCGCTCGCTGCGTGCCGGCGGCGGTGGTCAGCGCCTCGAGGATCTCGCGGTCGGCGGCCCCGAGATCCACGTCGAGCTGTCGGCCGGGTGCCACCCCCACGACCACCGACAGCTTGGCCAACGCTCGCGCCAGCGGGCCGTCCGCATCGGCGCCCTGCACCGCCAACAAGCTCTCGCCGGCGGCCACCAGCGCCAACCCCTGCTCGGCGGTGAGCCGCAGCGGACGGTCGAACCACTGCGGCCGGATCCACACCCGGTCGGCCTCGATGCGCACGTCGAGCAGCGTGTCGGGCGTGAAGGGTGGGACCCCGACGAACGACAGGACGTCCAGGTCGCCCAACAGTTGGCGTTCGGTGATCCCGAAGCGCTCGGCCACCTCGGCGAGGGGGACGCCCTCGTCGTGGGAGGCCACCCACGGCACCAGCGACAGCATCCGCGCCACACTCGACGACGCCGACCGGCGGGTCACCGGGCGTCCGATCGCTCAGCCGTCGGTTCGGCAAGACCCCCGAGCCATCCGGTGATGTCGGCACGCAGCTCGGCCGGCTCGAGCACCTCGGCGCCGTCGAGGAAGCCGAGGACGAAGTTCCGCAACCCCACGCGGTTGGTCACCCGCAGGGTCACCACCAGCGAGCCGTCGTCGCGTCGTTCGCTCACGGCCTCGGGCCCGAGGACCTGCTCGGCCCACGGAGCCTGCGGCGGGTCGATGAGCACCACGGCGTCGAGCGGCTCCTCGACCGACTCGAACTCCCAGGGCTGCGCCGGCCCGCCGGCGGCGGCGTCGGGAGTGCTGGCCGTGGACGACGTCACCTCGGGTGTGCCCTCGATGCGGTCGATGCGGAACACCCGGGTGGCGTCGAGCTCCCGGTCACGGCCGGTGAGGTACCACCGCCCTCCGCGGAAGTCGAGGCGGTGCGGATCCACCGATCGAGCTCGTCCGCTGTAGTCGAAGGTGACGGCGCGACGGGCGCCGATGGCGGTGAACAGCGCTGCCACGGTGGGAGACGTGGGCAGCTCGGTGCGCAGGGCCACCGGCGGGGACACACCATCAGGGCCCACCTCCGCAGCGACCGCGGCCGACGCACTACCGAGCCGCAGGAGCGCGTCGTCAGGGTCGGTGCGGTCGAGGCCGTCGAAGCGCACGGCAGCCACGGCGAAGCGCAGGGCGGCCAACTCGTCGGGTTCGAGGCCGGGATCGGGCAGGTAGTACTCGCTGCGCGGGATGCGGTACCCGAGCACCGGCGGATCCCGGTAGGGGATCTCCTCGGTGCGCAGCGGCACACCCATCTCTCGCAGATCGTCCTTGTCGCGCTCGAACGCACGCCGGAACGCAGCCAGCTCGCCATCGGGGTCGTAGCCCGGGACGCGCTGGCGCAGCTCGTCGGCCGACAGCGGACGTTCGGTGTGCAGCAGGATCGTCACCAGGTTCAGCAGTCGCTCACGCTTGTCGATCTGTTGCACGCCGCTGATCCTACGGGCCACCCGACCACCCCACGCCCCCGAACTCGCTGGGCGCACGGACCGACGCGCACGGTGTGCACCGCCACGGTCACCCGCTGCTCACAGCGAGGCGATCAGCCGCTCCACCCGTTCGTCACTCGAGGTGAACGGGTCCTTGCACAGCACGGTGCGTTGCGCCTGATCGTTGAGCTTCAGGTGGACCCAGTCGACGGTGAAGTCACGCTTGCGTTCTTTTGCCCGACGGATGAACTCGCCGCGCAGCCGCGCCCGGGTGGTCTGCGGCGGGGTCTCCACCGCCGTGGTGATGGCCTCGTCGGTGACCATCCGTTCCACCAGGCCGCGCTGCTGCAGCTTGTAGAACAGGCTGCGTTGGCGCGAGATGTCGTGGTACTGCAGGTCGATGAGCGCCACCTTGGGGTGGTGCAGTTCGAGGTCGTTGCGCTCGCGGTAGGCCTCGATCAGCTTGTACTTGATGACCCAGTCGACCTCGCGGTCGAGGCTCAACGGGTCGCGGCGAAGACCCTCGAGACAGTGCTCCCACATCTGGAGCGCCATGGTCTCCACTTCGGACAGTTCGCGCCGCTCGGCGTACTTGAGCGCCCGTTCGAGGTATTCGCTCTGGATGTCGAGCGCCGAGACCTCGCGCCCGTTGGCCAGCCGCACCCGCCGCCGGCAGGTCATGTCGTGGCTGATCTCGCGGATGGCCCGAATGGGGTTCTCGAGGGTCATGTCGCGCAGCACCACCGACGGCTCCTCGAGCATCCGCAACAGAATCGAACAGGCACCCACCTTGAGGAACGTGGCGTACTCGCTCATGTTGGAGTCACCGACGATGACGTGCAGTCGGCGGTAGCGTTCGGCGTCGGCGTGGGGTTCGTCGCGGGTGTTGATGATGGGCCGGGAGCGGGTGGTGGCGCTGGACACGCCCTCCCAGATGTGCTCGGCCCGCTGGCTGATGCTGTACATGGCCCCACGTGCCGTCTGCAGGACCTTTCCGGCGCCGGCGTAGATCTGCCGGCTCACGAGGAACGGGATGAGGACCTCGGCGTAGTGGCTGAAATCGTCGCTGCGGCTGGTCAGGTAGTTCTCGTGGCACCCGTAGGAGTTGCCTGCCGAGTCGGTGTTGTTCTTGAACAGGTAGATGACCCCGCGGATGCCTTCTTCCCGCAGCCGCTGCTCGGCGCTGGTCAGCAACTGCTCGAGGATGCGCTCCCCCGCCTTCTCGTGGGCCACCAGGTCGAGGATCGAGTCGCACTCGGGGGTGGCGTACTCGGGATGCGAGCCCACGTCGAGGTACAGACGAGCACCGTTGGCCAGGAAGACATTCGAGCTGCGGCCCCACGAGACGACGCGACGGAACAGGTAGCGGGCCACCTCGTCGGGGCTGAGCCGACGCTGCCCACGCAGGGTGCAGGTCACGCCGTACTCGTTCTCGAGGCCGAAGATCCGTCGCTCCATCACCGCTCACGCTACCGGCGCCACCGCCAACCTCTCGCCACCCCGGCCCGGAGCATCGCCGGGGGCCGTCCTAGACTGACGTCGTGGGATCGGAGCGTGCCGTGCACATGGTGCCGTTGGTGCAGGTGGCCACGCCGTTCGAGGCGCGGCTCCTGGCGGCGCGCCTCGGCGCCGAAGGGTTCCTGTGGGAGCTGCGCGGCGCCGTCGACGGGCCCTATCCGCTCGGCGCGGTGACCGTGCTCGTCGAGGACCACGACGTGGAGAGCGCCACCGAACTGCTGGGCACCGACGGTGACGCGCTCGACCTGTTCGACGGCACCGAACCCGCCGCCTTCGCCGGGGAGAACGACGCCGAGCTCGGCAGTGACGTGGTCGTCATGGCCGCCACCACGGCCACCACCCGCCGTCGCCGGCTCCTGCTCGCCGGCGCGGCGCTCGGTGGCGCCGGCCTGGTGGCCGCCCGCGTCGTCTCGGTGTCCGGCGCCGCCTGAGCAGCACTGCGGGCTGCGACCGGCTGGCCCCGCTCAGTCGTCGGCGCCGTCCGGGTCGTCGTCGCCCTGTCCGTCGCCCTGTCCGTCGCCTCGTTCGTCGGCTGGGCCGTCGTCGTCGCCCGTGGCGGCCAGCAACTCGGCCAACAGGCCCCGCTCGAGCCGTTCGAAGGCCCGGCGACCGTTGGTGCGTGAGAGCACGGCCACCTCGAGGTCGTCGGCGCCGATGCTGCGATCGGTGCCGGCCAGAGCGTCGACGGCCAGGCGCAGCGCGGCGGTGAGCGACAATCCCGGCTCGAACCGCTCGGCCAGACGGGCCTCGATGACCTCGGCGTCACCGCCGAGCACGGTGAAGTCGGCTTCGTCCACCACGGTGCCGTCATAGAGGATGTGGAAGAGGCGGTTCAGCTCCGGGCGTTCACCCACCTCGGCCACCAGGATCTCCACCTCCATGGGCTTCATCTCGTGGGTGAAAATCTGCCCGAGGATCTGGGCGTACTGGTTGGCCAGGCTGCGGGCGTCGACGTCCTCGCGGCTGAACGAGTACCCCTTGAGGTCGGCGTGCCGCACACCGGCGATGCGGAGCTGGTCGAACTCGTTGTACTTGCCCACCCCGGCGAAGGCGATGCGGTCGTAGATCTCGCTCACCTTGCGCAAGGTGGCCGATGGGTTCTCGGCGCAGACAAGGATGCCGTCGTCGTAGACGATCGCCGCCAGGCTGCGACCCCGGGCGATGCCCTTGCGGGCGTAATCCGCCCGGTCCTTCATGACCTGTTCGGGAGCGACGTAGAAGGGCATGGTCATGACAGGTCGTCTCCGCGGTCGTCGTCGGTCTCGGCCTGGCGTACCGGCGCCTGCGCCTCGGCCAGCCGGGCGACCAGGGTGGCGAAGCGATCCGACACCTCGCCCTCGTCGATGCGCTCGAAGCCGACGGCGTCGATGGTGGCCACCGTCGGGTAGATGCCGCGCACGAGGTCGGGTCCGCCGGTGGCGGAGTCCTCGTCCGCCGCCTGGAACAGCGCACTGATGCCCAGGTCCAGCGCCGCGTCGCGCTGCAGGCCCGACTGGTAGCCCAACTTCACCACCGTGGCGGCGTGCAGGCTGCCGGAGCCGGTGGCGGCGAAGTTGGCTTCCTCGTAGCGGCCGCCGGTGACGTCGTACTGGAAGAGTCGCCCCACCGAACGACGGACGTCGTAGCCGGCGAACAGCGGCACGACGGCCAGCCCGGCCATGGCGGCGGGGAGGTGGTTGCGCACCATGTGGCCGAGCTGGTTGGCCTTGCCCTCGAGGCTGAGCGCCGAGCCCTCCACTTTCTCGTAGTGTTCGAGCTGCAGTTGGAAGAGCTTCACCATCTCCATCGCCGGGCCCGCTGCGCCGGCAATGGCCACGCCGGAGTGGCGGTCGGCAGGGAACACCTTCTCGATGGCGCGATGGGCGATCAGGTGGCCCGACGTGGCCCGCCGGTCACCGGCGAGCACCACACCACCCTCGTAGCGGATGGCCACCACGGTGGTGCCATGGGTGATCTGGAGGCGGTCGTCAGAGGTGATGGGCGTCTCGGGAGCGCCCAGCCCCACCCGCCGCACCAGCGCAGCGAAATCAGGACCGGGATCGTCGGTCGGAGAATAGAGAGGAAGGGTCATCGGGGCGCAGGCTACCGCCCCTGCGCAGCACCGACGTCAGGTCAGCGCCGAGCGGCGCTCACTGGCCGCCCTTTTGCACGTAGCTCTTCACGAAGTCCTCGGCGTTCGTCTCGAGGACGTCGTCGATCTCATCGAGCAGGTCGTCGAGCTCGGCCTTGAGCTGCTCGCCCTTCTCGGACCCTGCAGGGGCCTCCTCGACGGTCTCCTCGTCGGAGCGGGAGCTGGTGGACTTTCGGATCTGCTCACGTTCTGCCATGGGTGCTGTCGTTCCTCGTGGGTGCCGATGGCGGTCGGGCCGCCGGCGGGGCCGTCACGACCCCAACTTGTCGAGCAGCTCAGCGGCGCTGGAACTGCTGTCCAGCAGGCTACCGGTGTGGGCCCGCGTTCCGCGGGTCGGTTCCATCATCGGCACGCGGCGCAGCGGATCGTCGCCCACGTCGAACACCAGGGAATCCCAGTTGGCGGCCACGATCTGGGACCCCCAACGCTGCAGGCAGCGCCCCCGGAAGTAGGCCCGGGTGTCCTCCGGTGGCTCGGTCACCGCAGTGGCCACCTCGGCCGGGTCGACCAGTCGTTCGAGGTCCACCCGCGCCGCCAACGACCGCGCGGGACGCAGGTCGTGGTACTGCAGGTCCATGGCAGCCAGGCGGGCATCGCTCCACGGGAGATCGTGCCGTCGGCGATAGCCCTCGAAGAGCCGCTGCTTGGCCACCCAGTCGACCTGGCGAGCCACCGAGGACGGCTCGGTCTCGAGGCCGCTCAGTACCTGTTCCCAACGGTCGAGCACGGCGACCCCGACGTCATGGCCGATGGCCTCGAGGCCGAACTCCTCGGAGTACTTGCGGGCCCGGTCGTAGAGCTCCCACTGCAACTCGAGCGCCGAGATGGACGTGCCGTCGGCCAAGGGCAGGGGCTGGCGCAGGGTGAGATCGCGCGACACCGTCCGTAGGGCGGGCACCGAGGCGCTGAAGACGAACTCGCGGTTCAGCCAGTCGTCCTCGATCATGCACAGCACAATGGCGGTGGTCCCGACCTTCAGGAAGGTGGCCACCTCCGAGAGGTTGGCGTCGCCGACGATCACGTGCAGTCGGCGGTACTTCTGGGCGTCGGCGTGGGGTTCGTCGCGGGTGTTGACGATCGGGCGCTTCAGTGTGGTCTCGAGCCCCACCTCTTCTTCGAAGAAGTCGGCACGTTGGCTGATCTGGAAACCGACGGCGTCGGGCTCCTCACCGTGTAGTTCGGAACCGACCTTGCCCGCCCCGGTGTAGATCTGGCGGGTCACGAAATGGGGGATGACGTGGGTGACCACCCGCCCGAAGGGCACCTGGCGGTCCATGAGGTAGTTCTCGTGGCAGCCGTAGGAGTTGCCCTTGCGGTCGGAGTTGTTCTTGTAGACCACCAACTCCTGACCAGGGGGCAGCAGGTTGGCTGCTGCGGCCATCGACGCCAGGAGGATCTCTTCGCCGGCTCGGTCGTAGCGCACCACCGACAGCGGATCGGCGCACTCGGGGCTCGAGTACTCCGGATGCGCGTGGTCGACGTAGTAGCGGGCCCCGTTGGTGAGCACGGCGTTCACCAGGTGCGTCTCGATCTCGGGGGGCATGGCCGGCCCCCCGATCGGCCCGCGGGCGTCGTTGCCGGGGGTCTCGTCCTCGAAGTCCCAGGCGGCCGTCGGGCCCTTGGCGCGGTCGGTGCGCTCCAGCGAGGCGATGTAGGCGTTGATGAGCATCGACGAGGCCGCGATGGGGTTCGACTCGTCGGTGCCTCGGTGGATGATCCCGTACTCGGTCTCGAGCCCGAGGATCTTGCGGATCGCCATGGGGGGAGGTTACCGGGCCGCCGGGGTCGGACCGGGCCCGGGGCTCACAGGTACTGGCCGGTCTGCACCCGCTCGATGGCCCGACCCCCGCCCGGGGCCTCCTCCACGTCGCGCTGCACCAGGGTGCGCACGTACACGATGCGCTCGCCCTTCTTGCCCGAGATCTTGGCCCAGTCGTCGGGATTGGTGGTGTTGGGCAGGTCCTCGTGCTCGCGGAACTCCTGGTGCACCGAGCGCAGCAGGTCGTCGGTTCGCACCCCTCGCTCCCCTCCGTCGATCACCCGCTTGATGGCCAGCTTCTTGGCCCGTCGCACGATGTTCTCGATCATGGCCCCCGAGGAGAAGTCCTTGAAGTACATGATCTCCTTGTCGCCGTTCTGGTACGTCACCTCGAGGAACTGGTTGGCCTCGTCGGTGCGGTACATCTCCCCAACGGTGTGCTCGATCATGGCCTGCACGGCCTTGGCCCGGTCGCCGCCACCGAGCGACGCCACCTCGGCGGAGTCGAGCGGGAGGTCGGCGTCGAGGTAGCGGGCGAACACCGACGCCGCCGCTTCTTCGTTGGGTCGCTCGATCTTGATCTTCACGTCCAGGCGACCCGGACGGAGGATGGCCGGGTCGATGAGGTCTTCGCGGTTCGACGCCCCGATGACGATGACGTTCTTGAGCGACTCGACACCATCGATCTCGGTGAGGAGCTGCGGGACGATGGTGGACTCGATGTCCGACGAGATGCCCGAGCCGCGGGTGCGGAACAGCGAGTCCATCTCGTCGAAGAACACGATGACCGGCCAGCCCTCCTCGCTCTTCTCTCGCGCCCGCTGGAACACCAGCCGGATCTGGCGCTCGGTCTCGCCCACGTACTTGTTGAGCAGTTCCGGACCCTTGATGTTCAAGAAGTAGCTGCGGGCGGCGTCGTTGCCCGACGTCTCGGCCACCTTCTTGGCCAGCGAGTTGGCCACCGCCTTGGCGATGAGCGTCTTGCCGCAGCCGGGCGGGCCGTACAACAGGATGCCCTTGGGTGCAGGCAGGGTGAACTCGGCAAACAGTTCCTGGTGCAGGAACGGCAACTCGACGGCGTCCTGGATGAGCTCGATCTGCTCGTCGAGCCCGCCCACGTCGCCGTAGGTGATGTCGGGGACCTCCTCGAGCACCAGTTCCTCGACCTCGGGTCGGGGCAGCTTCTCGAGCAGCAACCCAGAGCGCGTGTCCATCATGAGCGAGTCGCCTGCCCGCAGGCGCTCGCCCAGCAGGGCATCGGACAGTTCGGCCACGCGCTCCTCGTCGGCGCGTCCGACGATCATGGCCCGCCGGCCCCCTGCCAGGCTCTCCTTGTAGGTGACCACCTCGCCGGCCACTTCCTGGTTGCGGGCAGCCACGATGTTCAACGAGTCGTTGAGCACCACCTCGGCGCCGCGCACCAGCGCGTCGGCATCGAGGTCGGGATGCACCGACACCCGCATTTTGCGACCGCCGGAGAAGACGTCGGCGGTACCGTCCTCGTTGCGACCCAGCAGCGTGCCATAGGCGGAGGGGGGCTGGGTGAGCTTGTCCACCTCGTCGCGCAGCGCGGCGATGTGGTCGCGCGCCTCTCGCAGCGTGTAGGTCAGCTTCTCGTTCTGACCGACGGCCTGGGCGAGCTGACCTTTCGTCTCGAGCAGCCGTTCCTCGAGCGTGCGCACTCGCTTCGGGGCATCCTGCAGCCGTCGGCGAAGGTTGACGATCTCTTCCTCGAGGGTTGCCACGTGCGCACGCAGCTCGTCCAGCTCGCTCGCGTCGGTGGCTCCGCTGTCCGTCGGTCGGCGATCGGCGTCTGAGTCCACGGCAGGCTCCACCTCACTTCTCGGGGGTACGCGGGACCCTACACCGCACCCATCGGGCCACGGTGCTCACGGGATGTATCGCACGGTAGCGGCCCGTGGCGCCCACCCAACGGCATTTCCCTTGCCATGGCCGTGTTAATTCACGCGGTCCGCTATGCTGTTCACAGGTCGCAGGAACGCCCGTGGGGGCAGGACCCCCACCTGGTACCAACCACAGGAAGAGGTGTCGAGCAATGGGAATGAAGGTCTGGATCGATCAGGATCTCTGCACGGGGGATGGACTCTGCGAGGAGATCGCCCCCGACGTGTTCACCTTGCTCGACGACGGGCTGGCCTACGTCAAGGAAGGCGACAAGGTCTTCAGCGACCCCGGTGGCGCCGAAGGCATCGCCAACGTGCCCGCCGGGCAGGAAGAGGCCACCATCGAGTCGGCCGAGGAGTGCCCCGGGGAGTGCATCTTCATCGACATCGAGTGAGCGGCGGACCCGCTCCGGACGTCGCCACGCTCCCCGTGTGCGCCCACTGGGGCCCTCACCCCGGGACACGTCACACCAGGCAGACGGTGGCCTCGGCGGTCGGCGCTCGGCCGTCGGCCAAGGCACCGAGTGCATCAGCCACCTGACCTGACGCCAAGGCATACGCCACATCGGCGCGGTCCGAGGCAATGGCGAACACCACGCCGATGACACTGCCGCCGGCGTCCACCAGCGGACCTCCCGAATCACCGGGTCGCAACTCCGAGGCCAACTCCAGTACCTGGCGGTCGGCGCCGCTGCGTCCGTAGATGTCGCGTCCAGTGGCGGCCAGCTCGCGCACCACCCGGGCGGGCGCGATGCGCAGCGGTTCGCCGCCTGGGTGACCGAACACGGCTGCCTCGACGCCGCTCCCGGCGGGCTCGGCGAGCAACAGCGGCGCGCGGTCGAGACCGTCCACGGCCAAGAGCGCCAGGTCGAGTTGCGGGTCGAACGACACCACCTGGCCCGGCCGGGCGACGCCGTCGGAACGATGGACCGTCGGGGCCACCTGGCCGGCCACCACGTGGGCGTTGGTGACCACCAGCCCCGGCGCCACCACGAATCCCGAGCCCTGCTGCACCCGACCGCACGCCTCTGCGCTGATCCGCACCGTGGATGCTGCCGTCGCCTCGATCGTTGCCGCATCGAGGGGAACCCCCTCCGGTGGTGGCCCGAGGTCCGGCGTCGGGCTGAGCGACTCGAACACCTGGGGGAAATCGCCCTCACCCACCAGGGTGCGCAGAGCCTGCATGGTGTCGGGGGCTGGAGGCAGACGCTCGTCCAACGCCTGCACCACCGCCGAGCCGCGCACCATGGTGGCCACCCCTTCGGAGGAGTTGGCCGCCACCGGGATCAGCAACCAGACGATGGCCGCCACCCCAACCGCGCCGGCGGCGGCGCCGGCGACCCCGTCGATGGGGGTCACTCCCCCGTCGCCGTCGTGCACCGGCCGGAGCCGGCTGCCGACCAACGCGCCCAGCGCCTGGCCGCACACGGTGCCGACGAACACGGTGCCCACGGTCACCGCCAGGGCGGCGACGGGACTGGGGTCACCCATGGCCCGCAGCAACGTGGGCAGGAGCCTGATGGCCACCAACAGCCCGACCACCAGCCCCACCCACGACAGCACCCGTGTCACGAAACCCAGGCGGTACCCACCGACGGCCGCGCCGACCAGGAGCCCGGCGATCACCAGGTCGAGGAAGTTCACCCGGCCGGCTCCGACTCCCCGCCTGAGGGCGCCACCCGTCGCGCGTGGGTCAAGAACCCGGTGTGGGCCACCATCCGATGGTCGGGTCGCACCGCCTGCCCTTCGACGTACCAGCCCCGCTGGAGGTGCTCGAAGGTACCCGCCAGGGCGAACGGACCGCGGTCGAGTTCTTCGCGCAACGCCATCACCTGCGGGACGCTGGGGGTGTAGGCCACCAGGCGTCCGCCGGGGCGAAGTGCGTCTGCCGCCGCGGCCACCACGCGCCACGGCTCGGGAAGATCGAGCACCACGGCGTCGAGGTCCACTTCGTCGATGCCCTCGTAGCAGTCCCGCAGTTCCACCCGGTAGCGGTCGAGGACCTCGGCGCCCAGGAAGCTCTCGACGTTCTTGGCGGCCCGGGCGGCGAAGTCCTCCCGCACCTCGTAGCCGACCACGTCAGCGCCGCCGCGCAGCAGCGCCATCGACAGCGCTCCCGAGCCCACGCCCGACTCGAGGACCCGACAGCCCGGACCGATGTCGGCGAACGACAGGATCGGCCCGTGGTCCTTCGGGTAGATGACCTGCGCGCCTCGCGGCATCTTGAGGACGAAGTCGGCCAGGGTCGGGCGGAAGGCCAGTAGGCGCAGGCCACGAGTCGTGCGCACCGTGCAGCCTTCGGGCCGGCCGATGAGCACGTCGTGGTCGAGGATCCCGGCATGGGAGTGGAACGCCGAGCCGGCCCGCAGCTCGATGAGATAGCGGCGCTTCTTGTGGTCGATGAGCAGGACCTTGTCGCCCTCCTGCAGCTCGGCGCTCACCTGGGCTCGACCTGTCGTGTCGCGCCCAGGGTGACGGGCACGCTGCCCCCGGCCCGCTCGACCAGTCGGCAGAAGGCGCACACCTCGCCCGGCGTCGGCGCCCCGCAGGTGCTGCACGGTTGGAGGTCCACGTCGTCGACCTGCTCGCTGTGGCGGAACCCTTCCGCTGCCCGGCGGAGGAACCCGTGGTAGAAGTCGAACTTCGAGCCCGGCGAGCGTTCCTCCACCTCGTTGAGCGCCTCCTTGTAGGCCAGGTGGCGGTTGCCTGCAGCCATGGGGCACTCCTCGACGATGTAGTCGATCGAGCGGAGCACACACCACGCCGCCATCTCCCGCTCGCCCAGGCGGACCAGCGGCTTCACCTTGCGAGGGAACCCGGGCCGTGCCGCCAACACGGGCTGCTGTCGGGCCAGGTACTCGGTGTGCCAGTGCAACACGTTGCCGAACAGCACAGCGGCCTCGTCGTCGAGGTTGTGACCGGTGGCCAACACGTCGTAGCCCCCAGCGATGGCAGTCTCGTCGAAGACGTGTCGCTTGGACATCCCACACGCCGAACAGGGCGCCCGCTTGGCCGCCTTGGCGCCACCGGGGACATCGAAGCCGAACTCGTCGGGCAGGCTGCGTTCGACGAGGGTCAGCCCCCGCTGCTCGGCGAACGCACGCGACGCCGACGCCGAACGCTCCGAGTACTCACCGATGCCCAACCCGAGGTAGAACCCGTCGGCCTGGTAGCCCAGCTCGGTGAGGATGTCCCACAGCGCCAGGGAGTCCTTGCCCCCCGAAACCGCCACGAGCACCCGATCCTCGGGAGTGAACATGTCGAACTCGGCGATGGCCTTCGCCACCTGGTCGCGACAGAACCGCAGGAAGTGCTCAGGACAGAACCCGGCGTTGTGACGGCGCAACTCGATGACGGCGCCGCCTCGACACACCCGGCACTTCACGGCCGACCTCGTGGCACCGCTCGAGCGAAGGCCCCGCCGGAGATCACCGGTCGCAGCTCCACCACGTCGTCGTCGGACAGCCGTTCGTCGCCGGTGACCAAGGTGTCGCCACGGATGACGAGCACGGACTCCCGGTTGACCTCGAGATGGTCGAGCAGGGCGCGAACCGTGGCCGGGCCGCTGACGTCGATCTCACGACGCGGATGGTGGAGGACGACCTTCACCGTCCCATGATGGCGCGCACCACCGGGCGCGCACCATCCGATCTCGAGGGTGTCTCCCCAGGGCGTCCGCCCTCGACGCCGTTCAACGCCGGCCGGAGCGGGCCTGCAGCACGATGGTCTGGCCTTCTTCGATGGTGCCGCGCCAGGCAAGGCCGGTCTCCCGCTTCCAGGCGCGGCGGACGGCGTAGCCACCCCACAGGACCGCTCCCAGTCCCAGCCACCCGAGGTGACCACCGAGGAGGCCGCGTTCGACAGTCAGGCGGCGTAGCGACGAGATGCGAGACATCAGACCCGACGGATCTCCACCACGGTCCCGGCCTTGCGTCCTCGCCGTCGACCGAGCCAGAAGGCCACCACCACGACCGCCACGACGACCACGGCACCGACGGTGACTGCGGCGGAGCGGGCCCCCTCGCCGACGGCGTCGACGTCCTCGGCCAGTTCACGGAACTTCGCTTCGATGTCCTCGGGGCTCACACGCCCCTCAGGCGTTGGCGGTGTCACAGCACCTCCGTCTCTCGTGCATCGAGTTCGCGAACCTGCGTCGAACGCAGCCGGCTGATCCCCAGGACGACCACCCCGATCACCACCGCCATCGCCACCACCACGATCATGTACGGCACCACCGACGAGAGCGGTCCGCTGAACGCCGTGGTCTCGGTCTGCAGGGCCCGCAGTCCCGCCAAGGCCAGGAAGAACACGCCGGTGCCCACCAACAGCGCGCCGGCCATCCCCCACGCCAAGCTCTTGCCGAGCACCTTCAGCGGGTCGACCGTCTCTTGGAGGGTGTAGCTGCGAACCAGGTCCCACAGCTCGCGGAGCGTGTCGGTGGTGGGTTTGGCGGTGGCCACGGGCTCCTCTCGGGATCTTGCTCGTCTCGGGTCGCACGTCTCGGGCAGACACTTCCGACTCGTCCCGCCGGTGGCGGGCGACCGGTCCACTCTAGAGCGTCGAGGGCCCGGCGCCGCGCCGAACACCGTGCACTGGCTGCAATAGACTTCGGCTGTGTCGTCATCGCTTGCTCGCCCGCGGGTCCGATTCGAGGAGTGCTGATGCGTTGCTGGGGATGCGGTGGCTCCTTCGACGACGCACAGCCGACCTGTCCAACCTGTGGGTGGCAACCCCTGGCGGTGCCCTCGAGTTCGCCCGCCGACACCGGACCCGCAGCGAGCCCGACCACCCCGCCGGCTGCAGGCGACCCGGCCCACGGCTCGGCACCGCTGCCCCCACCGCCGCCTCCGCCTCCAGATGCGGGCGCTCGACCATCTGCGGGTCCGCCGGTGGACGGCGACCCACTCGGTCGGTTCTTCGGACACCTCGAGCCGCAGCCGACCGATCCCACGCCCGGCGACGCGCCTCCGGTCGAGGGGTCGGCGCCGCCCCCACCTGGCCCGTCAGCGCCGCCGACTGCCGGCCACGGTGACGCCGGACCGCCGCCGACCGACCCACCGACGCCCCCGCCGCCGCCAGCGTCGTTCCAACCCGTCGCCGCCGGGGGCGCGTACGAGCCCATGGCGGGCAGCGGCGGAGGCTTCGGTGCCGGGGGCCCCGGCGTCGGGGGTGGGGCCCCTTCCCCGCCGGGGGGCAACCAGCCCAGTGCACGGGACCGCATCATCTTGGTGGTCGGCATCGTGGTGGTGGTCGCCCTGTTCGTCGGCGGCATCATCTGGCGGCTGGGCACCTCCGAACCCCCGCCGGAGTTCACCGCCGGCGACCTCGACCTCGAGTTCGACGGTGACGGCGGCGCCGTTCGCCCCGCCGATGCCGACAAGCCCCCGTCGTTCGATCTGTCGACGGTGGATCCGGCACCCACCCCCGAGCCACCACCCGAGGGATTCACCCCCGAGGAGTTGAACACCCACTTCGGCGATGCCGTGTGGCGGGTGGAGAGCGACGGTTGCGGCTTCGAGAGCGGCGGATCGGCGTTCGCCATCACCCCCAACCACCTCGTGACCAACGAGCACGTGGCGGTCATCGACACCCGACCGCAACTGGTCTCGCGCCACGGCGAGGTTCGCACCGGGTCGGTGGTGGGCATGGTGGAGGATCCCGACCTGGCCATCATCGCCGTGGAAGAACCCATGGACATCTGGCTCGACTGGGTGCCGGCGACCGAACTCGTCGAGGGACAACAGATCGTGGCCATGGGCTATCCGTTGCCGGCAGCTGACTTCACCGTCACCACGCTCGGCATCGCCTCGTTCGCCCGTGAGGGCGAGAAGCGGATCGGCATACGAGGCGACGGCCGCATCGACCGGGGCAACAGCGGTGGACCGTCGCTGACCACCGACGGCCGCGTCGCCGGCATCAACACGGCGGTCAACATCAACCCCGGCGGCCAGGGTGCCGGACTTTTCGGCGGCGGCCTCCAGGTGGTGCCGTTCATCTTCACCTTCGACGCCGTCGAGCCGTACCTCGCCGATCTGGTGGCCTCCGACGAGGTCGTCGAGCCGAACTGCGCTCGAGTCGATCTGTCGGAAGCCCGCACCTACGGGGACAACCCGTTCCTCGACAGCCTGTGGGAGGAGTGCGACGCCGGCAATCCGTGGGGCTGCGACACGCTCTACCGCCGCTCGAGGGCGCGGACCGAGTACGAGGCCTTCGGAGCGTCCTGCGGCAACCGCATCGCCGGCGGCGGCTCCTGTGTCAACCGCTTCCGGGGGCAGTGGTTGCAGCCCAATCCGGGTAGCTACCTCGACGAGTTCTCCGACCCCGAGAATCTCCCGGACTGGGTCGAGGAAGCCCTCGAGGAGTTCGAGGAGCAGTTCGGCCAGGACAGCGGCCGCTGAGCCACGGCGCCGCTGAGCCACGGCGCCGCCGAGCACCGGCGTCCGACCCGGGTCAGGGGTCGCCGGGGCCTTCACCGCCATCGGACATGCGCAGGGCAGCAGCGGCAGTCTCGAGCGCCTCGTCCACGAAGCGATCGACGAGCAGCACTCGCTCCTTGATGCTGTCGGCGCTGAGGACCTGTTGCGCATCGAGGGGCCCCAGGCCGCTCACCGCCGCCACCTGGTGCAGCGCCAGCGCCGGGTCGTCGGCCAACTCGACGGTGGCCGGCGCCGCCGCGGCGCCCAGTTCCGCCTGCGCGGCGAGGAGGCGACGCACCTTGGCGGTGACGGCGGCCACCGCGCTGCGGGTGGCGTCGGGGTCGGCGGCTTCCGGTTCAGGCCAGTCCTCCACCTCGGCACGGGGATAGGGGTCGTCGGTCAGCCACTCGGTGACGCGAATCCGGCGGGTGCCGCCGGTGACCAGGGCCCAGCGACCGTCGTCGAACGGCACCGCCTCCAAGATGGTGGCCACCGTGCCCACGTCGCTGCGCACCTCGCCACCGCCCACCTCACTGCCCCGCTCGATGAGCACCACCCCGAACTCGCGCTCGCCGGCCATGCAGTCCTCGACCAGGGCCCGATAGCGAGGCTCGAACACGTGCAGCGGGAGCCCCACACCGGGAAGCAGGACGGTGCCCAGTGGGAACATCGGGAGAGGCGCCATGTCGACGCCACGGTACCGCCGCGTCGAGGTGGCTCAACCCCACACTCCCAGAACCCTGGACCGAGACCGATGGGATGGCTCAGGGGCCCAGGAGCTCGACCGGGGGCGCCTCGGGATAGGCCACCAGCGCCTCCATGAGGCGGTCCTGTTGCAGGGTGGTCGCTTCGGGGGCGCCCTCGGGGGGAATGTTCACGATGAAGGCAAAGGTGAGGGTTCGTCCCTCGAGGGTGTCGACGTACCCGGCAAGGGACAGCACGAGGTTGAGGGTGCCGGTCTTGGCCCGCACCCGACCCTCCGCCGGTGAGCCGACCATGCGTTGGGTCAAGGTGCCGTTCACCCCGGCGACCGACAGCGAGTCGGCGATGAGCGGCTGGTCCTCGGTGATGGCCAAGAGGTCCACCAGGAAGCGGCAGGTCATCTGGTTCGTCTCGTCCAGCCCGGAGCCGTCCACCATGTGCACGCCTTCGAGGGGCAGGCCGTGTCCGACGAGGATCTCCTGCACCACGGCGAGCCCTTCGCTGGTGGTGCCCCGACCACCGACGGCCACACCGAGTTCCTTGAGCAGCAACTCGGCGGCGGCGTTGCGGCTCCAGCCGAGCACCTCGTCGAACACCTCGTCGAGCGACGGCGCCTCGAGCGCCGCCACCACCGTGGTCCCGGCAGGCGCCACGCCGGTGCGGGCCTCGCCGGTCACCTCGATGCCACGATCGTCGAGGTAGGTGAGCAGGGTCTCGGCGGCCAGCAACGGCGGGTCACCGGGGAGGCGTTCGATGGCTGGATCGTCGGGCCGCTCGGTGAGGCCGGTGGAGCCTTCGTTGACCCGCAGGGCGCTCAGCGGCCCGACCGTGTCCTGACGCTGGTAACGGTCGGGCCAGCTGGGTAGATACCGCTCGGCGTCGTAGCGGCTGTCGTCGCCCACCACGTCGCCGCGTACCTCGCGCACGCCCGCCGCGGCCAGGGCGTCGGCGAGTTCGCCGAACTCCGAGACCACCCGTTGGGGTTCGCCCAGCAGCGACACCCGGAACCCGGGGGTGGACAGCAGCGAGTCGCCTCCACCCACCAGCCACAGGTCGCCGTTGATCACACCACCACGCGGCTCGGCAACGGCCCGCAGTTCGGTGGCGAAGCGATGGTCGGGTCCGAGCCGTTCGAGGGCAGCCAGGGCCGTGGGCAGCTTCTGGTTCGACGCCGGGGCCAACGGGAGCATCGGGTTGTGCTCGACGAGCGTGCGCCCGTTGTCGGTCACCACCAGACACGTTGTGTCGGCGGCGGGGGCAATGACCTCCTCGACCACGGCGTCGAGAGCGGCGGCGGCGTGCGCCGACTGCACGAGGCGGGGCACCCGCCGAGCAGACAGCACCGGCGTGGGGGTGGCGTCACCGGTGATGGCCGGGCCCGGCGCTGCGGGGGGCACCTCGTCGGTGGCGACGTCAGTCGGTGCCTCGGTGGCGGTCCCGCCGTCCTGGGCGCCCAGCGGGCTGGCCGGCACCACGACCGAGGTGGCCACCAACGCTGCGGCAGCAACCAGGGCGGCGAGCGCGGTCCTCGGACGGCGGTTCATGCGCGTCGCTGGCGCCATCGGGCGTAGCGCCACATGTGATCGAGGGCCACCACGGCTCGCTGGGCCGAGGGGAAGCAGTAGCCACCGTTGTCCCGCACGCCCTGCACCGCGGCGTTGGACGGGTCCGCCGTGGCCAACTCAGTGGCCACCGCCACCGGCTTCGAGAACTCGCTCGCCAGGCTGGTGGCCGTCTCGGTGTAGCGCCGGTCCTGGCGGTCGTGGAACGCACAGATCCGCTCGAGCCCCCACTCGGGATAGAAGGGCCCTTCGCGCTCCATCCGACCTTGGTTGGACTGGATACCCATGCCCAACAGCACCAACGCGTCCACGCTCTGGTGGCCGACCAGCAACTCGAGCACCTCGGGGATGGTGTCCTTCGTCTCGCCGCCGGCCAGGTCGATGGGGTTGTTACGGCTCCACCGGGGCGGCAGCTTCTCGTCGAGGGCGGCGCGCAGGACGTCGGGGAGCGCCAGAAGGTCGAGGCCGCTGCGGCTGATGGCGTCGGCGGTGACCACCCCCCACCCGCCGGCGGTGGTCATCACCGCCACGTTGGGGCCGCTGGGCAGCGCCATGGTGGCGAAGGCCGCCGCCACGTCGAATGCCTCCTCGATGGTCTGTGCTCGCACCGCTCCCGCTTGGGCGCACATGCCGTCGAACACCCGGGCATCGGAGGCCAGCGACCCGGTGTGACTGGCCGCCGCCGCGCTGCCACCTTCGGTGGTGCCGCCCTTCACCACGACCACGGGCAGGCGGGGCGTCACCGAACGGAGGGCCTCGTAGAAGCCCCGCCCGTCGGGCACGCCTTCCACGTAGACGAGCGCCACCTCGGTGGCGGGGTCGTCGGCGAAGTAGCGGAGCACGTCGGGGATGCCGACCGCCGCCGCGTTGCCGGCCGACAGGGCCCGGCTGACGCCGACGCCCGAGGCGCAGGCCAGGTTCTGGAACGAGGACACGAAGTTCCCGGACTGGCTGACGATGCCGATGCGGCCTGCCGGTGGGTAGGGGGCCACGATCTGGGCGCACAGCTTGGACGGTGTCGACACCACGCCCTGGCCGTTGGGTCCGACGAGCAGCATGTCGAGTTCTGCGGCGAGCGCCACCAGCTCGTCCTGCGCCTGACGGCCTTCGTCGCCGGCCTCGCCGTAGCCGGCGGAGGCCACGAACGCAGCGCGTACACCGCGGGCCGCAGCGCCCCGCAGCAGCTCGACGTTGGCCGCTGCCGGGGTGCAGACGAACAGCAGGTCGGCTTCGCCGTGGGGTAGCTCGTCGATGGAGCGCAGCGTCGTGACGCCGAGTACCTCGGCGCCGTCGCGGTTGGTGGCGAAGACCTTGCCCTCGTAGCCGGCGGCCAAGATGTTGTGCAGTGCCACGAACCCGAACTTGCCCGGGTGGGTGGAGGCGCCGGCCACCACCACCCCGGCGGGGTCGAACAGGGCCGCGAAGTGCTCGGGGGTGGGGTCGAGCCTCACGACCGCACCTCCACGAGGGCGTCGACGGCCACCGGGCGACCGTCGACGATCATCACTGGGTTGCAGTCCACCGACACCAGTCCGTCGATGGCCTGGGCGGCTTCGGACAGGCCCACCAGGAGTTCAACCACGGCGTCGCGGTCCACCGCCGGTTCGCCACGGAAAGGGCCCAGCAACGACTGGGTGGCCAGGTCCTCGAGCATCTCGGCGGCGTCGATGCGGTCGATGGGCACCAGGCGGATGGCCACGTCGGCCACGGCCTCGGCCAGGATGCCGCCGACGCCGACCACGACGGTCTGGCCGAACTGTTCGTCGGTGGCGACCCCGCAGATCAGCTCGCGGTTGGCTGCCAGCATGGGGGCCACCAGCACGCCCTCCACCTCGTCCTCGGGTCGGCCGGCAGCAAGCAGCTCGGTGGCGGCCCGCTCGACGGCCTCGGCGTCGGCCAGCCCCAGCCGCACCAGGCCCCGTTCGGTCTTGTGCGCGATGGCGGCGCCGCAGAGCTTGGCCGCCACCGGGAAGCCGAGCTCCTGCGCAGCAGCCACGGCCTCGGCGGGCGTGGTGGCCAGGCGTTCGGGGGCGAAGGGGACGCTGTGCGGTGCGAGGAGCGCCTTCGAGGCGGCCTCGGACAGCGTGGTGGTTGTCGGCGGCAGCGCCGTTGCGGACTCGGGGCCGGACATGGCCGGTCAGCCTACCTGTCGCCCCTCTGCCGACAGGACATCGCCCGGGCCCACTTCTCACCGTGCCCCGACGGTGACCTTCTGCCCGCCGAGCCTCGCTCGGGTCCGCTCCTCCCATGCCCAGGGGAGCCCTTGTCCCACGTGACCTCGTTCCGCCCCGCTCGTCTCGCTCACACCAAGAGGTGGGCTGCACCACGACGAATGTTGATGCACGCCCGACGGACAGCGGGCGCGACGGGTAGTCTCTCGCCATGAAGCGGACGGTGCGCGTCAGGGTGTCGGTCGCGGCGTTGATGGTGGGAGCGACGTTGGCCGTCGGCGGGGCGTCCGCCGCCTCGATGCCGAGCCAGGTCGGTCTCGACGACACCGCAGGGCTGGCGGCGTCCACGGCTGAGGCCACCTCGCCGTGGGTGCGCGAGTCGCTGGCGCTGCCCGAGTACTTCTACCTCGACGCCGCCAACAGCAACGGCGATGTCGTGGGCATCGTGCAGGAGCCCACACCTGTACAGGTCTCGGCCGTGTCGAAGGCCACGATGGTCACCGCCGAGGGAGAGGTCGTCGAACTCGGCTCGCTCGATCCACCGAGCCCCACTGCGCTCCCGACAGCCATCAACGATCAACGCTACGTGGTGGGTACCTCGCCGGTGCCGGGAGGCGGCGGCTGGCGCGCCTTCCGCTGGCACCCGAGCGACGGCATGGTGAACCTCGGCACCTGGCAGTTCAGGGTGTTCACCGTGCCGAGCGACGTCGACAGCGCAGGCCAGGTCGTCGGTACGGCGATCAACGAGTTCTCTGAAGACGAGGCCTTTCGTTGGGATCCCACCAACGGCTTCCGCCCCTTGCGTTCGACCGTCGACCGCGATTCACGAGCGCTGGCCATCAGCGACGCCGGCCACATCGTGGGCACGGCACGCTTCGGTGGCAGCTGGGAGGCCTTCGTGTGGACCGAGGCGACCGGCATGGTGTCCCTCGGCATCCCCGACGGCTACACCTCGAGCCGCGCCGTCGACGTGGACGACGCCGGGCGGGTGGCGCTGACCGCCTCGGTCTGCGATTCGTGGCTGTGCGAACAACCGATCACCGAGGCCTTCCGCTGGGACCCCGCCACCGGGCTGCGCTCGGTCGGCCTCGAGGGGACGCGCAGCCAGGCGGCCCACATCGCCCCGTCCGGGCAGGTCGTCGGGTGGACGCAGCTGTCGGCGCCGGGACCCTGGGTCGCCTGGTTCTGGGACCCCGACCGAGGTGCGGTGGCGCTCCCCACCGACGACGGCACGTCGTCGACGGTCTTGGCCATCGCCGACAACGGCGACCTCATCGGTCACCACGGCCTTCGTAGCCGCCGGGACAGCGTGCGCTGGCGCTACCTCGCTCGCTTCACCGACGTCGGTGGGCTGCATCCCTTCGCCGCCGCCATCGAGTGGGCCGACGACGAGGGCGTGACCCAGGGCTTCCCCGACGGCACGTTCCGGCCTGGCGTCGCCGTCGAGCGGCAGGCCATGGCGGCGTTCCTCCACCGGCTCGCCGGCTCCCCTCCGCCACCCGACGACGGCCCTGCCTTCGCCGACGTTCCCGCCGACCACCCGTTCTCCGATGCGATCGAGTGGATGGCCGCAGAGGGCCTGTCCACGGGAACACCCCAGCCAGGCGGTCTCCCGCTCTTCGAGCCGGCGGCGCCGGTGTCCCGCCAGGCCATGGCGGCCTTCCTGCACCGTCGGGCCGGCGCACCCGCACCGCAGCCAGGAGCGCCGTCCTTCGCCGACGTCACCTCCGCCAACCCGTTCCACGCGGCGATCCAGTGGGTGGCGCAGGAAGGCATCGCCACCGGGACACCCCAGGTGGGAGGCCTGCCGCTCTTCGAGCCGGGGGACGACACCACCCGCCAGGCCACCGTGGCATTCCTGCGGCGGGCCACTGCTCTCGACGACGCCGGCTGACCGCCGGGGTCGCTCGCCATCGCTGCGCAGACACAGCGGGTCACCGCTGCGAGAGCCCGGGATCGAGGGCGGTAGGGTGCGGCCATGGACATCCTGGCCGCTCTGTTCATCGACGACATCGCCCTGCGGGAGGTGCCGGGTCCGAGCACCCGCATCGACCTGACCGGCATCCAGTTCTCCGCTCCTGCGCCGGGGCCGACGCCGGTGACCATCGAACCGCACCTGGTGATCATCGTGCGCTGCCCCACCGACTCGACGGGCGCCGGGGCGCTCGAGGTGGTGTACCAGCGTGACGGTGAGCAGTTGGCCCGCAACGTGCAACCGCTGGAGGTGGAGCCCGGGAAGTTCAACTACCGCCTGGTGCGTGCCGAGCTCACCTTCGAGGAGCCGGGCACGGTGGAAGCCCACTGCCGCATCGACATGGGCCCCACCACGGTCGTCCCCTACACGCTGCTGCCGGCCGTGCCGTCGTGAGTGCCTGAGGGGGCCGCGTAGCACCTAGTGCTACACTGGCCGGATGACGACCTCTATCACGCAGCGCGAGTTGCGCAACTCCAGCGGTGAGATCATGCGCCGACTCGACGCTGGCGAGACGTTCATCGTCACGCGCGCTGGACAGCCGGTCGGGCAACTCAGCCCACTTCGTCGCCAACGATTCGTCGCTGCCGAAGCCGTCGCCGATCTGTTCCACCGCGCCCCAGCGATCGACCCTGAGCGCCTCCGCAGCGACCTCGACGCAGTCGCCGCACCTGGCGCCGAGCCGCGTGCCTGAGCAACGGCTCGACCGTGGCATCCTCGACACCTCGGTCGTGATCGACCTCGAGCGACTCGACGCCTCCAGCCTTCCGCGCCAGCTCGCGGTGACGTCGATCACCATGGCGGAACTCGCTGCTGGTCCGCACGCAACAGATGACCTCGCAGAACGCGCGCGGCGACAGGATCGACTCCAACGAGTGGAAGCCGCGTTCGACCCGATCCCCTTCGATGCCGCGGCCGCCCGTTCGTATGGGCTTGTCTACGCAGCAGTCGTGGCCCGAGGTCGCAAGGCTCGCGGCGCACGCGCCGTCGACTTGTTGATCGCCGCCGTTGCCGCCGCCACAGGTCTTCCGCTGTGCACCAGGAACGCTGACGACTTCGCCGGCCTCGATGAAGTGGTCCACATCGTGGCGCTCTGAATGCCAGCTGTGGAAGCGATGGCTGCTGGCGTGAGTCCAGTCGCGTCAACGTTCGAGGAGGGTCCGCTTGGCGTCCTTCGTCAGCAGGACCAGGTGGAGTTCGTCGGTGGGACTGGGGAGCAGTTCGGGGATCAGGTGCAGGTAGAAGGCCCGCGCCTTTGGCCGGTGTTCGGCAGGGTTCGACAGAGCGCAACACACCAATCCCCCACTTCCTGGGGTACGCCGGCCCCATGGCGCACACGAGACAGGGAACGCTTGCAGCCATCACCACCTCCCGGACGGCGTGTGGCCGGGAGGTCGCAGCTCACTCCTCCTGTGTGCTGCGATTCCGCCAGGCAATCCGGCTGGCCACCAACCAGAAGGTGATCCACCCGGTGACCAGCAAAGCGGTGGAAGTAGCGTTCCCATCGGTCACGCTCCACGCACGGAAGCCCCACGGGATGCTTCCGACGAGAAACAGGAGCGCAATCGCCCACCATGGCAGCCTGCGACACCGCTCACTCCAGGTCATCGGGTGACCCCCACCCGGCGGACTGGCGGCGTCGAGTCGGCGGGTTTGCTCACGCGCCGGCGCCTAGTTCGCCGCACGGGCTGCGTTCGTCGCGGCCGGTGGCGATGCCCCGACGACATGCGAAGGCGAGGCCTCCGGGCAGACGTCCCGACACGACCGTGGCGCCACACGCCCACAGTGCGTTAGCCCGCCGCAACCTGCGACGCGATCGCTGTGGCGCCGGACTCATCCGGCTCGGCCTCGAACGCCGGTGCGTCGAAGAGCGAGAAGACCACGTAGGTGACCAGCAGCAGGAGGGCGAGCACCGCGACCGCGCCGACGAGATACCACCGCTCGCGACGGGTGAAGATCGGTCCACGCACGGTCGACGAAACGACGTCATCACCAGCCGTATCCATGACAACGGGCACGCCACGCTGCGTTGCCGCACGCACCACCAGATCTGCTCCCTCGCGGCTGAAGTTCGGGAGGACGTGGCGCCGGCCGTTGGCCAGGACCGTGATGGGGCGCGGCTCGATGGCAGCGCCGTCGTGCACTCGCACCTCGGTGATCTCGTTCGCTGGGACAGCGACCGGTCGCAGGGGTAACCGCCGGATGAGGAGGACGTCCCCGTCCCACACCACCACTGGCCTTCGGAGAGCGAGCAGCACGAGGTAGCCAACAGCGACGCAGAGGCACATCGCTCCCATGGCTCCAGTGGCGAGGACTCCGAGGCGGGCTGAACCGAACAGCGTCCGTAGGGGAATCAAGCCGGCGAAGGCCGCCGTGATGACGGCGATGCCAGCGAGCCCGATTGCTGCCTTGCCGCCGAGGACGGCGGACGAGTAGCCGACAGCAACCGTGGCGTCTTGATCGTTCTCGTCGTTGGTCACCATCTTGGTCAGCGGCTCTCGCCCGCACACCCGGGACCAGAGGTATCGACTACGATACCTTTCGTGAGGTTTCCTGATCTTCTCCGATCGGCCCGGAGCGCGGCGGGCCTGACGCAAGCCGAGCTGGGCGTGCTGGCAGGCGTCGCCCGACCGAACGTGGCCGCCTACGAGGCGGGTCGCCGTCAGCCGTTGTTCGACAGCGCAGTCGGCCTGTTGGAGGCGGCCGGCGCTGAGATCCTGGTCGAGCCACCGCTCACGTGGTCATGGACGAAGGGCGTCCGCCCCTATGCGGTTCCATCGAGGCTGTGGCGCCTGGCCCCCGAGGCCGCACTGCGACAGTTCGCGCCCGGGCCGACGCTGTGGTGGAGCGGCCCGGCGCGCACCTTCGACCTCTCAGCGCGCCCCGACCGATGTCGCCTCTACGAGATCGTCTTGCGGGAGGGCGGTCCCGCCGACATCGAGGACATCGTCGACGGCGTCTTGCTCTGCGAGGCCTGGCCGGATCTCGTGCTCCCTCGCGAGTTGGTGGCGGCATGGGCCCCACTGGTTTCGCCTGGCTCGGCAGCGCACGCACCGATGGCGCCGTGAGCAACGTCCGCGAACCTCAACTCGAGATCGCACGAGTGCTCTTCGGGTTGCCCGAGGCGCGGCAGTACGCGTTGGCCGGGGGCCTGGGACTCGTGGCGCTAGGGGCTGTCGATCGCCAGACTCGTGACATCGACGCATTCGTCGCCGCACGGCCCGTCTTCGAGTGCTGCTACGCGACACCGGACAGCGCATGGCCGTGAACGGCTCCTGGATCGCGGCCACCGCACTGGCGCTCGCCGTGCCGATCGTCACCCAGGGCGACGACTTCCCGGACCTCGAGGATCTGAACGTCACCAGAGTGTGACATCCCTCGCCCAGCGGGTCCGGCGATCGATCCTCACCGGACGGGAGACACACATCGCGTTCCCTTCGCAGGGACCGATCAGTCAATCGAGCCTGCGGGCACGACCCATTGGCAGGGTTGCCCGGTGACGTCGGCGATCTTGTCGAAGTCCTGGTCGTAGTGCAGCACCGTGATGCGTTTCGCTTCTGCCGCTGCTGCGATCAGCAGGTCAGGGATCTTGCGGCCGCGCTGGCTCTTCGATGCCAGCAGCCGCTGCACGTGCTTCGCTCGGAGGATGTGGTCGGCGGTGGTCTCGACGAGTGTGAAGATCTCGAGCGCCCTGAGCAGCGAGTCCCATTCGCGGGCGTTTCGGGCTGAGTAGCCGACCTCGAGATCGGAGATTCCCGCACGGGCGAGGCGGCCGGCGTCCGCGAGCGGCTCGACCACAGCCCGCACGGTGGGAACAGACAGCCGCTTGAGGACGCTCGTGTCGACGAGGTGGGTTACCGCCACGCGTCGTCGCGATCACCGAGGTCTGCGCTCGCGAGGGTGTTCAGAGAACCCGCCACGCGTGCATCTCGTGTCGTGGCGACTCGCCGCAGCGCCGCGTTGACGGTGTCCTTGATCGTGGCGGTGCCGAGCTCGGCCCGAGCGGCGCCCAGCGTGTCGTCGTCGATGTCCACGAGGTGCTTGGTCATGGCGATGAGTATATAACGCACCCGGCTCGTATATCTATGGCTCCGAATGCCGGGGCGGTGACCCGGGGTGCGCTCCCACGTGTCCCAAGGATGGGTCCCGAAGGGTGCGGCGACCGGCCGTTGGCAAAGCTTGCCAAACCGCTACGATGAATGCCGTGACCACGATGAACGTCTCGCTCCCCGACGAACTCCGTGCCTTCGTCGACGACCAAGTCAACGACGGCAACTTCGGGTCCACCAGCGAGTACGTCCGCGAGCTGATCAGACGCGACCGCGACCGCCGAGAGCTTCGAGCCGCCCTCCTCAAAGGAGCTCGGGCCCCGGTCACCGTCACAGCCGACGCCGCCTACTTCGCCTCGCTCCGAGACCGCGCCACGAGCTGAGCTCGGGCTCGTGCACGCCCAACTTCGCGCTGTCGCGGAGCACGACG
>JAFIEP010000014.1 GCA_020832495.1 Acidimicrobiia bacterium | reverse complement strand
GTCCGTCAGAGCACGGCCCACCCCGGTACATGGCGGTCGCTGGCGGACACCTGTTTCCGCAGGTCAGGCCCCAAGTCCACGCGAACCCGCAGGTCACGCAGACCGCCCGGACAGATCTACGACATTTGAGGTGCAGGGGCGCTGAGGGTCGACGTCTCGCGTCCGACTCGTGGAATCGTTGATCGGCGGACGGGTATCGGAAGGTCGTGTGCTTGGGTGCTGTCGTAGACTTGGTCCGTGACGATTGCAGGGATGGACGTGGACCTCGATCGCGTCGGGCAGATCTGCCACCGCTACGGCGTGGCGCGCCTCGAGGTCTTCGGGTCGGCCAGCCGGGGCGAGGCCCGACCCGACAGCGATGTCGACGTCCTGTACGAGCTGGCCCCCGGCGCCAGGCTTGGCTGGGAGATCGAGTCGCTGGCCGACGAACTCTCCGAAGCGCTGGGGCGGAAGGTCGACCTGGTCTCGCGCAGGGCACTACACGCACGGCTGCGTGACGCGGTCCTGGCCGAGGCTCAGCCCCTCTATGCAGCGTGATCTCCTGCTGCTCGGCGAGATGATCGAGGCGGCCGAACAGGCCCAGGTCCTCGTCTCCGGTGTGGACCTGAGCGAACTCGAATCGGACCGGCAACGGCGCGACGCGTTGCTGTGGAACTTCACCGTGCTCGGTGAGGCCGCAGCCCAGCTGGACGAGGCGGTCAGGAACAGGTTCCCTGAGATCCCGTGGGCACGTCCAGCTCGGCTCCGAAACAGGATCATTCATGGCTACTGGTCGATCGATCTCGAGATCCTTCACACCACCGCCCGCGATGTGCTCCCCAAGTTCGTCGATCAGCTTCAGGCTGCGCTGCAGACACTGGAGACAGATCCTGAGTCCGACAATGCTGATGGCGCGTAGCTGATGGTGAGGCGCTTCGTTCTCGGACCGTTTCTGGGCCGTCAGGGGACGGCCCAGCCCCGGTCATGGCGGCCACAGGCGGACACCCGTTTGCCCGGGTCAACCAGCGATTCCGCGCGAGTGTCCAACTCACGCACGACCCCCGGACAGAACGACGACATCTGAGGCGCAGGGGCGCTGAGCTGGGGAAACACGGGTCATCAGCCGGCTCGGGCTGTCCGTTGGGCGTCACAGCACGCGGCTTCCGCTTGCGCAGCCATGCGATAGGGGTGCCCGCTGACGACGACGACTGGCGCTTGACGGACCAGGAGTCCTGCCTCTCCGGTTGCACGCTGGCCACCAGCAACCACGGTGTCGGCCATCAGCCGTAGTGCTCGGCGAGCGTGACGAGACGCAGGTCGGCAGCGCGCAAGATGCGGGGACCTTGACCCGGCCGAGGCTCCGATCCAGCAAGAGGTCAGGCAGCCCGTCGGGATGTGACACGCAGGACGTCGGCGTTCCGGTAGGCAGGAACTCGAATCAGCTCCGGGTACCCGTCGGCCCCGTACTCGATGCGCTGCATCGGCACACCGCTTCGGCGCACCGCAGCCAGCACCAGGGCTTCAGCCAGCCCGACGAAAGGAACGGAAGGCTCACCGTGCCGGCTGGGTGCCCCAAAGGTGACGACCGTCCGCCGCTACACGGTTTCCCACACGTGCTCCGCGCCGGGTCCCGGCATAGTGTGACGTTGTGGCGACCCCGGCAGCGGTAGCTCGGAGCTACGACCGAGACTCGATCGAGTTCGGTCGGATCGCCAACCTCTCCGACGGCGTCTTCGCTATCGCGCTGACGTTGCTGGTGCTCAACCTGATCGCACCCGGCGTCCCGGCCGACGAGCTCAGTTCGATGTGGCGGGATCTCGTGCCGAGCCTCATCGCGTTCGCGTTGGCGTTCGGGCTCGTTGCGAACATCTGGTGGCTCCACCACAAGGTCTTCGCAACGCTGGATCGCATCGAGGCCGGCATGATCGCCATCAACATCGTCGGTCTCGCCGGGGTGGTGCTCGTTCCGTTGCCGACCAGCCTGGTCGGCGAGCACCCAGACGAGCGTGCTGCGGTGCTGCCGTTCCTCGGGCTGTTCCTTGTGCTGTCTGCTGTGTGGCTGTTGTTCGTGGTGCGCGCCAACCAGGTGAACGCATGGGGGCGCCCGCTGCCGGCAAGCACGTTCCGTTGGCTCGTAGTGGACTGGGGGGTGAGCCTCATCGCAGTGGTGCTGGCGATCGTGGTCGCGCTGGTGTCCCCGGTGGCTGCCCTGGTGGTGCTCCCCATCGCGTCGGGTCTTGCCACGGTCGGCTCGAGTCGGAGCGGACCGGAGCGAAGTGACTGGTTCTGAGAAGCGCCACGCAGTTCTCGAGCTGGGGCCGCTACCGCGGCTGTCACGGACTCGATCACCGGGCGCCGATTCTCGGCGGCGGACGAGCCGGTCCCCCGTCAACGGGCGTTCGCCGGCCCAGATCGCGTGCAGGTCAGCGGCGTCGCGCTCACCAGCGATCCCGAACACCTCGAGCCACTCGCCAATGACCACGCCGACGTCGCGATCCGAGCGCTGTCGTCACCCACGAGTCGGCAAGCCAACCACGTCACACCGTCACTCGGTGGCGATGGCCCGCACCACGTCGAGGCGGCCGGCCCGCCACGCCGGGCGTAGGGCGGCGATGACGCCCACCAGACCACCGAGCACGACCAGCACCAACAGTTCGCCCACCGGCAAGGCCAAGGCCTCGAGGCCCTGGGTGGACAACGCCCGGGTCATGCCGACGGCTCGGAGCAGGCCCAGCTCGCGGGTCCGCTCGTGCACCGACAGCGAGATCGTGTTGGCGATGCAGATCACCGCGATGACGATCGAAATGGCCTACAGGCCGTACACGATGTGGAGCAGCGCGTTGACCTGACCGGCCACGCCGCTCACGAAGCCGTCCGTCTCCTGCAACGTCACCGCCGGGTAGCGGTCGACCACCGCCTCGAGGGTGCTCCGGATGACCGGAGTCGATCATTGATGACCCCGCATGTCGACTGTAGGGGCGAAGGCTGGCGCCAGACAGGACCTTCGTCCCGACTGGTAGCCACGATGTGAGTCACCCGTGACGACGCCACGGCGTACGTCGTGAGCAAGTTCATGGGGGCGCGACGACGGGTCGGGAGAGGCGCGACGGCTTGTCGAGGGGTGGCCGCCGTACGTGCGCACTGAGCGACGGCCCCGCCCCTTCCGCCCCGGATCACGACTCGACCATCCTGGACCTCGGGTACGAACCCCCGAAGCGCTCCAGAAGCACGACGGCGGCACTCCGACTAACATCGAAGGGCTCGACACTGGCGAATGCTGGCTGTCTCGGGGTGCCGACGGGGGTCACGGCCATGAACGACAGCTCTGCTCCGCTGTTCCGCCCGGTCGGCCTGCGTCGGGGAGTGTCGGTGATCGACCAGCGGGCGAGGTCGTGGCTCCGCTTGACGATCCTCGCCACCGGCCTGTGGCTGCTGGCCGGCTGCCAGGACCCCGACGCTGTGACCTTCGTCGTCGACTCCACCGTCGATGCGCCGGCTGCAACCCCCGGAGACGGTGTCTGTACGTCCACCGCCGGAGGCTGCACACTGCGTGCCGCCATCCAGGAAGCGAACCTGCACCCGCATGCCGACACCATCGTGCTCTCCGACGGTGCTACCTACACGCTCGCCATTCCCGGGGCGGACGACAACCACGCCGCCACCGGCGACCTCGACATCCGCCACGCCCTCACCATCACCGGCGATGCCACCATCGACGCCAACGGACTCGACCGCGTCTTCGACGTCCACAGCGGACGCCTCACCCTCGTGGGTCCCACCCTCACCGGGGGCGCCGCCGTCGGTGGCGGAGCCATCCGTGTCGGGAACGCTGCCGAACTGCTGGGCATCGGCATAGAGATCCACTCCAACACCGCCATGGTCGGCGGCGCTGCCATCCATGCCAACACGGGCGGCGTCAACCTCCTGGCCACCGCCATCGTCGACAACCGCGGCGGCGTCGCCGGTGCCATCCGGACCAACGGACCACTCCAGATCCAGCACTCCACGATCGCGCACAACCGAGCCGACTCCATCGGTGGTAGCGGCGGCATCCTCACGAGCCAACCCGCCGCCATCCGATGGTCCACCATCGCCCACAACAGCGGAGTCACCGGCGGTCTCTCAGGGCCCGCCGAGATCACCACCACCGCCATCGTCGAGAACAACGGCGGCGACTGTGCTGGCGCCGTCATCTCGATCGGCTACAACGCCGACAGCGACGGCACCTGCCTCACCGACACAGCCACGGGCGACCAGCCTGGCATCGCTGCGGCGCTCGCCCCCCTCAGTTTCCACGGTGGACCCACCCGGGTGCTCCCGCCGATCGCCGATTCCCCCTTGCGAAACGCCGTGCCCGAAGGCATCGCCACCTGTGGCGAAGGGGTCGGCAGCGTCGACCAGCACCTCGCCAGTCGCCCTCGAGCGTCCGCCTGCGACATCGGCGCCCATGAGGCGTTCGACTTGGCGGACTCGACCATCGTCGTCAACCACGGCGGGGACGACGTCGCCGCTGACCCAACCACCGGCGTCTGTCAGGACGCCTCTGGTCCACCCGACGCCTGCTCGCTGCGGGCGGCCATCGACGTGGCCAACCTCAACCCCCACATCAACACGATCGTCGTCGACCCCACCGTCGAGACCATCACGCTCAGTCGGCCCGGCAGGCTTGAAGACGACAATGCCACTGGCGACCTCGACGTCCGCAGTGGCCTCACCCTCCTGGGCAACGGTGCGACCATTGACGCCGACCGCATCGACCGCGTCCTTCACATCCACGCAGGCACATCCACCATCGACGACCTCACCGTCACCGGCGGACGGACGACCAGCGACGACGCCCTCGGTGGCGGCATTCGGGTCGACGCTCCTGCCGAGCTGACGTTGAGCGAGGCAACGATCCGCGACAACTTCACCGTGGCGGTCACCGGGGCAGGCGCCGGCCGAGGGGGCGGCATCCACAACGCCGGTATCCTGACCATCGAGAACAGCACCATCGACGGCAACGCAGTGGTGGGCTCCTCGGCCGGCGGTGGCGGCATCTACAACGGCGGCACCCTGACAGCAACCAATGTCACGATCACCGCCAACCACGCCGGCAGCAGCGGCGGGAACGGCCTCGAGCAGGGCGGTGCGACAGCGACCAGCTCGATTCGCGGTAGCACCATCGCCAGCAACGGTCTGAGCACCAGCACGAGTCCAGCGGTTCACCTGCAGGACGGCTCCATGACGATCGCCGGTTCGATCCTCCACAATCCGATGACGGCGAACTGCTCCGGCGACATCACCTCTGGTGGGTACAACCTGGTGTCCGACTCGACGTGCGGTGCCACCGAAGCCGGCGACGTCCAAGGTGCGTCCTCCAACCTTGCCCCGCTTGCCGACAACGGCGGCAGCAGCGCCACGTTCCTACCGTTCGCCGACTCAGCCGCCGTCGACGCCATCCCGGTCGGCACACCCGACCTCTGCGATGGCAGCATCGCCACCGACCAGCGAGGCCAGCCCCGTCCCGACGGCAGTGCCTGCGACATCGGTTCGGCGGAGGGCAGCAGCCCGGACCCCGCTCCGTCGCTCGAGCTCACCGTCACCCACGGCGGCGATGCGCTCGCCGCCGACCCCGGGAATGGCACCTGCCAGGACGCATCCGGGCCGGCCGGGGCGTGCTCGTTGCGAGCAGCCCTCGACGTCGCCACCACGTGGCTCACCGGTCCCGCCACCATTGTCATAGACCCAGACGTCGACACCATCACCCTCAATGGTGTCGATTTGCCAACACCGACCCCCTTCCGCTTCTTCGAGGGGAACCTCGTCGTCGTCTCCGACCTCGTCATCGTGGGCAACGGCACGACACTCGACGCGAACGGTGTCGGCCGTGCGCTGGACGTGCGAAAGGGTGAGGTGGCCATCGAGGCGGTCACCATCACCGGCGGCCTCACGAGCCAGGACGGCGCCGGCGTCCGAATCCTCGAACCCGCCCAACTCACCCTCACCGACAGCGCGGTGACGGGCAACGCAGGCACGGCGGCGGGCAACGGTGGCGGCATCGCCAACCTGGGCACGTTGACGCTCGTCGGCAGCACGACCAGCGACAACGTCCTGTCGATCGCCGCAGCATCCGGAGGCGGCATCTATTCGACCGGCACGCTCACCGTCGTGAACTCCACCATCAGCAACAACGCCGCGGGGGGAGCCAGCGCCGAGGGTGGTGGCATCCTCGTGGCCGGAGGCGCGGCCAACCTCACGGCGTCGACGATCGCCGACAACACGGCCACCACCGGCGCGGCGGGCCTCCATCAGCGCTCCGGAACGGTGTCCGTCGAAGGGTCGGCAGTGTCGAACCTCACGGGCCCGGACTGCGCCGGCAGCGTGGTGTCCGGTGGGTACAACGTGGCCGGCGACAGCTCGTGTGGGTTCGCCGCGACGAACGATCTCCAGCACGTCGCCGTGGTGCTGGGTCCGCTCGGCGACAACGGCGGTCCGACACTCAGCCACCTGCCCGCACCATGGTCGCCCGCAGCAGACCTCATACCCGAAGGCACCGTGGGGCTGTGCGATGGGACCATCCCCACGGACCAACGAGGCGTGGTTCGACCCCAAGGGGGGACCTGCACGGCAGGGGCGGTCGAAGTGCTCCCAGCTGTCGGCCCGATGGCCGTCGTCAACCACGGCGGCGACGACGTCGCCGCCGATCCGGCCTCTGGTGTGTGCCAGGACGCCTCCGGCCCGGCCGGTGCCTGCTCACTGCGCGCTGCCATCGACGTCGCCAACGCGCTTCCCGGCACGACCATCACCATCGAGCCAGGCGTCCATCCGACGTTGTCGCTTGCTGGAGCGGGGGAAGGTGCCAACGCCACCGGCGACCTCGACATCCACCAGACCGTCACGGTCGCCGGCAACGGTGCCGTGATCGACGCCGCCGGCCTCGACCGCGTGCTGACCGTGCACAACGGAGATGTCACCCTCCGAGACCTGACGGTCACCGGGGGACGACTGCACGGGGACGGCGCACAGGGTGCCGGCATCCGGTTGACCGGTGGCCGTCTCACCATCGAGGAAGTGTCGGTGGCCGGGAACGAGATGACCGGCAGGTCCACCCGTGGAGCCGGCATCCACGTCAGTGGGGGCGCACAGCTCGTCGTGCTGTCATCCACCATCGCCCACAACCGACACGCCGCCTTCGAAGGCCAGGGCGGCGGCATCCTCGTCGCTGGTGGCACCGCATTCATCACGAACAGCACGCTGAGCACCAACCGTTCCCTCTACGGGGCCGCCATTCACCGAAGCTCGGGGTCGGTCACCGTCAACGCATCGACCATCGCCAACAACAACGGTCTGGACATCGTCCACGCCAGCGGCCTTACGGGCGTGACCGTCGCCGGATCGGTGATCGCCCCCGGCACCATCGGCTTCGGTGCCTGCACGTTCCCGCTCGCATCGGGTGGGTACAACGTCGTGTTCGACACGACCTGTGAGCTCACCGGCCCGGGTGACGTCCAGGGCATCGACCCGCTCCTGGGCCCACTCGCAGCCAACGGCGGGCCCACCGACACCCACGTCGCGATCGAGGGCTCACCGGTGCTCGACCACATCCCCGTCGGGACCCTCGGGCTGTGCGACGGCACGCTCGACACCGACCAACGCGGCGCCCCCCGACCCACTGGCGCCGGCTGCGACGTCGGCTCCGTGGAGCACGGACCGGGCTGACCTGGCAGCCGCTACGCGCTCCGGGTTCGGACCGACGTCGTCAGCGTTCCTCGGCAGCCCGCAGACCGAGGCCGACATCGTCGGCCCACATGGTCATGTCGTCCCCGTCGATCTCCACGGTGGCGCCGTGGACCAGCACGGCATCGACGGCAGCCGCCACCTCGTCATCTGGGTCTTCGCATGGTTGCGGCTGGTCCTCGGTGACGGAGAACACGAAGCGAGGGTCGCCTCCTCGACCGCTTCGATGGCGGCAACCACGGCCAACTCGGCGACGTCACCAGCAGCTACCAGGTCCCCTCCGTCGTCGAGTACGAGGGCGGCCACCGCCTCCTCGAGCGTCTCGCGATACGCGTCGACCTGACGTCGCCCGCTGGCATCTCTGAGCCGGTCGAGCCGCTCGCTCACGGCCTGACGAGCGGCCAACTGGGCGGCGCGTCGTCGGCTCGTCGCCCAGTGGCGCGCTCGCGTCTCGTCTGCTGCCTCGTCTGCCGCAGCAACTAGTCGTGCGAACGCCGGAGATCGGGCCGACCAGGCCGCCAGCTCCTCGGCAGAAGGTCTCGGCCACGCCTCGTGCGGCCCCTGTGTGTGGCGACGCGACGGGGCCGGCAGTTCCGCCAACCCCTGCACCGCGGCCACTCGCTCGATCCAATCGGACGAACAACCCTCGAACGACTGACGATCGACACCCCGGACCGACGCGAGCAGCTCGAGTCGCCCGTCCACCTCGTCTCGCCACTCCTTATCGCCCACGAGCGGACCCCCCACGCAGCCTCCCTCTCCGTACCGAATCGACCGTGTCGCGCCTGGAGGTCGGAATCCACCCGGATCCTCTCGGGTGAGACGTGCTGCAGGGAACTCGGGTTCGGCTTTGCCGTTGGTCAGCTGGCCGCTGCCTCGAGCGGGGTGCGCAACCAAAGAACCCTGTCCTTCACCACCAGCACGACATCGGATCCTTCGGCGAAGCTACCGAGAACTCCCACATTTACTGCTTCATTCTCCTCGATGATCGGGGCTCCTTCTCCCCAGAGATTCTGATCGCCGATCTCCAGTCGGTACCGGTTCCCCGATCTGCTGGCTCGGGCAACGTGTTGCTCTCGATGATCGCTCACCTCTGACAGCGCCCGGTAAAAGCCCCTCAAGAAGACACATCGGACCGCCAGGTAGACGACAAGAAGATTGACGACGAAGAACGCGAGTGCACGCCCTGGCGAGATCCGGTCAGCCGCTAGGAGAATGGGAAGGAATGCGAGGCCGGCGAAGCACACGGTCCACAGGAGGGACTGCACACGCAGCTTGCGTGAGCGAGCGGCGATGACGGCCCCGATGTCCACGCCGATCATGATCGGGACCGTGCACCGACCGATGGAGTTCGCCGGCCTGAAGCTGGACCTGGGCTCGGTCCGAGGAGGCCACACATGACCATCATGCTAGTCGACTCACCACCACGCACCATCAGACAGTCACCGGTATCCAACAGCCGACGAACTCCAGCGTCGGCGAGCGGCCCCCGTACGGTGCGGGCGAGTCGAGGGACGGGACATGGACGGCAGCATCAGCTCAGGATCCTCAGGCACATCTCGGCGCGGGCGGCGACCGCCTCGACGAGCCGGTCGGGGAGGTCGGAGTCGAGCTCACCGATGGCAGCGTCACCTGCCACCTCGGCGAACGCGTCGCCGACCGTTGAGGCCAGCTGCGCCACTCGACCGATGACGTCGTCCGCTGCCAGATCGACCTCCTGCGCAAGCCGGTTCCAACTTGACAGCCGATCCGTCGCATGGAGCCGATACTCCCGTCCCAGCTTCATCGCCAGCTTCAGCTTGTGACCATTGCTCGAGTCGTAGGGAAGCGCCGAGGCGACGTCGTACAACGGCGCCAACCGAGTCTGGTTCCCGGCGTGGAGCAACGAGTAGTTCTTCGCGTGAGCATCGGTCCCGGCGATGATCCAGTTGAAGCCAAGTGCCTCCACGAAACGTCCCGTGGCGTTGCGTGCCTGTTCGTTGGGCATGATCGATCGCAGAAGCTCAGCGACGTCCCCAGGTGACGGCCCACCGTCCGATTGGTACTTGCGAACTGGGGGAATGCCGAGGGCCTGGCACACGTCCTCTTGATGGACCCGGATGAGCTCGCCGTCCACCCTGCGTCGGTCGTAGCGGTCGACGACGATGGCGGTCTGATCCTCGAAGGATTCGATTCGGGACGTGGCCGCGGCGAGGCCACACCGACGAGCAGCTGAGAGGCAGAGGTGCTCATTGAGATCATGACCATCGAGGCCGGCGACGGCGGGCTTGAGGATGTGGGTTGTCGGAGCGGAACCGCTGGGCTGGCCCCAACCCTGCGACTCGTCGAATGCCAGTGCGGTCTTGGCCTGCGCGCCGGCGAGGCTGAACTGCCCGGTGTAGCCGGGGCCCAGCCAGCTCGTGGCATCAGCCCGGAGCGCCCTGAGGCGGCTGGCGACGTCGGCTTCGCTGAGCGACTCGAGTGCTCCGGGGCGCGCCACCAGATCGTCGACCTCATCAGCTGTGCAGAACTGGACGGCCCCAGCACAGTCGTGGCCCACCTGGGTCGAGAGGAGGGGAAACGGTGAGGCGACCGACACACCGAACTCTCGGCCCCAACGGCTCAGAACGTCGGCGTTGTCGGGGAGCAGTCCCCACAACCACGGCGTGACGACTCCGTCGGTGTGGTCGCGAACCGGTGCCGACATGGAGGCGGACAGGATCGTGGCATGTGGATCATCGAGGTAGCTGTCGTCGTAGGTGAGGCGCAGCCCGCGGACACCTCGCTCGAGGCGTCCGATCGGCCGACCCTCGAGTATCACGATCAGGGTGTCGTCCATCGCATCAGAGGAGGTCATCGAGATCGACCTTCCCCAGGCCGGTCTCAGCGGGAACCAGCGTGACGGTGAGTTGAAGTGCCTCGAGTACAGCGAGGACACGGCCGAGCTCCGCCGTCCGCTTGCCGCCTTCGAGCTCGGAGAGCCACGGACGTCCAACCCTTGCTCGCTCGGCAAGCTCGGCCTGGGTCCAGCTTCGATCGGACCTCGCCCGCCGAATCGCCAGGCCGAGTTCCCGAGGGGTTCGAATGGACCTCACCGCGATCTCCTGTCGTCGTCCGACGACACAGCACAGGTGTCGCCGTTCGACGAAACCCTACTCTTGTCGCCGTTCGACGACAACCAACGTGCGTGAGCGAGCGACTATCACGGCCCCGATGTCAACGGCGATCATGACCGGCACCGTTCACCGACCGATGGAGTTCGCCTACCTGAACTAGTGCAGCGGCGCGGGCGGGACGGCACGGGCGGAACGAGGCGCGCCTGCACGTGGACATGGATCAGCTGGTGCGCGGCCATGCGTTCATGCTCCATCACTGGCTGAGTGATGGCGCGTCGGGGTTGTTCGGCGCCCGGGAGTGGGTGGGGCGTCACGGCGGTGGTTGTGGTGGGGGTCGTTCGGGTCGGGTGGGGTGGTCGGTGCGGGCTCGGTTGTGGGGGCCGCAGAGGAGGCGGCCGTTGTCTTGGGTGGTGGGGCCGCCGTGGCACCAGGGGGTGATGTGGTCGACGTGGCAGCGGTGGGCGGGTTCGTTGCAGGTTGGATGGGTGCACCAGCGGTCGCGGATTTCGACGGCGCGGCGGGTGGCGCCGGTGAAGAAGCGGGTGCGGTGCCCGATGTCGATGATGCGCGAGTTGGGGGCGATGACGCAGCGTTCGATGTCGGCGTTGTCAAGGAGGCGGGCGAGCTGCGAGATGGTCAAGGGGGTGCCGTTGGCGAGTTCTGCGATGCGTCGGGCCCATTCGGATCGTCGCCGGTCGTCGTCGGTGGCGGTGCCCGCTTCGCTGGTCGGGCCGGCTTCCCTGCTCGGGCCGGTCTCGCTCGTCTCACTGGTCTCGCTGGTCGGGCTCGTCTCGCTCGTTTCGCTGGTCGGGCCGGTCAGGCTCGTCTCGCTGGTCGGGCCGGTCGTGCCGCTCGGCCCGGTCTGGCTGGTCTGGCCGCTCGGCCCGGTCTCGCCACTCGGGGTGGTAGCGGCGTGCGGGGCACCGGTAGCGGTTCCGCTGGTCGGGTTGGTGTCGGTGTCGCTGTTGGGAGTGCGCGGTCCGGCACCGTCGGTGTCGCTGTAGTCAGTGGTGTCGGTGTTGGTGACGGTGGCGCTGTTGGGAGTGCCCGGTCCGCCACTGTCGGCGGTGGCGTTGTCGGGGCTGTTGTTGTGGCGTTGGTGGTGGAGGTCGACGGCTCGGGTGAAGCTGGTGAGGTCAATGAGGACGGACACGAGTGGTGCGTTGGCGGCGTTGGGGGCCGCTGCGGCGGAGCGTTCGGCCATGAGTTTCAGGGCGTCGGCTCGGCGTTGGTTGTTGGTGCGCTTAAGGTGCGCTGACGTGGTGTCCTCGCCGTGGATCTGGCGGGCTTCGGCCCAGTCGGCTTCGAACAGTTGCCGTTCGAGCCGTTCCAACTCGGCAATGACCGTGGCGCCGCCGACCGCTTCGAGGCGGGCGATGATCTGCGCGTTGCCGTGACGGTCACACGTCCACCCGACGCTGCGCCGTTCGTCGTCGCGTTCGTCGCGGCTGGTGGTGTGGTCGTCGGCCAGTTCGTCGTCGGCGCACGACTCCCAATGGTTCGCCACGCGGGCGAAGTCGTCGCCGTCGAGCGCCTGCGCGGAGCGAACCAGCACTTCTTCGTCGCGTTCGAACAACTCCGCGGTGCGGCTGTTGCGCAGACGACACAAGGCGTCGACGGCTTCGTCGCTGATGTCACCGGCCTGCCACGCCGCCGACGTTGCGGGCATGTCACGCAACCGCCGCGCCATGCGTGCCACCCGCCGTGACTCGTTGGTGGTGCAGCCGGTGCGCTGCCGGTACTCCCCAGCCACGTTGCGGGCCCCGCCGGTCGACCAGTCACCTGAGAGGTCCCACGCCCCCACCAGCGCCTGGCGAGCCCATCCCAGCCGCGACAGCTCAGTACCCACCGTCACCGCGGCGTCGCCGATCACCGACCCCGGCGTAGCCGCCAACTCTGCGGTGTCACACGCCCCCACCAGCCCATCGACCGACGCCACCAGATCTGCCACCACACCCGCCAGGCCCGAACCCGACCCACCAGCCGCGCCGTCGCCGGCTCGGCCGGCACCAGGCGCGCCGGCAGTACCAGCACCGTCGCCACCACCGGCGCCGTCACCAGCTCCGCCGGGCGCGTCGGACCCGGTGGGGGTGGGATCGACCTCGTCGGTGGGGTCGGAGTCGCGGTCGAACGAAGCCACACCAGCAGGGTACACACGTTCGATGACACCGACAACCCGGTTCACCCACCGCAGCGACCACGTCACCGTCCGTGAGCAACGGCGGCGGAAACAACCGCAGCTGGTCCTGGACTCGGTCCCTGCAGAGCTTCAGCGGGCGAACCAGGGTGGGTGGTCGCTCAGGTTGCGTCGTCGCGCACGTCGTAGCGCTCTCGGGGCTGCCTTCGAGTACTTCAACGGCAGCTTCCGCAACAGCCTTGGCGAGGAGCCCGGTTCCATCGGGCGAAAAGCAGAGCCGGCCTCGTCGATCTGTGGGTCGAGTTCGTGGGATCACCAAGACAGGTGGATCCCAGCTCGCTTCCGGAGCCGCCGCGCCCCTCAGATCTCGGAGGCAACCTCACCGAGGCCAGAGAGGCCCTCGCCAAGTGGAGAGGTTCCCATGAGGCATCGATCGACGGTGCGGCCGCGGTGTTCGGAGCCTGGCGGCGGCACGCGCAACAGGAGGGGATCACCGCAGACCCGTTCGGCTGGAGCATCATTGAGGGCGAGGTACATCCGCGGGTGAAGCTGCGCTTCTCACCCGAGAAGTCCGAGACCGCTCGACAACTGCTCGCCGACCTCGCCGACCGGTGGGGTGTCAGGATTCGAGACATCCGTGACCTCGAACACGAGCGGTGGTGGCCGGAACTCGGCCGGTGACCACAGACGACACACCGCCGCCGATGCTCGACGACCGCACGGCCCGGTGAGGTGCAGTCCTGGCCTCCCGACGCCGTCAGCGCTGCTCGGCAGCCCGCAGACCGAGGCCGACGTCGTCGGCCCACATGGTCATGTCGTCCCCGTCGATCTCCACGATGGCGCCGTGGACCAGCACGGCATCGACGGCCGCCGCCAGCTCGTCATCGGGTTCCTCGCATGGTTGCGGCTGGTCATCGGTGATGGAGAACACGACGCGAGCGTCGCCTCGTTCGACATAGGTGCCACTCCGCACCAGACATGGCGTGGTGATCTCGAAGGTACCGTCGGCCTCGAGGACCAACGAACCACCGGCACCTGTGGCATCGGAGACGGTGTCGAAGGCGTCCGGCCCCTGCAAGGTCGAGATGATCTCCCAGCTCGTGCCCACCATCGCACGATCGGGTTCGACCTCGGCCTCCTCGCTCGGAGGCCCGCCCGGTTCGTCGTCATCGGGAGCGATGGTGGTGTCAGTGGTGGCTGGATCACCAGGCTCGGTGGAGACGGGCTCGCTCGTGTCGTCCCCACAGGAACTCAACGCCAGGATCCCCACGACCAGGCAGGCCAGGACCCGCCAACGTGCTGCGTTGCTCAGATGCGTCCTCATGTCACTACGACGATGCCACGATTCGGAAGGTTCCGAGTGTCGTGCCTCTACGAGGTGGTCGAGGCTCCGGTCTCGACGGGCGATCGACACCGGGTAGCCGTCGATGCACGAGCGGTACTGGTGGTCGCGACGTAGGGTGACCCCGTCGAGGAGGAGCGTCATGAACAGCACTCGAACACGACACCCGAGACGAGCAACCCGCCGACTCGTCGGGCTGGCCGCGGCTGCCGGGGCGGCCGCTGCCGCGGTGGGATTGCGCCGTCGCCACGCCGCTGTCGCCGCCGTCCGACCAGAGCTGCGCAGCCCGGCGCTGTATCTGCCCGTGTCGGTGGGGAGCGAGCGGTCGCTGCGGGTGCTTCGCACACTGATGGCGGCTCGACCGAGTCCCACGGATCCCGCCACGATGACCACCGACCACAGGACAACTGACGGCGTCCGGGTGCTCCTCCATCAGCGACCAGACCGGCAGCGGCCGAGCCCGGCAGTGCTGTGGCTCCACGGCGGCGGCACCGTCATGGGTCGCCCGGAAGGATCGACGGCCATCTGCAGCCGGATGGCGGCCGAGTTGGACGCGCTGGTGGTGAACGTCGACTACCGGCTGGCCCCCGAGCACCCGTTCCCAGCGGGGCTGGACGACTGCATGTCGGCGCTGCGCTGGATCCACGACCACGCGAAGGAGTACGGCATCGACCCGTCCCGCATCGCCGTGGGTGGCGAGAGCGCCGGCGGCGGGCTGGCCGCTGCCGTGACCCAACGCGCTGTCGACGAAGGCGGCCCCGAGCTCTGTTTCCAAGCGCTCGTCTATCCGATGCTCGATGACCGGACGGTGCTGCGAGCCGACCACGGCGGCCGCGGTACTTTCATCTGGACGCCCGCATCCAACCGCTTCGCCTGGACCGCCTACCTGGGACATCCGCCCACGTCAGCGCCCGAGCGGCCGTACGCGGCACCTGCCCGGCGGGCGGACCTCTCGGGTCTGCCGCCGGCGTGGATCGGTGCGGGCGAACTCGACCTGTTCCTCGACGAGGACGTGGACTACGCCACACGGCTCGAGGCAGCCGGCGTGCCGTGCGAGCTGCGGCTCGAACCGGGCACCTACCACGGTGCCGATGCTCTCCTGCCCGACCGCGGCCCGTCCCGAGAGTTCCGTGATCACATGGTGGCCACCATGGGTCGCCACCTCGAGCCGACGGGGTGACCCGTCGACCGTCGCCTCGGGGCCACGGCTCTGCCCTCGGCACCCGAGGACGCTGGAGGGGATCGACGCCGGTGCGGAACCACCACCGTCGCCCGGCACCCCCTCCGGTCACGAGCAGCGGGACGGCCCGGTGACGAGAGCCCGAGGTGCTCACGAACCGCGCAAGCGTCGCTTCAGGTCTCCCCTCTACCGAGCGGTCGGGCGGCTGGCCCGGCGGATACCGCATCGGTGGGAGGAAAGGCTCCTCGCAGTTATCGCGGCAGTGTCGATGACGATCATGGCGCGCCGGCGGCGGATGGTGGCCCGCCATCTCGCTCGAGTGGCCGGTGGACCCCTTTCCGACGCAGAGCGACGACGGGCGGTGAGGGCGTCGTTCCGGTCCTACGCCCGGTACTGGCTGGACACCTTCCGACTGGCGTCGTCGCCTCGTGGTCAGTTCGATGACCGCGTCGATGCCACCGAAGGTCTGGCGATCCTCGATGCTGCGCTGGCGGCGGGGCGCGGGGCGGTGCTGGTCACCCCGCACCTGGGGAGCTGGGATCTGGGGGGCGCCTGGCTGGCCGGTCGTGGCTATCCCCTGGTGACCGTGGTGGAGCGACTCCGACCGCGCCGGTTGCTGGAGTGGTTGTTGGAGGTCCGTCGTCGGCACGGCATCACGGTCCTGGTGCGCGGCCCCGGTGTCCGTGACCAACTCGCCGCCGCGCTCGAACGCAACGAGGTGGTGGTGTTGGTCTCCGACCGGGACCTGGGCGGTCGGGGCGTGGAGGTGGAGTTCTTCGGCGAGCGCACGACGCTGCCGCCGGGCCCGGCTCGCTTGGCGCGCCAGAGCGGCGCGCCGCTGATCCCGGTGGCCATCTACCACGTCGGCGACGGCCAGCACCGAGGTGAACTCCGCCCGGCGGTGCCCGTCCAGTGCACCGACGACGAGCGCGCCGACATCGCCGCCACCACCCAACGGTTGGCCGGCGAACTCGAGGCCTTGGTACGCGTCGCCCCCGAACAGTGGCATCTCATGGTGCCGAACTGGCCCAGCGACAGGATCGCCCACCGCACCCGACGATGGGCGAGGTGACAGCCACCGATCGTGCACTCGTGGTGCCGCAGACGGCACCCGACGCCACACTGGTGACCGTGAGCGACGCACGACCCCCAGCCATCGACCGAGCGGCGGCGTTGCGCAATGCCCACCACTTCTTCGAGACCACCAGCGGTTGGGCACCACCCGACGAGGACACACTGGCGGAGTGGGTGGCCGACGGGGTCAGCCCGTGCCCCGACGAGTGCACAGCGACGCCCGATGGCTGGTGCGACCACGGCATCGCCTCGTGGGCCCTCATCCTGGCCGACCCCGATGACATCGGCCGCTGAGGCTACGGCGCCTCGCCGTGCATCTCCCGGTGCATGTCGGCGTGGTCGCCCGTCATGGCGTGGTCGCCGTGATCGGCCACCTGGGCAGCGAACCAGTCGTGGACCGCAGCAACGACCTCCGGCGAGGTACCCACATACGTGATGCGCCCGCCATCGGCAATGTCGCTGTAGGTGACCTCGAGGCGGTCGTGGGCGTCCGCGAGCACGGTGAGGCCGGGCATGTCGTCGCCGTGGATGCTGGCCGGGTCTCCGAAATCGCCGCGAGCGAACCGTTCGGTCTCCTCGGCCAGGTGCTCGCGTATCAGACGCACCTGTTCGGTAGCCGTGCTGTCCTCGGCGACCACGTCCTGCACGCCTCCGTCGTCGGTCGGGGTGAAGACGTGCATGGTGGCGTCGAGGTCGAACGGCATCACCTCGCTGCCCCGCTCGGCGACGGCCTGTTGCCGGTCGGTGGTGGGGGCGACCGACTCCTCGCTCGACGACGAGCAACCGATGGCACCGACGACGAGCGCTCCGGCGAGCAAGGATGCGGTGACGGTGGGAGGACGGGTTGCCATGCCGTCGAGTATCGCAGGCCATTCGTCGGTGGAGCAGCCGCGGCGGTCACGGACACCCGCTCACCTGGGACGACAGGACCTCAGACCTGGCGTACAGGCGGACGAGGAATCGGGAACGTTTCGGAGGACTTCCGGTGTTCTACCAGCCATGGATGAACGATCCGAGGAGCAGGGGCGGCGCAGCACCAAGAAGTGGTGGTTGCTCGGTGGGGCCACCGCCGCCCTGGCTGTCGGGCTCTACCTGGCGTTCGGGTTCTTCGGGGTGCAGACGCTGTTCGTCGATGATGTCGTCGAAGAAGCCGGGCCCGTGTTCGACTCCGGCGCATCGGCAAGCGGGGCGCCCGCCACCGAGCCGGCCGACGGTGGTCAGGGTTCGAATGATGTGGGCACCCCGAGCCAGGATCCAGACGCCGGCGACGCGGCGGTTGACCACGGTGGCGACGAGCCGACGATCATCACCCTGGCGAGCGGGCAGTTCTCCGGCGTCGGGCGCTACGACGGCACCGGCACCGCCAACGTGCTCACCGACGGCAGCGACCAACGCTTCGTCCGTTTCGAAGACGACTTCGCCACCGACAACGGCCCGGATCTCCTCGTCTATCTCGGCACCGGCACCGGCAACTACGAGGACCCGTCGCAGTACGTCGAACTCGGCGTCCTCACCGGCAACATCGGCGCACAGAACTACGAGATCCCTGCCGTCCACCCCGAGACGGGCGAGCCGATCGACCTGGCGGTGTTCGACCATGTGGCGGTGTGGTGCAAGCGGTTCGACGCCACCTTCACGGTCGCTGCGCTGTCCTGACCCAACCGTGCCGAGCCGGCTGGCGGCCGGCGCCGTGCCCCCGCTCAACTGTGCGTGTGGGCCCGCCATCCGCCCGAGGCGGTGATGTCGACTGCCCCGGTGAGCCCGCCGAGTTCGCAGACGAAGCCCTTGACCGACCGACCATCGGCCAACACCACGGTGCCGATGGCCAAGGGGGGCGGCACCTCGACGGTCAGCCGGGCGAAGCCGTCGGGGTCGAGTGACCACACCTCCACCTCGATGGCCGCTCCGCCTGTGTCCACCCGCTCCAACGCCGGTCGTCGCGGCGGGCCGCCGGGGAGTTCGTGAAATCGGTAGGCGGCAGCGGTGGAGGTGCGCTCCACGAACTGGGCGCCACGCGACGTGAGCCGCTCGTTCAACGGGAAGCCGCTCAGGTGCGCGCCGACCACCGCCAGCTCGATGCGGTCCGGCCCGCCGCTGCGTGACGAGGCACCGGAGGCCGCCGCCGACTCGGCACGAAGGGGCGACAGGTCCTCGCCGCACAGGGCGGCGCCGACGGCCACGATCTCCGGCCACCGGCGCGGTGGAGCAATGACGCTGAGACCCGTGGGAACGCCGTCGGCGCGCAGCACACCGGGCACGGCGAGCACGGCGAGCCCCAGAAGGTTGACGGCGTTGGTGTAGCGGCCCAACGCGCGGTTCACCCCGATCGGATCGGCGGCGACGGCGTCGAGCGTGGGGACCATCGGGACGGTCGGCAGCACCAGCACGTCGATACCGCCGAAGAGTTGGTCCACCTCGGCGGCCAGTTCCTCGAGCCGGTACCGGGCCCGGAAAGCGTCCACCGCCGACCACCGACGACCGTCCAGCACGATGTCGCGCACCACCGGGTCGACGTCGTCGGGATGGGCATCGATGAAGTCCCCCACCACCGCAGTGCGCTCGGCGATCCACGGGCCGTCGTAGAGCAGGTCACCGGCTTCGAACAACGCTCCCAACTCGATCCCGCAACGGTCGAGACCCCGCTCGTCAAGCACTTCCAGCGAGCGGGCCAACCCGTCGAGGGTGACGTCGTCGCACGCCGCCAACCACGGTGGGGCGGCACACCCGACGCGCACCGCACCGGCGGCCGGCGCGATCGGGGCGGCGTCGCGCACCACGGCATCGACCCGCAAGGCCATCCCGATGGTGGTGGTGAACACTGACACCGTGTCGAGGGTCTTGCACGCCGGGACGACGCCGTCGGCAGGCCACTCCCCCGGTGCCGGCTTGAACCCGACGATGCCGCACATCGCAGCGGGTACCCGGCCCGAACCGGCCGTGTCGGTGCCCAGCGCCACGTCGACGTCCCCGCGTGCCACGGCTACGGCCGAGCCGGAACTGGAGCCGCCGGGCACGAGCGCCGGATCGAACGGGTTCGGCGGCGTGCCGTGGGGGCTTCGGGTGCCGACCAGTCCGGTGGCGAACTGGTCCATGTTGGTCTTGCCCACGTACACCGCACCAGCGTCCACCAGACGGGACACGGCAGTGGCCGACCGCTCGGCCACGCCGCCGTAGGTGGGGCAGGCTGCCGTCGTCGGCAGGCCCTCCACGTCGATATTGTCCTTCACGGCGAAGGTCAACCCGGCTAAGGGTCCGTTGGCGGTGGCCACTGCGGCGGCAACGTCGTCGTCGGCGAGTCGAGCCAGCCAGACGGCGTCACCCAGAACGCTCCCTCCGTGACTCACGTGCCCAGTGCCGAGAGGAGCGCCCGGGAGTGGGCCACGGCGCCGAACACACCACCCTGCATCTTGATCATCTGCAACGCGGCGGCGTAGTTGTCGGGGTCGGTGGCACCGGTGCAGTCTTCGAGCAGCAGGCATTCGTAACCGCGGTCGTTGGCATCCCGCATGGTGGTGTGGACGCAGACGTCGGTCGTGATCCCGGTGAAGATCAGGTTCGTGATCCCGGCGGTCCGCAGGATCAGGTCCAGCGAGGTGGCGTAGAAGCTGCCCTTGCCTGGCTTGTCGATGATCACCTCGCCGTCGATTGGCGCCACCTCGGGGACGATGTTCCACCCGGGTTCACCACGCACGAGGATGCGCCCGCATGGGCCGGCGTCCCCGATGCCCGCACCGATCCGCTGCGACCGCCACAGCTTGTTCGGCGGGCAGTCCGAGAGGTCCGGCAGGTGACCTTCGCGAGTGTGGATGACGTGCATCCCCACGTCCCGGGCGGCAGCCAACACCACAGCGGTGGGTGCGAGACCCGCCCGGGTGAGGGACAGGTCGTAACCCATGGCGTCGACGTAGCCGCCGGGTCCGCAGAAGTCGGTCTGCCAGTCAATGCACACCAGCGCGGTGTCGGCTGCGGTGAACGTGGTGTTGTAGGGCCAGGTGTACGGGTCTGCTTCGACGGGTCCGAAGGTCGTCATGGGGAATCGTCCTCCTCACGAGGTTGGATCGTTGGGGTGGCGGGCCAGTGCGTCGATGACGTCGGCGGTGGAACCGACGGCACCGAAGATCCCGCCCGACATGGTCACGCTGTGGGCTGCGCTGGCGGCGGCGTCGATCGTCAGCGGGGTGCAGGCGTCGGCCACGAGGAGGCACTCGTAGCCCCGGTCGTTGGCGCTGCGCAGGGTGGAGTGCACTGGTCCTTCGAGGCCGTGGCCGGCGACGAGCAGGTGGGTGCGACCCTCGGCGCGCAGCACACCGTCGAGCGGTCCGGCACTGAAACCGCCGATACCACCGGCGGCCACCGAGGCGATGCCCACACCGCCGAGCGGCACCGGGTCCGGCCACGCCGACATTGCTCTCGGTGGCGGTGGGTGGGCGAGACCGATCACCGGCACATCGGCGGCCAGCGCAGCGACGACGAGCGCATCAAGGCGCTCAACGGCGCCGTCACAATCGCCAACGGAACGCGCCGCCCAGTGGGTGTCCCACCCGGCCAGCACGACGGCCACGGCGGAACGGTCGATCTCGCCCGGCCAGGGCCACGGGTAGGGCTCCGTCCCGGCGACCGGGCCGAACGGCGTCGACGGGCTCATGGTCTGCCCACCACGTCGACAACGAGGTCCGCCAGCGCGTCGGGCGCGTCGGCTGGGGCCAGGTGGCCGGAGCCGGCGAGCACCCGTGGGCTGACGCCGACGGCCGCGGCCAACACGGCGGCAGCCTCGTGGCGGGTGGGGGCACTGTGCTCACCCACGCTCGACACGATGCTGACCGGCACGGCAGCCAGCGCCTCGAGGTCTCCGAGGTCGACGGTGAAGCCGACGAAGGCAGTGACCTCGGCTCGGATGACATCCGCCACCGCCAGCACGCCGTCGCGCTCGGTGGAACTCAGTGCCTTCCACGTGGTCAGGCCGACCAGTTCGGCCACGAACCCAGCGGCGGCGGCGCAACCTGGCGTGGCAGCGAGACGTGCGGCGGCGTCGGTGACTGCCTCGTGCAGCGCCGGTGCCGCTGGCCCGAGGAGCGGCTCGTGCAGGACGGCGACGTCGACGAGGTGCGGATACCGCAGCAGCACCGCCAACCCGAGTGTGGCGCCACCGCTGACCCCGACCAGTACGGGTGCGACGCCAGTGTGCGCCGCCGAGCACCGCAAGGTCGAGGCCAGCCGTTCGACTCCGAGGTCGAGATCGATGGCCGGCTCAGCGGCCAGCGAGCCGTAGCCGGGTCGATCGACCACGGCGACGGCGCACGTGGAACTCAGCCGGGACGCCACCTCGTCCATGACCCACGGCCCGAACCCGACGCCGTGCACGAGCACGACCTCAGGTTGCTGCGGGCGCCGCCGGCCGTGGCGCTCGAGCGGCAAAGGGGGATGCAACACGTCCGATGAAGTGGTCACGGGAGTGGACCGTGCGACGGTCCCGGCCTGGGTGAGCACCGGGACCGTCGCAGCGGGGGTCAGTCCGTCCGTCCGATGACGCCGATGACGAAGAAGTCCATCGTCTCGACCTCGTCGTAGGTGGGCTGTTCACCGTCGGCCCAGACGATCTCGCCGTCCTGGTCGAGCACCGGCCCGGCAAAGGGGGAGCCACCGTCGATGAACCCGGCCTCGATCTCTTCGATCAGCGCCTGGGTGTCGGCGTCGACCAGCGGACCGAAGGGCGACTGGACGAAGGGGTTGTCGCCCGTCTGCAGTCCGACACGGAAGTCACCGTTGAACTCGCTGCCCACGAAGTCGCCGTCCACGATGGTCTGGACGATCTGCACGAAGAGGTCGTCCCAGTCCCACTCGCTACCGGTCAGCCAGCCCTCGGGCGCCAGTTCCGATGCGTCGAAGTGGTAGCCGACCGACATCGCACCGGCCGCTTCGGTCGCCTCGATGATCGTCTTGGTGCAGTCCTGGTGCTGGGTGATGACGTCGACGCCCTGGTCGAGCAGGCTCTGGGTGGCGGTGGCCTGGGTGCCGGGGTCACACCAGCTGCCTGTCGAGATGGCGATCGTCTCCACGTCGGGGTTCACCGACGCAGCCCCGAGCTGGAAGGCGTTGATGTTGGCCAGCGTCTGGGGGATGGGGAAGGCGTAGACGTAGCCGAGCTTGTCGGTCTCGGTGGCCATGCCCGCCGCCACGCCGGCGGTGTACACCGGTTCGTAGACCGTGCCGAAGTAGGTGCCGAGGTTGTCGAGTACGTCGTCACCGACGAGGCCGCCCTGGTGAAGGAACACCACGTCGGGGTTCTGTTCGGCCATGTTGGCGGCGAACTCGAGGTGGCCGAAGCTGGTGGCGAAGATGATGTCGGCGCCACGGTCGATCATGTCCTGCATGGCCGCCTCGGCCTCGGCCGTCTCGGGCACGTTCTCCGCCTGGAGGATGGTGGCCTCGGGGAACGCCGCCTCGACGGCCAGGCTGCCCTCGTAGGCCGCCTGGTTGTAGCCGAAGTCGTCCTTCGGCCCGACGTACAGGAAGCCAATGGTCAGGTCGCTGTCACCGTCGCCGGTGCCGCCACCGCCGCCGGCTTCATCGGAACTGTCGTCGCTGCCGCAACTGGCGGCAAACACCAGGGACAGCGCCACAAGGGCTGCGGTCCAACGTCGTCGTCTGGTCATTCGGGTACCTCCGGGGGTTGGTTTGTGTTTGGGGGGTCTCGTGCGGCGCGCTGCACAGGGCAGAGCAGGGCAGGCGCCGCTAGGTCGAGTGTTCGAACACCCGACTCAGCGCTTCGGGAGCGGCGTTGGCCCTACGTCGGCTGAGGATGGCCAGGACCACGATCACCGCCAGGTAGGGCAGGGCCTGCAGCAGGTAGCGGGAGATGTCGGAACCTTCGGCCTGCAGCTGCAGCTGCAACGCAATGGCCCCGCTGAACAAGTAGGCGCCGAAGATGGCCTTGAGCGGGTTCCACGCTGCGAAGATCACGAGGCCGACCGCCACGAAGCCACGTCCGACGGTCATGCCCTCGGACCAGTTGAGGGTGAACGCCGTGGAGAGCTGGGCCCCACCGAGGCCGGCGAGTGCTCCGCCGCACAGCACGGCCGCGTAGCGCACCACCGTCGGCGACATGCCGAAGGTGTGCAACACGTCGGGTCGTTCACCGGCGGCGCGTAGCTTCATGCCGGTGCGGGTGCGGAACACCATGAACCACAGGACCACCGCCGCCACCAGCGACAGGTAGGTCAACACGTCGTGGGAGAACAGCACCCGGCCGACAAAGGGCAGCGAGGAGAGGCCCGGGATGGGGAACTCCCGGAGCGCCACCACACCCCGGCCGACGAAGTCCTGGCCGAACAGCGCGGTGAGACCGAGGCCCAAGAAGGTGACGACCAGTCCGACGGCGATCTGGTTCGCACCCCTGGTGAGCACCATGAAGGCATGCACGAGTGACAACAACGAGCCGGCCACCATGCCGGCGACCACCCCCGCCCACGGGTTGCCCGTCTGGATGCCGACGGCGTAGGCGGTGAGTGCCCCGGCGAGCATCGAGCCCTCGGTGCCGAGGTTGATGACGCCGGCGCGTTCGGAGATCACCTCTCCGAGCGTCGGGTAGAGGATCGACGTGCCGCCGGCCACTGCGCCGGCCAACACTGCTTCGACGTTCATGTCGTCGTCCTTTCGATCCCAGGTCGGGAGGGAAGCCGAGAAGTCATCGGAGAGCCTTGGGAGCAGGGCGGCTCCAGCCGAGGACGGCCAGCAGCACGAGGGCCATGAGGACGTTGACCGCCGCACCGGAGAGCCCGGCCGAGATCTTCAGCCCAGTGCCACCCACGGCGATGGCCCCGAGCAGCACGGCTGCCCCGATGGACTTGAGCGGGTCGTGGCGTGCCAGCCAGGCGGCCAGGAACCCGATGTAGCCGTAGCCGACCATCAGGTCTGGTCGCAGCCGGTTCTCGAGGCCCGACACGTGCAGCATGCCGCCCAACCCGGCGAGGGCGCCGCCGATGGCCAGCGCCGAGAAACCCAGCAGCCCGACCTTGAGTCCAGCTCGGCGGGCGGCTTCGGGGTTGCCACCGAGCACCTTCAGGGCGAACCCCCAGCGGGTGCCCCGCAGAGCCAGCCACACCGCCACGGCGGCCACCACGGCAATCACGACCCCGAGATGCACCCGGTTGCCCCAGATGATGGGCAGGTTCTGGTTGGCGGCCAGCGGGCGAGAGTAGGCCTGCCCGGTGGACATCGGGTCCTTCAGCGGCTCGAAGACCAGCCAGGCCAACACGATGACGGCCACATAGTTGAGCAGCAACGACACGATGGCTTCGCTGGTGTCGGTGAAGTACTTCAACAGGGCGGGGATGGCCGCCCACAGACCGCCGGCCACCGCACCGCCGACGGCCATGAGCGTCAGCGTCAGCACCCCGTTGGTCTCCTCACCGAGGGAGTAGGCCACGAGCACCGCACCGATGGCCCCGAGCACCAGTTGGCCCTCGCCCCCGATGTTGAACAGCCCGGCCTTGGCCGGCACCGCCACTGCCAGGGCCGCCAGCAACAGCGGGGTGGCCCGGATGAGGGTCTCGCCCAACTTGTTCGCATCACCGAAGGCCGAGGTCCACATGGCCTCGAACACCACGATCGGATCGGCGCCGCGGGCCACGAGGAAGGCCGAGAAGATGCCGATGGCGCCGACCAGCGCGGCCGCCAGCCGACTCCAGGACCGCAGCCGATCCGGCCAGGTGCGCGGCATGTCCTCCTCGATGATGATCGGGTCGGGCGGGGTGGCGCCGTCGGGGAGATCCGCTGGCGTGTGACCGTGGGGATCGGCGCCGACGTCACCCGGCATGGGCGTGGTGGCAGTCATGCCGCAGCTCCTTGCAACATCAGCCGGCCAATGTCCTTACGGGTGGCCACGTGGGGGTCGACGACCCCCGCCACCTCGCCGTCGTGCAGCACGACGATGCGGTCGGACAGCAGCATCAGCTCGTCGAGATCCTCGGACACCATCAACACCGACGTGCCCTGCGCACGGCGTTCGAGCAACAACTGTTGGGTGGCCCGCACCGAGGCGATGTCGAGGCCCCGGCTGGGATAGGCGACGACCAACAAGGTCGGGCTCTCGGCCAGGAACATGCGGGTGAGGACGACCCGCTGCACGTTGCCTCCCGACAGGGTCGCCACCTGGCGGTCGAGGTCGACGAGGTTCAGCCGCCCAGGCACCTCGCTCTCCTCGGCCCGGCGGCGGGCCACACGCCAGTCGACCGAGGGGCCCTTCTCGGGTATGCCTTCGCCGGACAGCACGAGGTGCTGCAAGACGGTGAGACCTGGCACGACGGCGTCGGCCACCGGATCTTCGGGGATGCAGTACACCCCGGCGGCCAAGGCCTCCGCCGGATGGCTCCGTTCCAGCACCTCGCCACCGACGACCACCGTGCCGCTCTCGATCGGGCGGATGCCGAGCACCGCCTCGAGGAGTTCGCGCTGGCCGTTGCCGGAGACGCCAGCCACGCCGACGAGTTCGCCCTCGTGCACCTCGAAGGTGGCGTCGCGCACGGCCTGACGTCCGTCGTTGCCTTTCACGCACAGGTCGTTGACGGCCAACGCCAGCGCTTTGCCGGCAGGGCTCCGCTCGGCGGGCAGTGCCGGCGGGACGCTGCCCACCATGGCGGTGACGAGTTCGTCGTCGGTGAGTTGGGAGGGGTCGGCACCGCACAGGGTGGCCCGACCGGCTCGCAGCACGGTGGCTCGGTCGGCGATGGTGCGGGTCTCCGCCAACTTGTGGGTGATGAGCACGATGCCCAACCCTTCGGTGCGCAGGCGGTCGACCACGCTGAACAGGGCGTCCACTTCCTGGGGGGCGAGTGCGCTGGTGGGCTCGTCGAGGATGACGACCTTGGCGTCGAGCATCAGCACCCGCAGGATCTCCACCTGCTGGCGTTGGGCGAGGGCGAGATCGCGCACGAGCCGGTCGGGGTCGACGCGCAACCCGTAGCGTTCCGAGGCCTCCAGCACCCGGGTTCGTGCGTCGCCGCGGCGGAACCGTCCCGTGCCGATGGCCAGTTCGATGTTCTCGAGCACGGTGAACGCCGGCACCAGGCGCAGGTCCTGGAACACCATGCCGATGCCGTGTGCCCGCGAGGCCGACGGGGAGCCGAGCTCCACTGGCTCCCCGTCAACGAGCACTTCGCCTGCTGCCGGACGGTTCACCCCGTAGAACACCTTCATGAGCGTGCTCTTGCCGGCGCCGTTCTCCCCGAGGAGTGCATGCACCTCTCCGGCGCGCACGTCGAAGTCGACGGCATCGTTGGCCACCAGGCTCCCGAACCGCACGGTCACCCCTCGGGCCGACAGCAGGAGGTTCGCCGGCGCGACGTCCTGTGCAGGGGCATCGTCGGTGATGGCGTCGCTCGCCGTCGGCTCCGCAGGCTCGGTCATCGACCCGACCGCCGGTTGGACGACACCATGCGGGCCAGCGCCGTGGCCACCCGCTGTTCCACGACACCGAGCGACTCCTGGAAGTGGGCCTGCAGGGCGTCCTCGGCTGCGTCGAGGCGCCCGTCGAGCAGGAGGTCGAGCACGTCGATGTGCTGGGTGATGGTTCGTTCGATGCGCTCGGCCGAAAGGAAGTCGTGCATCCGCACGAGTCGGATCCGTTCGTTGACCCGCATGAGGAACTCGCCGATCGCCTCGTTCCCCGAGGCGCAGGCCAACCGCACGTGGAAGTCCTCGTCGAGGAGCACGAAGTCGGGGTTCGTCTCGTCGTCACCCACCGGTGCATCGAACGATCGCCAGTCCGCCCGCAAGGCCTCGAGCGAATCGGCGTCGTGTGCAACCCCGGTGATGGTCGGCAGCGACAGCGCTCGGAACTCGAGGGCGAAGCGGACCTCGTAGAGGTCGCGGGCCGTGTGCAGATCGGGGGGCGCTGGGGTGTACCCGCCCGAGGGGTGCCGCTCGACGAGGCCGTCGGCATGCAGTCGCGACAGTGCCTCGCGAATCGGCGTGCGCGACACCGACAGTTCAGCGGCGAGTGCTTCCTCTGCCAGGCGGTGGCCCAGCGGCAGGTCCCCGCTCAACAGACGGTCCTTCAGCGCGGCGTAGGCCGCCTCCGAACGAGTCCCGGTCCGCCCTGGATCCGGTGTTGTATACATAGCGGTGCACAGTAAGGACGCGCTGCTTCGCTGCTATTTCGCAGCGGTAACCATCAGGGGTCGGCTAGCTGTCCTGGCTCTGACCTCTGCGTGTCCCCGAGATGACGCGAGGGCGCGTCGAAGCGGCCGGCCGGGACACGAGGGCCAAAGGTCGGTCAGGCGTAGGGTTCGCCGGCGCGGGCGTGGGCGGCGGCGCTGTTCATCAGATTGACCGCCATGAGCGAGGTCTCCGCCTCGGCCCGCTGGTCGTAGATCTCGGCCACGATCTCCTGCACTGTCTCGTCGGCCGGGTCGGCCTCGAGGGCGAAATCAGCGAGGTGGCAGGCCACGGCCAGGTCGCCTGCCGCTGCGTGTTGGTTGGCCACCCGGGCCAACTCGAGCGCGCCGCCGGCCAGGGCGGCCACCGCCCCGGCGAGCACCGGCCTCGGAGCCGGCTTCAGTTCGCTGGGACGACCCGAGAACCAGCCGCCGTAGTGCCGGATGACGTTGCGGACGATGAACTGACCCTCGTCGTAGACGGGCTGCAACCACGGCTGGTCCGGCGTCGGGAGTTCCACGGCGTGCACCACGTCGACATGGGGCGGGGAGCCGTCCTCGAGCACGGCCAGGGTGCGCTCGACAACGGCATCGAGGTAGTCGGCGGTGTCGACCAGGATGCGGTGCACGAGTTCGGGGTCGTCGACCACCGGCCCGCCGTGGCCGGGAGCCATCGAGGCCGGCTCCTTGGCCGCCATGAGCCGCAGTGCGTCGGCCCAGTCCCACGGATAGCGCTGCACCTTCTGTGGGTTGCCGGCATTGGGGACACCCCAGATGATGAGGTCACCGGGGCAGAGCACCCTGCGGTCCGGGCAGTACACCCAGGTGTGATCGTCGGTCTCACCGCGGGCGTGGAACAGCTCGAAGGTGACACCACCCACCTCGATGACCAGCTCGTCGGCGTAGAGCTGGTTCGGGGGAATGGCTGGGCTCACCCATTCCGCGCCGGTGTCGGCCGACGTCCTCCCCCCGAACTGACGGGCGTTGATGGCCCGGTTGTGGGCAGCGGTGGCCTCGTAGCGGGCGAACCGAGCCGGCATGGCTTCGTGGCCGATCACCACCGGGGTCGGTTGCCCCTCGACGAGGAACTCGGACAACCCATAGGCGTGGTCGACGTGGCCGTGGGTGAAGATGGCCGTGTGGATGGGGGCCTGGGTCTTCTCGCGGATCGACCCCGCCAGCATGGGTGCGAACATCACGGCGCCGGCGTCGACCAGCACCACGCCGTCGTCGGTCTCGAAGGCGGTCACCCCACTCAGCTGCGAGGCGAACCAGGTGCGCTCGGCCACCTCGACCGGGCCGCCCGACCAGAAAAACTTGGCCTCTTCCGGTGGCTTGCCGGCCATCTCACCGAAGAGCAGGGCAGGGTTGGTCGGCATCGGTCAGTTCCTCCTGTGCGGCGGATCCACATCCATGGCCCGCTCGCTGAGCGGGTGTGCTGACGCGCCGTTCCGCCGGTGTCGTGCGGGTCAGATCCCCCACCGTAGCGAAGACAGCGAGCGGCGGTTCGAGGGCAACGTCTGGGGCCGATGCGCCAACGCTGCCGTAGGGTGGGCGTGTGACGTGCCCACCGAACGGCGCCGCCCGCCATCACCCAGCCGGCGAACGGTGATGTCGTGAGTGACGACATGGTCTGCCCGTCGTGTGGCTCCGAGGAGCACCTCCGCGTGAGCGCGACGACGACGTCATCCGCATCACCTGCGAGGCGTGCGACCTGACGTGGGATCGCGACCTCACGCCCCGGTGCCCCACCTGTGGCACCACCGACCTGCGCCCCGCCGCCCAGGCCGTGTGGGAGAAGTCCCGGGGCAGCCAACTCTCGATCGTGTCGGTGACCACGGTGCACCTCTGCCCGGTGTGCGAACCCGAACGGGTTCAGCGGGTCCGCGAGAGCAACACCCCGCTGCCGCCGCCCGACAACCCAGCCGGCGGCATGAAGTAGCCCATCGGCGCAGGTACGGCCGACGCGACATGTGGTCGGCGATAAGGGTCGTCCAGCCGAGGCATCCTCGGCTCGGTCGTCTCGGTCAGGAGATCGAATCGTCCTGCAGTTCGACGTCGGAGCTCGGTCCGATCGTCAGTGGCCGGCGCCGAGTCGTCCGCTGAGGCTGTGCCACTTGGCGCTCGGTTCGTTCATGCCGATGATCTCGACGTTCTTTCCGTAGCGGGTGTACTTGAGTTCGATGGCGTCGAGGGCGGCCACGGTGGACGAGTCGTAGATCTGTGCTTGGGACAGGTCGATGATCACGTTCTGGGGGTCGTTGACGTAGTCGAACTGGTAGAAGAGGTCGTTGCTCGACGCGAAGAACAGCACGCCACGCACTGCGTAGACGCGGGTGTCGTCGTCGGGGTGGGCGATGTCGACAACCTCGGTGAAGTGAGCCACCCGCCGGGCGAAGAAGATCGTGGCCACGATGACGCCGAGGATCACGCCGTAGGCGAGGTTGTGGGTGACGACGGTGACGGCGACGGTCGTGACCATGATGGCGGTGGCGCTGAAGGGCATGTTGCGCAGGGTGAGTGGGTTGACCGAGTGCCAGTCCATGGTCCCGACCGAGACCATGATCATGATGGCCACGAGTGCAGCCATCGGGATCTTGGCCACGGTGTCGCCGAGCCCGACGACGAGGATCAACAGGAACACCCCGGCGAGGAACGTCGAGATGCGGGTGCGCGCCTTGGAGGTCTTCACGTTGATCATGGTCTGGCCGACCATGGCGCAGCCGCCCATGCCCCCGAAGAAGCCGGTGACGATGTTGGCCACGCCTTGGCCCCATCCCTCGCGGGTCTTGTCGGAGTGCGAGTCGGTGATGTCGTCGACGAGCTTGGCAGTCATGAGCGACTCGAGCAGGCCGACGAGCGCCATCGCAAAGGCGACCGGGGCGAGGAGCTGGAGGGTGTCCATGGTCCACGGGACGTCGGGGATGAAGAACGAGGGGAGGCTCTTGGGGAGATCGCCCTGGTCGCCGACGTCGGGGACGTCGATGCCGAACAGCACGACCGTCACGGTGAGCAGGACGACCACGACGAGCGGTCCGGGGACGGCGCCGGTGAGCTTGGGGAAGAACACCAGGGTGGCGATACCGACCGCCACGAGGGGGTAGACGACGAACGGCACGTCGATCAGGTGAGGGATCTGCGCCAGGAAGATCACGATGGCGAGCGCGTTGACGAAGCCGACCATGACGCTTCGGGGGATGAATCGCATCAACTTGGCTGCCCCGGCAAGGCTGAGTCCCACCTGCATCACGCCGGCGAGGATCACCGCTGCGATCAGGTAGTCGAGGCCATGGCTGGATGCCAGCGGTGCCACGATCAGCGCGACCGCGCCGGTCGCAGCAGAGATCATCGCCCGACGCCCTCCGACGATGGCGATGGTCACGGCCATCGTGAACGAGGCGAAGAGGCCGACCTGGGGGTCGACCCCGGCGAGGATCGAGAACGAGATCGCCTCGGGGATCAGCGCCAGTGCGACCGCCAGGGCGGCAAACACCTCGACTCGCAGGAGCTTCGGCGAACGCAACGCGTTTCGGACCGAGGAGTCGACAACATTGGCTTCGGGGACGGCAAGAGACATCGAGGATCCACTTCAGACGACGAACGGGGGGCCGAACCTCATCGCCGGTTCGGGCGTAACCGCGTGAAGCTGTGACGCGCTCGTCGTTGGAGCCTCCGCAGGAGCAGCGGAACTTACCCTTACGTGAGGTTAGACAACCAATTCCATCGGTGTGTCTTCCGACACTGGGCGGCTCGGCGGTCAGGCCCGCAGCACCTCAGCGGCGAGGTTTCCCGGCGGCCGTGGTCCGCGACGGTGCGGTGGCCTCGTTCCGCAAGCGGGTCGCCAGTGTTTCCACCTCGGTGAGTTGTGCACGGAGCTGTGCGCAGCGCTCCTCGGCGACCTCAGCGAACATGGCGAGTCGGTCACGGAGCTCGTCGGCACCGTCGCTGTCGGCATCAGCCAAGCGGTCGCGGGTGTCGAGCAGCTCTCGCATCTCCTCGAGGGTGAAACCCAGCGGCTTCATCTGCTTGACCAGTCGGAGTCGGTCGACCTCGGCGTCGCTGTAGAGCCGGAACCCTCCGGCACTGCGAGTCGATGGCGAGACCAGACCGACCTCCTCGTAGTGACGGATGGTGCGCAGGGACAGGCCGGTCAGCTCAGCGGCTTCGCCGATCTGGTGCGCTGCGGCACGCTCGGGTGGATTGTCGGCCATGGCTCGCTCCTCAGACCAGGTCGGGTGGCCGCTCGACCCTGACGCAATGGTAGAGCCAGCCCGGCGACGTTGGTGCTGTGGTCACGACGGCTGTTGCCCGTACCTCCACAGCCGACCGACCGGTCAGCTCAGCGGCGGTCACCGACCAGCTCGCCACTCCTCGCGTCCGGCGGAGCCGAAGGCGCGCAGCACCACGGCCCGCTCCGGTTCGATGGCCACGAACCCGGTCTCCGGTGAGCCCTCCGGGCCGCCGGGGGAGAACATGTCGAGGTCGTAGTCGAACACCCCGGTCCACAGGCGACGCTTGGTGTCGAGGTCGTCGTGCACGGCGGCGCGACCCCAGACCATGAGGCTGTCGAAGCCGGTGTCCTCCCCCACCTGCCAGTGGAGCATCACCCTGGGATCGTGGCCGATGTTGCGCACCTTGACCGACTCGAGGCCCACCATGACCCACAGGGTTGCGTCCTCCCAGCTGGGGTGCACGGGCACCACATGGGGCGCTCCGTCCGGCGCGGTGGTGGCCAGGTGCACCCACATGCCCATGCGTGCCGATTCCTGCTGTAGCTGCGCGAGATCCATGGGAACACCTTGGCACGGACGGTTGCCGGCGCGCCGGACCGTCCGCCGTCGAGTCGCTGCAATCGGCGCCCCCTCAGCGGCGGGCACGTCAGGTCACTCGCCGGGCCGACCCGTCGACGCCCACCATCTGCACGGCGGCCCGCACGACCTCGCGCCTGGCCGCCTCGGAGGTGATGCCCGCCGGCGGCGCCAGCACGAACTCGTGCACCAGCGCCTCCACCGCCACGACGGCAGCGCGTGCCCGCAGGTGTGCCCGTTCGGCGTCGAGGCCGAACTGCTCCAGCCGGTCAGCCAACCAGGCTGCCAACCCCGCTTCCAGGTCGTCGAGGCGCGCCTGCAGGTGACGAGGTCGCGGCGCCTCTCGGTAGAGCACCTGGTGCAGCCGAGGGTCGCCGTGGTTCACCTCGACGGCGGTGTCCACCAGCACCGCCACCAACCCCTCGAACGTTTCGGCAGCGGCGGCGGCCTCGAGTGCCACGGCCATGGCCGCCGACGCCTCGTCGAGATGGCGTTCGGCGATCTCGACGAGGACCGCTTCCTTGTCCGGGAAGTACTGGTACAGCGACCCGATCGACACGCCGGCACGCCGTGCCATCCCTGTGGTGGAGGCGGCTTCGTATCCGAGTTCGGCGAACTCGTCGACGGCGGCGTCGAGGATCCGCTGCATCCGCTCACGGGAGCGCGCCTGGACCGGACGAGGTCGGGTGCCTTGCACGAGAGCAGCGTAGCTGACACCATGTCGAATATGAATATTTCTCATGTTCTTGCCAGACGGTCCTCCCCCACCGCCGACCCGCATGTCGTCCGCTACCACCCCTTCGTCCCGGACGACCTCCACGTGGCTGATCCGCCAGCGGTCAGCCGCTGGCAGTGGTTGACCGACGGGACGGCCCTGCACGTCCACCATCACCCGACGCCTCGGCCCACGCCTCGGGCCGTCGTCGTGGTGTTCCACGGAGGCGGCGGCCACGGACGCATGCTCGCCCCGTTCGCGGTTGCGGCGCAGCAACTGGGATGCGAGGTGCTCGCCCTCGACCTCCCCGGCTACGGACACACGGTCGTGCCCGATCCGAGCGGTGTCACCTACCAGCAGTGGATCGACGCCAGCGTGCAGGTGGTGGAGGCAGCGGCGGGCAGCGACGCACCGGTGATCCTCGTCGGCGCCAGCATGGGTGGGCGTCTGGCCCTCGACGTGGCCCACCAGAGCACCGCCCCGGTCGCCGAGGCCATCGTGACCTGCCTCCTCGATCCCCGTCTGGCATCCCATCGCCGAGCGGCAGCCCGCACGCCCGCCCTCGGGGCGCTCGGCCCATCCGTCCTGGGGCTGGCACCCCGGGTCACCGACCGCCTGCGAGTTCCCATCGGCTGGCTCGCACCGATCCGCCTCATCGCCAACAGCCCGGCCCTGGCTCGTACGTGTGCGACCGACCCCTTGGGTGCGGCCAGCAGGGTGCCGCTCGGCTTCATCCGAAGCTGGCTACAGCACCCGCTGGCCTACGAGCCCGAGACCTTTGCTGCCTGTCGAGTCACCCTCACGCACCCAGGCGACGACCGCTGGACGCCACTCGAGCTCAGCCAACGCTGGTTCGAACGTCTGGCCACCAGGGGCGACCTGGTGGTGCTCGAGGGGTGTGGTCACTTCCCTGTCGAGCAGCCCGGCATCGACCAGCTCAGGCACGCCCTGGCCGGGGCCATCGACCGGGCGACATCGGGCGACCGGTGACGCCGGCAGCGACGACGCCCGCAGCGACCTGGGTCAACCGACGCCGAGTCGCAGTTCGGTCCGTTCGATGGTGACCTCGCCGTCCCAGCGGGTGCGGCTGCCCTCGGCCACGGTGGAGCGTGTGCGGTAGAGGTGGACGACGTCGCCGTGCACCACCCGCTGCGACCGCAGATCGGGCGAGCTGAGCGACACGTACAGGGACTCGGTGCCCTCGGGGTCGGCGAACAGCGTCTGCGGCTGGGTCCATGTCAACCCGTCGCGGCTGACCGATCCCCACACCTGCCACTGCACGCCACCGCCGTGCGACGCCACCAGCACGTAGAGGTCGCTGTCGGCCAGGTAGGCGACGTCGAACCAGTTCGGATGCGGCGCACCCGCCATGATCTCCGCTCCCTTGCCGCCGACACCTGGTTCGCTCCAGCCCTCGCCGTCGAACTTGTGCCACGCCGTGGCACGGCCGGCCAGGCCGTCGGCCACCAACTCGTCGAGCGATGCCCTCGCCACCGACAGGTTGAGCGCCGACACATGGTCACCTTCTTCGACGACAACGTCGCGGAAGTAGACGTACATGTTGCCGTCGTCGCCCACCACGAACGGCGCGCCACCCACCTCGACGGCGAACGTGCGTGCCGGGTCGTCGATGGCCACGTGCGGGGTGATCACCGGACCCCGGTCGGTGAACGTCGCACCACGGTCGACCGACACCGCCATCCCGACGAACGACCAGAAGTCGGCGGTCGACACCACACCGCCGGGGTACTGCTCACCGTGGTAGAGCATGAACAACGCCCCCGACGCCTCGTCGAGATGCACCGGCCCTCCCGCCGCGTGGCGCACGTCGTCGGGCAGACCGACGATGTCCATGCGGGTCTCGAGCACGTCCTCTACGAGGCGGTCGCTCCCCACCGTCCACTGGGCCGACTGCGGACCGTTGGCCGCAAAGCCCCGTACGACACCGTCGAGTTCCACGAACCCGATGTTCCCATCGATCCACTGGTCGAGGCCGTTGGCGCGCCGTTCCTCGTCGCTGACCACCACCTCGCTGCGACCGATGTCCCAGGCGATGGTCGGCAGCGGTTCGGGTTCCGGATCGGGATCGGGTGCGGGTGCAGCCCCACGATGGCCGTCTGCTGGTGTGCCCGAGGCCACCAGGCTCGCCCACTCCTCGCCGTCGAGCGGCGCCTCCCCTTGCAGGTCACATGCCGCCAATGGCACCAGCAACGACACGATGGCGAGATAGGCAAGCGGGCGCGTTCTCATGAGGGCTCCTGGGGTCGCGCCGACACACGCCGTCCACCGAGGAACGTGGCGCGGACGCGCACGGGGCTACCCGGAGGCTGACTGCATCGGTCCTTGTCGAAGGTTCGCTGGCGCTCGGGGGCGTCTTCGGTCCCTACCGGCCGTGCTCCCACACGACCACCTCGACAGCGCGACCGGCTCCCTTGCCGGCGACAGGCACCACCCATAGGTCCAACGAACTACTCGGTGATCGGCGGCGCCTGACGGAATCTTTAGGAATTGATCGTCGGCAACGGGCTGAGCCAGGCCACCCCGACAGCCGACTCACTCCGATCCGAGTCGCAGTTCGGTCCGTTCGACGGTGACCTCGCCGTCCCACCGGGTGCGGTTGCCCTCGGCCACAGTGGAGCGGGTGCGGTAGAGGTGGACGACGTCGCCGTGCACCACCCGCTGCGACCGCAGATCGGGCGAGCTGAGCGACACGTACAGCGACTCGGTGCCCTCGGGGTCGGCGAACAGCGTCTGCGGGTCCGACCACCGCAGCCCGTCCCGGCTGGCCGACGTCCACACCTCCCACTGCAGTCCGCCGCCGTGCGACGCCACCAGCACGTAGAGGTCACGGTCGGCCAGGTACACCACGTCGAACCAGTTGGGGTGCGGCGCACCTTCCAGGAGGTCAGTGGACCGACCACCGAGCCCTGGCTCGTTCCAGCCGTCACCGTCGAACTTGTGCCACGCCGTGGCACGGCCGGCCAAGCCGTCGGCCACCACCTCGTCGAGGGGTGCCCGTGCCACCGACAGGTTGAGGACCGACAACTGATCGTCGTCCTCGACCACGTCGCGGAAGTAGACGTACATGTTGCCGTCGTCGCCCACCACGAACGGCGCGCCGCCCACCTCGACGGCGAACGTGCGTGCCGGGTCGTCCAGGGCCACCTGCGGGGTGACCACCGGACCCCGGTCGGTGAACGTCGCACCCCCGTCGACCGACACCGCCATCCCGACGAACGACCAGAAGTCGGCGGTCGACACCACACCGCCGGGGTACTGCTCACCGTGGTAGAGCATCAACAACGCCCCCGACGCCTCGTCGAGATGCACCGGCCCTCCGGCCGCATAGCCGACGTCGTCGGGCAGCCCCACGATCTCCATCCGCGCCTCGAGCACGTCACCGACCAGGCGGTCCTCACCAACGCTCCATCGAGCCGTGCTGGGCCCGTTCGCCGCGAAACCCCACACGGCGCCGCCGAGGTCCACGAACCCGATGTTGCCGTCGATCCACTGATCGAGGCCGTTGGCGCGACGCTCCTCGTCGCTCACCATCACCTCGCTGCCGACGACCTCCCAACCGATCGCAGGCGCCAGTGCAGCCTCGAGCATCGCCATCACGGCGACGTGATCGGCCGCCAACCGGTCGGCCACCGCCGAGAGCCAGCTCGGACCTGACTCGGCGGGTTCCCCCCGGCGATCACGGTCGGCCGACTCACCCGCCACCTCGTGGGGCATGTCGACGTCCGGGTCGTTCGCCACGATCGTCGCTGCCGCCCATCCGCTGAGGGCCACGAGAAGGAGGAGCGTGGCTGCAACGGCGAGCCGGCCGCGAGTCACGAGCCGTTGCGTTTCGGTGGCAGCACCTCGACGAGGCGCAGGTCGAACCGCTCGATGGTGACGTCACCCGACCAGCGGGTCCGCAACCCCTCGTCCACCGTGGAGCGGGTGCGGTAGACGTGCACCACGTCGCCGACGACCTGCCGCTGGGAGCGGCGGTCTGGAGAGCTGAGCGACACGTAGAGCGACTCTCGACCTTCGGGGTCCTCGAGCACCAGCCGCGGCGGTGTCCACACGATGCCGTCGGTACTCACCGTTGCCCATACCGACCAGTTCAGTCCTGAACCGCTCGAGGCAACCAAGACATAGAGGTCGTGGTCCACCAGGTAGGCAACATCGAACCAGTTCGTCGTCGGCCCCGGCGGCACCAGTTCGGTGCCACGGCCGCCGAGCCCGGGCTGGTCCCAGCCGTCGGCTCCCAACTTCATCCACTCCGCAGCGCCGCCCGCCAGGGCAGCCTCCACCACCTCGTCGACGGGGGCCCGCGCCACCGAGACGTTCAGTGCCGACGTGAACAACTCGTCGACCACCACATCCCGGTAGTACACGTGGAAGTAGTCACCCACCACGACGTAGGGAGCGCCGCCAACCTCGACCCCCACCGACCAGCCGCCGGTCCCGGGATCGTTCTGCCCCAGGTGCGGGGTGACGATCGGACCGAGGTCGGTGAACGTGTCGCCGTCGTCGTGCGAGATCGCCAACCCGACGAACGACCAGAAGTTCAGCACCGAGAACTGGCCCATCCGGCGTTTCTCCCCATGGTAGAAGAGCAACACCGCGCCCGAGTCGGGGTCCCGGTACACCGGGCCGCCGGCGGCGTACTCGACGTCCGATGGCAGGCCGACGATCGGTGAGCCGGCATCGAGCACCTCCGCCAGGAAGGCCTCGTCTCCCACCGTCCAACGGGCCGGGCGGCTGCCGTTGGCCGCGATGCCCCGCACCTCGGATCCCGCATCGAGGAACCCGATGTTCCCGTCGACCCAGATGTCGAGCCCGCTATTCCGTCGTGCGACGTCCTCTACCACCACCGTCTGGTTGGCGACCGTCCACGTCACATCCACCAGCGGACGAGCCGGCAACCCAGCTGCGACGCCGAGTCGTTGCAGGAACGCCGACATGGCCTGGCGGCTGACCGGCGCGGTCGGCTGGAACTCGCCGGACGAGAACCCGGTGGTGATCCCGGCGCCGGCCATCCAGGCGATCGAGCCCCAGAACGGGTGGGTGAGCGGGACGTCGCTGAACCCGGGATCGCTCGGCAGGGGCGGCACCGCGCCACCGGTGGCTTCCCAGAAGCGGGCCAGGAAGGCTGCCATGGCCTGGCGACTGACCGGCGCGCCGGGGAGGAAGGTGCCGTCGGCGTAGCCCGAGGCGATACCAGACTCTGCCATCCAGCCGATCTCGGCCACGAAGGGGTGGTCCGCACCGACGTCGGTGAACCCGGCGTCGCTCGCCGGGACGATGGGCTGTTCGAGCGCGCCCCACAGGCGGTAGAGGAAGGCCGCCATGGCTTGCCGACTGACGCTGGCGCCCGGGAGGAACGTCCCGTCGGAGAACCCTGCGGCCAGACCCGAGTCGGTCATCCACGAGATCTCGTCGTGGAACGGGTGCGTCGCCGGCACGTCGACGTAGCGGTGCGCCGCTGACGATGGTGATGCCGCCAGGAGCGCCGCCACGACAGCGAGGACGACCGCCACCGCCACCAGCGTTCGCCTCGGGCGTTGCCGTTCCCGGTGCATCGTCGTCCGCTCCAGTTCGAACCCGTCGCCGACCCACTGTCCCGGTCGTCGGCGCAGACGAACGGTACCCACCGCAGCGATCGGGCGCTCAGTCAGGCGAGTGATGCCGGGTCGGATGCCGCCCACTCAGCCGGCGAACCGAGGGTTCGCCCGGACCGGCACCGCGGGACGTGGGGTCCCGGCCCGAGGCGCACCGAATCCGGGGCGAGCCGGCGGAGCACCGAACGCGTTCGGCCGTGGACGTTGCGAGCCGCCGAGGACCCCCGCAGCACCTGGGCCGCTGACCGATCCCCCTACCGATCCCTCGGGCCCGGTGGTGGTGGGTCCGGCGGTCGTTGCCGGTCCTGCAGTGGTGGTCGAGGTCGTCGGTGGCACCGTCGTCGTGGTGACCGGGGGCTCCGTCGTCGAACTGGTCGGCGCGAGCGTCGTGCTGGTCGAGGTCGTCGGTGGCACCGACGTGGTGGTCGACGTGCTCGGCGGCGCGGTGCCCTCGACCAGCGTGGCAGCGACGACGCGGTTGCCGGATTCGCACTCCCAATCGGCCACGACGCCGCCGGTCAGGTCGAATCCGCTGAGCGACAGCCCGATCGACAAGTCCAATGTGAACGACAGCTCGTCCTCGACCACCTCGGCCACGTGGTCGTCGGGCCGTGTCGCCGCCTGCACACTCCATGCCAGGTCGACCTCGAACGGAGCCGTCGCCGTCGAGGCCTCCGGCGCAACCTGGGCGTCGCCGACGAGCCGGCCGAGGGACACCCGCAGCCCCGACGACGTCCAGGTGGCCGTCGCCGGTTCGCCGCTGCTCGCCACCGTCGGGTCGCCGATCGGCTCAGTCCCCTCGGGCAGCGAGAAGGTGGTGCCCATGGCATCGAACACCACTCGCAGCCAGGCTTCGTCGGCGATCTCGGATCCGTAACCGGACACGATGATCGGGTGGATGCGCGTCTCGAAGATCTCCTCGGCGAAGCTGACCATGTCAACTGCGACGGTGGCCTGGTAGTCGATGCGCCCGCCGGGCCCGACCGCCTCGGTGGCTGTCACCGTCGCCGGGAGCGCCACTGCGGTCGGCACCCGACGCACCTCGTTGGCCGCCGGGGCGCTGATCAGCTCCAGGCCCTGCTGCACCACCGGATCGGTGGCCAGGCACGGTCGGTACAGCTCGGCCGGCGGCGGCGCCGGCGGAGCGTCGGGCATGCAGGCCGCCGCCTGCGCCGGGGTCAGGAACCGCACGCCCTCGTCGGCGAGCGGGGCGAGGCGCGCAATGACGTCACGAGCCGAGTTCCGCCAGTTGGCTGCCGACAGGAACAGCACCAGTGGCCGTTCCTCGGGTGCCATGGCCATGACGTCGCGCACGTGCGCCTCGAGATCGGCTGGCTGGTCGTCGTAGATCGAGCGAGAGGTGAAGGCGGGAATGCCGGCGGGGCTGTAGTAGGCCTCGCCGACGCCGTTGCCGTAGCTCACCAGGATCCCGCCCGGCACTCCGGGACGGGCCTCCTCGTCGACGGTGGACCAGTAGACCGACGTCGGCGTGTCGAGCGCGCCGCCGAGCGACCAGAAAGTGGAGAGACCGAGCGTCTCCATGGTGGCGAACGACTGGCGGTAGAAGCTGCGGGCGTCGGGCAGCAGCGCCGGGGCGGCGTAGGCGATGCCGATGATGGCCACCAGCTCGTCGGCGGCGGTGGCCTGCTCGACGTAGACGTCCCACATGCCGGGCGCCAGGGTGGCCAGGCTGGGAGTGATCGACCAGCCGATCGGCAGGTCGCCCCGGCGGGCCGTCGGCCAGTTGTCGGGCCGGAAGAAGTGGTTGAGCGGGACGTTGAGGTTGTCACCGTCGGTGAGTGCGACCACCACGTTCACTGTTTCGGCCACGCACGGGTCGACGTCGTCGAGTTGCGGCGGGGCCACGGTGGCCCGGGGCCGGTCGGCGCCGACGGCCACGTGGAACGAAAGGTTGCGGGTGGTGTCGGTGGGCACGAGCAGGAGGCCGTTGGCGCTCAGGGTGGCCACACCCAGCGCTTCCTCCACGTCGTTGCGGGCGATGTAGCCGTAGATCGGGGACCCGGCGGGCGTGTCGGTGAGGATGGGGCTGAGGCTTGCCCACGTCGGATCCGTGGGCCGGGAAAACATGGTGAGGACGCCCTGCTGGTGGGCGAAGTCCCACATGGTGTCGCCGTGGCTGATCACCGCCACGGCGTCGGAGGGGAGTTGGTCCCGATAGGTGGCGGCCACGTCGAGCTGCGCGGCCACGTTGTTCGCCCATCGGCCACGCACGTCGTCGATCTCGGTCAGCCCGAGGGCCTCCAGTGCGGGCACCTGCGCGGCGCTGGTGACCACGCCGCCCTCGAGCGACGCAATGGCCGCTGCGCCGTGCACGGTCCACTCCTGGGCCGGTTCGTAGATGACGTAACCGTTCGCCTCGTGGGCGAACTTCTCAAGCGCCCCTTGGGCGTTGATGGTCTCGACCACGGTGACGTCGCCACGCGCCACGTAGGCGTCGAGAATGGGCTGAGCACCCTGGTCACCGGGGTCGATGAGGTACATCCGGGCGGAGGTCTTGTTGACCACACCTTGGAGGGTGCGCAGCGTCATTCGCTGCGCCGTGTCGGTGCCCGCCAACGAGACGACCGTGGTGGGCCCGAGGCTCGGGCGAGTGGTGAGGAAGAGGTCCTCGAGTTCGTCGAGCACCGGCGCACCGGTTCTGGGGTCGGTCCACGCTTGCTGGTCAGCCGCTGCCGCGGGCACCACGGCAACGAGCAGGGAGGCAACCACGACGAGCCAGAGGCGGCGCATCGCCGCAGGCTATCGGCATGGTGAACGCCGTGTAGGCCGGAGGTTGCCGGGCGCGTTGGTCACGACCAGGCGATAGCCGGCCAGCGTGCTGGCCACACACGGCAGAGGTCGAGGGTTCGTGTCCCACCAGGTCCACTCGTTGTGGACATGGCAACGGTGCCGTTCGATCGTGGGACCCGAGACCCAGCGTCGATGCACTGCCGCCCGACGCGTCGAGCGCTCGTCGGTCAGAACGACTGCTGGATGGCGGCGGCGACGGCGCCGACGTCGTCATTTGCGAGGAACACGTCCTCGATCTCGGTCATGACGCCGTTGCTGAGCACGACGGCGAAGGCGAGCTGACGTCCACTGGCGCTCGTCATGGTGCCGCCGAGCGCCTTCGCCTCGAGGCGAATGCGCTGGTTGAACAAGTCGCCGGTGACGAGAGTGCCGGTCTTGGCCCACACGTTCCCCCTGGCCGGGCTGTCCGCCTGCACCATGGCCAGCGATCCGTCCTCGCCAAGAATGGGCAAGGCGTCCCGCCACCGATCGCCGTCGGGCCGCTGCGCCATGATGGTCTGGAGCTGCACCTGGCTGGCCGGCGTGACGAGGTTGCCGACCAGGCCCGAGCCGTCGACCATCACGACCTGGTCGGTGTCGAGCCCGGCCCCCTGCCAAATCCGCGCTGCCTCGGGGAACCCGTCCTCGCAGTCCTTGCTGCCGGACGCCACGGCGAGACGGCAGATGTAGGTCTCGGCGCCCCGGTTGTAGGAGACCTTGAGGATGTAGGTGGCCTCTTCGGCGAGGGGCAGCGACTCGAGCTCGGCCACCGCCGTCAGCCCGGCGACCTCCTCCTCGGACGGGAGGGCGTCGACCGGGTTCGGCGCCACCGGGTCGGCCGCAACGGTGACACCGGCCCGCTGGAGGGCTTCGATGAATGCGGTACGGGCGAAGGTCGCCGGGTCATCGAAGGCGTAGACGTTGAGCACCGGGTCGCTGTCGGCGGCGACGGTACCGGTGAGCACGATGGTGCCGTCCTCGGGTGAGGACACCTCGATGCGAGTGTCGCCGCCGGCAGCCACCGTCTGCACCTGGGTGGTCACCGTCCAGGGCGCCACGACCGGGCGGACCTCGACGGTGGCGGGCTGGCCCTCCTCGCTGGGCGTGGACGTCAGGTCGATGAGGTTGTTGTTGATCACGATGGGCGTGATGGGCTGGTCCTCGAGCTCGTGCTCGTCCCACAGCCGATCGTCGACGATCACGTCGCCGGACACCTCGGTGATGCCCGACGCCGCCACCTCGACGGCCAGCTCATCGAGGCCGGCGAGCGGGTCCCCGGGAGTCAGGGTGGCGCCGGGTAGGACGTTGGCGTCGTTGTGGTCGAGATTGGTGAAGTCGACGGTGCCGTCGGGCTTGGTGCGCCCGCCCATGGTCAGGTCGCCCTGGGCGACGAGGACGAGGTCGCCGTCGAGGCGACCACCGGTGACCTCCCCGGTGCGCTTCACCGGGGTGGTGACGGTGCTGTCCGGGTCCAGCTCGATCCAGGCGGCGCCAACGCTGTACGTCTTGGTGACCGACGCCGGCTCGACCAGCCTGTCAGCGTCGAGATCGATCAGGACCTCGCCGGTCTCGACATCGCTCACTGCGATGCCCCAGCGCCCGTTGGCGTATTGGGGCTTGTTCATGATCTCGAGCGCCGCAGCATCGAGACCGGGTACGTCGATGGGCTGGCCCCCGGTGTCCGCCGGTGCGGTGCTCTCGCTGCCGCCCGATGCGGCGCCGTCGTCGGACGTGCACGCCACCGTCGCGGTGAGAAGCAGGGCCAGGGTCAGTGCCGCCAGTGGCGCCCGACGGGTCATGGTGCTCTCCGGTTCCGTCACTCCGCCGTGGATCACTCGAACGGGGAGAGAGTAGAGGTAACCGTTGGTCAGCTCAATGTGTCAACTGGGCTTCCCCCCGATTCGTGGAGGATTTCTGATTGGGGTTGAAGCCGCTCATCTGCCCGCTGGTTGGTGCAATCGGGTCGTGCCGTGGGCCTGGGGGCGAGCTGAGAGGCCGGTGTCATGCTGCTTCGTGGAGGGTGGCCTCCTCGGTGGCTCTGGTGGCGAGGAAGGCCGCCACCTCTCGGCGGGCCTGCTCTTTGGCGTCGAACATTCGGCGGGAGAGCAGCTCCCACTCGAGGGTCGAGTTGAACGATTCGACGGCCGCGTTGGCCAACGCCGACTCGACCCATCGATCGGGTCACCCCCAACGACTCACACGCCGCGACGAAGATCTCGCCATGGTGCTCGCCGCTCTTGTCGGAACGGAACACCACCCCACCGCGGTCGCCTCGTCCCAGCCACGCTGCCGACCGACCTGCAGGGCTACTGGCGCCTGGTCGCTCGATGGCGCGACGACCGAGGTGGCGGATGGTCGTCGTCCGGTTGATCCCCAAGTGCGCGGTGAGTGCATCGATCGACGATCCTGCGAGGTCGCACCGACGAGTTCGTCGACGTCGTGCGCGGACAGGTGTCGGCGCACAGGGCTTGGACGCCGTCCCGCCAGGTCCACGACTCGTCGTGGAAATGACAACCCTCGGCGTTCTTGGACGGCGAACAGGGCGCCGTCAGATCTTGCTGACGTGGACGTTCGGATAGGCCGCTGACAGCCGCTCGAGGTCATCCTCGTCGCCGGTCAGGACCACGCCGCCTCCAGCTTCAACGGCCGCAGCAACCACGTGGGCGTCGCTGAGGTCTGACGAGTCCGCCCTGGCGGCAGCGAGCACACCTCCGACGAACCGAGCGAAGGATCGGTCGGTGTCGCGCACGCTGATCCAGGTGTCTCGGCGGAGGCAGGAGTCGATGACCTGTTTGTGGCCAGGCCCTCGGTAGAGCTCAGCGAGGACCACAGCTGGCGTGAGGACGTCTCGCTGCAGGCGGCGCGCTGCCTCGAGCGCGGCACGTACCTCTCTGAACCTCGGGCCACGCTGACGGGCGACGCTCGACAGCGCCTCGGAGTCGAGCACCAGAACGAAGCTCATCCCAGGAGGTCGGTGTACTTGCGGACGAGCCTCTCGTCGGGCGGTCCCTGGATGGCGTCGAGCTCGTCGAGTAGCTCAGTCAGAAGCCGGTGGTGTCGCCGGCGCTCGAGCTCGGATCGAACTGCGTCGTTGACTTGTGCCGACAGCGCCTCGTCGCCAGCCTCCAGCTCGGCAACCAGGTCTTCGTCAAGCGAGACCGACACCTTCCGCTTGGTCGTAGTCATACTCAACGCCTACCGAAGTAGGCAGAAGGCAGCGGAGGCGGTACCCCAGAACGGCTACGGACCGCCAGCGGGGAGCGTGGCATCACGGCCGATCCGGGACACTGTTGACCGACAAGCCGAGCGGACCTCCCGCGGCATCGTCGCCGACCGAGTCGTCAGCGCTGTGCTGGCAGCGTCGGGAGGGAGAGGCCGCACAGCCAGCGGGGCGAGCCGACCGCGATCTCCGGCGACGCCTACGCATGGTCAGCAGGAGCGCCGCCCCGAGCACGATCTCCCGCAGTGACCCGGTCCTCCACACCGAGCCAGGGTATGCCGGCTCGATCGTCTGGTAGCCGGTGAGCATCAACAGGTCCGCCAGCAGGTGCAGCGGCGCGATCTCAACGACCCTCGCTCGTCCGGAGCCTCCCCCTATTCGCCTGCCGACAGGACCCGCATCATGTGACGACCAGCACGACATTGGCCTCGGGTCACGTGTCGCTCACTCGAATGACGGCGCGACCGAGACCTCGGTCGGCGAGCTGTCCGTTTTGCCGTTGAGGACGGCCGAGGCGGTGGCCAACGAGAAGACCGACAGCGCAGGGAGGTACTGCTTCACGGGGTCTCCGGCCTTGATGTGCATTCCGATCGCGCCGACCATGAGCGTGGCGAGGCCTATCGAGGCAGGTCGGGTAACTTTTGGCACTGCGTGCCCGACCAGCATCGCGGTCGCAAGACCGACCTTGGTTGCGCCGACTGCGTACATCTGTGTCTCGGAGAGTCCGTACACGGCGAACTCCTCCTTCATGTTCGTGGCATCGCCGCCCCGGTAGCCCGTGTCCTTGCTGAACCGTAGGAACCAGACGTCCAGAATCCAGAGCGCAGCGGCGGTCTGGGCGATCTTGCCGATGATGTTCATGGGCCGGTTCCTTCCAGAGGGTTCACCCTCCGATGGTAGGGGCCGCCTACGAGCCATGGTCGATCATGGCGGGTGGGGCGCTGGGTCGTGGCCAAACGGCGAAGGGCCACGTCAACAGTGAACGCACCGATGAGGAGGCGTACCTCAAGGCGTGCACCCCGCCGACGTCGAGGAGGTCCTTGAGGTCGATGGCGTCGTGGAGGATCGGGGGGATCAGGTCGGCACCCGGTGCAGTCAGATTGATCGGACCGACCTGGGCGAGGCCGCGACGTCCACCGAGGTCGAGTACCCACCCGATCTGGCGGAGGTCGACTACTTCGGTCGGTTCGCCCAGCGCTGCACAGGCAGCGTTGCGGCCGGCGGCGGAGCCCGCCCGAACAGCGATCTGGGCGGACATGGGCAACGGGTGATCGTTGCGATCGCGATGCGCGGCAATGTCGCCCGCGGCAAACGTACGCTGACTGCCCTGCACGCGCAGAGCCTCGTCGACGAGGATGCGCCCGTCCTCAGCGGTCGGCACGCCGTATCGCTGGGCGAGTGCCGAGAAGCCACCCGCCCAGACCACGAGACCCTCGAGCAGACTGCTGTCGACGAGAGCCCCTCGCTCGGTGATGCGTTCGACACTGGAACTCATGTGGATCCGGACGTTGCGGCTTTCGAGAATCCGGGTCGCGCCAGAACTGAATGCTCCTGGCATGCCTGCGAGGAGTCGTGGTGCTGCCTCGACCAGGTGGATAGTCAGCGATGGATGCGCAACTGCGGCTGCGCCGGCCAGTTGGATCCCCGTGGCCCCACCACCGATGACCACCATCGACGACGCGCTGGCGATGGGTCCACGCAGTGCTGCAGCATCTTCGGCGGACCGCAGGACGTGCGCGAGTTCGATGCCATCGACAGGCGGCCGTGACGGCGCGGAACCTGCGGTGACGACAACAGCGTCGGCGGTGATGGTCCGCCCGCTCGACATGGTCACCGAACCGTCGGCGATCGCGACGACGGTGCCCACCACCACCGGGTCCACGAAGGACCCGAGGGGTCCGGAGGCGTCCTCGACCGGAGCAGTCCCCCCGGCGACAGCGGCGAGTCGGGTCACGAAATCGTGCTGACCGGTGCGATCCACGACCGTGACGGGAACACCACACCGACGAACGGCGCAGGCGGCGTGAAGACCCGCGTACCCACCGCCGACGACCAACACACCTTCTACTCTGGTCGGTTTCGTCACATCGAGGTGCCCCTTCGTGACCTGGCGGACTGGTCGGGCGTGCGCTGTGTGCTCGACACACCATGCGCCCGACGTCGGGTGTGACAGCTTCGACGGTACCGTCGAAGCTTCCAGAAAGCGCTCGGGCCGAGCCGACTGCTTGATTCGAGCGAGTCCGCTGCCCCTTCGCCGGGTGCTTCACCCTCGGGGCACCTCCCACACACGTGGAGTGCGACATCGGTGCTCGATGCGTGGCCCGCACTCGCCGCTCGCCGCTGTGGCGCTGTGGCGCTGTGGCGCTGAGTAATCTGCCGACACCGCAGGGAGGTTCAGGCCATGTCACCAGAGCCCGAGGCGAGGCCCGACGACGAACAGGAGCGGTTGCACACAGCGATCGACCTTGCCATTGACGCCAGGGCGAGCGCGTACGCTCGGTACTCCCGGTTCGCTATGGGCGCCGCCGTGGTCGGCTCCGACGGGCGGACAACCCGCGGTGTGCTGGTGGAGAACGTGTCGCTCGGCCTGTCCATGTGTGCCGAGCGGGTCGCCCTGTTCACTGCGGTCACCGAGGGAGTCGCACCCGCCATGCTCGCGGTGTGCGCCCCGAGAACGGCAGGCGGACTCACCTTTCCCTGCGGGGCGTGCCTGCAGGTCGGCCTCGAGGTCGCTGGGGCCGATCTGCTCGTCGTCGCCGTTGATCCCGACGGCGTTCATGAACTGGCACCGCTGGCCACCTTGTTGACTCGGGCACCGAAGCGGCACACGCCGCTGGCACGACCCGGGGCCATTTGATCAGTGGTCAGCCGGTCACGGGCACGTCGATGTCGTTCGGTGCGCGTCCGGCTTGGCCGAGATGCCGCGCTGCCCACGAGCCGAAGGTCAGCGGGTGTCCACGTCGTCGGTCAGGACCACGTCGCCGCCGGCTTCGACGGCCGTCGCTCGCCGTCGCCGGTCAGCGTCGGGTCACGGTGACGGGGAGGTTGGCGTAGCCCTTGACGAAGGTCGAGAAGACCCGCTCGGGCTCGTCGTGGATCTCGATGCGCTCGAAGCGGGCGAGGATCTCCTCCCACAGGACGCGCAGCTGGAGTTCGGCGAGTCGGCTGCCCATGCAGAAGTGGATGCCGTAGCCGAACGACAGGTGCTGGTCGGCGTTGGGGCGTTCGAGATCGATGCGCTCGGCGTCGTCGAAGACGTCCTCGTCACGGTTGGCGGACAGATACCACATGAGTATCTGGTCGTCCTTGCGGATCTGCCGGCCGCGGATCTCGCAGTCGTGGTTGGCGGTGCGCCGCATGTAGGGCAACGGGGTCTGCCAGCGGATGATCTCGGGGACGAGCCCGCTGATCAGCGTGGGGTCGGCGTTGAGCTTGTCGTACTGGTCGGGGAACTTGTTGAGCCCGTAGACGCTGCCGGTCATGGTGTTGCGAGTGGTGTCGTTGCCACCGACGATGAGCAGGATCAGATTGCCGACGGCGACGAGAGGGTCCATGTCCTTGGTCGTCTCGCCGTTGGCCATCAGGGTGACGAGGTCGAACCCGTCACCGCCGATGCGTTGTTCCCACAGCTCGCCGAAGTAACCGGCCATCTCGACCAGCTCTTCGATCTTCTGCTCGTTGGACTCGATGACACCGCCGGGCTCAGGGATGGCGAACACGACGTCGGACCACCGGGTGAGCTTGCGGCGGTCCTCGAACGGGAAGTCGAACAGGGTGGCCAGCATCAAGGTGGTGAGCTCGATCGACACGATGTCGACCCAGTCGAAGATCTCTCCCTCGGGCAGGGCGTCGAGCACGGCGACGGTGCGCTCACGGATGAGCGGCTCGAGGTTGCGCAGGTGGCTCGGCGCCGACACCGACCGCACGGTCTTGCGGTGCTGGGTGTGCTCGGGTGGGTCCATGGCGATGAAGGTCCGCACCAGGTCCTGCAGGGTCTCCGTTCCGGCGCCCGGCTTGGCACCCAGCGAGATACCGCGCGCTGAGGAGAAGTCCTCCCAGTTCCCGTCGATCGCCCGGACGTCGTCGTACTTGGTGATCGACCAGTAGCGGCCAGCAGTCTCGATCTCGTTCAGGTGGACCGGGTCTTCGGCGCGCAGCCGGGCGAAGTGATCCTGCCAGCGGTTCTCGCTGAACAGGTAGGGGTTCACCGGGTTGATGTCCTCCAGCGCGAGATCAGCGGCATCCCCGACGCCCTTGCCCAGCTGAGCCAGCTCGAGGTCGGGTCCGGCGTTGGCGGCGTCGAGCAGCGTTGCCAACCCGTCGTCGGCATCGGTCATCGTGTCCCTCCTGGGGAGCAGCGTCGGGTGATCGGCGGGAGCCGTCGGTGGTGATCGTAGGAGCTGCTCAGGTGCGCAACGAACCGAGCACCCGGTGCACGAAATCGCAACGCAACTCGGTGAGCGTGGCGCGCAGCTCAGGAAGTGGTGTCGTCGAAGAGCACGCCGGGGTCGACGAGTTCGGGTCCTTCGCCGGGGGCTGTCGGTGGCGAGTAGAAGCCGAGGAGGATGCCGCCCCGCTGGTAGCCGATGAGCCGTCGGAGCTCGGGGTCGAGTGAACGAGCCACCTCGGGAGGACAGGAGAGGTACTGATTCTCCTCCTGGCGGAGCCAACCGAGGGTGTAGTGCAACAGCACGGCTCGCCGGTTGTGGTCTGCGGTGTTGGCGCCGCCGCCGTGGAGGACCGAGCCGGAGTACACCAGCACCGACCCGGCGGGCATCTCGGCGGGGACGATCTCGTGGGGCTCGGGGGTGCGGTCACGGTGCCAGGTATGGGAGCCGGGCACGACGCGAGTCGCACCGTTGGCCGCGGTGAAGTCGTCGAGGGCCCAGATGGTGCTCAGTTGCGTTTCGATCTTGCGGGTGAGGTAGCCGCCCCACACACCCCGGTCGCGGTGCAGCATCTGGGCGGACTCGCCGGGGTCGATGCGCACCGCCTGGGTGAAGTGCAGTTGGATCTCGTCGCAGAAGGGGCCGAGGAAACCCTCCGCCAGCCCGACCAGCAGCGGGTGGGCGGCGAGGCGCCCACACTCCGGCGAGCGGGCGATCAGGGCGCCGACCCGGCGGGTGTGGTTGCCGTGGAAGTCGATCTCGCCGTAGGGGGTGGCGTCGAGGTGCGGGTCGAGTTCGGCGCGCAGCGCGTCGAGCTCCCCTGGCGGGACGAGTCGCTCGATGACGATGGCCGCGTCCCGCCGTAGCGCCTCAAGCATGGCGTCGGAGTCGGCATTCGGCTCGAAGTGCTCGAGCGCTGCGGCGGTCTGGGTGGTCATGACACCTCCGGTGCTGGATGGGTCGTCACGAGACAGTGATCTTGTGGCGGGCGCGCAACTCGCTGAGGGATTCGTCCCAGTGGTCCTCCCAACGGACCCCGACGAGCTTGTCGGCCAGGCGCCCGCGAGTCCACCCCTCGACCACCGTATCCATGACGAACGGGAGCAGCTCGGGCTCGTAGAGCGCCATCTGCAGCGGGCGGGTCGTCATGATGAACGTGGGGTACGGCGACATGGTCTGCGCCGCGGTGAAGCTCACGACGCCGACCTCGCCGAGGGGGCCGGTGTCGTAGCCGGTGAGAACGTGGAACAGGTCGTGGAGTTGGAAGCCGCGCTCGGCGAGGTACCCCTGGGCCTCACCGTCGCGTGCGTGCGCCTCGATGAAAGCGGACTCGCGCAGCTTGGCCACGTCGAGTCCGTTGTCGTCGATGTGGGTGGCGAAGGCCCGCCCGAGGGTTCCCTCCTCCAGCGAGCGAAGGGTGTCCATGTCGGGTATCGGCGCCAGGTAGCGCTCGTCGAGCAGGCGCTGGGCGACCGGTTCGCGCTCTTGGATCTCGATGTACGAGGCCCGGGCGTGCGGATCACCGGTGCGAAGGAACTCGTGGGTCAACGCCACGGATCCGTCGACGGTCCAGCGTCGGAGCGACAAGAACAGCTCGTCGCGCAGCGGCGGCGCGAGTTCGGGGGAGTCGGGACGAGCGGTGGACATGGGGATTCCCTCCGTGCAGTGGGCGGTGCGTCACTCGGGGAGCAGGAGCTCGGCATTGCGGACGAAGAACGCCTCGACCGCGTCGTCACCGAGGGGTTCGATGTCGGAGGCCATCCGCCCGATGGGGTCGGTGCCACCCTCGGGGTGTGGGAAGTCGGTGGAGAAGGCGTAGACCTCTGCCATGCCGTAGCGCTCGATCTGGCGGGCCGTGCGTTCCCAGAAGAACGGCGTCACCCGCACCTGGTCGACGAAGACCTCGGATGGGCGGCGCTGCAGCCCCTCGCGCAGCCGGTTCGACAGTTGGACGCGATCCTCGAGCAGGTCGACGAATGGGCCGACCCACATGGCGCCGAGCTCGATCACCCCGAAACGCAGCCCGGGATGGCGGTCGAACACCCCGCCGAAGAGCATCGACGCCAGGTAGTTCTGCGCGGCCAGGTGCATGGTGGCGAGCATGTGCGGACCGACCGGCTCGCCGGTGGAGAAGCCGCCGGGCCGCAACAGGTCGGCATCCGACCAGGCGTCGGAGCCGAAGAAGCCTTCCTGGCCACCGATGTGCAGCGTGACGGCCAGGTCGGCTTCGGCCAGCAGCGCCCACAGCGGATCAACCTCGGGCGCCGCCGGGGAGTGACCGCCGGGGGCGATACCGTCCTGGATGAACACGGCCCGCGCCCCGCCGGCTGCCACCCGCTCGGCTTCGACGATGGCGCCCTCGATGCTCGTGAGGTTCAACAGGGCGGTCGGACGAAGGCGGCCTTGGCCCGCAGCCGTCCAGCGCAGGACGGCGTCGTTGTACTCGCGCAGCACGGTCTCGGCGCGGGGATGGTCCGACCAAGCAGGCATGGCCAGCACCACCTGGGGGAAGATGAGCTGGCGCTCGATGCCCATCACGTCCATGGCCGCCAGGCGGCCTTCGGGGGTGGACGCACCCGGCGCCGCCGTGCCCTTGGTGGTCCACACCGAGTCGGTGTCCAGCTCGGGCTCGTCGGTGGCATCGAACAGCGGAATACCAGCGAAGCGCTCGCCGAAGCGGGACGTTGCCTCGCCGAAGACCTCGGCCCAGCGTGAGATCGGCACCTGGAGGTGACTGTCGAGATCGTTGATGCGGCCGTGGACCGCAGGAAGAGTGGTGACCATGGCAATAACGTACTGATTAGTTCGTAACTAGGCAAGGGCTCCGACAGATCACTGTGTAGGGTGATGGAATGGCGTACCAACCCGTTCGAAAGTCGTGACGTTGAGCACCACTGGCCTTCGGGGACGACCGCCGAAGCTGCCCGTCGGAGTGCGACGGACCGTGGTGCTCGACGTAGCCACCCGCCAGTTCGCTGCTCATGGGCGGGTGGGAGTGTCGGTCGATGACATCGCCGCCGAGTCCGGTGTCCGAAAGCCGGCCATCTACGAGCTCTTCGAATCGAAGGACGACCTCTTCCGGGTCTGTGTCGAGCACGCCGTGCAGGACCTCCAGGACAAGATCCGGCTGGTGAACGCCGAGACGAACGACCTCGACCTGTCCCAGCGCACGCGCCGTCGCGTGGCGGCGATCATCGACCACGCAGAGCGTCACCCCGATGCCTTCCGGCTCCTCGTGCGAGCGCCCTACTCGTGGCCAGACGACGATCCCGACGTCGGTCGGGAACTACGTGATCGCCTCGTCGAGGTGATGGCCGCCAACTACCGCCGCGAGTCCAGCGCCGCCGGCAAGCCGATCGACCAGGGCGCCGACGTCGTCGCCCGTCTCCTGTTCGCCATGACCGAGCAGATCGTCACCCTGCGCCTCACCGAACCGGGTTGGGAAGGAGACGCCCTCGTCGACTTCCTGGCCGAGTTCATCGAGACCGGCCTCGCCGGTGTGCGGCCCGACACGTGGCGAGGCCTCGAACGCTCGCACCCGTGACCCACGGGTAGGGCGTCGCTGTCGACGTCACGCCCTGCGACGCACGTCCAACTCCTCGGCGATGCCCGCTGCCCAACCGGCGATGAGGTCCCAGTCGCGGAAGTCGCCCTCGGGTGCCCGCAACGCCGCCACGATGGCACGTTCGCCGAAGCCGAGGCGGGCCCGTTCCAGCCGACCGGCGAACGTGCAGTGGTCCCACGCCGACACGAGCTTGACGAGTTCGGCCACGTCCACGGCGTCGTCGTCGGGCTTCGGTGGATCGCCGAGCGGTCCGCTCGAGAACAACCACACCGGCCGATCGAGCGCGCTGGCGGCCACCCGCTGCACCAGGTCGCGGGCCTCGGCGCGCCAGTGCCCGGCGTAGACGGCGCTCCCCAGCACGAACGCGTCGAAGGCGTCGAGCTCACCGACGTCTGTGGGTTCGGTGACCTCGATCTCGAAGCCGCGACTGATGAGTACCTCGCCGATCCGCTCCGCAATCTCGGCGGTGGCCCCATGCTTCGTACCAGCACTCACCAGAACTCTCATGCGTCCAATGTGCGCCCCCCCTGGGGCCGGATGGCAGGGTCGGAGGACCCAGGCGATCCGGCGAAGGGCCCTGCGGAGTCGCCCTACTGGGACGATCGGCTGGGCCGCTCAGGCGGAGGGCGGGGACCGGTCGCCAGGTGCTCGCCCGAGTGGCGACGCACCGGTGCCATCGTCGACCGGTTCGGCGACGGCACTCGACGCCGGCAGAGCGGATGCCAGCACCGCCCGGGCGGGCACAGCCGACGCAGTCCCCGGCGAGAAGGTCACCGGCGCCCCGAAGCTGGCCCGCCGTACGGAGCGACGCAACACGACGAGCACCGCCGGTCCGAGCAGACAGATGGCCACCACGTTGGTGAGCGCCCGTCCGAGATCCCACCCCCACGCCGAGGTGGCCAACGTGAACAGCACGAAACGGTGCAGGTTCTCGAGCAGCGGCGCCCCGACCACGTACGACAGTTGCGTTCCGGCGCCCAAGGTGAACGGCCAAAACCACAGGTTCATGACGAAGCCGTAGGCGAACGCAGCCACCGCCCCGTAGGCGGCCAGCAACGCGATCTCGGCGCGGCCCCGCAGGCGATGGCACGGCAGCAGACCCGCACCGAGGCCCACCCACCCGGCGGCCAACATCTGGAACGGCAGCCACGGGCCGACGCCGCCGGTCAGCAGCGCTGAGCTGGCCATGGTGGTGCAGCCCAACACGAACCCGAACCCAGGGCCGTAGACACGTCCGGCGAGCACCAACAAGAAGAACACCAACTCGATGCCCGCCGTGCCGGCCCCCATGGGCCGCAGCACCGCCCCGATGGCCGACAGCACGCCCAGCATGGCCAACGCCTTGGTGTCGAGCCCGCCGCGGTGCACCTCCGACAACACCACGGCCAACAGCATGGGAAGGATGAGCACGAAGACGAACGGCGCGTCGCTGGTGTGAGCGAACTCGTCGGGCGGCTGCAACAGCAGCGGCCAGGCGAACATGGCCGCCCCGATGAGCGACACCACGCCGAGCACCAGGGCCGGCTGCCAGCCGAGCGCCATGGCCGAGCGCCGACGAGCTCCGTTCGCTGAGCGGCGCCCGGCTCCCCGGCGCCCGTCGCGGCCCCGCCGGCCATCGGTTCCCTCGGCGCCCACGGGACGCGCCGCCGCCGTCACGGTGCCACCCGCTCGGCGCTGCTCCGCAGGACGTCGGCCACCTCGGTCACCGTCAACCACGGTTCGGGATGGAGGATCTTGGCCACCTGCGGGGCGAAGGCCGCCGAGGCCACCACCACCTCGGCCGTCGGGCCGTCGGCCACCACCTCGCCGTCGGCCAGCACCACCACTCGGTCGGCGGCAGCGGCAACGAACTCGACGTCGTGGGTGGCCACCACCACGGAGCGGCCCTGGCTGGTCAACTCGCCGAGCACCTCGACCAGGCGCTCCTTGGCGTCGTAGTCCAGCCCCCGGGTGGGTTCGTCGAGCAACACCACCTGGGGACGGGCGGTGAGTTGCACAGCCAACACCAACGCCAGCTTCTGACCTTCGGAGAGGTCTCGGGGGTGGGCCTGGTGGTCGATGCCCACCACCAGACGGTCGAGCAGTGCCGCGCAGCCTCCGGTGGGTTGGCCGGATTCCTGGTCGGCGCAAGCGCACTCGGCAGCCACCGACTCGAGGTAGAGCAGATCAGCCGGTGTCTGTGGGACGAGACCCACCAGCCGGCGCCCCTCCGCCGCCGGCAGCTCGGCCGGGTCACGGCCGTCGACCGACACCGAACCGCTGTGGCGCGAACCGCTGCCCTGCAAGGCCCACAGCAGCGACGACTTGCCGGCGCCGTTGCGACCCATGAGCGCCGTGACCTCACCGGCGGCGAGTGCGAGATCGACGTCGCGCACCGCCACCACGGCGCCGTGGGTCACCGACAACCGCCGAGTGGCGAGCAGCGGCGCCCCCGAAGGGCGCACCGACGCTCGGAGCGGCTGCGGGCGATCGGCCAACTCCTGGCGCAGGACGGTGGCGCGGCGGCGGGCGTCGCGTACCGACAGCGGCAGGGGCTCCCACGCCATCAGCCGCCCCAGGTGGACCACGGGGGGCGCCACCGCCGCGTCACGCAGCAACTCCGCCGGCGGCCCGTAGCGAACCGAACCGTCGGCCAGCACCTCGGCCACTACGTCGGCGTACTGCACCACCCGCTCGAGTCGATGCTCAGCCACCACCACGGTGATGCCCAGGTCGTGCACCAGCCGGGTGATGGCTGCCAGCACGTCCTCGGCGGCGGTGGGATCGAGCGCCGAGGTGGGCTCGTCCAGCACCAGCACGCGGGGTTGGGCGGTGAGCGCCGCCCCGATGGCCACCCGCTGCTGTTGACCACCCGACAACGTGCGCAGCGGGCGGCTGCGTAGCTCGGCGATGCCCAGCAGGTCGAGTGTCTCCTCCACCCGCTTGCGCATGACCGCCGGTGACACGGCCAGCTGCTCCATCCCGTAGGCCAGCTCTGCTTCCACGTCGTCGGTCACGAAGCCGGCCAATGGATCCTGTCCGACCACGCCGACCACGTCGGCCAGCTCCCGTGGCGGGTGCGAGGCGGTGTCGCGACCGGCCACCACCACACGGCCGCTGAGGTGGCCGCCGGTGAAGTGGGGAACGAGGCCCGACATGGCCCCCAACAGCGTCGACTTGCCCACGCCGGTGCGGCCGGTGACAAGGCACAGCTCGCCTTCGTCGATGTGCAGCTCCACGTCGACCAGGGCCAGATGGTCGGCGTCGGGATAGCGGACGCTGACGTGGTCGAAGGTGATCACGTGCGCACCTCCACGACGACCGGCGGTCGAGCGATGTCGTCGCCCGAGGCGGCGTCCGAGCCGGAACTCGCCCTGGCACCCCGTCCGGTGGTCGACGTGGACGAAGCGGCTGAGCTGTCGACTGCCACACGACGGCGCGGCGTGGGTGGCCGCACCGGCGGGGCCAGTACGGCGGGCAACAGTCCGACGAGGATGGCCAGGGTGGCCAGGGGTGGCAGCGTCGGCCACTCGAGCGGCTGCACCGAGGGGTGCAGCCCCGCGCTGTTGATCCCGCCGATGACGACGAGGGCCACAGCCACCAGCGCACCAGTGGTCGCGACTCCCCATTCCGGGGCGCGCCACGGATCGGGTCGGTAGCGGGTCCGCCGCACCCCACGTCCGCCGACCGACAGTCCGACCCCGGCGAGGAGCAGACCCACGGCCACCACGGGCAGGCCCAGCGCAGCGGGGGTGGTGGCGTCGAGCAGCCCGTAGGTGCCGACGGCCACGCCGGCCAGCCCGGCGAGCACAAGAGCGCTGACCACCAGGCGCGTGCGCGTCGGCACCTGAGCGCGGCGGCCGTAGCCGCGGGAGTCCATGGCGGCGGCCAACAGCAGCGAGCGGTCCAATGCGTCGGTGAGGACCGGCACCACGATGCGTCGCAGACGCTCCACCCGCCCGGGGGCGTCACCCCGCAGGCGCTGGGCCCGTCGCACCCGCTGACCGCTCTCGAGGAGCTGGGGCGCCATGGTGAGCGCCACGGTGATGGCCACCCCCACCTCGTGGAGCGCCGGCGGAATGGCAGCCAGCAACCGTTTGGGATTGGCCAGCACGTTGGCCGCCCCGATGCAGATGAGCAGGGTGGCCAGCCGCAGCCCGTCGTAGAAGGCGGCCAACACGCCCTCGAGCGAGACGGGGCCGCCCAGTCGGATACCCATGGCCGCCTCGGGCAACGGGATCTCGGGCAGGGTGAACAACACGTGGGTGCCGTGCTGGCCGTCGAGCAGCATGCGGAACACCACCCGGATGGCGATCACCACCAATCCCAAGATGATGTAGGCCTTGAACCCGCGGGCCCACGGAGCGTCGGTTCGTCGGGCAGCCACCACTTGGGCAACGACGGCGATGAGCAAGGCCAGCAGCAGCGGGTTGGTGGTTCGGCTGGCGGCGGTGGCCATGCCGAGCGCCCACAGCCACCACGCACCCGGGTGCAACGGGCGAGGCAGGCGTAGCGCCGTGCGCGACCCGCCGAAGGCGTTCACGACGAGCCCAACTCGGCCGACGGGCCGTCGACGTCGCGACGACGGCTCGTGACGATCGCCCCGATGCCGAGACTGGCCACCAGGGCACCACCGACCACCATTCCGGTGGGGAAACTGCCACCGCCGTCCTCGTCGACGATGGTCACCCCCGCGGCAGCCTCGTCGTCGACCTCGGCGGCGTCGGACCGCGACGCGCGGCGCGTCGTCTCCTCCTCGGTGAGGTCACCGGCACCGTCGACGCGCTGTGCGCCGCTGGGGGCCTCCGCATCGAACGCGTCCGCCTGTGCTCCGGCCGTGGTGGTGGTCGTGCGCTGTTCGCTCGTGGTCGTGGTGGTCGACGGCGCCGTGGTCGGCGACGTTCGCGCCGCATCGTTCGGAGCAGCGGGTGCAACGACGGGGCCGCTCGGCGCAGTACCGCCGCTCGACGGCCCGCTGCTGTGGCCATTCCCGCCGCTCGGTGCCGACGGACGCGTCGTGGTGGGCGGCCGGATCGTGGTCGTGGTGGTCGTCGGTGTCGGCGCCACCGCCGGGTCGCAGTCCCCCGACCCCAGCGACGGGGTGCTCGTACCGGCTGGGGGCGGTGGGGGCGCCACACCCGGCGGCGCGGCCTGCGCGCCCGACGTGCTGCGAGAGAACGACCAGCCCTCCACGGTGCCGGGCGGTGGCTGGCGGTTGCCGGCCCCGAGGTTGCTGTAGCACCACTGCCCACCCCGTGAGGCCAGCCAATAGGACCAGTAGGCCGAGGCCGGTGCCGCGTTGACACAGGGGTCGTCAGCGGGGTGGCCGTCGATCCGACACAGGAACCCGGGCGACCGCACGGCGGTGCGGTGCTCGAACCCGGCGCCGGCCAACGCAGCGAAACCGCTCGACGGCGAACCGGGAGCACAGCGCACGTGGATCCCCAGATCGAACGCGGTGAGGTCGACCACCACGGTGACGCCGGCGGTGGTCGGACACGGTCCCGAGGTCCACGACCTGGCCTCGTCGGTCGACGGGGCAGGTACCGAGGACGCAGCCGATGAGGACAGCCCGACGACGCCGACCACAGCGACGGCCACCAGCAGCGCACCGAGGCGCGCCGATCGCCGACCGGCTGGTCGACGGGCTGCGGGCATGGGGTGATCCTCCTCCGGCTCCGATCGCCTGGGGAGGACGTGGGAAGGCTGCCCACGGTTCCGACAGGCTTCGGTCTCCGCGGTCCTCGACGGATGAGCACGAAGCATCGCTGTGCGGTGGGCATTCCGACTCGAGCCTCCGAAGAGGCTCACACGGCTGCGGGTCAGTGCCGGGCTCTCACCGGCTTCCCCCACCACGCGGCGTTACTTGTGACAGAAGCGTCCCACACCGATCCGCCACCCGGCAAGCAGCCTCGGTTCGTCACCGACCACAGCGGCGGACGGTTGCGCCACGGGGAGGGCACCGGTAGCGTCCCGGCGGGGTCGGCCACCGCCGGCGGCCCCTGCCACCATGCCTCCGGTGGGGGGAAGTCCGGTACGACTCCGGCACTGACCCGCAACCGTGGAGCCCCGGCCACCCGGCCCGGGGCCGAGTCGGAACACCCGACCGGAGACGCAGCGGCTCCACCACACCGTCGAGGTCTACGGCGTCGGAGCCAGGATCCACCGATGCCGCGGCCTGCCCGTGGCGGCGAGGGGTGCTGGGACCGTCGGCGCAGCACCAGGAGGCACTGTGCCCCTTCCCCGCCCCGCCATCGTCGACACCATCCGAGGCAACGACGCGCCGCCCACCCACCGGGCACCTCAGCGCAGGCACCACCGTCCCGGCAGCGCCACCACTGTGTCGGTGTGGCTCACCCTGTTGCTCCTCATGGCGGCAGTCCCGGGAGTGGCACCGGCCGCTGCCGCCTCGACCGCCCCGACCATCACGGGTGTCGCCTGCGCCCCGGGAGCCGGCGTGACCCTGGTGGTCGACTTCACCGCCCTCGCCGACGAGGTGCACGTGCGCTGTGCGCCCGGCGAGCAGCCCAGCGGGCTGGCGGCGCTGGCCGCCGCCGGTTTCACCACCACCTCCGAGTCGGGCGCCGGCACCGTGTGCACCATCGACGGACGGCCCACCGAGGGCTACCCGCACTGCTGGATCACCGGCGGGTTCTGGTCGTACTGGGCGCTGCCGAACGGTTGGGACGTCGCCGGGCCCGGCTGGGCCTTCAGCGAACTCGGTCTCGGGTCGGGACCGCTGCCCGTCGATGCGATCGTTGCCCTGTCGTGGGCCGAGGCCTTCGACACCCAGGCGCCTCGGGTGGGACTCGCCGACCTCGTCGAGCGCAGGGCCTCAGCGTTGTCCGCCGAGGCGATCGCCGCTCTCGAGTGGATCGAAGGCCAGCTCGACACCAGCGGCGGGATCTTCGAGGGCTTCGGTGGGACCCTCGAGATCGGGGTGACCCTCGACGCCCTGCTGGCGCTCGCCGCCGGCGGACGGACCCACACCCCGGCCACCGTGGCTGCGTTCGATCAGGTCACTGCGGAGCTCAGCGCCTACACCACCTTCGGTGAGGATCGTTTCGCCGGGCCGTTCACCAAGGCACTCTTCACCTACGCCGCCGCCGGGCGGGACGTGCACGACGTCGACGGCTGGGACCTCGAGGCCGAGGTCCGGTCGCTCGTGGTCACCGACGGACCGTGGGCGGGCCGGGTGGCCGACCAACTGGCCGACCCGGGCAGCGGCGACCTGTCGAACGGCTTCTCACAGGCCTACGCCGTGCTCGGCCTGGAGCGCACCGACGCCGGGGTGCCCGACGCGGTGGTGTCGTTCCTGTTGGCCCAACAGTGCCCCAGCGGCGGGTTCCGACTGTTCTACGTCGGCGATCCCGCATGTGTGACCGACACCCAGGTCGATGCTGACGGCACCTTCCTGGCCATCGGGGCGCTGGTGGGACTGCCCCGCACACCGGCTGTCGCCGCAGCGCTGCGTGACGCCGTGCTGTGGACCTTGTCGCGTCAGGACCCGGGAACCGGGGCCTTCGGGGGCACGGCCGTCACCGCGGCTGCGAACGCCAACAGCACGGGGTTGGCCGGCGCCGCCCTGAGCGCCGTCGGCCGATCGGCCGACGCGCAGGCTGCCGCCGCCTGGATCCGCTCGCTGCAGCTCCTCGACGGATCGGCTGGCGCGGCAGCGGACGACATCGGCGCACTGGGCTACAACCCAGGAGCGCTGGCGGCCGCCCTCGAGAGCGGGATCGGCACCGGCGACGTGAGCGCGCGCGACCAGTGGCGACGGGCGACCACGCAGGGGGTACTGGCGTTGGGTCTGACCCCGCTTGCCGCCATCGGTTCGGACCAACCGCTCCTGCCGGTGACGGTGTTCACCGACGTCGGCGTCGGCCATCCCTTCGCCGACGCCATCGCCTGGATGATCGACAACAACATCACCACCGGCTACCCCGACGGCACCTTCCGACCCACCGCCAACGTCACCCGCCAAGCCACCGCCGCCTTCCTCTGGCGCGCCGCCGGCCAACCCACACCCACCACCACCCCCGGCACCACCTTCACCGACGTCGGCCCCAGCCACCCCTTCGCCGACGCCATCGCCTGGATGATCGACAACAACA
>JAFIEP010000143.1 GCA_020832495.1 Acidimicrobiia bacterium | reverse complement strand
CCGAACCACCCACGCTCGCACTGCCCGCCACCGAACTGCCCGCAACCGAACTGCCCTCCACCGAACTGCTCTCCACCGAACCACCCACGCTCGCACTGCCCGCCACCGAACTGCTCTCAGAAGGGCTGGTCTGCCCTGGATCCACTGGGACCATCAGGTGTCGGGTCGGGGGCGCTCGGCCCAGCCGATGAGGCGCCGAACGACGTCCCCGGAGGCGTCAGGTCCAGCGACGTCCTGGGTCCGTCGCATGATCTGGATGCGTCGGCTCTTGTGGGTCTGTGCGTCCTCACCGAGGAGGGTGCGGAGCAGTTCTTCCCACTGCGTCGTGTCGTGAGCGTTGCGAACCACCGTGTCGCACAAGGCCGGTCCGCCGATGGCCTGCGCCGCAGCGCTGGTGCAGATCGTGGCCACCCCGACGTAGCTGGGTTCGTAGAACTCTCGGAACTCACCGATGACCACGAGTTCATGGTCCGTCGGGGTCCAGACCTGTGCCGACCAGGTGTCGAGGACCCGCCCGCTGTGTCCGCGGGGATGGATGCTGACCCGGGGGTGTCCGCGTAGGGCGTCAGGAGTTCGGTCGAGGTCACCGACGAGCTCGATGGAGAGGGTCAGGCGCTCGTCGGCCACCACCGCGATGGCATCGGCCACGGCGTCGATGGTTGCCTGGTCACGATCGACGGGCGAGCCGAGGTGCCAGCCCAACACCAGCGACTCGAAGTCCTCCGGGTCGGTGCGGGCGTGACGTAGCTCCTCGATGCGCGCAGGGTGGAGCAGTGTGGGGATCCACAACAGCGGGATCCCCGATCCGACCAAGCGCTCGCGTAGGGCCTCCGACGGGCACAGCAGGCGGATGTCGAGATCACGCAGTGCGGCCAACTCCGGAGTGAGGTCGCCGGACTGCGCCACCACGTCACCGGGGGTGAGGTCCACCACGGTGGCCAGGCCGGCAGCGGTGCGCTCGGCGACGACGTCGCGGAGTCCGGGAGCCTGGCTGAGACCGGACAGGACGAGCAGTCGATCGGTGGTGGCGGCGGAGGTGAGCACATCCTCCACCACGCCATCGGTGACGGAGGCGCCGACGGCCTCCATGGTGGCGGCCAAGGCGTCGAGGCGGTCGGAAGTGGCGGTGTCGACCACCCCGCGCAGCACAGTGGCTGCCACCGACACCTCTCGAGGTCGGGTCCGGACCGTGACGGCTGCACCGGCGTCGGCGGGCAGATCCCGTGGTGCCATCGGGTGGGGGCCGGCGACGAGTCGTTGGGTGAGCGCGGCGATGTCCCGGGCCGAGGCTGCATCGGTGATCCGTGCCCGCAGTCGTCCCTGTGCCGCACCGATCTTCCACGAGACGAGCTCGACTGGTGGACCGACGCCGGGCTGGCTCGCCACGAGGACGGTGGTCCGACTGGCTGCACACCACTGCGGGGCCAACCGCAGCGCGGTGGGATCGAGTGCCACCACCACGTCGGGGAGTAGCGAGCGGAGCGAGGCGGCATTGGGTAGACACGGTGCGTGCAGCGTCCGACCCGCCGGGACGTCGTGCGCAGCTACCCGCGCCTCGATGTCGAGGTCGATGAGCTTGTTGGCCAGGTTCCGAGCCCGGTCGGCGCCGTCGGGGTCACGCTCGACGGCGAGGAAGACCACGACGGGTCGCCACGAGAACGGCGACCGGGCGAGCAGTCCGGCGTCGTTGGCGGTGACAGCCGGCAACCACGGGTCGTGGGCGTGGGACCCTCGGTCGATGACGAGGGGTCCGTCGACACGCAGTCCCTCGTCGGAGATCGTCCCCTCGACCCCCGCTCGGAGCAGTCCCGCGCCTCGTACCGGCGCATGGCGCGGATGGTGGTCCACGGCAGAGAGAGGTTGCAGGGCACGGTGTTCGGCGAAGGAGCGATAGCTGCTCCCGGCGGGGAGCGGGGCGCCGGGAGCGACGACACCGGCGACCCACGACGGCAGTCGTCCGAGTTGCCGCTGGAGCCGTTGGACGACCAGGTCGTGGACGAGCCAACCCTCGGGGACGACGAGGTCGCCGTCGACGGCCCCGGGTGCCAGTGCCAGCGGTGGGGCCTCCACGACCTGGGAGCCTGGTCCAGTGGTCTGGGGAGCGGCACCCTCGATCATCGCTTCTCTCCTTGGCCAGGTGGCCGGGCCGAGCTACTCCGTCCCTGCCCGCCCGTGCGGGCGGGACGGTTCAGGCGCGCTTCGATCTGGCGGATCCGGTGTTTGAGCCGACCAGCCACGTCCTCGTCGGCGGGTTGGCGGATCCAGCCACGACGGACGCCTTCGGCCACCACCCGGTCGATGGCCTTGCGGATCTTGCGCTTCCACCGCCGCTTCCGGCCAGCTTGCTTGATCGGCTTGGCGTCGAGTTGCGCGAGGAGTTGGCGGTTCACCGCAGTGGTGGCGCGTAGCTCTCGTCGCAGTCGGTCCTCGTCGTTCGTCATCGGCTCTCGAGTTGCCCCATTGTCGCGTGCGCCGTCCCCGCCCTGGTCCTGGCCGGGCGGTCCCGATCCGGACAGTGCCCGATGTTCGGTGGGTGCCGCCGTGGGTTGGTAGAGGGCAGCGTAGCGGTCGCGGGTGTGGG
>JAFIEP010000126.1 GCA_020832495.1 Acidimicrobiia bacterium | reverse complement strand
CGCGCGGTGGGGGTGGGGCCCCCCCCCCCCCCCCCCCCCACCACGAGGGTCTGCTCGACGAAGTTCACCTCGGCCACGGTCACGTGCTGCAGCGCGGCGGTGAACAACAGCATGGAGCTGACGTCCCGGCCCTGCAGGACTGCGCCCACGAGCGCGACCTTCCACAGGGGACGATCGGCGGCAGTGCGACGATGGTGCTCGGTGCGCGTGTGCGGTGGCCGCAGGGCCACGACCACCGCCACGGCCAACAAGGCGAGGCCCACCACCAGGTCGCCCAGCGCGCCCGTCTGGCGGGCGGTGTCGAACGCCGAGTGGGCCGCTGAGGTGATGGCGGCCCGCATGGCGCTGGCGAACAGGACCGCCCACAGGACCAGGGCCCCGACGGCACCGAGCAGGAATGCCAGCGCTCGCGCTCGCGGTCGCTGCTCGGCGGACAAGAGCACGGTGGTGGCCAGGAAGAGCGTGGGGCTCAACGCTGCGCCGAGGGCCATGGGCAGGACGGTGAGCAGCAACGTCATGCGCGGCGTGGGCGGGTTGTGGCGGACCGACCGAGGATCCAGCCCTCCACGGAGGTGACCGCGGGGTCGGCGCGCGGTTCGCCCGTCGGCACCGACCCCGAAGCGACAGCGGCGAGCACCAGCAGTCCGACCACCGCATCGAAGCGGTCCTCGCCGGCGGCGTCGTCGCCCAGCCCGGTGGCGATCTCGGTGCGCAGCCGGCCGTCGATGCGCACCGAGAGGCGGTCGGCTGCGGCCAGCAGGGCGCCGCCGGCTCGGCGTCGCACCTCGTTGCGTCGCTTTCCCTGGACGGGACTCAGGCCGAGGAGCCCGTACCCGTCGGCTGGGTAGGTCTCGGCCAGCACCACCGACGCCGGTCCGGAGACGAGCTCGGGGAGTGTGCCGTGGAACGGCCACACGGCGGCTCGGTCGGGATCCTCGCTGCGGAGCAGCGCCCAGCCGGCCAGTGCTCCCTTGCCGACCTGGTTGGCGCCGAGCGTCCAAAAGAGTGGGCAGGCGGCTCGCTGGTCGGCGGCCGGCTGTTCGCAGCGACGGTGCAGCTGGTCCCACGTCAGCCCCAGGGCGTCGGTCAGGTGTGCTCGGCGCACCGTGCCGCGTGGTCCCGCCCGATGCGGGTAGAAGGGGCGTTCGAGGCTGATCTCGTCCGAGGTGCCCGCCACGTCGGAGAATCCGGCCCAGCGACCGGACCCCAGGCCCGCCACCAACTCGGGGAACGACGAGACCTGGGCCCGATCGGCCCAGGCGGCAGGTACGCCCAGCGGGAAGTCCACTCCCACCAATGTGGTGGCCCGCCCGTCGATGCCCAGGCACTCGCTGAAGGAGGGCCCGGAACCCAGCGGGGCCAGGCTCACCATCTCCCACCCGGCGCCGGTGCGCTCGGCAGTGGCCGCCCAACGCTTGGTCGGCGCCACCCCCCAGTCGGCGTGGACCAGGGTGTCCACCTCACACTGCCTCACACCACTCGGTCATTGCCGCCGTCGATAGGAACCTGCGCGCCGGTGGTGCACGTGAAACCGGGACCGCACATGTCGGCCACGAGGTGCGCCACGACCGACGACGTCACCTCGGTGCCCAGCAGGTTGCGGGTGCGGTACTCCTCGGGCGTCAGGCCGTAGGCCGCGGCGCGGGCGGCGACGAGGTCGTCGTCCCACAGCGCGGTGTCGAACACTGCGTCGGGATGGACCACGTTCACCCGGATGCCGTCGCTGGCCCACTCGAGCGCCGCCACCCGGGCGAGCTGGGTGAGTGCGGCCTTCGATGCCGAATAGGCGGCGGCACCGGCCCCGGGGGCGGTGACGTTGCGCGACCCAACGACCACCACCCGCCCGACGGAGGTCGACCGACACAGGTAGGGATGGCAGGCGGCCAGCAGGGCGGTGGCCGAGGTGGTGTTGATGCGCAGGGCCTGCTCCCAGCGGTCGAGCGGGAGGTCGGAGATCGGTGCGGGATCGGGGAACACCCCGGCGTTCAGCACGGCGACGTCGAGTCCGCCGAAGCTGCGCACACACGTGCGGAGGGCCTCGGCCACCACCTCGGCGTCGGTCACGTCGCCGACGACCGCCTCGTAGGCAACGCCACTCGACACCTCGTGCACCGCCGGATCGAGGTCGACTCCGACCACTGCGGCGCCGCGGCCGAGGAGTTCGACCACACAGGCCCGACCGATGCCCGAGGCGGCACCGGTGACGATCGCCACCTCGCCGGTCATGGGCGACGGCGCAGGCTGGCGGGCCAGCTTGGCCTGCTCGAGTTCCCAGTACTCCACGTCGAACAGATCGGCCTCGCTGATGCTGCGGTACCCACCGAGCGCCTCGGCACCTTCGATGACCCAGACGGTGTGGGCGTAGATCTCCGCGGCGGTGCGGGCGTCGGCCGGCCGACGGCCGGCGCCGAGCACGCCGAGTTCGGGATCGATGATCACGCGGGGCGCGGCGTCGACGGGGAGCAGGGGTCGGTCCCCGAGGCGGTGTCGGTTGCGATCCACGTAGGCCCGGTACGCCTCGGCATAGCCGGCGACGTCGCGTCCGAGCAGCGGCAGTCGCTTGGTGCGCAGCACGTGGTCAGGCGTGGCGGTGCCCTGCTGGCTGACCTGGTCGAGGTCGTCCCGGGCGGCGAACGCCCGAGCAGCCTCGTCCTCGCAACTGCACACCACCATGGAGTGGCCGGCGACGTCGGCGATGTCGCGCCGCAGCGAGGCCACGTCGGTGAGCTGGGCCGGGGCGTCGGGCAGCGGCACCGGAGTGGGCGTCGAGGTGCCGAGCCGGCGCCGGGCGGCGTCGACGTGGGTGACGGCCCGGGCCACCAGCTCGACGTGGTGCTCGTAGGCGGTGCGGGCGTCGTCAGCGAAGGTGAAGAGCCCGTGGTTCAGCAGCACCATGCCGACGGTGCGCTCGTTCGCCTCGGTGGGGAACTGCACCGCACAGCGGCGAGCGAGGTCGAAGCCCGGCATGACGTAGGGGACGATGACCACGTCGTTGCCGTACACCTCCTCGCAGATGGCGGCTCCATCTGCGGTGTTGGTGAGGGTGACCACGGCGTCGGCGTGGGTGTGGAGCACGAAACGGTGCGGGAGGGTGGCGTGGAGGATCGACTCGACCGACGGTGCCGGGGCGGCGACGTCGAGCGAGGCTGCCTTCAACTCGTTGGCCATGCGGGCATCACTCAGCGTCTCGAGCTCGGCCAGCCGGGCGACGGGCGCCAGACGTAGCGGGGCGAACCCGGCGGGCTCGATGGTGGCCATGTCCCACCCCGACCCCTTGACCCACAGCACCTCGACGGGGTCCCCGTGCACGTCCCGTTCGGTGGTCTTCACCGACGAGTTCCCACCCCCGGCGAGCACCATGGTGGGGTCGGCGCCGACGAGGCGGGACATGTGCACACATCCGGCCAGGAGGGCGTCGTCGGGGGGTGGTGCGGTGTCCTCCCAGGGCCGGTGGGAGCTGTGGTGGTGGTCCATGGTGCGCGGGAGTGTAGGGGGTCGGGGTCGTCGTCGGTCGAGCCGGTGGTCGGGCGTGAGGGTCAGGCGAGCCAGTGGTCCTCGTCGAGGTGCACGGTGTCGTTGAAGCTGCGCACCGCCCACTGCTCTCCGTGGACCACGACCCGGGTGATGGACGCGTTGTCGGCGCCCACGAAGGCGAACCCGGTGGCCCCGGTGGTGGCTGCCACCACGGTGCCGATGACCCCGCCGTGGGTGACCACCACCACTCGTTCATCGACGTGTTGGTCGGCGATCCGCTGCAGCGCACCGAGGACCCGCTGCTCGAGCGCTTCGGTGGACTCCGCGCCAGGGATGACGTCCCATCGCTGCTCGGTGAAGATGCGTCGGCTGAGCGGATCGCCCTCGGCCAGGCGCTGGCGGAACACACCGCCTTCCCACTCACCGAGGTGCACCTCGCGCAGGTCCGGCTCCTCTACCGGCTCGATGCCCACCCGCGCAGCCAACGGTGCCGCCGTCTGGTGGGTTCGACACAGCGAGGTCACGTAGATGGCGCTGATGCCCGCCCGGTGAAGGCGGCCGGCGAGACGTTCGGCCTGGAGGTGGCCCTCTGGGGCCAGGGGCGGGTCCCCGTGGCCGTCCCGGAGGGGGAATCGGGTGCCGGGTTCGAATGGCGCCGACGCGCCGTGCCGCACCAGCAGGAGGTCGCACGCGCCCGGCGGCGGGGCGTAGCGACGCTGCGGGTAGGTGGTGGGGGTGTCGGTCACGAGCGCTCCGGTTCGTTCGGCGGTCACGGTACCAGCGGCGTCGGCGCCCGTGGACCGGGGTGGTGGCTACCATCGAACCGTGGCTGGTGGCGCGCTGGTTGCGAACACGACGGTGCCCGGGAGCATCCGGTGAGCGCGCCCGGGTGGTACCCGAGCCCGGCGGGCGACGCCTGGTGGTGGTGGGACGGCACCCGTTGGATCGATCCTGCGGTCGGCGCACCGCCACGCGAGGTCGTCCACCCACCGGGGTGGTACCACGACGCCGACGAGGTGCACCTGTGGCGCTGGTGGGACGGCCACCGCTTCACCGGCCACACCGCCCGCTACCGCAGACCCCGGGGCGTTCCCTCCGAGGAGACACTCGACGGTCATGTGGTGGTCAAACAGCACGGGCGTTACGGCATGGGTGGGCGGACCGCCCTGCGTCAGGCCCGGGACAAGGGGGCGCCGGTCGTCGATGCACCACACCTCCTCGGCCGTCGACAGCACGGGCGGAAGCGCCTCGTGGCGAGCCTGGCGGTCGGGGCGTTCGTTGCCTGGTTCGCCGTCATGGGCATCGCCGAGGGGGGCACGTTCTTCGACCCGGCGCTCCTGGTGTTCCCCGGGGTGGCTGCGGTGGGCGTGTTCTTCTGGGCGTGGGGCCGACGCGTGCTGGTGGTGGACACGCCGACCGTCGAGGCGGCCGGGGCGCACCCCACCCGGTGCGAGGTGGCGGGCGAGGTGCACCCCATCGGTGCGCCGGTGCACGGGTGGGTGACCGGCACGCCGTCGGTCCGCACCCGCACCACGGTGACGGTGAGGGTGGGGTCGGGCAAGAACTCCCACACCTACGTCGCCGAACGGATCGAGGCCGGGAGCAGCCTGGCCGAGGTGCGTGACCACAGTGGTGCCTTGCGGGTGGACGTCGGCGAGAGCGACCAGCGGGCCCTGTGGGTCACCACCTTCGACGAACGGGTGGCGGGGCCGGTCTCCCAGAAGGGCCGCTGGTCCGTGCAGGAGCAGTGCATCGTGGTGGGCACCGACCTGTGGTGCTCCGGTCCGGTGACCGTGGGGCTGGACGGTCGCCTGCTCATGGCTCGCACCGACCCCACCCGTCCGGGCAAACGGGCCGAGGGGCCGTTCTGGACCTCCATGCTGGGCGTGGACCGTATCGTTGCCGGCCAGAACGCCATGGTGGTGGCCGCCGCCCTGGTGGCTGCCGTCTGCATGGGTGTGGCCGTCGGGGTCGGCGCCGAGTGGGAACCCACCGAGGAGGGCGGGTTCTACCTCTGGTACCGGCGCGAGGGCGTGTTCGGACCCTTCGTCGGTGTGCTGGGGACGTTGGCCGTGTTGTTCGGGGTGGGAACCCTGTGGCGCCTGTGGAACCGCCTGGTGGCGCTGCGCCAGCAGGCGGAGATGGCCTGGGCCAACATCGAAGCGGCGGTCACTCAGCGCCACGACCTGCTGCCCCGGCTGGCCGAGACGCTTGGCGAGGCGATGCGTTACGAGCGGGTGACCACCGAGTCGCTCACCGCGGAGCGGACCCAGGCGGTGGCCGACGAGGACACCGAGCGTCTCGTGGCCCTGGCCGAGGGGCACCCCGAACTGCGCACCGCCGAGCAGTCGGCGCAGGTGTTCGACCAGTTGGTGGCCACGGAGAACCGTATCGCTGCGCACCGCCGGTTCTACAACGACGCCGTCACCCTGCTCGACACGCGGGCCAGCACCTGGCCGGGCCTGCTGTTCGCTCCGCTGCTCGGCTCATGGCGTCGTCGTGAGCTGTTCCGTTTCGAGCAGTCCCACGACCCGGTACCACCGGCCTCCTGGTAGCGTCCCGGCGGTCGGATCGGGGGTTCTCATGGCAACAGCAGTGGTCACTGGAGCAAGCAGCGGGATCGGCTTGGCCACCGCCGTCCGGTTGGCGGCCGACCACGACCTCGTGTGGGCGGCGGTGCGCAACCCCGAGGGGGCCACCGACCTGGCTGCGGCCGTCGAGTCGCTCCCGGAAGGTCGGGTGCGAGTGGTGGCGATGGACGTGGACGACGACGAGTCGGTGCAGGCGGCGTTCGCCACCATGCTGGGCGAAGGACCACTCGACGTGGTGGTCAACAACGCCGGCGTGTCGGGGAGCGGGCCGGTGGAGGAGATGCCGCTCGCTGAGTTCCGCCGCCAGATGGAGACCAACTTCTTCGGGGCGTTGCGCTGCACCCAGGCCGTCCTACCCTCGATGCGCGAGCGCCGGCGCGGGTGGATCGTGAACATGAGTTCCCTGGCCGGACGCTTCGTCCGCCCCTCCATGGGCGCCTATGCCGCGTCGAAGCACGCGCTCGAGGCCATGAGTGACGCCCTGGCCCAGGAGTTGGCCCCCTTCGACGTCCGGGTGCGGCTCATCGAACCGGGCGTGATCCTCACCCCCATCTGGTCGCGCTCGACCCCGCCACCGACTGACACGTCCTACCCGTTGGCCGCCGAGAAGGCCCTCGCCTACTACGCGCGCATGCTGCGCACGCCGACGCCGCCCGAGGAAGTGGCCGAGGTGGTGGCGGCGTCGGTGGCCGACGACGGACTCCGCCTGCGCTACCCGGTGGGATGGGACGCCGAGGCCATCATCGCCCGGCTCCGTACCATCGCCGACGAGGACCTGGTGGCCATGGCAGCGCTCGACACCGAGTCGTGGCAGGCGGCGTGGGCGGAGCGTTTCGGCTTCGACCTCACGTGAGCGGTCGGCACTGGTGGCACCGCCACCGTGAGCAGGGCAGCGGCTTTCCCGACGAGTGGCGTGTCATCGTGGCCGAGCGCCTGCCGGGCTGGGACCACCTCGACGCCGATGAGCAGGCGGCGCTCGAGTTGCGCACCCTCGACCTGTTGGCCGACACCACCTGGGAGGCGGCGCGCGGCTTCGAACTCACCGACGAGATGATGGTGACCATTGCCTCCGAAGCATCCCGGCTCATCGTCGGGTTGCGTCGGGACGCCTATCGCCTGGTGAGCGCCATCATCGTGCACCCGACCACGGTGGTGCTCACCGGCCAGCACAGCCAGGTCCAGGGGCTGGTCAGCGACGCACCGATGCCGATCGCGGGGCAGGCCCAGCAGTACGGCCCGGTGATCATCACGTGGGACGCCGTTGAGCAGAGCACCCGACATCCTGAGCGGGGCTACAACGTGGTGTTCCACGAGTTCGCCCACAAGATCGACATGCTCGGGGGCGACGCCGATGGTCGCCCACCCATTGCCGATCGGGATCAGGCGGCTGAGTGGGAACGAGTCTGCACCGAGGTCTACGACCGGGTGGCCACCGGGGAGGGCAGCCTCGTGCTGCGTCCCTATGCCGGGGTGAACCCCGGTGAGTTCTTCGCCGTGGCCACCGAGGCGTTCTTCACCGTGCCTGCCGAGGTGCGGTTCCACGAGCCGGAGCTGTACGGCGTGCTGTCGGCTTTCTACCGCCAGGACCCTGCTGCGTCCGACTGACGCGGTGTCAGCGCAGCAGTGCGTGGGCAGGGCCGGTGAGCGCAGCGAGGTCCACCGGACTCGGGCACGGAGCGGGACCTCGTTCGACGGTGATCCACCAATTGCGTGCCTCGACCGGACCCACCACCTCGGGTGACACGGCATGTGCGGCGGCCAACTCGCTGACAATGGCCACGAGCAGCCGCGATTCCTCGGTCGGCGACGCATGGCCCGACGGGTGCTCGCCCAGTTGGCCGTCCGCTGCCTCGCCCATGGCTCGCGCCAGCGAGGATGAGGCGATCGGACCGGGTCCGCGCTGCATCGCTGTCTCCACACCTTCCTGCAGGCGGTCGGGGTCGTCCTCGGCCATCTGTTCCAGGCCCTTCATGAGCCGCAGATCCCAGCGCCAGTCCTCGATGAGGTAGCGCCCGCCGGGACGCAGGAGGGGGAAGAGCGCCTCGAACGACGCTCGTGTCGGGGCGAGGCGATGCGAGGCGTCGTCGATGACGAGGTCGAGTGGTTCGCCGGCGAAGTCGTCGTGCACGATCCGGGCCAGCTCGGCTCGATCGGCCTGGTCGACGCCGTAGTGCGGCTTGAGTCGGTCCGAGAGACGGCGGGTGGCGACGAACTCGTCGAGCGCGTCGACGGGCTCGCAGATGTCGATCACCGCCATGCAACGGGGTTTCCCCGCCAGCATGGCCAGCGCTGCCGAACCCCCTTGGTAGATCCCGAGCTCGACCACGTTCGTGTCGGCCATCTCGGCCGCCAGCTCCATGTAGGCCTCGAGGAGGTCACCGGGCTTCGCCACGTGGAAGCTCGTCCCGTCGGGGGATGATCTTCGAGCGGGCCCGTTGGTGAAGGTCACGCCGTCGATCAGCATCTGGTTCATGCTATTGCCAGGTTCCGGCGGGTCGGTAGGTGAGGTCGCCCGCCAGACTGGTGATGGCTGCGAGGTCGATGGGAGCAGCCACGGTGTCGGGTCCTCGCTCCACGGTGATCCACCACCGGTCCACCGCCACGCTGGCGACCAGCCCAGGGGTCACGGCCAGCGCGGTGGTCAACTCCATGGCCAACAGCGCCAGCGGCTGGTAGGGCTGCGGTGGTTCCTCGACGGACAGGAGGGTGTCACGGACCCGTCGGTCGGTCGCCCGACGTTGTGCGGTGGCGCTGAGCCGGCTCCACATGGGGTCGTCCACGATCCTCGAGGCCAGGCCGGCCGCCGCCACCGGGTCGTCGTCGAGGAGTCGCTCGAACTCTGCGACGTAGCGCAACTCCCAGTCCCAGTCCTCGATCAGGTACCGGCCGCCGGGACGGAGTCTTGGGAACAGGACCTCGAAGCTGGCTCGTGTGGCGTCGATCAGGTGGGATCCGTCGTCGATCACCACGTCGATGGGTTCGCCACCGAAGGCGTCGTCGACGATGCGGGCCACCGCCTCTTCGTCGGCTTGGTCGACCCCGAAGTGCGGCCGCAGTCGGTCGTGCAATCCACGCTGGTCGATGAACTCCTGCAACGCGGGCACCGGCTTGGCGATGTCGATGGCCACCATGCGTCGCGGCCGACCAGCAAGGGTGGCGAGTGCCGCCGAACCGCCCTGACGGATGCCGATCTCCACCAGGTTGGTGTCGACCAGCCTCTTGGTCAGATCGAGGTAGGCCCGTGCCAGCTCGACCGGCTTGTCGAGGTGGAAGTGCTGCGCACTGCGGGAGCGGGCGAGCGCCATCGCACAGCTGAAGGTGACGCCGTCGACCTCGAAGGTGTCGGTCACGTACCCGTTCGCGGTCCGGGGGCGTTGCGGAAGCCGAACGGTTCGCTCGTTCGACCCGGAACCACGAACCAGCAGTCGCCGCCGTTGCCGTCCGCCAGCATGGCATCGACGGCGGCGACCACCTCGGCCACGTCGAGAATGGGGAAGCCGCTCTCGTCGAGCAGGTCCTTGATGTCGGCGATGATGGCGGTGTGGGCGAACGACGGGCACAGGGCCATCACGCGGATGCCCTCGGGGGCGTGGGCCAGCCCCAGTGACCGGCACATGCCGACGACGGCGTGCTTGTTGGCCGCGTAGATGGGGTCGAGTGCCACCGCCACCAGCCCGGCCATCGACGCAGTGGCGATGATGGTGCCACCGCCCCGGGTGCGCAGGTGGGGGAGCGCGGCGTGCACCCCGAAGGCCACCCCGTCGAGGTTGATGCTCATGGCGCGGCGGTAGCGGGCCTCGTCGAAGTCGTCGCCCAACCCGCAGCCGGTGCTGATGCCGGCGTTGAGGTGGACGAGGTCGACGCCACCGTAGGTGTCGACCGCGGTGGCCATCGCTGCCTCGTTGTCCGCCATCCTCGACACGTCGCAGCGGACGAAGGTCGCCCCCAGCTCGTCGGCCAGCGCCTCGCCGGCGGACACGTCGACGTCGGCCAGCACCACGTCCGCGCCCTGCCCGCGCAGGTGGCGGGCCACGGCGGCGCCGATGCCGCCGGACGCCCCGGTCACGAGTGCCACTTTCCCGGTGAGGTCCATCGTTCAGAGGGGGAGGTCGCCGGTGGCGGTGCGGGTGCTGCCGTGGTCGGTGTAGGCGGCGATGGTGCGCTCGGCGATGCGCATCTGGTGGATCTCATCGGCGCCGTCGGCGAACCGGGCCCAGCGGGCGTGCTGGAACATCTTGGCCAGGGGGGTGTCGGTGGAGTAGCCGAGGGCGCCGTGCACCTGGATGGCTCGGTCGATGATGCGGTTCAAGCTGTTGGCCACGAAGTGCTTGGCCATGGAGACCTCGGTGCGGAAGTCGTCACCCCGGTCGATCTTGTAGGCGGCGTGCAGCACCATGAGCTTGCACTGGTACAGCTCCATGGCCGAATCCGCAATGAGCCACTGGATGCCCTGCTTCTCGGCCAGCAGCGAGCCGTGGGAGTACCGGTGCAGTGATCGGTCGACCATCATGTCGAGCGCCGTCTCGGCCTGGGCGATCCAGCGCATGCAGTGGGCCAGACGGGCCGGGCCGAGGCGGTACTGGCCCAGGCGGTGGCCGTTGCCCCGTCCGCCGAGCACCTTCGAGTCGTGCACCCGCAGGTCCTCGATGACGATCTCGGAGTGACCGGTGGAGCCGTGCATGGTCTCCACCTCACGTACGTCGTTCCACCCCTCGGCGGGGAGGTCGACCAGGAACGCCGTGGTGGCGCCGCGGGTGCCCTCGGGGACGTCGTCCTCGGTGCGGGCCACGAGGATGGCGAACTGGGCCCGACGGGCGTTCGAGATGAACCACTTGTGGCCGTTGATGATCCACTCGTCGCCGTCCTTCTCGGCCCGGGTCTGCATGAGCGTCGGGTCCGACCCGGCCACTTCGGGCTCGGTCATGGCGAAGCACGACATGGCGGTGCCTTCGCAGAGGCGACGCAGGTAGTCGTCCTTCTGTTCGTCGGTGCCCCAGTGCAACAGCGTGTGCATGTTGCCTTCGTCGGGCGCCATGCAGTTGAGGATCCACGGTCCCAGCCGGGTCTTGCCCGACTCGGCCTGCACCATGGCCAGCGCCACGTGGCCGAGGCCCATCCCACCCCACTCCGGCGGCATGTGGGGCAGCCACAGGCCGAGCTCCTTGGCCTCTTCGCGCAGCGCCAGGATGGTGCGGATGTACTCCTCGCGGGTGAGGACTTTCTCCTCGTCGTCGAAGTCGGCCATCTCCACCATGACCCGGTTCTCGATGAAGTCGCGTACCCGGAGACGGATCTCCTCGTGTTCGGGGGCGAGGGTGAAGTCGATGGCCATGGTGGATCCTCGGTCGTTCGGGTGCGGCTTGGCGTCGGCGGAGCCGATGCCAATTTCATGCACCCGCATGATATGATGCGCCGACCGCGACCACAAGCGCGACCACCTCCCATGGCCCCGAACCCCGAGCACACCCGCCGAGCGCTGCTGGATGCCGCCGCCCGCCTGTTCGCCGAACGAGGCGTCGACGGGGTGTCCCTGCGGGAGATCACCGGCGCTGCAGGGGTGCGGAACTCGACGGCGCTGCAGTACCACTTCGGCGACCGGCGGGGGGTGGTGCGTGCGGTCCTCGCCCGTCGCCACGACGAGGTGGAGCACGCTCGACACACGCTGCTCGACGCAATGCCGGTGCCCGCCGACCTGCGGTCGCTGGCGGCGGCCTACGTGCGTCCGCTGGCTGCGCTGTTGGCCGACGAACAGGGCCGCTACGACCTCCGCATCGTGGCCGACGTGGTGCAACGCCCAGGCGGCGTGCGCTCCGGCGGTGTGCCCGGCGCTCCGCTGGCCCCCGACGTCGACCCGGCCACCATCGCCGACAGCACGGACCGGTGGCGCGCCACCGTTGCGCCGCTGCTCGGACCGGTGGCCGTCGAACGACTGCACCGCCGTTTCGCTGCCATCCGCTTCACCCTGGTCGAGTTGGCCCGCCGGGCGGAGGGACCGCCGGCCGTCGACGACCGCCTGTTCACCAGCCACCTCGTGGATCTGGTGACCGCCGTGCTGGCCGCACCGGTGTCAGCCGAGACGGCGCAACTCCTCGAGGTCACCACTCGTCGGTGAGGTCGCGGTGCGCTTCGCTGTGACCGTGGCCAGCGCGTCGGCGAAGCGCTCGGCGGCTGCAGGCACCACCGGCAGGTAGAACGCCGGCTCGAACAACTCGGCTTCCAACACCACGACGGCACCGTCGGGGAGGGTGACCACGTCGTAGCGGGCGTACAACAGCGGCAGTGCCACCTCGGTGGGCCACCGTTTGCCCGCTACAGCGTCGACCGCCGCCATCGCTTGCTGCGCAGCGTGCACGGCCGTGCGGGCAGCGGGGTCGTCGCTCGAGAGCTTCGTCAGTCGTTCGTGGTAGGCCCCGCCGAGCAGGCCGCCGCCGCTGGCCAGCATCGGGCCTTTGCGCACCACGTGCGACACCTCGCCGGCGAAGCACACCACGGCCACCTCGCCCTCGGTGGCCACCGAGGGCACGGCCGGTTGGACGAGCACCTGGCCGCCCGCCGCCAGGATCTCCCGCCCGAGTGCCGTCGCTCGCTCGTCGCCGGCGTCGAAGCGACCCGTGCGCCGGCTGCCGGCCGAGACCGTCGGCTTCACCACCACCTGGGATCGCTCGCCCCCTCCGAGCGTCCACGGCGGCTCGGTGGCGGCGTCGAGTGCGCCAGCGAGCGTGGTCTCGTCGGTGGCCACCGCGGTGGGCACCACGTCCGCTCCGGCGGCGGACAGATCGCCGAGGTAGCGCTTGTCCATGTTCCACTGCACCAGCGGCCGGGGGTTGTGGAGGTGCACCTCGGAGGGCAGTGCCTCCAGCCACGAGCGGAAGGCGGCGGTCTGCTCCACGTAGTCCCACACCGAGCGCACCACCACCAGGTCGAACGCTGCCCAGTCGACGGTCGGGTCCCACCACGAGGTGTGTTCGAGGTGCCAGCCGCGTCGCGCCGCTGCGGCCTCGTGCAACGGGCGGTCCACGTCGTCGGCCAGGACCTGCGGGCGTTCGGAGGTGACGAAGGCGATGTGCACGGAGCGGAACCCTGAAGGCTGGGACGCCCCAGCGGGGGCGGCCATCGGTGAACTGTGCCAGCATGCTGCCATGAAGTTCGGACTCGCTTTCGCCAATGTTGGACCCTTCATCGACCCCGATGCCGCCGCCGGCTTCGCCCGCGCCGCCGAGGAAGCCGGGTTCGAGTCGCTGTGGACCGTGGAGCACGTGGTGGTGCCCTCGGGCTACGAGAGCGCCTACCCCTACGACCCGTCCGGCAAGATGCCCGGCGGCGAGGACACACCCATTCCCGATCCGTTGATCTGGCTCAGCTACGTGGCCGCCGCCACCGAGCGGATCAACCTGGCCACCGGCATCCTCATCGTCCCGCAGCGCAACCCGGTGGTGTTGGCCAAAGAGGTGGCCACCCTGGATTCGATGTCGAAGGGACGCATGCACCTCGGCATCGGCGTGGGCTGGCTCGAGGAGGAGTTCGACGCCATCGGGGTTCCGTTCGCCGAGCGCGGCAAGCGCACCGACGACTACGTGGCTGCCATGCGTGCGTTGTGGACCGAGGACAAGGCCAGCCATCACAGCGACTTCGTCGACTTCACCGATTGCGTCATGCGGCCGCAGCCGGTGAACGGTTCGATCCCCATCCACGTGGGGGGCCACACCGACATCGCCGCCCGGCGGGCCGGCCGGCTCGGTGACGGGTTCTTCCCCGGCAAGGGCAGCCACGAGGAGCTGGCCCGGCTGTTCGACGTGGTGCGTGCCACGGCGACCGAGCACGGTCGGGACGGAGCGGCCATCGAGATGACCACCGGCGGGAACGGGGCCATCGGCGACGGTGCGCTCGACGAGGTGAAGGCGTTGGCCGACATCGGCACCGACCGGGTGATCGTGCCGTCGTTCCTGTTCTGGGCCGACACCGCCGACGCGCTGGCCCGCTACGGCGACGAGGTCATCGCCAAAGCCGGCTGAGCACGCCGGGTTCGGCGCGCCGCCCGCTGACCACGCAGAGTGAACCTCTGGTAAACAAGGGATGTCCTGGTCGGGGAAGGTCAGGTGCCACCGACGGTGGCGCGCCCCGGGGGGCCGGAGGCTTTCACCATGCACCGTTCGCGTCGTCGCGCGTCGCTCGTCTCACTGGCGGCGTTGCTGCTCTTGGCCCTCGGTCTGGTCGGTGCGCCTCCCGGGTCACCGGCCGGCGCCACCGGCTCGAACGATGGTGTCACCGGCTATCCCCACGACGACGAGCTGCGCCTGAACGAGATCCAGGTCGTCGGCACCCACAACTCGTACAAGAAGTTCCTCCAGCCCGAGTTCGAGGCGGCCCTCGAGGCACAGTTCCCCGGCCTCACCCAGTTCTGGGACTACGAGCACCGGCCGCTGCCCGAGCAGTTCGCCGAACTCGGCGTTCGCCAGATCGAACTCGACATCTTCGCCGACCCCGAGGGCGGTCGCTACGCGGAGCGTAACGCCCAGGCGTTCGCCGGGCTGCCCCTCGACCCGGGTATCCCCGAGTTGCACGAGCCGGGCATGAAGGTGCTCCACATCCAAGAGGTGGACGTGGAGAGCACGTGTTGGACGCTGGTGTCGTGTCTCACCGAGCTGCGCGAATGGTCCGACGCCAACCCCGGCCACGTGCCGGTGTTCGTGCTCGTGGAGGCAAAGGACGCCACCATTCCCGACCCGCTGAACCTCGGCTTCGTGCAACCCATCGAGTTCGACGCCGAACAGCTCGACGCTGTGGACGCCGAGATCCTCTCGGTGTTCGACGAGGAGCGGATCATCACGCCGGACTCCGTCCGTGGTGAGCGGGAAACGCTCGAGGAGGCCATCCTCACTGACGGCTGGCCGACACTCGGCGAGGTGCGGGGCAAGGTCATGTTCGGCCTCGACAACGGTGGTCGCATCCAGAACGCCTACCTCGACGGGCATCCCTCGCTCGAAGGCCGGGTCATGTTCTCGAGTGGGTCGGCGCCGGGTAACCCCGAGACGGCGTTCATCAAGTACAACAACGCCGTCGGCAGCTTCGACGCCATCCAGTCGGCCATCGCTGCGGGCTACATGGTGCGTACCCGAGCCGACAACGACCCCCAGCAGACCGGCGACGACCTCTTCGACGTCCGCGACACTGCGCTGGCCAGCGGCGCGCAGTTCGTGAGCACCGACTTCCCCGAGGAGGACCCACGCCAGGACACCGGCTACTTCGTGCAGATGCCGGGGGGCACGCCGGCACGCTGCAACCCGATCTCTGCCCCGGAGTGGTGCGAGCCGCAGTTCATCGAGGACCCGGCACTTTTGGCTGGTCCGCCCGCGCCAGCCTGCGACGACACGCTCTTCAGCGACATCCCTGCCGGCCACCCGTTCTGTGACGAGATCACCACCGCGGTGCGCGACGGAATCGTTCAGGGCTACGACGACGGCACGTTCCGCCCGACCGCGGCCGTGAGCCGCCAAGCCATGGCGGCCTTCCTGTACCGATCGCAGGTGGGTGCGGCGAAGGTAGACGTCGACGAGGAACCCGAGGTGTGCGACGTCAGCGGCGGGTTTTCCGACGTGGACGCCGACCATCCGTTCTGCGCCGAGATCATGTGGCTTGCCGGGGAAGGCATCGCCCAGGGCTACGACGACGGCACGTTCCGACCGGGTGAGCCGGTCAGTCGCCAGGCTGCGATGGCGTTCCTCTATCGGGCGGAGGACACACCCAAGGCCGAGCCGTTGTGTGCGGGCGGCGACTTCTCCGACGTCGATGCCGATCACCCCTTCTGCACCGAGATCGCCTGGGGCGTGGGGCAGGGCATCGTCGAGGGCTTCGAGGACGGGACGTTCCGCCCCCTCGAACCGGTGAGCCGCCAGGCGGCCGTGGCGTTCCTCGTGCGGGCGACCGGGGCCGAACCCGTGCCGGACGCCCCGCAGGCCGGCTGAGGGGCTGCTCCCGTTCAGCAACCGTGGCCTTCGATGGCCCAGGAGTGGATGTCGCCGCTGCGGGGGGTAAGGGTGACGGTGGCGGGATCCTGCAGGGGGAGTGGGGCGATGGAGAACACGGTGAGGGTGTTCGGTGACGCTTGCGGGGGGACGACCATGTGGTGGTCGAGGGGTTGGTCGTCGGCGTCGCGGACATCGAGGTCGAAGGTGACGACACCGTCGGCGTCGGGGTCAGCGTCGCCGGCGCGGACGTAGACGGCGAGGCAGACGCGTTCGGCTGATCTGCTGGACCGGCCATGAGGTTCTTCACTGAGCCAGCCCCAGCCGTAGCGCACAGGATCTCGTTCGCCGGGTGCAGGAAAAATGTCGATGGTGGTTCCGGGTTCGACCTCGGCGTCACTGAACTCGTGCAGCTCAGCGACGTGCGCTGGTGGCGGCTCGGGACCCCGCCGGGAGGGCGGGTCTGCTGCACGATGGACGAGTTCGCCGCCGATGACGACCCAGTGCGGGTGGACAGAGATCATGGTGATGGAGTCGGCGGGGCGGTCGTCGGACTGTCCGATGCAGATGCCCGGGGCGAGGCGGGCGATCTCGTTGCTGTCGCTGTCGACGATGGAGATCCAGTGCTCCGAGCAGCCGACCGATGGACCGTCGTCGGGGAGAGGCAGGTTGCGCCACGAACGGTGACCCTGTCTACCGCTGGAGCCGGCCCAGGTGGTGTCGTGTGGGCCGGCCACTGGCCGGCTCGTGCGGTCGTCCGCCCAGTCGAGGAACGCTGCGGTTGCTTCGGGGTCGGAGTGGTGCCGATCGAGAGCGTCGGTTGAGCCGGCGGACAGGAACGCCAACTCACGGGTGCCAAAGAACGATAGGGCTGGAGGCGGTTCGAGGTGGTAGTCGAACGCGCCGGGTAACAGACCGTCCGGTCGAGTCGGTGGCGGCGATGTGGGTCCGGTCGGTGGCAGACCCTCCTCGTCGTAATCGGCGGCGCTTCGGCAGCTGCCGACAACTATGAGGAGCACAGCGAACGCGACGGCCGCCGCTGAGGTTGTGCGACGGGCTGGCCTATCGAGTGGGCGAATCATATCGCCCACTCCCGATAAGCTACGGCGTCCCACGAGTCGATGTGACCAGACAGGACGTCGATTCGGGTGATCGCTGTGGTTGTTCCGAACGGGTAGCCGCTGACGCCTACACGCGTCGTGCTCGCGGAGTGCGGTGGGGCGTTCACGACCTCCGACATGTTGTCATCGAAGTGAAGCCGATACTCCACGGACCCGGAGGGGCCGGCGGTACCGGTGTGGACAGTGAACTCGATGCCGTTCTTGACAATCTGACCGGTGAAGATCCCTAGAGATGGGCGGACAACTCGAATCCATGTGCTGGCGTGTAGGCCGTTGAGGGGGGCTGCCTCGAGTGTGAAGAAGTTGACTGGCACTGCGGTGACGCCGCCCCAAGTGTGGGTGATTGTGGCTCGGAAGTGGACGAGTTCGGTGTCGGGTGTGGGGTCGGTGTGGGTGATGATGAGGCTGGCGTCGGTGCAGTCGTGGTCGAGGTCGACTGACAGGGCGCCGGCGTTGTTGCGTTGCTCGATCTCGGGGGCGGCGCCGCGGACGCAGATGGTGGGGTGGCCGTCGCTGTCGTAGGCGATGAGGGTGGCGGCGACGTGGGGGCTGTCCGTGTCGACGGTGACGTCAAGGCTGCCCGGTGCGAAGTCGCCGATCTCGAGGTCGTACACCCACGCGCCACCAGATGAAATCCGGCCGCTTTCGACCGTGGGGATCGACGACGACAGGAATGTCACCACCCGCGATGTCTCAAAGGTTCCGACCGGCAGTCGTGATGGGGACATGAGGCGCCGGTAGTCCTTGCCGAATCCGTCTCCCATGTCTCCGGCGGGCAGCGCTCCACCGAGTCCGTAGTCCCCAGAACCCCGCCAGCGGGTGGGGTTGCTCGAGGGGAGTTGCCACGCGAAGCGGTCGATGTCGTTGTTGTCGGTGTCGAGGAGGTGGATGGCAACCCAGAAGTCCCGCAGCGCGTCGGGGAGGTCGATGTCATAGGTGGCGACTAGTGGCGTGAGGATGTCGGCGAAGTAGTCGATGGTGCCGTTCTCGTCGGCGATGCCGTCCCAGAAGTCGAACACGATGTCGATGTCGGCGGCCGGGTCGTCGACTTGTTCGGCGAGGTACTGCCAGAAGATGCCACCCGAGTAGTGGCGCCGCCGACCCCAGTTCCAGTTCGACTCGGGGCTGTTCGCCCAGCCGGCGACGCGGCTCAGGCGCGGCGGGGCTTCAGCGGTCAAGCTGAAGGCCGGTGCCTGCCACAGCGAGGGGTAGACGCGAAGGGCTTCCGGCGGGTCGGACCACCCTTTGCTCCCGAATGCAGTTGGTCTCGAGATGGTGGTTGACAGGTCAGCGAGAGGTGAGCCAGGCAGGGTCCCGTAGTAGGCCTCGGCATACATTGCGGTCGATTCGAGTGCCCACCCGTAGGTGTCGCGGTCGACCGAGGTCGTGTCCGCTGCGGCGGTGAACTGCATTAGATGGAACACCTCGTGGATCGCTGCGTACCCCTTCGCGGTTGCGGGGTCCAGGGTGATGACGTACATGCCGCGGGTCTCCCTGACGGTGCCAGCCGCGCTAGCCGAGGAAAGGTCGGCGACTTCGATGAAGAAGTAGCCGTTGGGTCCGAGGCCGGCGGGTGCGGGCATGGACACGTCGTACCCGGCGTCGCGGAACGTCAACAGTGACGCTTCGATGACAGCAAGGTATTCGTAGATCTGCTGCGGCACGGAGGGGTCATCCACCGACGGTGTCGGGTCGACACCTCTCGGGTCGTTGGATGGGCCGTCGCCGTCGCTACGCACCCGGAAGGAGATGTCGTACACGGGGAGGTCCGGGTCGTCCCACTCGCCGACGATGTTGCAGGCATCGATCCATCCTGCTCCGTCAGGGTTCCTCAGCAACGCCCCCTCCTGGTCGGGGTGGAGGCAGTTGGCGTCGGAGGTCGAACCGCCGCCTTGTTGTGGGCTGTCGAGCGATCCGGGTGGGTCGTTGCCGAGGAGGTCGTCGATGAGGTCTTGTGTTGCGGCTTGGAGGTGGTCGAAGTCGAAAGCAAGCATCGTTGCGAGCGGCACGGTGCCCGATCGCCACACCTGCTCGTCGGGGTCGCTGGGCGCCGGCGGCTGGTAGCGGTCGGGGAGTCCGTGCCGTCCGAGCGCGGCGCGGACGAGGTGTTCGGCGTAGGTGTCGAGGTCGATGAGACCGCGTTCGTGGTCGAGTTCCACACGGTCGATGGCGGTGGTGGTGGTGTTGTCGACGTAGACGGTGATGGGTTGGGTGTCCCAGGTGGTGGTGTCGTCGAGGGTGACGGTGGCGGTGAGTTCGACGGGTCCGTCGTCGATACTGGTGGTGTCCCACGCGATGCTGTTCGGTTCGTTGGTGGCGATGGGGACGCCGTTGGCGTGGTAGTCGACAGCTTCGATGGTGCCGAGTTGGGTGGTGACGTCGAGGGTTTCGGTGGCGAACACCACGTCGCTGTCGGCGACACCGTCGAGGGCGACGGGGCTGGGGGTGAAGGTGGTGGTGACGGGCGGTGAGGCGTTGGCTGGTTCGAAGAACAGGTCGGTGATCAGCGGTTCCCATCCGGGTTCGTCGTGGAAGCGCGCCACGGACCAGGCGCGCAGCGTGTAGGTGACGCCCCATTGCAGGTCGGCCCAGTCGGGGGTGGTGTCGTTGTGCAGTCCCGACCAGGTGGGGGTGGTGGCGGCGACGGTGACGAGTGCGCCTGTGGGGTCGGTGACGGTGAACAGTACGGCGCCGCGGCCGGCGTCGGGATGGTGGTTGGTGTACGTGCCCCCGAGCGTGGGTTGCAGCGTGGACACCACTCCGTCGGGTGAGATGTCGGTCGGCTGGGCGGGGACGGGGGCGTCGACTGTGGGGTCGGACCACCAGATGATCAGCATGCCGGCGAAGTCGTAGCC
>JAFIEP010000125.1 GCA_020832495.1 Acidimicrobiia bacterium | reverse complement strand
GTGGGGGGGTCTGCTGGCGGGGGGGGATCTCTGTCGTGGGCGGGCGGGGTGGGCGTGGCACCGGGCCCGGCCCGGCCCGCAACCTCAGGGCACGTTCGGGGCGATGCCCGGCGGCACGGCGCTGTGGTTGGCGTAGTCGGGTTCGTAGCGCCAGCCCTCGACCGAGCCGAGCGGCGGCACCCGCGATCCGGCGCCGGTCATCGACATCGACCACGCAGTGGCGCCCTCATCGGCATGCCAGTAGGACCAGAATCCCTGGAACCAGCAGTCGGGGTAGCCCTCGGTGGGGAAGCCGTTGAGCGTGCACACGGCGTTCGTGCCCGGCACGTCGCCGATGTCCACCCCAGCGGCCTCCAGTGCCGCCAGGCCCGACGCCTGCGGTCCCTCCGCGCAAGCCACCGAGATGGTGTTGTCGAAGCGGGCGGTGTCGACCACGACGGTGACACCCTCCTCGCCGTCGCACGGTTCGCCCACCACGGCGGGGAACCGCAGCTGGTGCAGCGGCCCGGCCCCGAAGGCCAGCACGCCCTGGACGGTGGCGAAGAACAGGCTGCCGTCGTTGGCGGCCGTCCAGGCGATGGCCCCCGACTGGGCTCCCGAGCCCGCCGGGTACTGCAGGGTCGTCATGAACACCGCTGCGGCCTCCGCGGCGGCGGGGTGGTTGTTCCAGCGCAGGGTGGACGCCGCCAGACCGGTGGCGTTGGCGTTGGGGGTCGAGCCGAAACCCCCGTTGGCATCCTGCTGGTCGAGCAGCCACACGGTGGCGGCGAGCACGGCGTCGGCCTGACCACCGGCGGCGCGGAGGGCCTGGGTGGCCACAGCGGTGATGTCCACCGAACCCGATCCACAGGCACCGAAGGCGAACGACCCGTCGGGGCACTGCCGGTCGGCCAACCACTGCGCTGCGCTGGGCGGGACCCCGCCAGCGGTGGGCGCCAGGGCGAGCACGGCCAGGGACTGGGTGAAGACCGAGGCACCGGCGAAGCGACCTTCGTCGGTGCCGGCGGTGATCAGCGTGCCGCGCAGCAGCGCCGCCACGTCGAGCCCGCCGACGTCAGCGGGGTTCGCTCGCATCGTGTGGGCCGCCAGGATCACCTTGGCGGCGGCACCGACATTCACGTTGCCCGACGACGGCTCCACGTAGGCAGGCGTTGCCGCCACGAGGTCGGCCCACGGGCCGTCGGCCAGCGCCTGGTCGGCGCCAGTCGCGGCATAGGCCCAGATGAGGTCCACGTACTGTCCGGCGCCGTAGGAGGAGCCGTTGACGGCGTGGTCGGCCTCGAGCCACGCCGCCGCGTTGTCGGCCGGGGTGAGGTAGGGCACCTGCACCGGCCACACCGGCTGGCAGGCGGCGGCCACGAGGACGACCACCAGGGCCAGAAGCCCAACACGCCAGCGGCGGGGTCGACCGCCGGCCGCGCTGGCGGGATGACGGCGGCGCGCCGCCGCGTCCTCACGCGGTGCGGGCACCGGCGGTTGGGCTGATGGTCGCACCGGCGGGCGGGCGGGCGGCCGCGCCGAGGCGGCCTCGAGGGGGATGATGTTCGACATGGGTTCCTTTCGCATTCCGGGCCCCGGTGTACGAGACCCGATGCGGGAACCAGCCGACCCCTTGGCGCGGGACGGACGGACACCCAGCGTCAGGCTCCGTACCCGTTGTCCACGACGGATGATTCGGAGCCGCTCCGCTCCCGGCAGGCATTCCGACTCGCCACCACGGAGGTGACCTACGGCTGCGGGACAGTGCCGGACTTCGACCGGCTTCCCCTGTTCGGGTGCGTTGCTGCGATCGGCAACCTAGCGTCACCCCAGCCGGCGCACAAACGGGAACGAGTCTTGTTCCCGAAAGGTGCTGGACGGGGATCCCCCACTCAGAGGGGCGGGTTGGCGCCGGTCTTGGCCATGTTGGCGAACTTGGTGAAGTGATCCAAGAAGGCCAGATGTGCCACGCCGGTGGGGCCGTTGCGCTGCTTGGCCACGATGATCTCGGCCGTGCCGCGGTCCTCGGACTCGGGGTTGTAGATCTCGTCGCGGTAGATGAACATCACCACATCCGCGTCCTGCTCGATGGAGTTGTGCACCACCACACCGCCGGCCACGAAGTTGTGGGTGCCGGGCACGGTGGCGTCGAACACCTCCTCGTCACCGAGTTCGCTGATGGACACGATGGTGTCCCAGCGCACGTCGGCCGAGGCGATGTCGCGCAGTTGGCGGTCACCGACGATGTCGGCCAGCGTGCGGGCGGCCTCGAGGGTGAGCGGGTTGGCGTACACCTCGTCGATGAAGCGGTCGTCGGGCCAGCGCTCGGCCAGATCGGTCACCGACAGCCCATGGTTGGGCAGCACCTTGCGCAGGTAGGCCCAGACCTCGCGGGGAACGACGGGGTCGTCGGCCTGGTCGGCGTCGGTACCGACCGACTCGGGCCAGCGGCCGCCGGTGGGGACGGCCACCTGGTCACCCACGTCGAGGTCCTCGAGGGGGAACCACCCCTCGAGGGCCAGGAACGGATGGTTGGCACTGGCCTTCACCCGCCGGCCCGAGGCCAGGCACAGCTCGTAGACGGTCTTCACGCCGCTCGAGAACACGTGGGTCATGGTGGAGCGACGCATCCGGTAACGCTCGTCCATCGTCCAGATGGGGATGTCCCGCTCGCCGGAGGCGTGCAGGGCACCCATGGTGGTGACCTCGCCGGTGTCAGCCCGGGTGATGGGTGTGTCGGCGGTGAGACAGCCCGACTCGCGCAGGTCGGCCAGCATGGGGCGCTTGTCGGCGCGCAGTTCGAGCTGGCGGGAGAGCTGCGACAACGCCACCACCGGACACTCGAGCTCACGGGCCAGGATCTTGAGCCCGCGGCTCATCTCCGACACCTCCACCTGGCGGCTCTCGGCGTTGGAGCGACCCGTCATGAGCTGGAGGTAGTCGACGACCACCATGCCCAGGTCACCGACCCGAGCCTTGAGGCGCCGGGCCTTGGAGCGGATCTCCATGATGGTGGTGTTGGGGTTGTCATCGATCCACAGGGGCGCCTCGGCCAGGCGGCCGGTGGCGTGGGCGATGCGATCCCAGTCCTTCTGGTCGAGCTGGCCGCTGCGGATGCGCTTGGAGTCGACCCGGGCCTCGGCACACAGGAGGCGCTGGCAGAGCTCGAGGTTGCTCATCTCGAGCGAGAACAGCAGCACCGGCCGGTTGGCCTCCATGGCGGCGTGAGCGGCCATCGACAGCGCAAAGGCGGTCTTGCCGGCCGAGGGGCGGGCGCCGATCACGATGAGGGCGTTGGGCTGCAACCCGGCGGTGAGGGCGTCGAGATCGACGAACCCGGTGGGCACCCCGGTGACGGCGTCGCCCCGGTCGACGAGGCGCTCGAGATGGTCGAGGTTGGCGTCGAGCAGGTCGGAGATGGCCGACATCGAGTCGGTGACCCGACGCTGCGCCACGTCGAACATGCGGGTCTCGGCCCAGTCGACGGTCTTGGTGACGTCATCTGGCATCTCGAATGCCGCCTCGGCGATCTCGCCGGACACCTTGATGAGGCGCCGCAGCAGCGAGTGTTCTTCGATGATGCGGGCGTAGTGGCCGGCGTTCGAGGTGGCCGGGGTGCCGGCCTGCAGCGCGATGAGCAGTGCCGGGCCGCCGATGGCGTCGAGCACACCGGCGCGGCGCAGTTCGTCGGCCACCGTGACGGCGTCGGAGGGTTCGCCGGCGGCGGTGAGCGAGCAGATGGCCTCGAAGACGTGGCTGTGTGCGGGCTTGTAGAAGTCGTCGGGTGACAACAGCTCGGAGGCCACCGCAATGGCGTCGCGGGACAACAGCATGGCGCCGAGCAGTGACTCCTCGGCCTGCAGGTCGTGCGGGGGGACTCGCCCGGGCCTCTGGGGCGCGGGCGCGGCGTCAGGAACGTTCGTCATCAGGGGGACACTCTCCACCGGCAGGCCTGTGGGGAGGAAGGGGTGCAACCCCCCTTTTTCCCGTGGATCGACCTGTGGACGGACTGTGGTTCACCGGACCTCACCTGTGGACGGAGGGGCGTCATCCTGGCGACGCCTCCTGGTCAGCCTACGACGGGCCTGTGACAGAAACGCTGATGCCTCCTGCGGGTGGACGGGGTCCCACGATCGGTGACTGGTGGCACGCCGGGTGGGTGGTGGCCGGCGGGTGACGGCTGTGCGACCAAGCTCGCCATGGCGAAGGACGTGCGCGCCTATGTCGACGCCGAACAGCGGCTGTGGGATCACGTCGGGGTCACCCCGACCGAGCGGTGGGTGACCCTCGCCTCGGGCGGGGATGGTGAAGGGTGCGCTCCGCCAGTTCGGGCTGGGCCGGGCCATCGACGCCGGGACGTTCGACGACCAGATGCTCGACTGGGCTCACGCCCTGCTCCGCCACACCGACACGCTGGCCAACGACGTCCGCTCCTCACCCGACGTGTTCACGCCAATCCGAGGACAGAACCTCGACCTGCACCACAGCGACGAGCTGTTGTCGAAGCTGACCATGCCGGTGCTGTTCCTGTGGGGCGAACACGACCCCAACGGGGGCGCGGCGGAGGCGCACAGCTTCGCTCCCCGCCTGCCGAACGCGGAGCTCGTGATCGTCCCCGGTGCCGAACACGCTCCCTGGCTCGACGACCTCGACACCTGCGTCTCGCACACCCGCTCGTTCCTCGTCGACTGATCGCGCCGCGCCGTGTGCGCCGAACGCACGAACGGCCCCCGAAGGGGCCGCTCGTTCACACAGGTCGGGGCACTCGCCTCGGGGGCGCATGCCGTTCGATCATCGCCGCTGGGCCCACCCGTGGGGTGGATACCCAACGGCGGTCGCTCATGTAATGGAGACACCGGTAGTTGATCGCTCCGGGGTCCCAGGGTTGCATGGTCTTCCCGGCTGGTTCGGGGGGTGGCGTCGAGGAGCGCTCTGGGGGAGGTCCGGTGAGGGTCTGGCCCCGTACAGCTGATTGC
>JAFIEP010000124.1 GCA_020832495.1 Acidimicrobiia bacterium | reverse complement strand
CCCCCGCCGAGGAAGGGGAGGAGGGGGACAGCCAACCCGCCGAGCCACCCGTAGCGTTTCGGGTCGCGCCAGCGGTCCGTCTCCTCCGTGGTGGTGTGCGAGTCCGAGGTCGGCTCGCTGTTGTGCAGCGGATACTCCGCGCTGGTCGGGTCAGTCGACATGGTGAACCTTTCAGGCGGAGGGGTGGATGGTGAACGGATCGAGCGACGAGGCTCCCTCGACGAGGAAGTGCGCGACGGCAGCGGCCACCACCTCGGGCGGGTCGTCGGGAGGGCTGATGGCGTAGCTGATCAACAGCCGGCAGATGATGTCGGCCAGGCGACGGCGAGGCAGTTCGTCGAGGTGGGGGAGCCGGGCGGCCATGGTGGTCTCGATCGGTGTCCGCACCATGGTCACGACCGGTCCGCCGTCGGCGGTGAGTACCGGGAGCAGCGTGTCGGGCTCGGTGCGGATGATGCGGTCGAGGAGGGGGTGGGCACGGGCCAGTCGGAGGGTCTCGGCCACCGCCGCCTCGAGCGCGTCCGCGGGATCGTCGTGCGCCTCGGCGGCGGCGAGTACCGAAGCGGCCACCGACGACGTCTCCCGGGCGACGGCCGCGGTGATGAGGGCGTCCTTGGACGGGAAGTGTTTGTACAGCGTGGGGCGACTCACCCCGGCGGCGGTGGCCACGTCGCCGACCGAGAGACGGCGGAGACCATGGAGCGACGCCTGCTCGACGGCGGCGTCGAGGATCTGTTCCGGGGTGGCGGCAGCCGACATGCGAACAGTTTGACACTTGAAGCCAATTTGTCAAGTGTCCGATCGTGCGCCCCTGGCTCGGGCGCGCCCAGGCGGTGCTCTGTGCACTCGGGTACCGCATGAGTGCCCGGCTGCGGGCAGAGTTGGCGTCGTGGACTCGTGGACTCGTGGACTCGTGGTGGCTGGCGACGAGCGGCCGGTGGTGCTCGAAGGGGACAGGTCGGGAATCAGGCGGGGCGGTCGTGTCGACGTTCATGTGGTGCGGACGGCATGGCGGCCGCTAGGATGTGGCTGCGTTCGAACCGCGAGGACTCCCCATCGGCGGCAGCCCCGGCTCGAAACGTAGGCAGGCCCAGGGGTGGCTCGAGGCCACGGAGCGCGGATGATCAGATCCGCGGTCGGCCTGAGATCGGTGACCGAAGCGCGAGACGCGCCGGAGAGCAGATGCAGACTGCACAAGAGATGGCGCCGGTGCGACCGGTGCCGCCGTTCGATACCGAGCGCTTCGAAGCGCTCGTGGTGGCTGCGGCAGCGGGGGAGGCCACCGCTGGCCAACTGCGCGTGCTCGAACAGCAGCAGGACCGCTGGCGGGCCTCGCTCGTGCGCCTTCTCGGCGACACCGAGGACCAGATCGACGAACTGAAGGAGTGCCGACGCGTCGAGCGCGATCAGGTGATCGCCGACTTCGAGGCAGAACGCGATCGTCTGGCCGCAGCGCTCGACGTCGTGAGCGGGGTGGAACTCCCCGGCCAGGCCACTGCCACCGACGCACCACAGGTGCTCGAGGCCGCAGGTGAGGTGCGGCTCCACGCCTCGTGGTTCGCCGGCAAGGTCGTGCTCTGGGCGGCGGGTCCGTCCACACCGCCGGCCAGCCTCGACGAACTCGAGCGACGCCTCCAGCGGGTGGGTGCGCCGAGCGACGGCTGGTCCGAGCATCCTGCCGTGGCGTTGCCCGCCGGGATGAAGGCTCCGGCCAAGGCCATTGGGCTGATGGATGCCCTCGGGTGGCTGGTGGCGGTGGGTGCCGGTCAGATCAGTGACGACGAGATCGGCTCCAGCGTGCGCTGGTTGGGGCGCCTCGCCGTGTGGGCGCTCTCGCTGGTGGCCAGCGGCTCCATGGTGCCGACCCTCCGGGCCCGCCGACGCAACCGGAACCGCAAGAACGCCGAAGAAGGTATGGGCGACTACCACGTCCGCTGGATGCCCGCCGGGGTCGACCAGGCCCGGCTCGAGGCCTTGGCCGCGGCCATGCCCGGTCCCGTCGGTGCGCTCGACCGCTCCGACGCCAAGGCTCTCACCCAGTCGATCCTGGCGGCCGGTGTCGATGCCGTGGCCACCGACGCAGCGGGCCGTCTCGAACTGCCGGCTCCTCCTCCCTCGCCGCGCACCACCACCGAGGTAGCCGAGGCCTTCCTCACTCGTCTCGACGGGTCACAACTGCGGGCTCCCACCCGGGCTGGATCTGAGCTTGCGAAGCGACTGGAGCGGTGGGCCCGACCGGTCCTGCAGCCCTCCGACGTGAGGCTCGTGGTGCAACTCGAGCCGCCCGACTCCGGCGGGGCGTGGTTCCTCTCGGTGCTGGGCCCCGACCCGGACGGCACCCTGGTGTCGGTCGAGGTGGCGTTGGTCGACAGTCGATCGAAGCGGCAGGTGTCCGAGGAGCTGGCCCGTCTGGAACGGCTGCTCCCGGTGTTGGGCCGTCCCGGTGGTCTGCGCCGTGGTGAGGTCTACCTGAGTGCCGACGAGGCCTGGGAGCTGATGACCACCACGGGGCCGGCACTGGTCTCCGCTGGCTTCGACGTGCGGGTGCCGGCACTCTCGCGGCGGCGTCCCTCACCGACGCTGCGCCTGGACGCGGTGGCCGCCGATCCCTCCGTCGTCGGGGCCAACCAACTGGCCGACGTCCGCTGGTCTGCGGTGTTCGACGACGTCGAGCTCACCGCCGAGGAGATCAACGCCTTGGCCGCCCAGGCACGGCCGCTGGTCCGCTCGCGTGGACGGTGGGTGGAACTGGACCGGGCCGACCTGGTGGAGGCGGCGGCAGCACTGGCCGAACGGGCCAGCACGACGCGTCTCACCGGCGCCGAGGTGCTCCGCCATGCCATCGGGCTCGAAGGAGCGCCGCTCGGGGGTGGCATCTCGGTGGTGGGTTCGGGTTGGGCCGCCGACCTCCTGGCCCAGGCATCTGCGGCACCCACGTCGCCGGTCCTCGAACCGGAGGGCTTCCGCGGCACGCTCCGCCACTACCAGGGCGAGGCCCTGGCCTGGCTCGGCTTCCTCGACGCCGTCGAACTCGGCGGGATCCTGGCGCTCGACATGGGCCTGGGCAAGACGCCCACCGTGCTGGCCCACGTGGCCCGCACCGCAACCGAGCGCGCCGCCGCCGTCGACGACAGTGGCTCGGCCACCGAAGGTGTCACCTTGGTGATCGCTCCACCGGCGGTCGTGGGCAACTGGGCCGCGGAGGCGTCCCGCTTCACGCCGGGGCTCAACGTGGTGGTGCATCACGGCGCCTCGCGGGCCACGGCCCGTGAGCTGGCCGCCGAGGTGGCCGGTGCCGATTTGGTCATCACCACCTACGGCACCGCGGTGCGGGACATCGACGCCCTCGCCGAGTACCAGTGGGGTCGGATCGTTCTCGACGAAGCGCAGGCCATCAAGAACCCGACCAGTGAGACAGCGCAGCAGCTCCGACGGCTCTCAGCCCGTCGTCGCTTGGCGCTCACCGGTACCCCCATCGAGAATGGCCTCGGTGACCTGTGGGCGTTGCTCGACTTCACCAACCCCGGCCTCATGGGCCCCCGGGCGACGTTCGTGAACCAACTGTCGGGCGAGAGTCGGTCGGCCCGTGACGGTGGGGAGAAGGCGCTGCGGGCCATGAACGGGATCTTGGTCTTCCGCCGCACCAAGACCGAGCCCTCGGTGGCCGTGGAGCTGCCCGAGCGGATCGATCAGCTCGACCACTGCACCATGACCCCCGAGCAGATCGGCCTGTACCAAGCAGTGCTCGATCGCCTCGTCGCCGACGGTCCAACCGACGACGACGGCGAGCCACGCCAAGGCCAGATCCTGGCGGCCATCACGGCGCTCAAGCAGATCTGCAACCACCCCGCCGCCTATCAGGACGACGGCCGCCCGCTCGACGGGCGATCCGGCAAACTGTCGCGGCTCGAGGAGATCGTCGATGCCGTCTTCGCCGCCGAGGAGAAGGTCTTGGTGTTCACCCACTTCGCCGAGTGGGGCAAGCGGCTGGCGGCACACCTCACCGAACGCACCGGACGACCGGTCGACTGCTACCACGGCGGGCTGGCTCGCGGGGCGCGCGACCGTATGGTTGCCGACTTCCAAGCGAGCGACGGTCCGGGCGCGCTGGTGCTGTCGCTCAAGGCCGGCGGCACCGGATTGAACCTCACGGCGGCCAGCCACGTGGTGCTCTACGACCGGTGGTGGAATCCCGCCGTCGAGGACCAGGCCCGCGACCGGGTCTGGCGTATTGGCCAGACACGCACCGTCGTGTCTCACCGCCTGGTCTGCCCCGGCACGGTCGACGAGCGCGTCGAGGAAGTGGTGGCGGGCAAGCGGCACGTTGCGGATCTGGTGCTGCCCAAGTCGAGTTCGTTGGCCGACCTCGACAGCGATCAGCTCCGCGTGGCACTGGGTCTCCGCCCAGAGGAAGTGCTGACCGAGACCACTGCCGACAGCGGCGACGAGGAGGTGGCGGCATGAGCCCTCGCCGACGGTCGTCCGGGCAGCGCAACGGGCAGCGCAACGGGCAGCGACAGCAGCAACGGTCCCAGGGTCGCAATGGCAAGGGAACCCCCGCCCGGGCGGCGGGTGGACCACAGCCCGCTGAGTTCTGGCGGGCGGCGCCGCTGACCGACGAGGTGGCGCCGGTCCCCGCCGTCGCCGACCCGACGGCGTTGCTTCGGTCGCTCGGCACCCCGCCCCTCACCGGTCAGGGTGCGGTGGCCGACCACTACCTCGCAGCCGTGGTGGCCCGGGCCGCCAGCCTGTCGAGCGCCCTGGCGGCGGCGACAGGCCTGCTTGACAGTGGTGAGGACACCGAGCCCGGCTGAGGCCGGTGGGAGGTCTGCTCTCTCGGCGCTCAGCTCGCTGGCCCGGGGGGAGCCAGGGGTGGCACGGCGGCGAAGAAGTCCAACAGCTCCTCGGTGGCGTCGAAGCCCGGTACGCCGGAAGGGTCGCCGTGTCGGGGCCAGTCGTGTGCCACGCCGTCGAGCACGTAGAGCCGGACCTGCCACTTGTCGCACCCGTGCCGGAACTTCTCGACGTTGTCGGTCAAGGCCCTCGTGGTCACCTCCACCTCGCACCCGTTGTGCGCCGCCCAGGCGCGAGCCACGTCAGGCACGGGGCCGTAGTCCGCGGCGTCGACCAACATGGTGACGGCGGGGGCGAGTGAGCCGTCCAGCGCCGTGGTCGTGTCCTCGCTCCCGTGCACGAAGGCAACGGTGAGTGGGCGCTGGCGGTCACAGTCGGGAAGTCGAGCGATGCCGGCGACCGACGCCACCGAGGCGACCCGGTCGGGGTGATGACAGGCCAGTTGGAAGGCCATCAGGGCACCTTGGGACATGCCGGCGACATGGATGCGGGCATCGTCGATGCAGACGTTGTCGCGGACGACGTCGAGCGTGGCCAGCACAGCCGCCATGTCGTCCCCGTCGGGCTGGGTGTCCCACAGTCCGGGTCGCGCCAGGGACTCAGGGACGACCACGACGAACCCCGCCTGCGTTCCGAGCGTCGTCATGTCGGCGAGATGATCGATACCTTGTTTCCCTGCGAGTGCCGGGTGCAACAGCACGATGACCGGTAGCGGCCCCTGTCGGTCGTCGGGGAGTGCCAGGTCGAAGGGGCGTTGCTCGCCGTCGACCACGATCGACCGCTCCCCGTCGCTGAGCAACGCGTCGTCGTGGTCACAACCCGGTGAGGGGACGGCACCTTCCCGCGGACCGTCGACGGATGCGGCGCACGCCAGTGTGGTCACGACGATGAGCGCCATGAGTGCCGACGTACCAGCACGAATGTGGTGTCTGAGTGGGTGTTGGCCGACGTGCCCCGCCAGGCGTTCGGTCACGTCGCGATCATGGGGCGCAGTCGAAGAAGCATCGTGAGGGTGATCGTCGGCACCTGCAGCATCGATACGGCCAGTGTCGTCTCGAATGGTCGGCGCCCTGTCCGCTCGCGCGAAGAAGGCTTCAGATTCGAGCGCGGATGCTCGCGCAGCTGCGGGGGGAGTGGCCCGTCACGGATCGCCGGCCGCCTCCGTGAGCCGTTCCCATACTTCCATGGCGTCGTTGGCCCGGTCCTTGGCCTCCTCGAAGCGCGCCACGAGGCCACGCGCTGCTTCGGGGTCGGCGTAGAGCTCGGGGTCGGCGAGCTGGCGTTGGAGCTCGGACACCTCTGCTTCCGCTTGCTCCCAGCGGCGTTCGGCTCGCTCTGCGGCGCGGCGCTTGTCGCGCGGCGAGGGCGCCCCCCGGCGACGGCGAGTGTCGGCTGCCGCAGGGGGCGCTGACCGCTCGCTGCGGCGGGACGAGTGCATCTGCGGGCGCGGGCGCGACCGGGTCTCGTCGGCAGGTGTGGCGGCCGTGCTCGATCCCCCGGGGGTGAGCACTTCTTCGGGCACGCCCTCGTGCCATCGGGCGGTCCCGTTGCGCACCTCGACGAGTGCATCGGCCACACCCCGGATCAGGTGGCGGTCGTGGGTGACGAGCAGCACGGTGCCGGGGTAGGCCACCAGCGCATCCTCGAGCAGGTCGCAGCTCGGCAGGTCCAGGTGGTTCGTCGGTTCGTCCAGCACCAAGAGGCTCACCGGGTTGGCCAGGGTCTTGGCCAGCGCCAACCGGGTGGCTTCCCCACCGGACAGCTCGGCCACCCTGCGGTCGACGGCGTCTCCGGAGAAACCGAACGTGCCCAGCACCGTGCGTGGGTTGCGGGCCTTGCCCTGGGCGGTGCTCCATCCAGGGGTGGCATCACCGGCTGCGGGGTCGAACTCGGCGTTGAACTCGGCGAGCACGGTGCGCTCGGGGTCGAGGACCTCGGCCTGGTGCTGTGCAAAGCGGGCCATCGTCACCCGTCCACCGAGGGTGCAGCTACCACCGAGGGCCTCGATTTCGCCGGTGAGGAGGCGGAGCAGGGTCGTCTTACCGGCTCCGTTGGGGCCGACGAGCGCAACCTTGCGACCCCGCTCGACCACCAGGTTCACGTCGGTGAGCACCACCTCGTCGTCGTAGCCTGCGGTGACGTCCACGAGTTCGGCCACCACCCGTGACGAGGGCGGGGGTTCGGGGAAGGCGAACCGCAGCCGGAGTTCGTCGCGGGTGGGGACGGGGATCTCCTCGAGCCGCTCGAGTGCCTTGACCCGGCTCTGGACCTGACGTGACTTGGTGGCCTTGTAGCGGAAGCGTTCGATGAATCGTTCGGTGTGTGCGCGTTGGCGGGCCTGGGCTGCCGCCGCTGCCTCGGCCTGCGCCAGCCGCTCCTCGCGCTGGGCCACGAACTCGGCGAACCCACCGACGTACTCGGTTGCCGTGCCCCCCGCCAGCTCCACCACGCGGTTGGCCACGGCGTCGATGAAGTCGCGGTCGTGGCTGACGAACAGCAGCGCCCCCGACCACTCCTGCAGGTAGCGCTCCAGCCAGGCCACGCTGTCGACGTCGAGGTGGTTCGTCGGCTCGTCGAGCACCAGCACATCGGGTCGGGCGACCAGCAGGCGGGCCAGGGCCACGCGCATCCGCCAACCACCGGACAGTTCCTTGACCGCGCGGTCGGCGTCGGTGGTGGCGAAGCCGAGCCCGGCCAGCACCCGATGGGCCTCCGCCTCGCGGGCATAGCCGCCGAGCTGCTCGAAGCGGGTCTGGTCCTCGCCCAGTCCGGCCAGGAGCCCCTCGTCGTCGGGATTGGCGCGGAGCGCGTCGGTCGTGGCGGTCAGGCGATGGGCCAGGGCGGCCAGCTCCTCGTCGCCGGCCAACACCTCCTCGAGCACGCTGCCGGCGGCGGTGCCGGGCAGGTCCTGGGGCAGGTAGCCGAAGGTCAGCCCGCTCGGGCGGTGGACGTCGCCGGCGTCGGGTTCCTGGATGCCGAGCAGGATCTCGGCGAGCGTGGTCTTGCCTGCCCCGTTGCCGCCCACCAGTGCCATGCGACGACCCGGGGACAGCGTGATCGTCACTCCGTCGAGGAGCACCCGGTCACCGTGTTGCTTGGTCAGCCCCGACGAGGTCAGCACGGGAGGCCACGGTACCGGAAGGAACCGTCGGTCCCGGCACCACACCCCGGGGTCCGCCCGTGGCGGGCACGTCCCCGAGCGAGGGGTAAGACTGAGCCGATGGCTCCCACCGACCTCATCGATCACTGGCGAGACCTCGGCGCGCACCGCGCGGTCGGTGACGACGAGGTCTTCGTCGTCGACCTCTCCGGCCCTGACACCCGGCCACCGTTGCTGTACCTGCACGGCTTCCCCACCTCGTCGATCGACCTGGCACCGGTGGCGCCCCGGCTGGCCGAAGGCCGGCGGGTGGTGGCGCTGGACCTGCCCGGCTACGGCCTGTCGTCGAAGCCGGATCGTCCCTACAGCCTCTTTGCCCAGGCGGATGTGGTGCTGGCCGTGTTGGTCGATCTCGGGGTTGGCGAGATCGACCTCCTCAGCCACGACATGGGCGACTCTGTGGCCGGCGAGTTCCTCGCCCGCTCGATGCTCGGCGCCCACCAGGTCACCGTCCGTCGGCGGGTGCTGACCAACGGCAGCATCTACATGGACCTGGTCCAGCTCACCGACGGTCAACAGCTCCTCTTGTCGCTACCCGACGAGGCGGCACCAGCGGAGATCGCCCCCGACGCCGAGACGATGGCCACCGCCTTGCTGGCCACCCTGGCACCGGGCAGCGAGCCGACCGAGGATCTCCGGGCGGCCGCCGAACTGGTGGTGGCCGACGGAGGTGGGCGCCTGTTGGCCCGACTCATCCGCTACATCGAGGAACGTCGCCGCTACGAGTGGCGCTGGACCGGTGCCCTGGAACGGCATCGGGCGCCGCTGGCGGTCCTGTGGGGCGCGGAGGACCCTATTGCGGTGGTGGGCATGGCGCACCGCATGGCCGAACGGCGTCCCGATGCCGACCTGGTCGTGCTCGACGGCGTCGGGCACTACCCGATGCTCGAAGCTCCCGAGCGGTTCGCCGACGCTGTCGCCGAGTTCCTGGACTGAGCCCGCGGCCCTGGCCGGTAGGATCGGAGCGTCCTGTCCCGCCGCACACCCGGTGCGCTGACCCAGGGGGTGGTCCCCACGGCCGAGCATCACGACGTCGTCATCATCGGAGGAGGCCCGGGCGGCTACGCCGCTGCGCTCTACGGCGCCTCTGCCGGGCTCGACTGCGCGCTCATCGAGAAGGCCAAGGTCGGCGGCACCTGCTTGCACGTCGGGTGCATCCCGGCGAAGGAACTGCTCGAGACCGCCGCCGTGCACCGCACCGTCCGCCACGCCGGAGACTTCGGTATCGGTGTCGACGAACCGACGATCGACTGGTCGGTCACCCAGGCTCGCAAGCAACAGATCATCGACGACCTGACCAAGGGCCTGTCGGGCCTGCTGAAGGGCCGCAAGGTCACCATGTACGAAGGAGCCGGCTCGCTGTCGGCCGACCGGCAGGTCACCGTCAGCGGCGGTGCCTCAGGTGATGTCACGCTCACCGCCGACGCCGTCATCATCGCCACTGGGTCGGTGCCTCGCACGATTCCCGGCTTCGAGGTGGACGGCACCACGGTGGTCACCTCCGACGAGTTCCTGTCCCTCGACACCCTGCCTGAGCGAGCTGCGGTGATCGGTGGGGGCGCCATCGGCTGTGAGTTCGCCTCCACGCTGTCCGACATGGGCGCCGAGGTCACCGTGCTCGAGGCGCTGCCCAAGATCCTGCCGGGCTGCGACGAGGACGTCACCAAGGCAGTCGAACGGTCCTTCCGCAAGCGCAAGATCGACATCCGCACCGGCGTGGCCGTCGACGGGCACGACCCGAGGGCTGAGGGTGGCACCACCATCCGTCTCGGCGACGAGACTCTCGACGTGGATCTGGTGGTGGTGTCGGTCGGACGGTCGCCCTACACCGAAGGGCTCGGCCTCGACGCCGCCGGGGTGAAGACCGACGAGCGCGGCTTCGTGGTCGTCGACAGCGCTTGTCGCACCGACGCCGAGGGAGTGTGGGCCGTGGGTGACGTGGTGGCCACTCCGGCGCTGGCCCACGTGGGCTTCGCCGAGGGCATGGTGGCCATCCGCGACATCCTGGGCGAAGATCCCCAACCGGTCGACTACGACCGCGTCCCCTGGTGCATCTACTGCCATCCCGAGGTGGCCTTTGCCGGCCACTCCGAGCAGAGCGCCCGCGACGCCGGACTCGACGTGGTCACTGCCACCCACCGCTATCTCGGCAACGGGCGGGCCCGCATCGTGGGCGACACCGAGGGGTTGGTGAAGGTCATCGCGCTCCGCGACGGCGACGGTGCCGGGCAGATCGTCGGTGTGCACATGGTCGGACCGTGGGTCACCGAACAGCTCGGGCAGGCCTACCTGGCGGTCAACTGGGAGGCCACCGCAGCGGAGGTCGCCGCCTTCATCCAACCCCACCCTACGCTCAGCGAGACCTTCGGTGAGGCCGTGCAGGCCCTCACCGGCCGCAGCCTCCACTGAGACGACGAACGAACCGCTCGATTCGAGCACAGGAGAACCCGATGGCCGACGTCACCATGCCACAGCTCGGCGAGACCGTCACCGAAGGGACCATCACCCGGTGGTTCAAGGAGGTGGGCGACCAGATCGCCGAAGACGAGGTGCTCTTCGAGGTGTCGACCGACAAGGTCGATTCCGAGGTGCCGTCACCGGTGTCGGGCTACCTGGCGGAGATCAAGGCAGCCGAAGGCGACACCGTCGACGTCGGGGCGGTCATCGCCGTGGTGACCGATGATCCGCCCGCCGAGGCTGGTGGCACTTCCGATGCCGACGCAGCCGAGGGGCCCGCCGACCAGAGTGGTGACGATGACACCGCTTCCGGGCAGTCGCCGTCCGAGGAGCCGCCGTCCAACGAGCCGGAGCGCGCTGCCGCGGCGGCGAACGCACCGGCTGACGCCGGCGGGGCGGCTGCCCCGACCGGTGACGACGATCGCTCCCCGAGTTCCGGGGGCCCGCTGCTGTCACCGCTCGTCCGTCGTCTGCTCGACGAGCACGGACTCGACCCCACACAGATCCAGGGGACGGGCGTGGGAGGCCGCATCACCCGAACCGACGTCCAGCAGGCCGCCTCGGCGGTGCGGTCGTCGGAACGCTCGGCTGCCCCCAGCACGGGCAGCGGGGCGGCCCCCTCGGCTGCCCCGCGCCGGCCGGCACCGCCGACGCCACCCACCTTGGCCCGCACCCCCGGTGGCACCACGGTCGAGCAACTGAACAACATCCGCCGACGCACCGGCGAACACATGGCCGACTCGCGGGCGATCTCGCCGCACGCCATGACGGCGGTGGAGGTCGACTACGAGGCCGTCGACCGGGTGCGGTCGGCCGCCAAGGCAGCCTGGGCCGAGGAGGAGGGCTTCAGCCTCACCTACCTGCCCTTCATCGCACGGGCGACGGTCGACGCCCTGCGGGCCTTCCCCCACATCAACGCCAGCGTCGGCGACGGCGCGCTGACGCTCCACCACGACGTCAACCTCTCGGTGGCGGTGGACCTCGACTACGAGGGGCTCCTCGCCCCGGTGGTGCACGGCGCCGACCAGATGCGTCTGCGGGCCATCGCTCGTTCCGTGCACGACCTGGCCGCTCGGGCCCGTGCCCGGGAGCTGTCGGCCGACGACATCTCCGGTGGCACCTTCACCATCTCCAACTCGGGTTCGTTCGGCACCCACATGGTGATCCCCATCATCAACCAGCCCCAGGTGGCGATCCTCTCGACCGACGGCATCAGCCGCAAGCCCGTGGTGGTGACCGCCGCCGATGGCTCCGAGGCCATCGCCATCCACTCGGTGGGGCTCTTGGCCATGTCGTGGGACCACCGGGCCTTCGACGGTGCCTACGCGGCAGCGTTCCTGGCCAAGGTGAAGGAGATCCTCGAGACACGGGACTGGGCTGCAGAACTGTGAGCCAGTCGCCGGCGGCCGCGGAACTGGCGGGCTCCGGCCCGTTGCGGGTGCGATGGCTGGGCACGGTCTCCTATCGCGAGGCTCTCGACCTCCAGCGGGCGCTGTTCACCGAACGGCGAGGTGACTGGCTGTTGCTGGTGGAACACCCCCACGTGGTCACCCTCGGGGTGCGGGCCGACCGGGCCCACCTGCGGGTGGACCCGGCGTCGGTGGGGGCGGAGTTGGTGGAGGCCGACCGGGGCGGGGATGTCACCTACCACGGTCCCGGTCAGCTCGTCGGCTACCCGATTCTCGACGTCCCCGGCCGTCGGGGTGGGGGCATGGCCGACACCGTTGCCCACGTCACCGCTGTCGAGGACGTCGTCATCGACGCCCTCGCCGCAGTGGGGCTCACCGACGTCGGCCGGCTGCGTGGCCTGCCCGGTGTGTGGGTCGAGCCCACCGGAACTGCGCCCCGCAAGATCGCGGCGGTCGGCGTGCGCATCAGCCGTGGTCGCTCCATGCACGGGTTCGCCCTCAACGTGGCGCCGGACCTGTCCATGTTCGATGCCATCGTGCCCTGCGGGCTGGACCGCCCGGTGACCTCCCTGGCTGCCGAGGGGATCGACGTGACGATGCGACACGTGGTCGACGCCGTGGTCGATGCTGCCGGCCGCCGTTGGGCGCGGCGAGGGATCGAACGCGCCGAGGTGGTGTGGCGCCACACCCCCGAGGACCTCTCGGCCTTCACCCTGGCTGCCGAGCAGGGTGGCAGCGCCACGGACACCGCCGGTGGGGCCGTTCTTGGCGCTGTCGGCGTGTCCGTCGCTCCCGCGGCGGCTGGTGTCACTGCTGGTGGGACGACACCACGTCGACGTCGGCGGCTGACCGAGGCGGGCGTGGCCGAGGGCCTGCAGATCGCCACCCGCAAGCCCGAGTGGTTGCGCGCGCCAGTCCGCCACGACGCCGACGTGCTGGCCACGCGCGCCCAGGTGCGTGCTGCGGGCCTGGTCACCGTGTGTGAAGAGGCGGGCTGTCCCAACCTCAGCGAGTGCTGGTCGGCGGGCACGGCCACGTTCATGCTGAACGGGGAGCGGTGCACCCGGGCCTGCGGCTTCTGCCTGGTCGACACCCGCCACCCGGCGCCGCTCGACCCGGGCGAACCCGAACGGGTGGCCGACGCCGTGGCCGCCATGGGCCTCGAGCACGCCGTGCTCACTGCCGTGGCCCGCGACGACCTCCCCGACGGCGGGGCCAGCGGCTTTGCCCGCACCATTGAGGCCATCCGCCGGCGGAGCCCCACCACGCGCATCGAGGTGCTCATCCCCGACGTCCGTGGCGATGCCGGGGCGCTGGACGTGGTGTTGGCGGCGTCGCCCGACGTGGTCAACCACAACCTCGAGACGGTGGCCCGCCTGCAGCGGGCGGTGCGCCCCTCGGCGGGGTACGCCCGCAGCCTGACGGTGTTGGCCCGGGCCGGTGCCGCCGGGTTCGTCACGAAGTCGGGCCTCATGGTGGGTCTGGGCGAGCGTCCCGAGGAGGTGCGGGCCGCCATGGCCGACCTCGCTGGCGTGGGGGTGGACATCGTCACCGTCGGGCAGTACCTGCGGCCCACCGACGCCCACCTCCCGGTCGTCCGATGGGTGCCGCCGGCAGAGTTCGACGCGTTGGCCCGATTCGGGGTCGAGGAGCTCGGGCTGGCCCACGTGGAGGCCAGCCCGCTCACCCGCTCCAGCTACCACGCCGCCGACGCAGCCAGCGCGGCGGCGGGATCGACCCCGCAACTGGCCGCCCGGTAGCGTTCGGCCATGGGTCCCCAGCGTCTCGATGCGGTGCGCGCCGCGCTCGCCGAGGCCGCAGTGGAGGTTGCGCTCTTCTCGGTCGGCGCCGAGATGCCCTGGCTCGTCGGCTACGAGGCCATGCCGCTCGAACGGCTGACCATGTTGGTGGTGCCGGTCGACGCGCCGGCCACGCTGGTGGTGCCGGCACTGGAGGAAGCCCGGGTGGGGGCCGTGCCCGACGAGGTGACGGTCCGCCCGTGGGGTGAGACCGACGACCCCGTCGCCATGGTGGCCGACCTTGTCGGCTCGGCCCGGCGGGCCGTCATCGGTGATCGCACCTGGGCTCGGTTCGTGCTCGCCCTGCAAGCCGCCGTCGACGGCCTGGCGCTGTCGTCGGCGACGCCGGTGGTCGGCCCACTGCGGGCGGTGAAGGACGCCGACGAACTGGCCGCCCTACGGTCGGCAGCCGCCGCTGCGGACCGGGTGCAGCGGGCGCTCGTCGGTGGCGAGGTGCCGCTCGAGGGGCGGACGGAACGCGACGTGGCCGACGAACTCGGACGACGGTTGCTGGCCGAGGGCCACACGCAGGTGAACTTCACCATCGTGGCCGCCGGGTCGCGGGCCGCCAGTCCCCACCACGAGCCGGGCGACGATCGCATTGCTCGCGGCGACGTGGTGTTGGCCGACATCGGCGGCACGTACCCCGGACCACACGGGGTGGGCTACTGCTCCGACATCACCCGGTGCGTGGCCGTGGGCGGCGTGGCGCCCGAGGTGCGCGAGGCCTACGAGGTGCTGGCCGCTGCTCAGGCGGCGGGGGTGGCCGCCGCACGGGTCGGCGTGGCCGCCGCCGACGTGGACCGGGCTGCTCGTTCGGTCATCTCCGACGCCGGCATGGGCGCCCGGTTCATCCATCGCACCGGCCATGGCATTGGGGTGGAGGCCCACGAGGACCCCTACCTGGTGGAGGGGAACCGCACGCCGTTGCAGGCCGGCAACGTGTTCTCGGTGGAGCCCGGCATCTACGTGCCCGGTCGGTTCGGGCTGCGGCTCGAGGACATCGTTGCTGCCACACCCGACGGGCCGGAACGGCTGAACCGGCTCGACCGCTCGTTGGCCGCCGTCGACGCCTGACCATGGACCTCGACGCCGCCACGTTCTTCCTGCAATGGGCCACCGGCGGGTTGGCCTTCCTGTGGATCACCACCCGACGCCGGGAGGTCGGGCTGGGCTACGGCTGGCTGCTGCGTGGCACCTACGGGCTGTTCGCCCTGCTCGCCGGGGTCATCGGGGTGTGGGCCGTCCCCACCGTGGTGGTGCGCGAGGTGGCCTCGTTCGGGGTGGCCGCCGCCGCGCTGGTGGCCCTGGTGTCGTCGGTGCAGCGACGTCGGGCCGGCGTGGTCGGCCAGAAGGCCGTGGCCGAGGAGCGCACCGCCCGGGTGGCGGCCATGACCGGCATCGACCGTCGGGCGGCGGCCAAGGATGCCGACGGTCCGGAGTTCGACCCGCGCCTTGACCTCATCGCCCCGTGCATCGGGGTGGTCGGGGTGGTGGCGGCCGGGGTGACCCTCGGCGACCCGGCGTGGCTGTGGGTGCTGCGCCTGGTGGCCGGCGCCGCGCTCATGGGCGCGGTGAGCGACGCCATGCTGCTCGGGCACTGGTACCTGGTGCAGCCCGGCCTGGCCCGCGGGCCGCTGGTGGAGCTGGTGCGCTGGTGCGGATGGACCTGGGCGCCGGCGACGTTGTCGTGGCTGATCCCCACGGGCATGGTGGCCGTGCTCACCGGCACCATCGACGACGGGTGGAGTGGCCTGCTGGGGTGGTTCTGGCTGGCCTGTGCCGTCACCACCGGCGGATTGGTGGTGGTCACCCGCCTGGCGCTGCGCGAACGGCAGTACTCGGCGGTCATGGCGGCCACGGGCCTGCTGTATCTGGCCATCCTCACTGCGTTCGGCATCGACCTGGTGGCGCGGGCGTTGCTGGTGTGACCGGCGCCCGGTCGGGTCTCGATCGGCTCAGCTCACCCCGACACGGGTGCGCACGAACACGTCGGTTCTGTTGTTCGTGTCACCCGGTACGAGGTTGGAGGCGAAGGAGCCGAAGGCGACGTAGCGGCCGTTGGCGGCAATGGCCGGACCATCACTCACGTTGTCGGTCTGACTCCCGTTCGATGCCACCGAGACCCGTGTGGTGGTGAAGGCGACGCGGTTGCGGACGAACACGTCGTACGTTCCGTTGGTGTCGCCGGCGACCAGGTTCGAAGCAGGAGACGCAAAGGCGACGTGTCGCCCGTCGGCGGAGATGGCGGGTGGCCCGCTGGGTCCGTTGGCTTCTGTGCCGTTCGGTCCGACGGAGGCTCGCTCGGTGGTGCCGGTGGTTCGGTCACGGACGAACACGTCGGCCAGGCCGTTCGTGTCGTTCGGCACGAGGTTCGAGGCCAGGGAGACGAAAGCCACGTGGCGCCCGTCGGCGGAGATCGAGGGCGCCCCGCTGAGGCCGTTGGCCTGGGTGCCGTCGCTGGCAACGGAGACTCGTTGATTGGCGGACTGCGCTGGAGCGGTCCGGTTGTGCACGATGACGTCGTCGACACCATTGGTGTCGCCCGTCACCACGTTGGTGGCGCTCGTGTGGTACGCGATCACGTTGCCATTGGCCGAAATCGAGGGCGCAAAGCTGGCGCCGTTGGTCTGAGCACCGAAGGCACTGGTCGACACCCGCTCGGTGGCCCCCGTGGTGAGGTCGCGGACGAAGATGTCGGCGACTCCATTGGTGTCGCCAGGCACCAGGTTGGTGGCGAACGAGGCGTAGGCGACGTAGCGTCCGTCGGCGGAGATCGACGGGTTGAGGCTTCCACTGTTGGCCTGATCACCGTTCGATGACACCGACACCCGCTGGGTGGTGCCGGCGATGCGGTCACGGACGAAGATGTCCGTGGCGTTGTTGGTGTCGCCCGGAACGAGGTTGGTGGCCTCCGACGTGAAGGCCACGAAGCGTCCGTCGGCGGAGATCGAGGGCGATCCGCTTGCGTCGTTGGCTTCGGTGCCGTCGGTGGCGATCGACACTCGCTCGGTCGTGCCGGTGCTGCGGTCGTGCACGAAGACGTCCCCTGTCTCGTTGGTGTCCCCGGGTACGAGGTTCGAGGCTTCCGAGAAGAAGGCGACGTACCGCCCGTCAGCGGACAGGGCGGGCATCCCGCTACCGAAGTCGGCCTGCCCACCGCTGCTGTCGATCGACACCCGCTCCGTGACACCGTCCGGTTCGCCCACGGCGCGCCAGAGGAAGGCGACGCCGGCCTGGCGGCTGATGGGGGCGGTGGGACGGAACGTGCCGTCGCCGTACCCGGTGGTGATCTCCTGGTCGACCATCCAGGAGATCTCTGCGCAGAACGGGTGGTTGGACGGCACATCGCTGAACGGGCCGGCGCCGACCGGGCAGGGGGCGGCGATCACACCTGAGTAGGCGCGGAACAGGAAGGCGGCCATGGCCTGGCGGCTGATGGCTGCGGTGGGTCGGAAGGAGCCGTCGTCGTAGCCCGAGGCGATGCCCTGGTCGACCAGCCAGGTGATCTCGGCGCAGAAGGGGTGGTCGGCGGGCACATCGGTGAAGGGTCCGACGCCTGGAGGACACGGCGGCGCGGCAGTGCCGGGGGAGGTGGCGCGCCACAGGAACGCAGCGAATGCCTGTCGGCTCACCGGGATGGTCGGCCGGAAGGTGTCATCGGCGAAGCCGGTGGTGACACCACTCGTCACTGCCCAGTCGATGGGGAAGGCGAAGGGATGGTCGGGCGGAACGTCGGGAAACGACGTGGCCCCGGCCGCGGTCGTCGAAGCGGAGGCGGCGACCAGGAGCACGATGAGCGGGAGGACCAGCAGTCGGATGACCGTTGGTCGGCGGTGGAGTGGTGAGCTCATGTCGCCATGGTTCCACAGCCGGCTCTGGAGCAAAAGGGCGGTGTGGCGGTCGATGTGGTTCGGGTGGTTCGACCACTGCTTCACTCTGCCTGCACGCGACGAGGGGACGGTGGCGTCCCACCGTCCCCTCGTGAACTCGACGCAGCGGCAGGCTGTTCCCCGCTGGTGCTGACGCCCTCAGCTACGACTCGTCGTCGTCGCTCTCGTCGTCCTCGTCGCTGTCGTCGTCGTCGCTGCTGTCATCATCATCATCGCTGTCATCGTCCTCGGCGGCCTCGACCGCAGCAGCCGATTCGCCGCTGAGGGAGAACTCGAAGATGGCCTCGTAGTCGTTGCCGGCGCCGCTGGCGGCCATGACGATGTCGTAGTCGCCCTCGAACGGGTCGTCGATCTCGAAGCCGATGATCACGCCGCGCTCATCCTCGCCTGCCGAGTAGCAGTTCTCGCTGGTTCCGTCGGCGGTGCGTCGGGTGCCGTCGGGCAGGGTGATCTCCCAGTCGCCCCGGCGGGCGCACACCTGGTTCTCGGCGTCGTTCGTGACGTCGACCTCGAAGATCAGGAGGGCAGATCCCTCGTCGAGCTGTTGACGGTTGGGGGTGTCCCAACGCACCTCGGCGGAGGTGATGGTCACCTCGAAGCCGGCAGCGGAGTCCCATCCGCCCTCGAGGTCCTGGACCACCGGGAGGCGATCGACGGTGTCGACGTCGTCGCCGAGCGCCACGATGGCCTGTGCTTGGCTGGTCCGGCCGAAGGTCAGGCGCGCCGTGTCCTCGTCGTAGGTCTCGAGGTCGTCGCTGGTGACCTGGACGCTCATCTCGCCCCGGCTGCTCGACTCGCCCGGCACCTCGCGGAAGTTGGTGTTCACCCGCAGGGACACGACGTCGTCGCCGTCGTCCCACAGCAGCATCACCTCTGGGTTCGGGGTGGAGGTGTCGCTCGTGGTGTTCTCCACCGACACATCGAAGGTGAGCATCAGGCCCATGCCGGAGCTGTCGTCCACCTCGAGGGTCTGCACGTCGTACTCGAACCCGGCGTAGCGCACCGTGGTGTCGATCTCCATCGGTTCGATGGACACCTCGTCCTCGGCCTCACCTTCGCCGTCGTCTCGTTCGACGGTGACGCCGGGGGCTTCGGTGGTGTCGGTGGTCTCCTCGTCGGTGTCGTCATCGGAGCCGCAGGCACCCAGCAGGAGGGCACCGGCAGCGGCGACGGCCAGCAGTCGGCGTGCGCGCATAGAGATTCCTTTCGGTTCAGGTTTCGGGCTCGGTGACGGGACGACGCAACGACGCTCCCGGGCACCACATGACGCGCTGCGACCGTAGCCCGAACGAGTCCCGCTGCGACGTCACCCCCCGCGCCGTTGTCGAGGCAGTTCGTCGGGTGAACAGCGCAGGCCCGCTCAGCGGGCTACGAAGTACTTGGCCTTGGGGTGATGACAGATCAGCGCCGAGGTGGTCTGCTCGGGCTGGTACTGGAAGCCGGTGTCCTCGTTGACCTCGATGCCGATGCGGCCCACGTCGAGAAGTTCGCCGACCTTCTCGTTGTCCTCGAGGTCGGGACACGCCGGGTAGCCCCACGAGTAGCGGCCGCCGCGGTACTTCTGGCGGAACAGCCCGGCCAGGGACGGTCCGTCCTGGTCGGCGAACCCCCACTCCTCGCGGATGCGGCGGTGCCAGTACTCGGCGAGTGCCTCGGCCATCTCCACACCGAGCCCGTGCACCAACAGGTACTCCTGGTAGGCGTTGTCGGCGAACAGCTTGGCCGTCACGTCGCTGACCCGCTGACCCATGGTGACCACGTGGAAGGCGGCGTAGTCGACCTCGCCGGAGTCGGCGGGGCGGAAGAAGTCCGCAACGCACAGGTAGGGGGCCTTGCGCTGGCGGGGGTAGGAGAAGCGCATGCGTTCGGCGGTGCGACCCTCGTCGGTCCAGATGACGAGGTCGTCGCCGTCGCCGTTGGCCGGGAAGTAGCCGTAGACCACCTGCGGCACGAGGATGTCGTCGGCCTTGGCCGCGGCCAACTGCTCGCGCAGGACGGGACGGATGCGGTCCTTGAACTCCTCGTCGCTCTCGGCCGATCCGTCGGCGTCCTTTTCTGGTCGGAACTGCCACTGGTTGCGGAACAACGCCGTCTCGTTGATGTAAGCGGCGATGTCGTCGACGGGTATGCCCTTGACCACCTTGGTGCCGAGGAAGGGAGGTACGAACACCTCGTTGTCGGACTCCACCTCGGGGGAGCGGGCCGGCAGTTCGACGGTGTCGGGTTCCTCGGTGCGGGTGTAGGTCGGCGCGGCGACCTTGCTGTCGCTGGGCACGATGCCCCAGTCGGGGTCGTCGTCGTTGCCGCGGCGGACCTCTCCGAGGCGGTCCATGACCGACAGTCCCTCGAAGGCGTCCTTGCCGTAGAAGAGGCGACCTTCGTAGACCTCGCGCAGGTCGCGCTCGACGTAGGACCTGGTCAGGGCCGCCCCTCCCAGCAACACCGGCACCCGGGCCAGGCCGCGGCTGTTCAACTCGTCGAGGTTGTCGCGCATGATGAGTGTCGACTTCACGAGCAGGCCGCTCATACCCAGCGCATCGGCCTTGTGCTCCTCGACCGCCGCGATCATCTCCTCGATGCCGATCTTGATGCCCAGGTTCACCACGTCGTAGCCGTTGTTGGTGAGGATGATGTCGACCAGGTTCTTGCCGATGTCGTGCACATCGCCCTTCACCGTGGCCAGCACGATGCGACCCTTGCCGGCGTCGTCCTCCACCCGATCCATGTGGGGCTCGAGGTGTGCCACGGCGGCCTTCATGGTCTCGGCCGATTGCAACACGAAGGGCAGCTGCATCTCGCCGGTGGCGAAGCGGTCACCCACCACCTTCATGCCGGCGAGCAGCACGTCGTTGATGATCACCAGCGGTGCCAGGCCGGCAGCCATGGCGGCGTCGAGGTCGTCGGTCAGCCCGTCGCGGTCGCCGTCGATGATGCGGGCGCTGAGGATCTGCTCGATGGTCCAATCAGTGCGGTCCTCGGCCTCCCGCTTGAACTCGTCGACGTCGGCGAACACCTCGAGGAGGGTCTGCAGCGGGTCGTAGGCGGGCTGGTCACCCTCGGCAGGGCGACGTCGGTCGTAGATGAGGTCCTCGCACACCTGGCGCTGTTCGCCGGGCACCTTGGCCAGCGGGATGATCTTGGCGGCGTGCACGATGGCCGAGTCCAGCCCGGCCTGCACGCACTCGTGCAGGAAGACACTGTTGAGCACGTGGCGGGCGGCCGGCTTGAGCCCGAAGCTCACGTTCGACACGCCGAGCGTGGTGTGCACGCCCGGCAGTTCGGCCTTGATGCGGCGGATGGCCTCGATGGTGGCCATGGCGTCGCCGCGCAGGTCGTCGTCACCGGTGGAGAGAGGGAAGGTCAGCGCGTCGAAGATGAGGTCGCCGGGCTCGAGGCCGTAGCGCTCGGTGGCCAGGTCGTGGATGCGGTGGGCGATGCGCAGCTTCCACTCGACGTCGCGGGCTTGGCCCTCCTCGTCGATGAGCAGGCAGATCACCGCTGCGCCGTATTCGCCGGCGAGGCGGAACACCCGATCGAGTCGGCTGCCCTCGTGCTCGCCGTCCTCGAGGTTGGCCGAGTTGAGGATGGCTCGGCCCCCGAGGTGTTGCAGACCGGCTTCCATGACCTGGGGTTCGGTGGAGTCGAGGACCAACGGGACGCTCACCTGGGTGCCGAAGCGCGAGGCGACCTCGTCCATGTCGCCGGTGCCGTCACGGCCCACATAGTCGACGCAGACGTCGAGCACGTGCGCTCCTTCGCGCACCTGGTCCTTGGCCATCTGGGTGCACGTCTCCCAGTCGCCCTCGAGCATGAGTTCGCGAAATCGTTTGGAGCCGTTGGCGTTGGTGCGCTCCCCGATGATGAGGAACGACGTGTCCTGGTGGAACGGGACGAACGAGTAGATGGAGGTGGCGCCGTCCTCGTGCGCTGGTGTCCGTGGCGCCGGGGTGAGGTCCCGGCACCGTTCGATGACGGCGCGCAGGTGCTCGGGCGTGGTGCCGCAGCAGCCGCCGACCACGTTGACCCCCAGCTCACTGATGAAGCGGGCGTGGTGCTCGGCGAGCTGGTCCGGGGTGAGGTCGTAGTGCATGGCGCCGTCCACCACCGACGGCATCCCGGCGTTGGGGATGACCGAGATGGGCATGCGGGCATGGGCGGACAGGTGACGGACGTGCTCGCCCATCTCCGATGGTCCGGTGGCGCAGTTCAAGCCGAAGACGTCGGGTCGTAGCGGGTCGATGGTGGCGAGGGCCGCGCCGATCTCGGTGCCGAGGAGCATGCGGCCGGTGGTCTCGATGGTGACCTGTACCTGCAGCGGTACCTGGCGGCCGGTCGATGCCATCGCCCGGCGGGCGGCGATCATGGCGGCCTTCACGCACAGCAGGTCGAACTGGGTCTCGATGATGATGAGGTCCACCCCGCCGTCGAGAAGCCCTCGCATCTGCACCTCGTAGAGGTCCCGCAGCTCCACGAAGCCGATCTGGCCGAGCGACGGTGCCTTGGTGCCGGGCCCCACCGACCCCGACACCCAGCGAGGGTGGTCGGGGGTGGCGAAGTCGCTGGCCACGTCCTTGGCCACGCGGGCGGCGGCCACGTTCAGTTCGTAGGCCCGGTCCGCGATGTCGTACTCGGCCAGGGGCACACCGAAGGCCCCGAACGTGTCGGTCTCGGCCACATCGCAGCCCACCTCGAAGTAGGAGGCGTGGATCTGGGCGATGGCATCGGGCTTGGTGACGACGAGCAGCTCGTTGCACCCCTCGAACTGCGCTCCGCCGAAGTCGTCCGCGGTGAGGCCCTGTTCCTGGAGCCCCGTGCCCATGCCGCCGTCGAAGACGACCACTCGTTCGCGAACGGCCTCGAGGTAGTCATTGCTGCCCATCGAGGTCAGGGTAGTGGGCTGGCTGAGAGCGCAACGATTCGATTCCGGCCCTGTGCCAGGGCCCGCTCCAGCTGCGGGAGGTGGAAGCGCATCCCGTAGGCTGACGGCCGTGAAGGTCTACACACGCAGTGGCGACGACGGAACCACCGGCCTGCTCTTCGGAGGGCGCGTGGCCAAGGACACTGCCCTGCCCACGGCCTACGGGGCGGTCGACGAAGCGCAGGCGTTCCTCGGTCTGGCCCGCGCCGAGACGACATCGGAGGACGAGCTCGACGACCTTCTCGTAGGCATCGAACGAGACCTGTGGGTGCTCATGGCCGAGCTGGCCACCGACCCGGTGAACCACCACAAGCTGGTGGACGGGCAGAGCCGGGTGACCTCCTCGATGGTCGCTGCCCTCGAGGATCGCATCGACGACCTGTCGGAGCGGTTCGAGCCACCGACGGAGTTCGTCATCCCCGGCCAGGGCCGCTTGCCGGCCCTGCTCGACGTGGCCCGCACCGTCGTCCGTCGAGCTGAGCGCGACGCGCTCGCCGCAACGGTGGCGGGCTCGCATGCCGTGCCGTACCTGAACCGCCTGAGCGACCTGTTGTGGACCATGGCCCGGTGGCAGGAGGGCGAGGCCGTGTTGCGCACCCGTTCGGTGGACCCCGCAGCGTCGTAGCCGGGTCGGGCGCCCGGGCTGCAGCACCGTCGCGAGCACTAACTCTGTGCGCGCTGGGTTCTGTGTGCGCTGGGGTACCGCATGGGTGGTTGGTTGCGCGCAGTCGGGTGGGGTGGCGGCACCGGTTGGTGACTGCGCGCCGTGGGCCACCGTTTCGGTGGTTGGTTGCGCGCAGTCGGGTGGTGGCGGCACCGGTTGGTGACTGCGCGCCGTGGGCCACCGTTTCGGTGGTTGGTTGCGCGCAGTCGGGTGGTGGCGGTTGGCGCACACTGCGGGTGAGGCTGCCGTGACGCCGGGTCACCCGACGCTGCGGGTGGGTGGCGTCGACCGATAGCGTGCGAGGAGGCTGGCGAGGGACGCCAGCCGTCGAGGAGGTCCGATGGAGATCGAGCTGGCCAAGGAAGCCCCCGACGACGTGGTCGCCACGGTGGTGGGTGCGACCAGCGACGGACACCAGCCCGTTGCGGGCATCGATCGGACGCTGCTGTCCTCGCTGGGCTTCGAGGGACGCCGTGACCAGGCGGTGACCGTGCCGCAGCCGGAGGCGGCGGGCGTGACCGTCGTCGTGGGCGTGGGAGCCGCTGCTGACGTCGATGCCCACAGCTTGCGTCGAGCGGCAGCAGTGGCCGCACGGGAAGCCGGGCGCCACGACGTGGTGGCCAATCGGTTGGCTGATCTCGTGGAGCCCCCCCAACGCCCCGCCGCAGCGGGCGCCATCGCCGAGGGTGCGCTGCTCGGTTCCTACCGTTTCGGTCGCTACAAGTCCTCGGACCCGGCCGTGCGCACCTCGCGGACGGTCGTGGTGAGCGGCGGCGGCCAGCGGGCGGCCACCGCCGTCGAGGCCGGTGTGGCCGTCGCCGAAGGGGTGTGCCTGGCCCGAGACCTGGTGAACGAGCCAGGTGGGAGCCTCACGCCCGAGGCATTCGCCGACGTGGCCCGCGACGTGGCGGAACGTGCTGGCCTCGAGCTCGAGGTCATGGATCGTGACGCCATCGTCGACGCCGGAATGGGCGGGCTGCTCGGCGTCAACCGGGGGTCGGAGCAGCCCCCGCGCTTCGTGCAACTCACCTACGAGCCGTCGTCGCCGCGGGGGACGTTGGCGCTCGTGGGTAAGGGCATCACCTTCGACGCCGGCGGACTCTCCATCAAGTCGAGCGACGGCATGATGGCCATGAAGAACGACATGGCCGGCGCAGCTGCGGTGCTCGGCGCGTTCTCGGCGCTCGGGGTGGTGGCACCCCGCTGTCGGGTGCGTGGCTACATCCCCCTCACCGACAACATGCTCGGCGGCGACGCCACGCGGCCAGGTGACGTGCTCACCATCCGAGGTGGCACCACTGTCGAGGTGCTCAACACCGACGCCGAGGGGCGTCTGGTCCTGGCCGACGCCTTGAACCTGGCCAGCGAGCACGAGCCGGACGCCATCGTGGACCTGGCCACGCTCACCGGCGCGGTGGAGGTGGCGTTGGGCACGCGGGTGGCTGGGCTCATGGGGAACCGCCAGAGCTGGATCGACCAGGTGAGCGACGCCGCCACCCGGGCGGGCGAACGCATGTGGCCACTCCCGTTGCCAGCCGACTACCGGGCCTGGTTGGACTCCGACGTGGCTGATCTCCGCAACATCTCCAAGGTTCCACGGGCCGGCACCATCACCGCCGGGCTCTTCCTGGCCGAGTTCGTGGCCGACGGCATCCCGTGGGCACATCTCGACATCGCCGGCACCTCGTGGTCGAAGGAGACGTGGGGTGTCGACGGGGTGGGTGGTACCGGTTACGGGGTGCGCACCCTGGTGGAGTTGGCCAAGGGCTTCAAGCGCCCGGCTCGGGATTGACCACCGGCGCACCGGTGTTGGCGACGGTGCTTGGATTGCCCTGGTGCCGCTCCCTACACTCGCTCGGGTGCGTAGGGAGGACGAGCAGCTTTCATCAGTGCCCCACCACTGCTCCGTCCTGATGCTGGGGGCGGCGTGACGATCGTCGCCGCGGGTCTCCTCGAGCCGGACACGGTCGTGCGGGCACCGGTGTGCGTGCTCGGTGGCGGGGCCGTGGGCATCGCCTTGGTGCGCGAACTGGCGGCGCGGGGAGTCGACAGCCTGCTCATCGAGTCCGGCGGTCTGGAGTACGACGACGACGTCCAGGAGCTGTACGCCGGCCGAGCCGACGGGTACTTCGACCTGCGTGCCACGCGACTGCGCTATCTGGGTGGCACGACCAACCACTACGCCGGCCAGAGTCGTCCGCTCGAACCAGTCGATTTCGAGGCCCACTCGTGGCGCGGCGGGGTGGCCTGGCCCATCGACCGGTCCGAGTTGACCGCGCACCTGCCGGCGGCGGTGCGCACCCTGGGGTTGGCCGACGACCGCTGGGACACCGAGGACTGGTTCCCCGAATTGGTCGAGCCGCGTGATCCGAGCCTGCAGGTGAAGGTGTTCCAAGCGTTGGCCCGACCGCTCGGCACTGCCTATCGCGCCGAGCTCGACGCGTCTGAGCACATCACCGTCCTCCTCGGTGCGAACGCCACCCAGCTGGTGCTGGCTGAGGGCAACGAGGCGATCGACCACGTCGAACTCTCCACGCTCGAGGGGCTGCCCCTGCGCGCCGAGGCCGAGGCCGTCGTGGTGGCCACCGGGGGCATCGAGTCGCCCCGGTTGCTGCTCGCCTCCAACCGCCAGATCCCCGAGGGGGTGGGCAACAGCTCCGACATGGTGGGCCGCTACTTCGCCGACCATCCGAGCGTCGGACCCCTGCGTGTCGTGCCGGGCCCGAGGGAGCCGACGCTGCCCCGTGCTGCGGTGACCAACGAGGACCTCGAGCTCGACGTGTCGTTGGTTGCCACCCTGGCCATCACAGAGGACGCTCAGCGCGAACGCGGCGTGACGGGGTTCCACGCGTTCGTCCTCCCGACCGGTCCGCCATCGGACGAGGACCTGGCGGCCCTCGGTGTCGAGCAGCTCCTCGACATCGGAGGTCCGAGCGCCTCGGAAGCCCAGTCGGTCGTGTTCGGGCTCGAGCAGGTGCCCAACGCCGAGAGCCGGGTCACGCTCGACGACGAACGGGACGCGCTCGGGCATCCACGCGCTCGACTCGACTGGCGACTCACTGACGAGGACGAGGAACACTTCGCAGCGCTCATCGAGCAGGTGGCCATCGAGCTGGCCGTGACCGGTATCGGTCGGATGCACGCCGAACCCTTCGAGGGGAGCTGGCGCGACCAGGTCATGGGCCAGCACCACCACATGGGGACGCTGCGCATGAGCACGTCGCCGCGGGACGGGGTGGTGAACGAGGATCTCCGCTTCCACGACGTGCGCAACCTCTACGCAGCGGGCCCAGCAGTGTTCCCCACGTACGGCCACGTGAACCCCACGCTGAACGCCGTGGCGCTGGCCATCCGCCTGGCGCACCACCTCGAGCGGGAGGTCGGCTGATGGCCACCATCGGTCGCCGGGGCTTCCTGGCGCTCGGTGTCGGGGGCGTGGCCACCGTTGCCCTCGTCGGCCTGCGTCCCTGGGAGTCCGAGCCCGGACCGACGCCGCTGGCAGCTCTCTTCGGTGACCAGCGCGACGCGGTCGATGCCATGGGCCACATGGCGGTGGCTGCCGGGGTGGTGACCGATGCGGACGAAGCTGTCGGAGCGCTACCGTCGGCCGGGCTCACCACCGCAGAGCGGCTCGAGGGCACGATGGTGGTTGTCGAGGACAGGGACGCGTTCGTGGCGGCCTTCGATGCTGAGGTGGCAGCAGAACTCGAGGCCGGCGCCCTCGTTTTCGTCGGGGGCTATCCGCTCACGCCGACCGAAGCGGCGCTCGCCGCCGCAGTGCACACCACGCCGGCCTGAGCGGTCGGCCCGCCACCTCGCTCATGTAATGGAGACACCGGTAGTTGATCGCTCCGGGGTCCCAGGGTTGCATGGTCTTCCCGGCTGGTTCGGGGGGTGGCGTCGAGGAGCGCTCTGGGGGAGGTCCGGTGAGGGTCTGGCCCCGTACAGCTGATTGC
>JAFIEP010000123.1 GCA_020832495.1 Acidimicrobiia bacterium | reverse complement strand
CGCGCGTCGTCACGGCAGTCCGACTGCCGCGGTCCCTTCACCGTCGGCTCCGCCACGCAGCCACCGAGCGGGACGTCTCGGTCAACTTCCTCGTCACCCGTGCCGTGGGTGACCTCCTCGATCATCTGCCGCCCCCGGGCGAGGCCCTGGCGCCCTCGTCGACCGGCACGCCGTCATCCCCAGACGCTGCGAACGCCACCGACACACCCAACGAGGGAGCCGCACGATGAGCGTCGCCCGCCCTGCCAACGGCACGCGCAAGCCCCGCCGCCCCACCGCCACCGCCACCTTCGGCTCCAGCCGCCGAGAGGCACACGACGCATCGGCCTTCTACAGTCGCTTCGTCGCCCCGGAGATCACGAACGACGCCGACGTCGCCTCACCGACCGAACGCGATGTCATCCACCTGGCCGACGCCCGTTCCATGGACCGGGTGGCCACCTCGTCGGTGGCCCTGGTGGTCACCTCACCCCCCTACTTCGCTGGCAAACAGTACGAGGAGAGCCTCGGGGTCGACGGCGTACCCGCCACCTATTTCGAGTACCTCGAACTCCTGCGAGACGTGTTCGCCGAGTGTCGGCGGGTCCTCGAACCCGGGGGCCGCATCGCCGTCAACGTGGCCAACCTCGGGCGTCGGCCGTACCGCTCGCTGTCGGGCGACGTCACCACCATCCTCGGCGACCTCGGTCTGCTGCTGCGGGGCGAGGTGGTGTGGTGGAAGGGGCGAGCGGCTGGTGGGTCCTGCGCCTGGGGCACCTTCCAACGCCCGGCCAACCCGGTGCTGCGCGACGTCACCGAACGGGTGGTCATCGCCTCCAAAGGGCGCTTCGACCGGGCGCTCACCCCCACCCAGCGGGCGACTCAGGGGTTGCCCTCCACCGCCACCATCTCCCGCGAAGAGTTCATGGAGGCCACCACCGACCTGTGGGAACTGGCGCCCGAGAGCGCCACCAGGGTCGGCCACCCGGCGCCGTTCCCCGTCGAACTGCCCACCCGGCTCATCCACCTCTACACCTACGAGGGAGATCTGGTGCTCGATCCGTTCATGGGCTCGGGCAGCACCGCCGTGGCGGCAGTGCGCACCGGCCGGCACTACGTCGGCTTCGACACCGACGACGCCTACGTGGCCGCCGCCGAGGAACGCATCGCCGCCGAGCGAGCGCGCCTGGCTGCCACCGAGGTGGCCGAGACCATCCGCGTGTCGCTCCCGGCGCGAGCGGCGGACCTCGACGACGCCGAGGACTTCCAGGCTCGCGCCGTGCGCGAAGGACGTCAGGCCAAGGAGATCGCCGCCGGACTGCTCGAGGACTGCGGCTTCACCGACATCCGCTCCGACGTGACGTTCCGCGGGCTCGGCATCTCGGTCAACTTCACGGCTCGCGACCGCACCGGCGGCGAGTGGGCGTTCGATGTGTCCGGCGCGTTCACCTCCAACCGGGCGGGTCTGCGACGCACCGACACCCTGTGGAAGTCCCTGGGCAAGGCCTCGGTCCTGCACGAGGGGACAGCTGCAGATGCCCAACAACTGCCCTTGGTCTTACTGACCACCGACGCCCCCCTGAAGGGCAGCGCCGGCGACCGAGCCCTGCGGGTGCTCATGGGCGACAATGGCCCGGTGTTCGACCTCGTCGAGATGCTCGACGCCGACGACCAGGCTCGCCTGAAGGAGTGGGCCACCAACGGCCGCCCGGCGTAGAGCCGGCCCGCCGATGCGCGTCAGCCCGGCTCCGGCGATGCGGCAACGGTGGTGGTGACGGCGTCGTACAGCGAGATCCCGGGGCCGACGGCGCGCTGGATCGGGTCTCGTTCCATGGCCGATCGGGTGGGCGCCACCCGCACGTAGGCCACGACACTGAGAGCCAGACCTACGCCCAGCACGACGAGGTCCTCGGTCAGCAGATAGGCAACTGCAGCGGCCGGAGCGACCGACCCCGCCACTGCCGTGCGGATGAGCGACGCCATCCGGTAGCGGTTGGCAATGAGGGCCAAGGTCTCGGTCACGGGTCGACCCAGGAGGTCGGGGACCGCAGGACTGAGTCTGGGCACGCCGATGATGACCGAGAGTGCGAAGAGCACCAGCGCCCCGCCGACGGGCAGGCTCGGTAGGTCCTCCCCCAACTCACCGGCAGCGACGAGGCCCACGATGACCCCCACCAGGATGAACTCCTGCACCGCCAACAGCAGGTAGACACGGCGCACCTGCGTCAGGACCGTGCGTCCCCGCGGACCGGCAGGTGCGAGCGCATCACGCCAACCGTGACCGACCTCCATGGACCACGACGTTAGTGGTTGGTCGGACCCCTAACGCGGTGTGACGCCGACCCAGCCCTCGGCGATGCGGCGATGGGTGTCGACCACCCCTTCCACCACCCGACGCGCCCCCTCGGCGGCCAGCCCGACGATCACCAGGTAGACACCGAGTACCCACCATTCGAACGGCGACCCCCAGAGGACGAAGCCGAACATCACCCACGGGAAGAACGCCATGGCCAACCATGCCGCCCACCACCACGGCATCGTCCGCCGAACCGGACTGTCAGGCGGCACCATGTCCACCGCCGACATGTAGGGCAGGAAGAAGTTGGCCACAGGGATCAGGAAGCCTCCAATGGCCCAGCCAGGTGTGAAACGCGCCGGCAGTCCGAGGACCACCGCCAGCTTCGCTGCCTTGTGGAACCACACGATGAAGAGCACCCCGCCGGCCAGCGTGACAGCCCATCCCAGGTTCGACACCAGGTTCGCCACCTGGAACGTCGTCGATGGCCCAGCCATGGCCGCGAACGAGTCGAAGAAGGCCTCCCCGGGTTCGTCGACCGGATCACCGATCCAGAAGCCGAACATGCTGCTGAACTCAGACATGACGACCATCGACGCCCACATCGTCACGACGTATCCGAGTGCAGCAGCCAGCACCGCGTAGCGGGCGATGCGCCCCCATCGTTCGAGGTCGGCGACCAAGTCGCGGATGGTGCCGCCCGGTGGCTGCGCCGCGGGCGTCCACTGGATGCCGTCCCACCAGCGAAAGCCGCCCGCCGTCCACGGGTCCGGATACCACCCCGGAGGATGACTCCCGAAGGTCACCGGCACCCCAAAGAAGCGGCTGACGTCCGCTCGATCACAGAGCGTCGTCGATGGCGGTCTCGCCACTGGCCACCACGACAGTGGTGCCGACGGCACTGTCCGATGCCAGGATGGCGGCCACCACCGCCGCCACATCTGCGCGCGGGATGGTGCTCGAGGTCGGGGGGTCGGCCGTGCTGATCCGTCCGGTGGGCGGATCATCGGTGAGCCCGACCGGCCGCACGATGGTGTGGTCCAGACCCAGGGAGCAGATCTCGTCGTCGGCCCGACCCTTCGCCCGCAGGTACACGCTGAAGACGTCGTCGCCCTCGGTGGCCGCATCAGCGTTGGCGGAGCTGATCACCACCACCCGCCGGATACCCACCGCCGCAGCCGCACGCGCCAGGTGCACGGCGCCTGCGTAGTCGACCGTCTCCTTGCGGGCGGCGCCGCTCCCCGGTCCTGCGCCGGCGGCGAACACCACCGCATCCACACCCGCCACCGCCTCGGCGAGCGACGACACGTCGAGCTCCTCGAGATCGGCGACGACCGGCGTCCCACCCGCGGCGCGCACGTCGTCCTCGTGGTCGGGGTTGCGCACCAGCGAGCGCACCTCGTCACCCCGATCGGTGAGTAGGCGGGTGAGCAGCAGGGCGATCTGCCCATGTCCTCCAGCGATGGCAACACGCACGATGCGTCCCCCTGTCGGTCTCGATGTCCCCCGACCCTACGCGAGGCGATGCCCCGGGGTCAGAGCCATGCCCGAGCAGCACCAGGAGGCGCCACCCGCCAAGCAAGTGGTTACTTCGTAAAGGTTGACCGGCATTGTCGGTCAACCCTGGACTCGCCGCCCAATGGCACCAGCGCGAGTGACCAAGATCCTGTCCCTATCCTGGGCAGCGTGCCGAACGCCGGCGCCGGGGAGCGATGACATGCGCCGACATCGGGTGGTGGTCGCCGGGCTGGGCGATACGGGCGTGCTGGTGGCCAGCCGTTTGGGCGACGGCGTCGACGTCGTGGGGGTGGCCACCCGCCCGGCGCTGGTCAGCGGTCAGGAACTGGGCAACCGCCTGGCCCGCCCCGAGCACTGGCGACGCAACTTCCTGGTTCCCCTCGACCGGTTCGCTCGACTCCGCGCAGCCCGCGTCCTCCACGGTCGGGTGGAACGAGTGGACACCACCCTCCACCAGGTTCATGTGCACCGCGCCGACGGCGGGCGGGCCATCGTGCCCTTCGACGTGCTGGTGGTGGCCACCGGTGTCTCCAACGGGTTCTGGCGCCACGACCGCCTCGAGGACTTGGCCACCACCGAGGACGACATGGACGCCGTGACCGCCCAGATCGCTGCCGCCCGCTCGATCGCCGTGATCGGCGGCGGCGCCACCGGTGTGGGGGCGGCCGTCAACCTGGCCCGACGCCACCCCCGCACCGCCGTGCACCTGTTCCACCCCGGCGCCCAACCCCTCGCCGACTACCACCCGGCGGTCCGCCGGAGGGTGACGGAGGAACTGGCGGCAGCCGGCGTCCACCACCACCCGGAGCACCGAGCCGTGCTCCCCGGTGGCGTGGCACCCGACCGGCCCACTTCCGACCCGATCGAATGGTCCACCGGCCAGGATCCCTTCGAGGCCGACGTGGTGCTGTGGACGGTGGGCCAGGTGCGGCCGAACAGCGCCTTCCTGCCGGCGGACATGCTGGACAACCAGGGGTTCGTACGGGTCGACGACCACCTGCGCGTCGTCGGCCACCCCGAAGTGTTCGCTGTCGGCGACGTGGCCGCCAGCGACCCGCACCGCAGCTCGGCGCGCAACTGGGGCCACGCCGTGGTGAGCCACAACGTGAAGGCGACCCTGCGGGGCGGGCGGGGGCGGCTGTGGCGGTTCCGCCCACCCCGACACCGCTGGGGGTCGATCCTCGGCATGCAGGACGACGGGATGCTCCTGGCGCAACCGACCGGCCGCCTCGTTCGGATACCGCGACGCGTGGCCGAGCCGCTGCTGTTCGACCTGTGGCTGCGCAGGGTCCTCTACGGCGGTGTGCAACGGCGGTGACACAGCACCGGGTCGACTCGCGTGGACGAGCCCGACCGGTGCGTGCTCCACTGCGCCCATGACAGGCAATGCAGCTCCGAAGGTGCTCGTCATCGGCGCCGGCATCGCCGGGTTGTTCGCTGCCCGCGATCTGGCGGCCGCCGGCGCACGGGTTGTGGTGGTCGACAAGGGTCGCGGGGTGGGTGGCCGGCTGGCCACCCGGCGCATCGGCGGCGCCAGCCTCGACCACGGCGCCCAGTTCTTCACGGCGCGCTCCGCTGCCTTCAGCGCCGAGGTCGCCGGCTGGCTGGCCTCCGGCGTGGCCACCGACTGGTTCAGCGGTGTGCTCACCGGCGAGGGCATCGACCACGACGACGGCGAGGTCCGCTATCGCGGGGCGCCGACGATGGCAACGGTGGCCAAGTACCTGGCTCAGGACCTCGACGTGCGCACTGCGACCCGGGTGGACAGCATCGAGGTGGTCGAGGGGCGATGGCACGTCGGCGTCGAAGGCGGATCGGCACTGCTGGCCGACGCCGTGGTGGTGACAGCGCCCGTCCCTCAGACCCTGGCGCTGTTCGCCCCCGAGACGCTCGATGCCTTCGACCGCGTGCAACTCGAGCGCATCGAGTACGCACCCACCCTGGCGGTGCTGGCCGTGCTCGACCGTTCGCCCGACATCGGCCCACCGGGTGCGCGACGACCGTCCTCCGAACCGGTGGCCTGGTACGCCGACAACCAGGCCAAGGGGGTGTCGGCCGCCCCGGCGATCACTGTGCACGCCGGCCCCCGGACCAGCGCGGACCTGTGGGACGCCGAGGACGACGAGGTCGTGGCCACCGTGCTCGGCCACCTCGATCTGGGCGCCGCCTCGGTGGTCGAGTGCCAGGTGCATCGCTGGCGCTACGCCCAGGCCACCGTGGCACATCCCGATCCGGCCCTGCTGCTGCGCACCGATGCCCCCGCTGTGACGGCCGGGGACGCCTTCGGCGCCGGCGGTCGGGTGGAGGGTGCGGCGTTGTCCGGCATGGCTGCCGCCAATCGATTGGCGGAGCGGCTCGGGCTGGGCTGACCGCCAGCGGGGCGGCAGCGACCGGACGCCCGCCGACTGACCGAGCAGACGCCCACGTCGGCCACTAGCGTCGTCGCATGCGACTCGCTCACCGGTACACCTCCCTCGCCGCTTCTGCCGTCCTGGCCGTCGGCGCACTCGGACTCGCTGCCTGCGGTGACGACGACAGCGACGACGGTTCGGTGGACGCCACCGAGAACGACGCTGAGAACGGCGTCGAAGCACCCGACGACGCCTTGTCGATCAGCGCCAGCGACTTCGAGTTCTCCACCGACTCGCTGAGCGCCGATGCCGGCGAGGTCACCGTCGTGTTCACCAACGACGACGGAGCACCGCACAGCTTCACCATCGACGACCTCAACGTCGACATCGACGTGAGCGGCGGCTCGAGCGACTCGGCGACCTTCACCGCCGAGCCCGGTGTCTACGAGTACTACTGCACCTACCACGGCACGATGCAGGGCACGCTCGAGGTCAACTGACAGGCCCGTTCGACGGCAACAACCGCGACCCAATGGCGCTGGCCGCCGTCGGGGAACGGGAGTGTCTCAGCCGGGTACGTCGAACAACTCGGGCGCGGGCGGTTCGTTGGCGAAGGCGTCGAGGCGGTCACGCTCGGCCGAGGTGGCACCACGCACCCGACCGCCCTTGGCCACATAGTCGGCAGCCAGTTCGGGGCGCACCTCGCCGGCCTCGTCGAGCATCCACACCGGTGCCATGCGGCGTGGCACGGTCACGACACCAGGATCCTCGTAGCTGCCGAAGAGGTGGTCCCACACCGGCGTCGTCACCCCGAAGTTGCGCATCGGCTTGCCGAAGTGGTGATGCAGATGACGACGCCGGCTCCAGCGCCCGTACCGCCCCTTGGGTGGATGGGTGTGAATCCGCCGGTGCGCCACCTCGTAGGTGAAGTACATCGCCAGCATGGCCGACGTGTAGACCGCCGCCCACCGCCGGCCGGCCACCGCGGACGCCACAGGGTAGGCAACCGACGCCGTCGCTGCTGCCGATGCCAGCTTCTTCGACGCCGGTGAGAAGTAGGTGACGTCGGCGTGATGACTCAGGTGCTCGCGCGAGGCAAGGCCCTTGCCCCGCAACTCGTGCATGGCGAACCGGTGCAACCCGTACTCGGCCGCTGTCCACGATCCCGCCCCCAGCACCGCCGCACTCACCATCGATCGCCATGTCCGCACACCGACAGCATGGCAGGTGGCGCCGTAGAGGGTCGGGGCGGCGTCGATGCCCGCCGAAGAGGTCGCCCACCCAACGGCAGCACACCCCCTGCATCCGAGCGTCACCGAGACTCGAGGTGCTCCTTGAGCGCGCAGATGCCGTCCTCGAACACCGGCTCCATCCCCGCCGCCATCTCCTCAGGTTCCATGTCGGTGATCCACGTCACGAGGGACCCGGTGGGTGCCATCGGGGGCCCGACGATGGGGTTCGACATTCCTGCGCGTCGGATCGACCACCTAGAGTCAGCTACCGATGACGGACCACGAGAGGTCGACTCGGCGAGGATGCGGCTCGACAGTGCTCACCGACGCTCGAGTCCCGAGACCACTGCGTCATGCTGCGGCGGGGTTCGTGGCCCACCCCGAACGAGCAGGTCGGCAACGATGAGGTTCCGAGCCACCCAACTCGTGCCGCGTCGGGCCAAGGAGCGCCTTCGCGGGGTCGTTCGCCGGGAGGTCGCGCTGGCTCAGCCGCCCTCGGAGACGATCGTTGAGGTGCGGGAGGTCATCGAGCAGGTGCGTGCGCTCGACCCCGACCAGGTCCTCGCCGCCCCTTACGTCGCTGCCGTCACCGTCGTGCCCGAACCCGAAGCCACCGATCAGGCGTTTCCGCGGTTCGCCCCGCAACTCGACCAAGCAACCGAGTTCCCGGTGCCACCCAAGCACCTGTGGACGGTGGCCGAACAGTTCCTCGAGAGCGGCCAACGCGACGCCGAACGGATGCTCGACGTGACCAGGCGCGCCGGCCTCGAGCTCGATGCAGGCACCCGGGTTCTCGATCTGGGTTGCGGTCCCGCTCGGGTCCTCCGCTGGTTGCCGCCGAGCATCGACGGCTGGGGGGTGGACCTGAACGCAGAGCGCATCGCCTGGTGTCAGGCCTTCCTCTCGCCGCCGTTTCGCTTCGCAACGTGTGGCACCTACCCACACCTGCCGTTCGGTGACGCCACCTTCGACCTGGTGTATGCCGGCTCAGTATTCACCCACATCGCCGAGTTGGCCGACAGTTGGCTCCTCGAGTTGCTGCGACTGACCGTGCCCGGAGGATTGCTGTACCTCACGGTCCACGACCAGAGTTCGATCGAGTTCTGCCGCTCGATCGATCCCTCCTCCCACACGCGAGCGCTCACCGGTTTCGCCCAGCCCGACGCAACCGAGCAACGGTTTCGCCAGTGGTCGGATCGCCTCGGCACCGACCTCGACGGGTTCACCATCGGTCGGGGCTACTACGCGCAGGTCTTCTACGACCGGGACTCGATCGTGCGACACTGGGCTCGCTACGCCGAGGTGGTTGACGTCGTGCCCGAGGCGTTCGCCTGGCACCAAACGGCCGTGCTGCTACGACGACGAGCAGACGACGCCGACTGGCGGTAGCGCCATCGGGGTCAGCGACCCCTGCAACACTGCGCCGGATGGAGCGCTGTGCGACGATGGCCCCGTGGACGAGCGGACGGGCACCGAACCGTCTCAGCACCTGGTGCCGGGTACCGAAGGATCAGTGAGCGACGACCCACGCGACGCGAGGCTCGACCGGGAGGTGCTGGCGTCGCTGGTCGACCAGCACACCGATGCCGTCGTCGTAGTGGACGATCACGGGACCGTGGTCTACGCCAACGACTCGATCGCCCTGCTCGGGTGGAGACCCGAGGACATGGTGGGCACTGCGGCATTCGACTACGTGCATCCCGACGACTTGGGCCGAGCAGCGGCCAGTACCGCCGCTGCCAGTGCGGACGCCCGTCCGTACCCCGGCCTGATCCGCCTGCGGGGCGCTTCGGGCGACTACCAGCACGTCGAGGTCCAACCCGGCAGCGCCACCTCCGTTGACGGAGCCAGCTACCTCGTCTTCAACGTGCGCGACAACCAGGTGAACGAGGCCCACTGGGTCACCCTGGCCGCGGTCGTGGCCGGTGAACCCACCGCCGAGTCGCTGCAGCGACTGGCCAGCGGGCTGTCCACCGATGTCGACGGTCCCATGGCCATTGCCTTCGACCACGGCGACAGCCGCCAGGTCGTCGGCACCCTGCCGTCCGTGCTGGCCCTGGGCGACGGAGCCGACACGGACGAGGCGTCCACAGACCCGTTCGATCGGGCGATGGCCACCAGCGACGTGGTGGTGGCATCCACGGCCGACCTCGGTCCGGTGGCAGCGGCAGCCGCCCGCACCCTCGGCTTGGACCGGGTGGTCCTCGTCCCGGTGTCCGACCCCGCGACGGACCGTCCCGCGCTCATCGTCCAGTGGCCCCCCGACGAGAACATGGCCGAGGTGCTGCGCGAGGCGCTGACTCGCCGACCTGCCCAGCTGGTCCGCCTCATCCTGCAACGCCGAGCAGATCAGGCCCGGCTCGAGCACATGGCACTGCACGACGATCTGACCCGGTTGGCCAATCGAGCCCAGTTGTTCGTCGCCATGGAGCGCAGCGCTGCGGGCCGAGCCCCCGCCGCGCTGGCCTATCTCGATCTCGACGGCTTCAAGGCGGTCAACGACCGCTTCGGCCACCTCGCCGGTGACCGGGTGCTGCAGGCCGTGGCCGAACGGCTCACCGATGTCGCCCGCGGTAGTGACCTCGTGGCCCGGCTCGGCGGCGACGAGTTCGCCGTGCTCGCCGCCGGGGTGGCCGACGTCGAGACGGCGGACGCTCTTGGTAAGCGCATCGCCGACGCGGTGGTCGTGACGCTCGATGACACCGGCGCGGTGATGGAGACAGCCTCGGCGGGCACCGCCGACGACGGCAACGAGCGGGTGGCACCGACAACGACGGTTGCCGCCTCGGTCGGCGTGGCGCCCTTGTTACCCGGCGACGACCTCGACGCTGTGGTGCACGCCGCTGACGAGGCGCTCTATGGTGCCAAGCGGGCCGGAAAGGGCACCTGGCAGCTCGCCCCGTGGCGCTGAGCAAGAGTTCTCACGTCGCCTGGACCGCCTCGAGCGGTTCCATGCGAGTGGAGCGGTAGGCGGGCACCACCGAGGCGAGCAGTCCGAGGCCGATGCCGATGACAAGGATCACACCGAGCAGGGCGTAGGGGACGCTGACGTCGATGCCGCCGATCATGCGGCCGACGGAGAGGACCACGGCCACCCCGGTGAACACACCGAGCACCATGCCCGAGGTCGTGCCGAGCGTGGCGATCACCACCGACTCCAGCCGGACCATCCGCCGGACCCGCCGGTCGGTCATGCCCACGATGCGCAGCAGGCCCAGTTCCCTGCGACGCTCGAGAATCGACAACGTGAGGGTGTTGACGATGCCGATGAGAGCCACGATCACGCTCATCATCAACAACCCGTTGACCGCACCGATGACGAAGTTGAACACGGCGCCGACCAACTCGCCGAGGAAATTCCCTTCGCTCACGGTGATGTCTGGACGCCCTGACAGCAGGTCCTCGATCTCCGCCGACACACTGGACACCGCGCCGGCGGCCGTACGGATGAGGGCGAGGCTCGGTTCGGCCTCCGGAGCGAGCCCGTCGAAGGTGACCGGGTCGGTGAGCGCCCCGACAACGAGGCCGTCGAGCGAGATGGCCATGATGGCCACCACCTCGAGCGTCACCTCCTCGCCGTCGAGGGTGACCACCGTCGCCGTCGATCCGATGTCGGCCTCGAACGCCTCGAGTCTCCCGATCGCCACCGTGCCAGGACCGAGGTCGTCGGCCGACCCGCTCTCGAAGGTGATGCCGGCCACGTCCACGATGTCGGCCACGTCGCCGGTGGCCAGCGAGCTCGATTGCAGGTCACCAGCGTCGACCGACAACTGCACGGGCGCACGACGGACCGCCGCCACCGCCTCGACACCATCGACTGCTTCGAGCTGTGAGAGCAGCGCCTCGTCCAGGCTGCCCCCGGTGCTGTCGAGGACCAGATCGGCGGAGGACAGCTGGGCCACCTGCTCGACGGCGTAGTCCTTCACCCCGGTGCCGGCCACGGTCACGAAGGTCACCAGGAACACCCCCACCAGAAGGGCGTTGGAGGTCGTGGCGGTGCGGCGCGCGTTGCGGGCGGTGTTCTCGGCGGCCAGGCGTCCCTCCATCCCCACCCTCGACAACACCGGCCGAAGCATTCGACTGCCGACGACGGCCACCAACGGACCTGCGAGGACCACGCCGAGGAACAACACCACGATGGCCGCACCCAACACCAGCGCCGACCCGCCCACCACTGCGCCGACCACTCCCAGCCCGATCAGAACCGCGGCGACGACGGAGCGGGCGCCGCTGGTTCCCACCGCCGACTCGTCGGCGTCGCGCAGCGCGGCGATCGGTTCGGCCTTGCTGGCCCGCCGCGCCGGGACGAGCACCGACAGCGTGGTGATGAGGACGCCGAAGATCATCGACCACACGACGGTTCCCACGCCGACGACGAGACCCGCGCCCGGGAGCGCCATGTCGAGGTGGGCCAGCACAACGACCAGGAGCAGGGCCAGCAGGTAACCGGCCACCACGCCGAGCACCGAGCCGATCACACCGATGGTCATCCCCTCGAACCGCAGCGACCGCTTCAGTTGCTTGGGGGTGGCCCCGATGGCGGCCAGCACGGCCAACTCCCGGGTGCGCTGGGCCACGATGACACTGAAGGTGTTGTAGATCACGAATCCACCGACCGCCAGGGCGAGCAGGGCGAAGAACTGCAGCACCTGCTTGAGGACCCGACCGATTGCCCCGACGTCCTGGCGGCGTTCGTCGCGGAACTCGTCGCCGGTCTGGGTGACGACACCGCTCGGCGTGAGGGGCGCGATGGTGGCCACGAGCGTGTCGGGGTCCACCGAGCCGCGGACCAGTACGACGTCGTACGCCGCGGCGTTGCGGTTCAACCACTCGAAGGCGCTCGCCGCGGGCACCGCCACCGTCCCGCCAGGGTCCTGTGCGTCAGTCGCCCCGAAGGCGGTGATCCCGGTGACTGTGGCCGGGAACGGTCCCGACGGTGTGAGCACGGTGACCTGCGACCCGACGGCGAAGCCCTCAGCCTCGGCCAGTCCCCGATCGACAGCGATCTCCCCGTCGGCTCGTGGGGCCTCACCCTCCACGACGACCGCCGGGTTCAGCTCGGACTCCTCGATCCACAGTCGCCCGATGGCATCGGTGTCGGCCGGGCGCCCCTGGTCATCGGCGAACCCGACGTGGCCGGTCAGTTCACCGGCGACCTCCTCGACCCCGGGGGCGGCAGCGATGGCATCGGCCACGCTGGCGGGGATGCGGATCGCGTCCGCGGTGTCGAACACGTCGGCCGACTCGGGGACGACAGCCACGTCAACGTTGGCGTACTGGTCGTCCACGTCGCCTTCGAGCGCCCCGATGATGCGATCGGCGACGAAGCCGGCACTGGCGAAGAACGCCACACCGGTGATGATGGCCACCAGGGTGGCGAGGTAGCGGCCGACGTTGTGGCGCACGCCCTGCAAGGCGAGCCGGAACACGTGCTCAGGCCTCGAAGCGCTTCATGCGGTCGAGGACACGCTCGGCGGTCGGCTCCGACATCTCGTCGATGATGCGGCCGTCGGCGAGGAACAGCACACGGTCGGCATACGACGCGGCGTGCGGGTCGTGCGTGACCATCACGATCGACTGCTGCACCTCATCGACCATCCGTCGCATGAACCCCAAGATCTCGTTGCCGGTGCGGGAGTCGACCGCCCCCGTCGGTTCGTCCGCGAACACGATCTGTGGGCGCGACACCAACGCCCGCGCCACCGCCACCCGCTGTTGCTGACCGCCCGAGAGCTGGTTCGGCCGGTTGCCGAGACGGTCGCGCAGGTCGACGGCGTCGAGGACGAGGTCGAGCCAGTCGGGGTCAGCCTGACGTCCGGCCAGGGTGAGCGGGAGGAGGATGTTCTCCTCGGCGGTGAGCGTCGGGATGAGGTTGTACTGCTGGAAGATGAACCCGAGGCGGTCTCGCCGCAGCAGGGTCAATGCCGTCTTGTCCAGCCGACCAAGCTCGACTTCCCCGATGAAGGCCCGCCCACTGGTCAGCCGATCGAGGCCGGCGACGCACTGCAACAGTGTGCTCTTGCCCGACCCGGACGGACCCATGATCGCCGTGAAGCGACCGGTCTCGAAGGTGACCGTCACGCCGTCGAGGGCGTGGACGGCAGCGTCGCCGGTGCCATAGGTCTTCATCGCGTCGAAGGCACCGGCCGCACCCATCGCAGGCGCCGTCGGCCCCGGGTTGTCCGCCAGCGCCATGGCGGCGGAGCCTAGCCGCACAGCAATCCGGCAGCACTGGAGATGAAGGCCAAGCAGGTGGCCTCATGTAGGGTCGCTCGAGCACCTCCGACCGAATCGGAGCCGGCACGTGTTGGTGAGACCACCACCACGCAGGAGCGACCATGACTGATCAGCATCCAGGACCCCCGACTGCACCGGGGCCGGGCCCGACGACGACCAACGCCAAGGCCACCTGGTCATTGGTCGGCGGCATCCTCAGCGTGACGGTCTGCGGTGTCATCATCGGCGTCGTGGCGATCATCGTGGGCAACCAGGCGAAGGCGGAGATCGCCGCCTCCGGGGGCCTCCAGACAGGCGAGATCCGCGCCAAGTGGGGCGTCATCCTCGGCTGGATCTCGGTGGCCCTCAGCGTGCTCGTGGCGATCATCGTCGGCATCACCTACGCAGGCGGCTGACGGGCTCAGAGCTGCGGGGGTACGACTGCATCGGGCGCCAGCTGCGGCGCCAATGCCTTGAAGATCTCGGTCGACCCGTTGAGGCTGATGTCGGCGCCGTCGGCGAAGGTGTTCGCAACGGCGATGGTCAGGTCCTCCGCCGGCAGGTAGGCCTGGATACCCGCTATGCCGGTGAACAGGGGCGTCTGGATGATCCAGTCACCGGCAGCGACGACGCCCATCCCCAAGTGCAGCTCGTCGAACACCGGGATGCACGTGGCGCAGTCCTCTGGTGGTTCCAGCCCGCCCGGGTAGGGATCGACCATCTCGGCGAGGGCGTCGGCGGAGATCAGGTCACCAGAGCCCAGGCCCGTCGCTCCCTTGGCCAGGTCACAGACGTCGGTGATCATGGCGGCGCCTGCTGGAACGCCCCAGGACGGGCTCCAGCCGCTCGTCTCCTCGTAGACGCCGCGTTCGTCGGTGAAGGTGTGGAGGCGGGGCGCTGGCACGTCGGCGGTTGTGAGGCTCTCGGTGCGTGACAGCTCGAGTGGCTCGAGCACCCGCTCGGCCAACACCTCGTCGAGCGGCTGACCAGTTGCTTGCTCGATCAGTGCACCGGCGAGCTGGAAGTTCAGGTGGGAGTAGCTCACTGCGGTGCCCGGTTCGAACAGCAGCGCCTGATCGAACACGTACCCTTCCAGCTCCTCGAGAGTGAACGGCTGGAACGGGTCGGCGTAGAAGTCGTCGATCCAGTCGTCCATGGCGACGTAGTCGCCGAACCCGGAGGCAGACGCCATCAGCATGCGGGGCGTGATCTCCTCGGCCGAGGGCACGTCCGGCAGGTAGGGAGCGATCGGCTCGTCCAGACCCAGGGTCCCCTCCTCGTCGAGTTGCAGCACGACGGCACCCAGGTAGCTGAACACTGCGGCGCCGTTCCAGAAGCGATCGGCCGGTGTTGCCGGCACACCCCTCAGCGACTCGCCGAAGGCAGCGGTGACGACCTCTTCGCCGCCCTGCTCGACGCGAAGCACCACCGCCTCGAGACTCAGGTCCCCGGCCACCTCCTCCACGGTCGCCAAGATCGCAGCAGCCCGCGGGTCAGTTGCATCGGCTGACGTGTCGACACACGAGCTGGCAACCGTCTCGCCGGCCTCTCGGCCTTCGTCGGCGACGGTGATGGTGGACTCCCCATCGCTGTCGGTGTCGTCGCCACTGCACGAGGCGAACAGCAGGAGCGCTGCACACATGACGGGGACGACCCTCGGTATCGACCATTCCGGTCGCGTACGTCGACGACGGCCCACGTGCGCTGGTCCATGCTGTGGCGTGAAGCAAAGCCGCCGCACTGCTGCTCCTCTCGCCGACGCCGGCCGGTGCCGACGGGCCCAGGGGACGCTAGCCGCGCACTTCGCTGACGCCAGTCATCCGGCGCCAACCGCTCCGTCGTCGGTATCCCCCTCTTCGACAGCAGCGCGCTCGGCGCGCGACTCCACGAAGTAGGCACCGAGTGTGGCGGCCGCCGAGGCGAACACCACCACGGCGTAGGCGCTGAGCACCAGTGAGATCACTCGCCCAGCGGCGGTCTCCGGCTCGAAGACCACGTTCCCGCTGATGGCCACGTTCGCGCTCCACCACAGGGCATCACCGAACGACCCCTGCCTCCCGGCGCCTGCTCCCTCGGTGAGATAGAGCAACTGCCCGCCCGAGAAGATGACCACGGCCGTCGTGACCAGAAGGAAGGCGAGGCGGCCACCCAACAGCGAGCGGGCCGTGCCGATCGCCCGGTACGACGAACCCACCACCCGGGCGGCCGGTAGCGCTCGAAATGCCCGAACTGCCCTGATGACCCGGAACACCCGCAGCGCCGGCAGCGCCAGGAAGAACACCGACGGCCAGTGGCGCCGGAGGAAGCGGATGGGCCGACCGGCGATGACCAGCCGAACCAGGAACTCCACGATGAACAGGGCCCAGATCACGTTGCCAACCACGAGTGCCCACTGCGGGGGCCGCACGACCACGAGTTCGTAGGCGACCAGGCCCGCCCACACCACGGCGAGCACGGCCATGGGGATGTCGAGGCGGTCGTCGATGGCGTCGCTCAGCCGCTCGCGACGGGTCCGCTCGTCGTCGACGTCGTCGGCGTCGTCACGTTCGCCGAGCGTGGTGACCGCAGGCTCGGTAGCCGCACGGCGCCCGGTGTTCGCCGACCCCGCCGTCGAGTCGGCCTCCCCTGCCGCCCCGTCCGAGGCGCCAGCGGGGGTATCGCCATGGACGTCGGTGGGCTCGGCGGTAGCTCGCTGCATCGCTGCCTCATGGGTGCCGTCGGCGACGGTCGACGACGACACCGGGTTCCTACCCACCCACGTCCCGATCCACGCTCGCAGGGTCCGTGCACTTCTTCGCCCGGCGGTCCCAGCCAGCAGTCAAAGGTTGGGCTCACGGCCTCCAGCGGGGCAGGGCTCCGCTCCGAGCGCCGGCACGATCGCCCCGACCCCGACCACCGGTTCCGGGAAATCCGGGTTCAACGGCTGACGTCAGGTTGACGGCTCATCATGGAGGAGCGCGTTCGGGGGAACGGACGCTCCGAGATCCTCGAGGGCGTCGAGGAAGCCCAGGTCGACGGCCCCGGCCCAAGACCCGGTGCGGCCGGCGCCGAAGGCCAAAGTGCCTACGTGGGGGAGTGGGAAGGATGGGCCCTGCGCGCGAGGCTTCGTTGCCGAGC
>JAFIEP010000120.1 GCA_020832495.1 Acidimicrobiia bacterium | reverse complement strand
GGCGCGTTGGTGCGCGCCGCGCGCGCGGGGGGGGGGCGCAACGGTGTGGACGTTGATGTAGAAGCCGGCGGGGTTGTCGGCGATGGTGGCGAGCAGCGATGGATCGACGTCGGTGCAGGCCGAGAAGTCGGGGGCGGTGGGATCGAGGCCGATCACCACGGGTCCGTTGGTGCCGGCCACTCCTTGGTGGATGTGGGCAGCGGTGATGCCGTCGACGTCGGTGAGCCGGACGTCGTAGCAGAACTCGTCGTCGACGAGGTCGACCCAGAAGTCGGCGTCGCCGGTGCCGTCGGTGGTGACCGGTGGCACCTCCTGGCCGCCCGAGAGGGTGGCGTCGAGCGGTACGAGACCCCCGAAGGCAGTGGCCACGTCCAGCGCCGTGAGCTGACCGCGCACCTCACCGGCGGGGAACTGCACCGTGTGCACGTTCACGTAGAAGCCGGACGGGTCGGCGTTGACCGACGACGCATCGGTGGCCGATGCCGTCACACAGCCCGCTGGCCCGTTCCCCGGCCAGTCGAGGTCGATCAGTACCGGCCCGTCGACCCCGGCACCACCGGTGTGGATGTGGGCCGCAGTGACGTCGGCGTCGAAGAAGGGATCGTCGAAGGAGATGTCGAAGCACACTGCGCCGGCAATGGCATCGACCGACACGACGGCTACCCCGCGAGCGTCGGAATTCGGCTGGTGTACCTCTTGGCCGGCATCCATACGCGCCACGTGGGTGGCTGCGGTTTCGATGGGCAGCACCTGCGGCTCATCAGGGCCGGGCGCGGCGCCACTGGGGGTCGGGGAGGCCCCGAGGACCACCACGAGCAGGGAGAGCGCGGCCAGTGCAGCCACGGCTCGTCGGGCCGGTGTCGTCGACGTCATCGTTGTGGTCCGCATGCGGCTCGATCCCCTCGGCGTCGGTCAGCCACCCGAGTGCGGACTGAACCGGTCTGCAGCCTTCCACGCTGGCTGCGGCGTCGCAACGGACGACAGCGGGTCGGGAAGCGGGCCGAGTGAGCAGCGACGACCTCAGGCGGACCCGCCTCGGCGTCGGGATCGAGCAGCCGCCGGTGCCGCGATCCGCCCCACAACGGAGGGCTTTTCCTCGGGTCCGGCAACGTCGCAATGTGTCGTGCCGGCTTACTGTGTGTCGATATCAGTTCGATGTCTGCAGTGCGCCAGACTGTAGGCGTCGCTCAGAAGCAGAGGACGTCAGACGTGGGCAACGAGAACGACCGAGTGTCGAGGGGCTCCCGACTCGACGACACCCAGCTGCTCGTGGTCCTCGAGCGCCTGCCTGAGGGCATCGCCGTGCTCGACGACACGGCAACCATCGTCTATGCCAATCAGACACTGCTTGATCTCTCTGGTTGGCAGCGGGACGAGATTGTCGGGCGCACCGTATTCGATTTCGTGCACCCCGACGACCTCGCCTACATGGCGTGGTCGTTCCAGAGCCGCGCCGAGGACGAGGGCGAGAGCGGCACGATCGTCGCTGGTCGTGTGCGGTGTGCCGACGGGTCGTGGTTGGCGATCGAGGCCAACGCCCGCAGCCTCCTCGAGGACGCGAGCCTGGGGGGCATGATCCTCTCCGCTCGCGATGTGAGCCGTCAGGCAGCGCTGGCCGATAGTCCCGCACGGTTGCGGTCGATGATCGATCGAAGCTCTGACGTCGTGTTGCTCGTGGCCGCTGACGGGACCTTGGCCTTCGCCAACCGTCGGCTCACGTCGATGGTCGGCCATGACTGTGATCGTGTGGTCGGTGACGACTGGACGGCGCTCTTCCGGGCAGATCAGCGCGACGAGGCCGCCGAACACTTGGCTCGGCTCGTTTCCAAGGGCAGCCAGGCCACCGTCCGCTGGCGGGCGCAGTTCACCGGTCCCGACGGTCGCTTGCTCGACATCGAGTTGCAGGCGGTGAATCACATCGACGACCCGGTCATCGAAGGGGTGATCGTGTCGGCCCGTGATGTCACCGACATCGTTCATCTCGAGGCTGAGTTGCGCAGCCAGCGTGACCGTCTCCGCCACGAGGTCAGCCACGATGGGCTGACCGGACTGGCCAACCGTCATGCCTTTCTCGACCTGCTTCAAGCAGAATTGTCCGCCATGGTGCACAAGGGCGGCGACGTGGTGGTCGCATTCGCCGACCTCGATCGCTTCAAGTCGGTCAACGACCAGTATGGGCACCGGATCGGCGACGAGGTGCTGCGCATCGCTGCCGCACGGCTCGCTGGTGTGTTGCGCTCCGGCGATGTGATCGCTCGTTGGGGTGGTGACGAGATGGTGCTGCTCCTCGCCGGTGGACCTGACGAGCGACAGGCTGCCGAGATCGCCCGGCGGCTCGAGCACTCCTTGGACGAGCCGATGATGGTCAGCAACGGGGCGTCGGTGGCGATCGGGGTGTCGGTCGGCCTGGAGCGCACGAGTATCGAGGCGGGCTGGGAAGGGTCGGTGGCGACGGCGGCGGACGAGCTGATCGCGGCGGCAGACGTGGCCATGTACGAGCGCAAACGAGAACGCCGCCAGAGCTGACCCCCACCGCCCCCCTTCGAACTGCCGGCGATCTGCGCTTCATGCGTTGCAGATCGCCGGCAGTTCGAGGGTTGGGCGCTCACGGTGGCGCACCTCCACGCTGCGTGGCCGAGGAACGCTAGAACGCGCCGGGGCGCCATCCGGCTCTGCGGAGCAGCGCCTCCACGTCTGCCAAGAACCTGCTCGGATCTGACCGCAGTTGGCGGCCCGAGACATAGAGGACGTTGTGGCCGGCGAGATGGAGCTGGTTCCGACGGTGCAGGTCGGTGTGCTGGAGGTCCTCGTTGGTGAAGTGGTCAACGCCTTGCACCTCCACGTAGGCGCGCCAGCGCGGCCAGCCCAGATCGGCAGTCACGGTGACGCCGTCGGCACAGAGCACCGGTACGTGGCGTTCGGGGGTGGGGACGAGGCTGCTCGACCACAGCAGTGTGAAGGCGTGGTCCTCGGTGGCGCTGTCGCCCGCCATCTCGCCATAGTGCGCAGCGACCAGCCTGCGCAGGACACCGAGCCCCGGCCGTCCCCGCCGGCTGTGGACGGCCAGCGTGTCGAGCAGATCTGACCACTCGAGCTCGTGGTTGCGGCGAGCGGAGCGGATGGCGCCGCGCACCTGCTCGGGTGCCACAGCACCGAGGTCCAAGATGGTGCGGGCGAGGCCGGTCGTGGGTATCGCTGAGCGGAGGCAGGGCTCGGCGAAGTCAAGATCGCGCGCTTCGTGGACCACAGCGCCTCGGGGCCGGTGCCGCCGGCCGCGAGGGATGGTGAGCTCCACCGGCGCCGCTCGTCGTCCGCCGATCTCCCACAGCTGGGCGGCTGCTCTGTGTGATGCGATCGCTTCGGGACCAGCGGCCAACACGCTGGACATCAGGCGTCGTTCGCGGGTCGCGGGCGCCGCGCCGACGGCGAACACTCCCGGGTGGAGGCGGCTCCAGATGCCCTGTTCACAGCGGCGGTGGGCAAGGTGGCGCCCGACCCCGAGGTCGTCGAGCTGCCGCTGACTGATGACGCCGTGCTGGTGCTCGGCGAGGACACGGATTCGGTCCTCGAGCTTCCGGCGGTCGGCTCGGTTCTGGTGGTGGCGCGCCACGGGTCCCCCAGCGGTGTGTTGGTGACGAGATGAAGGGGGAGTTGATCCGGGTGCACCAGGTAGCCGACCGAAGCGAGCGGCGGCGAAGGCGCGGCTCCGTCGGTGTCCGACACATGCACGGGGTTTCCCGAGGACCGGCGGTCGTAGGCCCCAGTTCGTGAGGCGAGGGACCGGAGGTCGAGCGGTCCTGGGGAGGACGCGGTGTCCGGCGCGAGCCGGTAGGCACTTGTCGGCCCACGGTAGTCGGTGAGCGGACGCGATGAGGGGGAGCGACGGGCGGCGCGAACGCGCGTGGCGCGAGCCGCTCACGCTCCGTCGCTACCCCTCGAACTGCCGGCGATCTGGTGCACGTGCACCTCGAATCGCCGGCAGTTCGCAGGGGTCAGGTGCCGAAGGGCACGCGGGTGGCGACGAGGCGGCCTTGGGTGGCGAAGGCGCTGTCGAGTGCCACTCGGTTGCTCCACACCTCGAGAGCGAAGCTGTGGTCACCGGGAGGTGCCTCCACCACGGCCTGCACCGAGACCGTTGCGCCCGAGGCGTTGTCGGTGAAGCGCACGATGCCGGTGCCGATGCGCTCGTCCTCGGCGTCGGTGATGCTGAGGTACGCGTTGCAGTGGGTTGCCCCGAAGCACGGGGCCGATGCCGGGATGGAGAGCAGGTTGGCGGTGCCGGTCAGGTGGATCTGCTGGCCACATCCCTCGAGTCCTTCGGGCACGGTGATCGAGACGGAGGCGAGGGGAACAAGGCCGCTGTCGAACCCGGTGTTCTCCCCGAAGGTGATGGGCGACCCCTGGTTGCCGACGGCGACCTGTGCCCCGGAGCGCCCGATGAACGCAGCCTCGGCTTGGCGGCTGAGCGAATCAGCAGGACGGAACGTGCCGTCGGGGAACCCGCTCGTGATGCAGGCGTCGGCCAACGCCGAGATCTGAGGCGAGAAGGGGTTGGTGTCGGGCACGTCGGAGAACTGCTGGGCGGCGAAGGCTCCGGTGCCGGCACTGAGGAGGATCACGGCGGTGATGCCTCCGAGGAGGGTGATCGTACGTCGACGCATCTGTGTGGCCTTTCGGTGGGTGGCCCCGAGTGGGGCCGGAGGGTGATCGGGCTGCATGCGGCGTCCGAGCGCGGGTGACCGGGGTGATGGCCTGCGGCCTTCGGGTGTGGGAGCGACCATTGCTCTGGCACCGACGTTGGACGACGCGCCGCGACCCTACGCCATGTGGTCGACCACCACTCGGGGTGGTCAGCCCGCCAACTGCCGGCGATCTGGGGCGAATCGAGCGCGAATCGCCGGCAGTTGGGGGAGGTCGGGGGAGATTGGGGGGAGCGGGGGCCGCGGCGGAGGGCGGATTCGCCTCTTGACCGAGCGGTCAATAGGCTGCGGCCATGGACATCAATGGAGCTTCCGTCATCATCACCGGTGGTGCCTCGGGCCTCGGTGAGGCCACCGCACGCGCCGCCGCTGCCCGTGGCGCCAAGGTCGTCATCGCCGACCTCAACGAGGAGAAGGGCAAGGCGCTCGCAGAGGAACTCGGTGGCGCCTTCGCCAAGACCGACGTCACCGACACCGACCAGGTGATTGCTGCCATCGACGCGGCCAAGGGCCTCGGTCCGGTGCGCGGCCTCGTGAACTGCGCCGGCATCGGGTGGGCCACCCGCACGATCGGTCGGGACGGGGAGTACGCCTCCGCCCACGACCTCGACATCTTCAACAAGGTCGTGCAGATCAACCTCGTCGGCACGTTCAACTGCATTCGCCTGGTGGCCACCGCCATGAGCAACGAGGAACCGCTCACCGAGGACGGCGAGCGCGGCGCAATCGTGAACACCGCCTCGCTGGCCGCCTTCGACGGCCAGATCGGCCAGGTCTCCTACTCGGCATCCAAGGGCGGTGTGGTCGGTATGACCCTGCCGGTGGCCCGTGACCTTGCCGCTGTGGGCGTGCGCAACTGCACCATCGCCCCGGGGCTCATCGACACCCCCATCTACGGCCAGGGTGAGGCGTCGGAGCAGTTCAAGGAGCGGCTCAAGAAGGACGTGGTGTTCCCCAAGCGTCTGGGCTACTCCGAGGAGTTCGCCAGCCTGGCGCTCGAGTTGCTGACCAACAGCTACATGAACGGCGAGACGATCCGTCTCGACGGCGCTGCCCGCCTGGCACCGAAGTAGCCGACGGCCAGTCGGTGCCCCGTCCGCCCGGACAGGGGCGCCCACCATCACGACGTGCACAGCAGGGGACGCTCCCGATGGGGCGTCCCCTCTGCTGTTGCGGCATGCCAGCGTGCCCGGGTGGCGTGCCGCCAGCCCAGAGAGCGGGTCAGCGATCGAGGGTGGCTCGCAGGCCGGTCGGCAGGTCCGGGTGCTCGAAGGTGTAGCCGGCGTCGAGGAGCACGTCGGGATGTACTCGCTGGCTCGAGAACAACAGCTGCTCGGCCAACTCGCCACCGAGCACCAGCTTGGGTCCGAACGCAGGGACGGGCAGTACGGTCGGGCGGCCGAGGACCGAACCGAGCGTCTTGGTGAACTCGGCGTTGGTGGAGGGCTCCGGCGCCGTGAGGTTCACGGGGCCGGCCACGTCGGCATCGAGCAGGAACCGGATGGCGCCCACCTCGTCGGCGATGGTGATCCACGACCACCACTGGCGACCCGAGCCCAGCCGTCCACCGAGGCCGAGCTTGAACAGTGGCAGCGTCTTGGCCAGCGCCCCGCCCTCGGTCGACAGCACGATGCCGGTGCGTAGGAACGTCGTGCGGATGCCCGCGTCGACGGCCGGCTGCGCTGCGGCCTCCCACGCCGTGCACACCTCGGAGAGGTAGATGTCGCCCGGGGTGCTCGACTCGGTGAGGACCTCGTCGCCGCGGTCGCCGTAGTACCCGATGGCCGATCCGCTGAGGAACACCTTCGGCGGACGGTCGAGGGTGGCCAGGGTGTCGGCGAGCAGGCTCGTGCCCTTCGTCCGGCTCTCGAGGATGCTGCGCTTCCGCTCGGCGGTCCAACGCTTGTCGGCGATGCCTTCCCCGGCGAGGTGCACGACGGCATCGAGTCCCTCGAACCCGGCCGCGTCGATGCGCCCCACCGAGGGGTCCCAGCGGAGGACGTCGCCGTCGCGGTCGCTCCGGACGATCGGTACCACGCGGTGCCCGTCGGCGCGCAGGGAACGAGCAAGTGCCGTGCCGATGAGGCCCGACGATCCGGTGACGGCGATGTCCATGAGTGTCCTCGAGATGGTGGTGAAGGCCGGCAGCGTGACGACGCGCCGTTACCGTGTCAAACAGCCTCGAGGTGGTTGGTGTTCCCGAAGGTGCGAAGCCGTGCAGCAATCGGGTGTGCGCGGCCGTCGGCGACGGGCCCCCTGCGGTGGGGCGCTCGTCGGTGAAGGCCCGGGGCGTGGGTCAGAGATACTCGACGCCGTCGTCGGCGGGGACGAAGCGGCGGGTGTCGAACACGTAGGGCGCTTCACGGGCGATCAAGGCCGGGTCGAAGGCGTCGTGGTCCACCAGCACGACGGCCACCGAGCACGCAGCCAGTTCCTCGGCGGTGAGTTCGACCCGGGCTGCGCCATGGGGGAGTTGGCGGTCGTCGACGAAGGGGTCGGCCACCCGGACCTCGGCGCCGAGCGCCAGGAGGCGTTCGGCGATCGGTCGGGACGGGGTCTCCCGGGCGTCACCGGTGTTGCGCTTGTAGGCGTAGCCGCACAGCAGCACCCGCTGGCCGCGCACCGACAGTGAGCGGTCGTTCAGACCCTCCATCAGCCGCCGTACGACGTAGTCGGGCATGTGCTCGTTCACGTCGTTGGCCAGTTCGACGAAGCGGAAGGTCTCACCCAGCGATTGACGGACCTGCCACGACAGGTACGAAGGGTCAATGGGCAGGCAGTGGCCGCCGACGCCGGGACCCGGGGTGAAGCGCATGTAGCCGAACGGCTTGGTGGAGGCGGCGTCGATGGCCTCCCACACGTCGATGCCCAATTGGTTGGCGAAGATGGCCAACTCGTTGACCAGCGCGATGTTCACGTGGCGGAACGTGTTCTCGAGCAGCTTGGTGAGCTCCGCCTCCTTCGGGCTCGACACCGGCACGGTGGTGTCGACGATGTGGTCGTAGAACTCCTTCACGGCGGCGAGGGACTCGTCGTCGATGCCGGAGACGACCTTCGGCGTGTTCTCGAGCAGCCAGGTGGTGTTGCCCGGGTCGATGCGTTCGGGGCTGTAGCCCAGCCGGAAGTCGGCACCAGCCCGCAGCCCCGAGCCGGCCTCGAGGATGGGCCCGACCAACTCCTCGGTGGTGCCGGGGTAGGTGGTGGACTCGAGCACCACACACGCACCGGCGCGCAGGTGGACGGCCAACGTGCGGGCGGCGTCCTCGATGTAGGAGAGGTCGGGTGCTCCTTCGCTCAGCGGCGTGGGGACCGAGATGACGGCGACGTCGAAGTCGCTGAGGTCGCCCGGGTCGGTGGTGGGACGGTACCGGCCCGCGCTCAGCACCGCCTCCAGCCGTTCATCGCTGATGTCCTCGACTGGCGACTCGCCGTTCGCCAACATGTCGACCTTGGTCTTGTCGACGTCGAAGCCCACGACGTCGTAGGCCGTCTCGGCGGCCCGCACGGCCAGGGGCAGGCCGACGTACCCTTGGCCGATCACCACCGTCGAGGGGCGTACCGATTCGGGCATGGAGAGTTCCTTCCGCAGGGACAGTGGCGAGCGGCGGCCCGCACTTCCCGGCCCGCCTCCGAGGGCGCCATGGTAGCGGGCGTGGCGGTGCGGATGGTCGGCGACCCTGCGGGTGGCCCTACGATGGCGGGGTGAGCACTCGGCGACTCATCATCCTGACGCTCCTGTGCGGCGTGGCCATCCTGGCTGCGTTCGTGGTGCAGTTGATCCTCGCTCGGTGACGATCGACACAGGTATCCACCCGTGAGCCGATCGGGTGCGGTAGGTTCTCCGGACGGGCGGAGCCGTGACCCATGCGCGCTTCTCGACTCACCTCCGCTGCTCTGCTCGCCCTCTCGCTCCTGGCGATGGCGCTGCCCGCCGCTGCCGACCCCGAGCCGGCCAACGGCTCGTCGGGCGCGCCGGGCGAGTTCCTGACCGACGAGGAGGCGCGCGAGCGCAACCAGACCCGGTCGCGCCGGTCAGAGGTCGAGGGCCAGCTCGAGCTGCTCCGACGCTCCGACGTCGAGCTGCGTGCGGAGGCGAACCGCCTCGAGGGTGAGATCGCCGAGCTGGACCGCCGCACGGAGATGACCAGTCGCCAGCTCGTGGTGCTCGAGGCGGATCTCGACCGCTTGCAGCGAGAGCAGGCGGAGGTGACCCGGACGCTCGAGCGGCAGCGGGAGCTGGTGGCCGAGCGGGCCGTGGCCGCCTACGTGCAGCCGTCGCTCGACAACGTGGCCGTGGTGTTCGCTGCGTCGGAGTTCAACGAGGTCGATCGACGCTTTGCGCTCCTCAACTCGGTGGCGGCGGCGGATCGCCAGCTCATCGAGGGCCAGCGTCGTCTGGGTGAGGATCTCCGCAGGACGAGCGACGAGGTGGCCGACGCCGAGGCCGAACTGCGCGCCGCCCGAGCCGGTCAGGAGGCAGATCTGGCCAGCCTCCGTGAGCGTCGGGAGCGTCAGGTCGACGTCCAGGCCGCCCTGGAGCTGCGGATCGAGGCGTTCCAGCAGGAAGCCGACGCCCTCGCCGCCGACGAAGCGCAACTGGCCCAGCTCATCGCGCAGCGCCGTGCGGCGGTCACCACCACCACGACGACGGTGGCGCCGACCACGACCTCGACCACCGCAGCGCCGACCACCGTTGCGCCGACCACGACGACGCCTGCGGGCGGCTCGCCCGGGCCGTCCCCGACGAATCCACCCACCAATCCGCCGACCAACCCGCCCACCACGACCCCGCCGACCGCACCCCCGACCACGGCACCTTCGGGGGGTGGCCTGGCGTGGCCGACGGCGGGGCCGGTCAGCTCACCGTACGGATTCCGGTGGGGCCGTTTGCACCAGGGCATCGACATCGCCGCACCCACCGGTCAGCCCATCGTGGCGGCGGCCGGCGGCACGGTGTTCTTCGCAGGGAACATGGGCGGCTACGGGTTGCTCACCCTCATCGACCACCACGACGGCAAGGTCACGGCGTACGCCCACCAGAGCTCGTTCGCCGTCACCGGGGGTTCGGTCAGCCGCGGGCAGGTGATCGGCTATGTGGGCAGCACCGGGTTCTCCACCGGACCGCACCTGCACTTCGAGGTGAGGGTCAACGGGGTGGCGGTGGACCCCATGCCCTACCTGCGCTGAGTTCAGGCCCGGACGACGTCCACCTCGACGCTGAGTTCCTGCGCGCCCCCACCGGCGAACACGACGCCCTTGAGCGGTGTCACGTCGGTGAAGTCCCGCCCCCACGCCAGCGTGGTGTGGCGGTCGGAGACCAACACGTCGTTGGTGGGGTCCACGTCCACCCAGCCCACGTCGGGCACCAGCACTCCCACCCAGGCGTGGGAGGCGTCGGCGCCGACCTGTCGGGGTTGTCCCGGAGGTGGGTGGGTCTCGAGGTAGCCGCTGGTGTAGCGGGCGGCGAGGCCGAGTGAGCGAAGGCACCCGATCATGACGTGGGCGAAGTCCTGGCAGACACCGCGGCGGAGCGCGAGGAGCTCGTCGATCCTGGTGCCGATGGTGGTGGCGGTGGGGTCGTAGACGAAGTCGGTGTGTACCCGGTTCGACAGATCCACCACGCACTCCACCAAAGGTCGGTTCGGCGGGAACGACGGACGGGCGTAGTCGGCGAGGGCGGCGGACCGGCGCACGAGCGGCGAGTCGAGTCGGAACTCGCGGGCCTCGAGCAGGTCGGGTGCCTCGTCGGATCGGAGGTGGTGCACGGCCTCGTCCCAGGAGGGGCCGAGGAGGTTGAACGGCGGATCGCCGTGGACGACGTCGACCTCCGAGACGGCCGTGACCTCCAGTTCGTCGTGGGGCTCGTGCACGGAGAAGAACGTGACCCGGTTGCCGAAGTAGTCCCGGTGCTCACGCACGTCCGACGGCGTGGGGCGCACCTCGAGCGTGGCGGAGCGCACGGCCTGGTCGGGTTGGTCGCGTGGGAGCAGTCGAGCCTCGCTGTAGCCGGTGACCACGTTGCTCTTGTAGCGGTACCGGGTGCGGTGGGTGATGTGGAAGCTCATCGGACCCCCGATGACGCGCCGGCGCGGTGGTCGTCGACCGCGCTCACGGCAGCACCGTCTCGAGCATGTCGGGCACGACGTGCGCCTCGCCGACGAGCATGTGGCCGCGGTGCAGGTGGGTGAAGTGCTGGGCGTCGACCGCGCTGGCGATGGCTTCGAGGGACTCGATCGACGAGGTGAGGAAGTCCTCCAGCGCAGCGTGGCGGCCGGTGTCGTCCACGGCGGCGAGCGTCGCCGGGTCGGTCAGGCGCAGCCGGGTGCCGGCTTCGAGCACCAGCCGCTGGTCGCCGTCGAGGCGGGTTCGGCGCACCCGGGGCATGCCGTCGACGTCGGTGGTGAGTGAGTCGAGCTGGTAGGCGAGCGAGCGCGGGTTGGTGGGATCGGCCAGAAGGAGCTCGAGGAGGGTGTCCGTGCGGGCGTGGGAGCGGTAGCGGCGCCGGTAGGTGATGATGCTCTCGCTGGCCTCCAGCACCGACTCGACCACCAACGCCTGCGCCGCCGTCTCGGCCGGGTGGACGATGGTGGCGCGCAAGAGGCGCAACAGCCCGAGGGCTCGTTCGATGCGCCGGCCGGCGTCGAGGAAGTACCACCCGGCGTCGCGCACCATGGACTCCATGACCAGGCCACTCACCGCCAGCAGGCTCTTGAGCACACGGGCGATGGCCACCTGCGCAGCAGCGTCGGGGTCGATGGGTGAACGCAGCAGGCGGAGGTCACCCTCGATGTTCGACACTGCCAGCCACGTGTCGCTCGACAGCTGGTCGCGCACCGTGTTGGCGGCGTTGAGGAAGGCCCGGAGGTTGGACGTCAGGCTGCCCGGCTGGTCACCGTCGAGGAGCACGGCGCGCAGGGCGGCGGCGTCGTCGGGTGCGTCGAGCGTGCCGATCTCTCCGGCGTCGAGGGGTGGCACCACGCCGGTGAGCTGCCACAGGGCGCCCATCAGCACCGCCATGGCCGCATCGGCAGCGTGGTCGGGTCCACCCGGCTGGGTGGCACGGCGATCGAGGATCGACCGCAGGAGTCGGATGCTCACCTCGGCGCGCTCGGAGTAGCGGCCCATCCAGAACAGGTTCTCCGCCGCGCGTGACGGCACGGCCCCGGCCGTCTCGGTGCTGACGCGCAGCGGGGCGTCGGGCATCCAGGTGCCGGCCACCATCTCGGGTTCTGACGCCAGGACCCACACGTCCTTGTTCACCGGGACGCCGACACCGCTCGAAATGGGGGTGTCCACCGCTCGGGCCAGCCCGCCGGGCATGGGGACCCACGAGCCGGAGCGGCCGACGGCGAAGCTGCGCACGATGCACGGCTGGGCTTCGAGGCCGGCACGGGTGAAGGTGGGGGCGGCGGACGGCTCGGCGGGGGCCTGGCCGACCCAACGGTAGGGATCGGCTGCGATCTGGGCCCGGAGGGCGTCGAGGTCGCTCGCCGAACGTTCCCAGCCGGCCACCGGAGGGGTGGACGGACGGGGTGCCAGCGGGCGCACCACGAGCGAGTCGAGGTTGGCCAGCACGTGGGAGCGCTGGGTGTCGTCGCCGCACCACCAGGCCTCGACGGAGTCGAGGAGCAGGTCCTCGCCGAGCAGCGCCCGGGCGATGTCGGGTAGGTAGCGGGCCAGCGCCGCGTTCTCGAGCACGGCTGCCCCGACGGGGTTCACCACCGAGACGTTCCCCCGCCGAGCGGTGTCGAGCAGTCCGGGTACCCCCAGCTGGGAGTCCGGGCGTAGCTCGAGTGGGTCGCAGTACCAGCCGTCGACACGGCGCAGGATGACGTGGACCGGCTCCAGGCCTCCGAGGGCTCGCAGCCACACTTGGCCGTCGCGCACGCTGAGGTCGGTGCCCTCCACCAGTGGGCAGCCCAGGATGGTGGCCAGGTAGGCATGCTCGAAGTAGGACTGGCTCAGGCGCCCGGGGGTGAGGATGACCACCGTCGGGTCGTCGACGCCATCAGGGGCATTATCGGCCAGGCTCATGCGCAGGGCACGGAAGAAGCCGTCGAGACCGTGGACCTGCGCGTCGCGGTAGACGCTGGGGAAGACCCGCGACAGCACCGAGCGACTCTCGAGCCCGTAGCCGAAGCCAGTGGGCGCCTGGGCCAGGTCCTCGAGGACCAGCACCGTACCGTCGGGGTCACGGATGAGGTCAGCGCCGTAGACGGGGAGCTGGGCGCTGCCGGGGAGGTGCATGCCGTCGCAGTGCCGGAGGAAGCCCCGATGGCCCACCACCACCTCGGGTGGGACGACGCCGCGGCTGAGGAGTTGGCGGGGGCCGTAGAGGTCGGCGAGCAGATGGGAGAAAAGTTCGGCCCGCTGGGCCAGCCCTCGTTCGATGCTCGACCAGGCGTCGCTGGGCAACACCAACGGTACCGGATCGAGCGGCCAGGGGTCGTCGAAGCGGTCGGGATCGTCGTGGAGGTGGCGGGCCACACCGTCGTCGCGCAGCAGGCGATCGACTTCTGCGTGCCGTTCGCGTAGCTCGTCGAGGCCCAGCGCATCGAGCGCGCCGGCCAGGTAGGCCCAATGGGGGCGCACCACACCGTCGGCGTCGACCATTTCGTCCCAGCCGGCGGTGTGGGGACGGTAGGCGCTGAGCAAGGTGCTGCGGGCAGCGGGGGTGACGCTCATGCAGGGAGGTTCCGGTGGGGTCGGGCAGCCCGTCGGACACGGGGCACCTGCCAGGGTAGTGCCCTCACTGCCGTCACTCGGGTCGGGCTGCTGCGTTGCTGACCGTGATGCTCGACGCCACCGTGACGCCCGCCGGTGAGGTGGCGCCCACCACCACGTCAACGTCGGTCGACTCGGTGCCACAGGCCAGGCGGACATGGTGGGGACCGGTCGGCTCGGCGGTCGTGGGGTCGATGCCCGCCCAGCGACCGTCGGTCGTGGCCACGTCCACCCAGGCGTGCAACAACCCCGACCACGACACCGGGTCGTCGGCGGGTCGGTGGGGGAGGAGCCAACCGGTGACCACCCGCGACCGCCAGCCGGCGGAGGTCAGCCGGTGGTGCGCCATCCAGGCCATGTCCCGGCACGAGCCTTCGCCGCTGGCCATCACGTCCTCGAGGGAGCGCGGCTCGGGGTCGTGACGCTCCACGTAGCGGATCTCGGCTGCCACCTCGCCACAGCACTGCACTGCGGCCCGCACGGCTTCCTCGGATCCGACGTCCGCTCGGCCCGTTGTCGGCGGGGCGCCGGTGGTACCCGTGGTGCCGGTGGGGTCGACGGCGGACCGGCCCTCCGCGCGCAGCAGGCCGAGGCGGCCGTCGAAGCGCACCTCGGTGGTGGTGACCCCATCGGAGGTGGTCACGTCGCGTCGACGGCGGGGTCGAGGGTCCACGGTGAGGGTGGAACGACCGATGGTGGGTTCGCCGACCATGGGCACCAGCCGCAGGCAATGTGGACCGAGGAGGGCCGGGGGGTTGAAGCGGTACTCGACGGCGTGGGTGACCAGCAGCGGTGTCGCCAGCGGCTCGTCGGTCACACTGTGGCGCCGGCCGCGGCGGTGTCGTCGAGGGGCTGGCCGTCCACCGCGTCGGCCGGCGTCGAGTCCTCGGGGCGGAACCACGTCTCGTCCACGGCATCGTGGATGGCGGCCAGCCGCCCCTGGAGGTCGTCGACGAACTCGTGGAGGCCGTCCCAGGCCAGCGCTCGCACCTCGGCGGTGGTGACGTGCTCGAGGGCGTCGACCGACGTGGCCAATGGCACCTCGTGGCGGGGTAGGTCGGGGAGTGCCGTGCCGATCTGGGTGAGGCAGTGCCGCACCGAACGAGGGAACTGCTCGTCCTGGAGGAGGAAACGCAGCACCTCGGGCCCTTGCACCCGGGCGTGCACCTTGCGCCGGTACATCTGGTAGGCGCTGAGCGACCGCAGCACGCTCACCCACTGGACGTCGGCGTAGGGACGCAGGGCGTCGTCGCGCACGGCCAGCAGGGTGGTGGCGCGCACGTCGAGGACGCGGGTGGTCATGTCGGCGCGCTCGAGGTGACGACCGAGACGGAGGAACACGTAGGTCTCGTCGTGGCTCATCGCCCCGGCGAGCAGGCCGGTGAGCTGTTGCACCTCGCGGGACACGGCGGTGAGCCAGCCCGTGCGCACCGTACGGTTCGTGCACTCCTCCGCCTGGGCGGTGGCCCACAGGTGGAGCAGGTTGATGGACTCCCACGACTCGCGGGGGAACAGCTGGCGGGTGGTGCGCATGTTGTCGCGGGCGGCGGTGAGGCTGGCCACGATCGAGCTGGGGTTGGACGGTTCGGCCACCAGGTGCGCCACCACGTTCTCCTCGGTGGGTGCACCGCCGAGCTCGGTGAACACGTCCTCGCTGCCGGTGAGGGCCAACAGCGGCACGAAGGTGAGCCCCACCGAACGGGGCAGGTCCAAGAACAGCTCGGTGTGGGCCTGCACCAGGCGGGCGGTGCACTCGGCTCGCTCGAGGTAGCGACCGGTCCAGAAGACGGCCTCGGCCAGACGGCTGAGCAGCAGGGTGTCGGTGGAGCTCACGCGTCCTCCTCGAGGATCCAGGTGTCCTTGCTGCCGCCGCCCTGGGAGCTGTTGACCACCAGCGAGCCCTCACGCAGGGCGACCCGCGTGAGCCCGCCGTGGGTGACATAGCTGTCGTTGCCCGTCAAGATGAACGGCCGGAGGTCGATGTGGCGTGGCTCCAGACGACCGTCGCACAGCGTCGGGGCGGTGGACAGGGCCAGGGTGGGTTGGCCGATCCAGTTCCGAGGATCCTCCTTGATCTTGGCGGCCACCTCTTCCTGCTCGGCGACGGTGGACGCCGGGCCGACGAAGACCCCGTAGCCGCCGGACTCGTTCGCCGGCTTCACCACCAGGTCACCGAGGTTGGCCAGCACGTGGGACAGCTCAGCCGGCTCGTCGCAACGGAAGGTGGGCACGTTGGGGACGAGGGGTTCCTCACCCAGGTAGTAGCGGATCATGTCGGGCACGTAGGTGTAGACGACCTTGTCATCGGCCACGCCCGCCCCGGGTGCGTTGGCGATGGCCACGTTGCCCGCCCGCCAGGCACGCATGAGGCCGCGGACGCCGAGCACGGACTCGGGGACGAACACGTCGGGGTCGATGAAGAGGTCGTCGACCCGACGGTAGAGCACGTCCACCTTGGCCGGGCCGTGGATGGTGCGCATGAACAGCGTGTCGTCCTCGACGAACAGGTCGGGGCCCTCCACCAGCTCGACGCCCATCTGCTGGGCCAGGAAGGCGTGTTCGAAGTAGGCCGAGTTGTAGACGCCGGGGGTGAGCACCGCAGCGGTCACGGTGTCGTCGGGATGTGCGCTGAGCGAGGCCAACAGGTCGAACAGCCGCGACGGGTAGTCGTCGACGGGTTGGATGTCGAGGTTGCGGAACAGTTCGGGGAAGACCCGCTTGGTCACCAAGCGGTTCTCGAGCATGTACGACACGCCGCTCGGTACCCGCAGGTTGTCCTCGAGGACGTACATGGTGCCGTCGGCGTCGCGTACCAGATCCGACCCGCAGATGTGGGCCCACACCCCGAAGGCCGGCTCGGCACCGACGCACTCGGCCCGGAAGTTCGGTGAGCCCTCGATGAGTTCACGGGGGACGACCTTGTCGGCCAGGATTTTCCCGTCGCCGTAGATGTCGTCGATGAAGTGGTTGAGCGCGGCCAGACGCTGCTCCAGCCCCCGCCGGACCTGGCGCCACTCGGCGGCTGGGATCACCCGGGGCACGACGTCGAAGGGCCAGGTGCGGTCGATGTTGCTGTTCTCGTCGTAGACGGTGAAGGTGATGCCCATGGCCGCCATGGCCGCCTCGGCAGCCTCCTGGCGGCGCAGCAACTCGTTGGCATCGAGCGTGCCCAGGAAGTCGGCCACCCCGCTGAGCGCCTGCCGGGGTGTGCCCTCGGTGGTCAGGAACTCGTCGTAGGTGACGGTGGGGTCGTAGTGGTCCCAGTCCATGGGGTCCTTCGGGTCGGTCTGGTCGGCTCGGCACGACGCACGTTGCTCGGCACCTGCTGCGCGCGGTCCCGATCGTCGCACCTCATTGTCACCGATGACGACGTCGGCTGCATTTCGGAAAGATGACCCGACCATGAACGCCCCGGTCGTGACCTGCTCCAGCGGCCATCATTGGTGAACGGTGTTTGAATCCCGCATCGGTGTTCGTAGGCTCGGCCGAGTGCGCCTCAGCCTCCGCGAGATTCGACGAGCCAAGCTCCGCTTCGGCCTTCTCGGTGGCGCCGTGGGGCTGCTGGTTTTCCTGATCCTGTTCCAACAAGTGCTGCTCGGTTCGCTGCTCGAGAGCTTCACCGGCGCCTTGGAACGGCAGTCGGCTGATGTTGTGGTGTACAGCGAGGACGCCCGCCGCAGCGTGGCTGGGTCCATCCTGTCCCCTGAGGTGGTCGAGGCGGTCGGTGCCGTGCCGGGCGTGGCGGCCGCGGCACCGCTCGGCGAGCGGACCACCACCTTGTCGGCCAACGGCGAACTGGTGGACGGATCAGTGTTCGGCTTCGTGCCCGGCGGACCGGGCGAGCCCACCGCGCTGGTGGAGGGTCGGCTCCCGGCGTCCCCCGGTGAGGCGGCGGCCAGCCGGGAGGACGCCGCCGACGGCTTCGGGTTGGGCGCCACCGTGACGGTGGAGCCCGGCGGCGCGGAGGTGACGGTGGTCGGGCTCACCGACCGCAGCCGCTTCAGCGTCTCGCCGACGTTGTGGCTCACCTGGGAGGGGTACGTCGAGGTGGTCGAGGCCGCAGAGCCCGACGCGCCGATGGTGTTCCCGTCACTGGTGGCGGTGGCCACCGAGGCCGGCGAGGAACCAGCGGCGGTGGCCGTCGACATCTCGGCTGCGGTCGAGGGCACCGACGCGTTGACCCGGTCCGATGCGGTGGCCGAGACCCCTGGCGTGGCCGAGGTCCGCACCTCGTTCCTGCTCATCTTGTCGCTGGCCTACGTGGTGGTCGGGCTGGTGTTGGCCTTCTTCTTCCTCATCCTCACCGTGCAGAAGTCGGCGGCGTTGTCGCTGTTGCGAGCCGTCGGCATTCCCATGCGGGAACTGGTCACCGGGTTGTACCTGCAGGTGGCGCTGGTGGTGGGCATCGGAGCGGTGATCGGCACCGGGCTGGTGCTGTTGGCCGCCCAGGGGGTGGGCGACGCCCTCCCGCTGAGCATCGAGCCGCTCGAGGTGGCGGCCACGCTCGGGCTGGTGGTGGCCGTGGCCGGCGTGGGGTCGCTGTTGGCGCTCCGGCGTCTGCTGCAGGTCGACCCGACCGACGCCGTGGCCCGGCCCTCACTCGGAGGCCTGGCATGAGCCTGCACCGCCCCATCCCGCTGGAGGTGACCTCGTGAAGCTCGGCTTGCTCGAGTTGCGTCGCCGACCAGGACAGTTCGGCGTGGCCGGCGGGGCGCTGGCCTTCCTCACGCTCCTGCTCATCTTCCTCGGGGGCCTGCTCGACGGCCTGATCGGCGGGTCCACCGGTCTGCTACGTGCCCAGTCGGCCGAACTCATCGTCTACTCCGATGACGCCCGCGCTTCGCTCGTGCGGTCCCGGCTCGACCCGGCCACCATCGCCGCCATCGGCGACGTGGAGGGAGTATCCGCCGTTGGTGGGCTCGGCGTGGCCCAGGTGGGCGCCCGAGTGCTCGACGCCGACGGCCAGCCCCGCACCGACGAGGTGGAGAGCGTGGCCGTCGTCGGCTACGAACTGTCCGCCACCGAGGTCCCCGACCCGCCGCCGGTCGGGGAGGCCTACGTCGACTCGAGCCTCGGCGCGTCGGTGGGTGACGTCGTGGCGATCGGTCCCGAACAACTCGAGGTCGAGGTGGTCGGGGCGGTCGACGACACCAGCTACCTGCTGCAGCCCGGCGTCTGGGTGTCACCCGAGACCTACGAGCAGGTGCTGGCGGCGGCTCGCCCCGACCTGGCCATGGCGCCGGGGGTGTTCCAAGCAGCGCTGGTGCGCACCGCCGACGGTGTCGACCCCGACGTGGTGGCGGCCCGGGTCGACGACGCCACCGGGTCCACCTCCACGCTCACCATCGACGACGCCATCGCTGCCCTGCCGGGCGTGGAGGACCAAGAGGGCACCTTCGGCATCGTCATCGGCGCCACCTTTGTGGTGGTGGGTGTGGTGGCGGCGCTGTTCTTCGCCCTGATCACCATCGAACGCACCGGGCTCTACGGCGTACTGAAGGCGCTCGGTTCATCGAACCTTGGCGTGGTGGCCTCGCTCGTCACCCAGGCCGTGGTGGTGGCCCTGGTTGCGTTCGCCCTCGGCCTTGGGGCCATCCTGGCGGCGTCGGGCGTCCTGGCCGGCGCCGTGCCGTTCGACCTGTCATTGGAACGGGCCGTCAGCACCGGTGTGGGGCTGGTCATCATGTCAGTGGTCGGCAGCCTGTTGTCGGCTCGGCGTGTCTGGCGGGTCGACCCGGCATCGGTGATCGGATGACCGGGCCCGCAGTTCGATCGATGTCCACGAGAAGGGACCGACCATGGATGCCCTGACCCTGAACGACGTCCGCAAGGTGTACCGCACCGGCGACGAGGAGGCCGTGGCGCTCGACCACGCCACGCTGTCGGTGGCCAGCGACGAGATCGTCACCCTGCTCGGGCCCTCGGGGTCGGGCAAGACGACGTTGTTGTCGATCAGTGGAGGTCTGCTGACCCCCACCGAGGGCACGGTGCGCGTCGGCGGTGACGACATCGGCGACTATGGCAGTCGCCAGCTCACCGAGTTCCGTCGCGACAAGGTTGGGTTCGTGTTCCAGTCGGTGAACCTGGTGCCCTTCCTCACCGCCCGGGAGAACATCGCCGTGGTGGCCGGCTTCGGCGGCCGCCGCTCTGATGCCGACGAGCGGGTGGACCGTCTGCTCGACGAGCTGGGCTTGGCCGATCGAGGGTCCAACCTGCCCGACGAGCTGTCCGGCGGGGAACGCCAACGAGTGGCCATCGGCCGGGCGCTGATGAACGAGCCGTCGCTGGTGCTCATCGACGAGCCGACCTCGGCGCTCGACACCCAGATGGGTGAGAAGGTGATGGAACTGATCGTCGACGAGATGCGGGCCCGCAACACGGCCGCGGTGATCGTCACCCACGATCGGCGCATGACGCGCTACGCCGACCGAACCGTGGAGATCACCGACGGCCGTCTCGAGGCCTAGGCGTCCTCGGCGGTGCCGATCCCGTCATCAGCCGGTGGCTCCGCGCCGGGTGGGGGCGGGTCGTTCAGCACGGCGTCACAATTGCTGGACGCCGGTTCTCCGGCGAAGCGGTCGCGGAGCCACACCGCCACGTCGGGTGCGGACTGGGTGGCCACCTCGAGGTGATCGAGGCCCGGGTACCACCGCAGCTCGACGTCCTCACCCTCGGTGCAGCGTTGGGTCATCGCCTCCTGGTTGGTGAACGGTCGCACCACGGTGTCGGCCGTGCCCTGGGTGACGAGAAGCGGCACGGAGACCGGTCCGGTCGGCGTGTTCTCCTCGATGTAGGTGCTCCACGGCTCGGTGGTCACCGGATCAGCGGTCAGGAAGGTGGCGCGCAGCGCCTCGACGGGGAGCCCGAGCGCCAGGATCTGGGCCTTGGACTCGATGCAGCCGCGGGCGATGGCGTCGATCGACGGGCGTGCCACCGCCGAGGTGATGGCGTCGATGTCAGCCTCGGGGTAGTAGTCCGACCACGACGACAGGGCGTAGGAGGTGAGCAGGTTGCCCACGGAGGTGCCCTCGTCGGCTTCGAACAACTTCCCGAGCAGGAGTGCCGGCGCGGCGGCGGCGGTACCGACCAGGGTCAGCTCAGGGGCGTAGTCCGCGGCGATGATGGCGCTCCACACCGCGGCGTGGCCCCCCTGGGAGTGGCCCCACAGACCGAACGTGGAGGTCGCCTCGGTGCCGTCGATGGCGGCGGCGGCTCGCACACTGTCGAGCACGGCCCGGGCCTCGCTCTGGCCGACGAGATAGGGGTGGGGCCCCTGGGTGCCGAGCCCGGGGTAGTCGGTGGCGGCCACCACCCATCCGTTGGCGATGAGGTCGTCGACGCCCGACATCAACTCGAGTGGGTCGTCGAGCAGGCTGGGAGCGCACCGTTCGGCCACACCACTGGTGCCGTGGGCCCAGGCCACCACTTGGCGGCTGCCCTGAGGCGCTGGGTCGCGTGGTGCCAACACCACGCCGCTGACCGCAAGAGGCTGGCCCTGGGGGTCGGTGCTCACGTAGAGCACTTTCCACCCGCGAGCAGTCACCAGGGACGGGGTGAACTCCTCGAGGCGCAGCACGCTGCCCGGTGGGACGTCGGGCAGCGGGTCCGGGGCGGTGTAGAAGGCGTCGGGTGCGGAGGGTTCGACACCTCGGATGGCCAGCGCACCGGCCACGCCCACCAGGAGCAGCAGGCCGAGCAGGACCAGCCCCACGACCGTCGCCCGGTGGTGGGGGCGAGGCGGCGTGTCGCCGTCGGTCGGCTCGCTGTCGGGAGTGACGGGCTCGTCAGCCATGGTGCTCCTCTTGTCGCTCGGACCACCGAATCTAGGCTGCCGGTGTGACGTGGTGGCGCAGGCACTTCCGATCTCGATGGGACGGCACCTCGGGTCGGCCACGATCGAGCAACGGGGCGTCGTCGTTCCACCTGCGCTGGCGGGTGCCGTCGTCGGGGTCGTGGACCGCCGTTGAGGCGACCTTGGAGGTCAGCGAGGCGCCGTCGGTGGCGGCGTTGTACTTCTGGGCGTTGCAGGTGTCGTTCGTCGACCGGGGACGGCGTCTGGGTGGGGCCCACACCGGGTTGCAGTGGCACCCGTCGTACCCCGGATCGATGGCGGTGAACTGGGGCGGGTACCGCACGGGTGGCGGCGAACTCGCCGGCAGCCCGTCGCCGTTACCGAGCGCGCTGGGCAACCCGAACACGAGGGATCTGCACTGGGAGCCAGGTGTGCCGTACCGGTTCCGCATCGAACGGAGCGCGTCGAGCAGCCCCGAGGGTGCGACGGGGTGGCAGGCGAGCGTGGCCACGCCCGGCAGTGCGCCGGTGGTCATCCGTCAGCTGTGGGGCGGTGGCGAGGAACTGGCCGACCCCATGGTGTGGTCGGAGGTGTTCGCCCCCTGCGACGCGCCGGGCACCGCCGTGCGCTGGAGTGACCTGGCGGCGGTGTCGCCCGACGGCGAGCGCCACACGATCCGCACGGTGCGGACCAGCTACCAGGCGGTGAGCGACGGCGGGTGCCGCACGACGGACAGCGTCGTCGACGGCGACGGGTGGGTGCAGCGGACCGGCACTCCTCGACGCAACCCGGCGGGGTCCGACCTGCAGCTCGAGCCCTGACGGAGTGCTCGAGGCCTGACGGGTTGCTCGGTGTCTGACGGGCCGGCCCAGACGTGGAGGTCAGACCGTGCGCTCGTACCACCAGCGGTCGTCGAGCATCCACAGCCGATGCCGCGCACCCGGTGCGTTCGGGTCCCCGCCCTCGTAGGCGGCGTCGCCGTGGTATAGCGCCACACCACCGCCGTCGACCTTGGCGAAGCGCGTCACGTAGAACTCGACGGGTCCCTCGGTCCACGACGCCATGGCATCGGCGGCGGTGCGGTGTTCGCTGAGTTGCGCCAACGTGATGGCCGTCGGGGGCGTGAGCCCGAGGGTGCCCGCATCCCGGCGGGCCAGCGCAGTGACAGGGTCGATCCACACCGCCTCGAGGATCTCGCCCCCGTCCACGTGCACATCGGCCGCTGCATCGACGGTGTCGAGGTGCACGGCGAAGAAGTGGGTGCGGAACCGCTTCGGGTTCTCCGCAGGTGGCGTCCAGTGCGCGAACCACACGAGGTCGGTCGGGTCGAGTCGTAGCCCGGCTTCCTCGGCGGCCTCCCGCACCGCGGCCTGGCGGGCTGCCGCTTCCTCCTCGGCGGCCTCGTCCTCGTGGCCCTCGGCGGCGGCGCCGGCGCGGTCGGCGTCGTCGATGCGACCGCCGGGCCACACCCACATGCCACCAGCGAACGAGAGGCCCGAGGCGCGCAGCAGGAGAAGCGTCTCGAGCCCGTCGTCGCCGTCGCGCAGCGGCACCACGGTGGCCGCCGGCACCGAGGTGGCGGCGTCGTCAGCGAACGGGTCGGGTGGTACGAGCGGCACGGGTCCACCGTAGTGGCCGATCGTTCAGCGACCCGTCAGGTCCGCAGGTGACCACGCACGGTCGATCTCCCCTCACGCTCCGTGGCGACTCCCCGAACTGCCGGCGATTCGCGCTCAATGGAGCGCAGATCGCCGGCAGTTGGCGAGGAGGAGGGCCTGGGGGCGTGGGGGCTCGTGGTGGTGGCCGATAGGGTGCGCGCCGATGCGCGCCGGTGATCCCCACAACGACCTACTGCGCCTCATGACGCTGATGCTCAAGGCCGGCGAAGTCATGCTGCGCAGCGGGATGGCGGTCTCGGACTGCACGTCGATGCTGGTGCGCTTGGCCCGGGCCTTCGGCTACGACCGATGCGAGGTGATCGTCGAGCTGAACACCATCACCTTGTCCTACCTGCCGGCGAGCAGCGCGGAGGGGCTCGACGACGCCGTGACGCTGGTGCACACGGTGGACGTCGACGTGAGCCACGTCTACCGGGTGGAGGCGCTCGCCCGGCTGGTCGGTCGAGTCGAGGACGGCGAGCTCGAACTGACCGAGGCAGGAGAGGAGCTCGAGCGGCTGGCCCACAGCAGCAGCCCCTACCCGCGCTGGTTGGTCGAGGTGGCGGCGGTGCTCTCCGTCGCCGGGTGGGTGGTGTTCGCCGGCGGTGCGGTGGTGGCGGTGCTGGTGGCCATGGTCGGCGCGGTGCTGGCCCGTCCGCTGCTGTTGGCCGCACGCTCGATCACCCTGCCCGAGGCCTTCGTCACTGCACTCGGCGCGACGGTGGCGGTCGGCGTGCCCTATGCCGCCGCCGGTGCCGGGCTGGATTTCGCGCTGAACCCGGCGATCATCGCCGGGTTGTATCCGCTGCTTCCCGGTGGTGCGCTGGTGGCCAGCGTGAGCGACGGGATCGCCGGCAACCTCATGTCCTCGATCGCTCGCGGATTGCAGGCGTTCATCGTGGCGGTCGGCGTGGCGGGTGGTGTGCTCGTGGCGCTGGCCGTGGTGACCGAGTTCGCCGTCGAGGTGCCCGACACCCGTCCGGCCCGGTGGCATCCCGGCGTCACCGCCCTGGCCGCCGCCCTGGCGGTGGGGGCACTGGGCGTGGCCCGCGAGGTGCCGGCCCGGGCCATCGCGCCGATCGCCGGACTCGGTGCGGTGGCCTACCTCATCACTGCCGAGGCCGTGCCCACTGACCTGGGCCGATCGGTGGCTGCCGGTCTCGGAGGGTTCGTGCTCGGGGCCGGCGCCCACGTCGTGGCGCAACTGCAGCGCAGCGTCGGCACCGTGTACACCACGAACGCCGTGCTGGTGCTGGTGCCGGGCACGACGCTCTACCTGGCCATGGTCGGCTTCGCCCGTGGTGTCAACGAGGCCGGGCTCGAGTTCACCATCACGGCGCTCAGCATCTCCCTCGGCATCGCGGCGGGGATCACCATCGGTGAGAGCCTGGCCCGCGGTCGATCGGGTCCGGGTCGGGGTTGGACCGGTCGGCCACGTCGGATCAAGCGCCGTCGGCGCCCCTCGTCGGGGTGAACGCGCACCCCGGTGGGTGCCGGGAGCCTCGCAGGTCAGCGCCGGTGCGTGGGTTCGCTCGCCGCTGCCATCTCGGAGCGCAGCTCCCGGTAGCGGTCCAGTCGGTCGGCGTCGAGCGAGCCTCCGTCGGCGGCGGCGATCACGGCGCAGCCGGGTTCGTGCAGATGGTGGCAGTCTCGAAAGCGACAGTCGGCGGCCAGGCTCTCGATGTCGGCGAAGGTGGCGGCGAGACCCTCACCCGAGGCCGGGAGGCCGAGGCTGCGGATGCCGGGTGTGTCGATGAGGACGCCGCCGTTGCGCAGTGGGATGAGGTCGCGGGTGACAGTGGTGTGGCGACCCTTGGCGTCGCCGCTGCGCACCTCAGCGGTCTCCTGGGCCTCGTTACCGGCCAGACGGTTCACCAGGGTGGACTTGCCGGCACCGGACTCGCCGACGAGCACCACCGTGGCGCCGGGCGGGACGAGCGCATCCACGTCGTCGAGGCCGGTGCCCGCCGTGGCCGAGGTGGCCAGTACGGCGGCACCGCCCCCAAGGCGCGACAGGGTGTCGAGCAGCGGTCGAGGGTCGCTCAGCAGGTCCACCTTGGTGAGCACGAGCACCGGCTCGGCGCCGCTGTCCCATGCGAGTACGAGCGAGCGTTCGACTCGGCCCGGGCGGATCGGGCGGTCGGCGCCGAAGGTGAGGAGCACTCGGTCGATGTTGGCGGCCAAGATCTGGGCCGTGCGCTCGGACGGGTCGCGACGCACCAGGCTGGTACGGCGAGGCAGCACGGCCACGATGCGGGGGCGGTCGCCCTCGTCGCAGGTGACGGCCAGCCAGTCGCCGGTGACCGGTGGTGAGGCCCAGTCGGGTGGGGACGTGGCCCGCACGGTGCCGTCGGCGGTGGCCACGTCGGCGAACCGACGACTGGTCCGCACCGCTCGCCCGGGGCGCACGGCGGGGTCGAGGTCGGCAGCAGCCCATGCAGTAGCCACGCCGTCGTTCCAGCCGACCGCTCGGAGTTCGCTGGACGCACTCTCGACCACGGTCGGCAGGATACCGGGGTGAGCGTTGTGGTGACGGTCGGTGACGGGCGATGATGCAACGGTGACCGATCAGCCTGACCTCCGTGGCCGCACCGTGTTCATCACCGGGGCCAACACCGGCATCGGCCTCGAGGCCGCCGTCGACCTGGCCCGCATGGGTGCCCGTGTCCTCATCGGCTCCCGCGATCCCGACCGTGGCCGCGCTGCCCGGGGTCAGCTCCGTCGTCGGTCCGGTCGCAGCGACGCGGACGTGGTTGCGCTGGACCTGGCCGACCTGGCCTCGGTGCAGGCCTGTGCCGAGGAGATCCTCGAGCGGTGTGACGAGCTGCACGTGTTCGTGGCCAACGCCGGCCTGGTGTTGTCCGAACGCAGTGAGACCGTCCAGGGCTTCGAGACGACCTTCGGGGTCAACCACCTGGGTCACTTCCTGCTCACCAACCTGCTGCTCGACCGGTTGACGTCGTCGGCACCGGCGCGGGTGGTGGTGACCTCCTCGCTGGCGCACCGCTGGGCCGTGGGCGGCCTGAGCTTCAGTGACCTGGATCGGCGAGGCAGCTACCGGTCGTCGCAGGTCTACGCCGAGTCGAAGCTGGCCAACCTGCTGTTCGCTCGCACCTTGGCGGACCGGCTGGTCGGCACCGGGGTGACGGTCAACGCCTGCCATCCCGGGTCGGTGCGGTCCCAGTTCGGCGCCGGAGGCGACCTCAGCGGGGTCGAGCGCGCCGTGTTGGCACTCGGTCGCCCGTTCCTGGTGCCGCCGTCGCGGGGTGCCACCCCGCTGGTCGAGTTGGCATCGGCCGATGCCTACGGCACGGTCACCGGTGAGTACCTGAGCGGGGGCTATCTGCCGCTCCACCTGAGCCGACCCTCACGAGCGGCCCGTGACCACGAGGCCGGCGAGCGCCTGTGGGACGTGAGCTGCGAGATGCTGCGCAGCGTCGGCTACTGGCCGCCTCCGGCCGGGTCCTGACTGCGGCAGCGCCACCACCTCGGCCGAGGCGTGACGGCGGGTTCCATGCTCATTCGGTGGGCGACGCGGCGGCCCACGAAGCACCCACTGCGGCCGCCGGTGGGGTCCGGAGCGGGCGACCTCAGGGCCCCATGCCGAGCAGGCGGAGCATGGCGGGCGGCACCGACGGATCGCCGGCGGCCAGCATGGCGGCCCGCTCGACGTTGACCGCATCGAGGTGGCGGTCCAACCAGTCGTCCCAGGGGCCCTCGGGTATGGCGCTCGGGTCACCGGCGGCGTCGACACAGGCCCACAGGTAGGCGGCGAGGGCCACGATGTCGTCGGCCGTCCCCACGGGACCGATGCCGGGGACGACGCGCCCGGCGGCGTCGCCGAGCTCGCCCAGCGCGGTCGCCCAGGCCGTCGGATCGCCGTCGAAGCAGTTCGGCGTCACCCCGAAGCAGGCCATGGCCCCGGCGAACAGCACGTCACCGGCGGGGACCACGGCGACGAGATTCTCCTGCATCTGCCCGCCGGTCGGGAGCGCACACACAGCTTCGCTCAGCCATGCCGGCTCGTTGACCATGTGCGACACGGGACGGGTGGCCACCTCGGCCAACTCCTCGCCGTAGGCGGGGTGCAGGGCGGCGAATGCAGCGGCGTTGGGCGGCTGGTCCAACAGGGCGGACGTCTGGGGCCGTCCGTAGCGGGCCGCCATCCAGAACGTGGACGAACCACCTGTGCACTCGATGTGACTCGAGGTGTAGACGACCCGGCGGATCGGCACCTCGAACACCTCGAGCGCCTCCGCCAGCTCGGTGGCCTGCGAGGGCACGAGCAACGTGTCCACGAGGGTGATCCCGTCAGCTTCGACGACCACCCCGGCGTTGGGGCTGTCATGGCTCGCCGGGTGCTGCCGCCAGACGTAGACGCCGTCGCCGAGCTCCTCGAGGGCGCTGGTCGTCGGTTCCATGACGTCAGTTGAGGTCTGGGTCGTGAGGGAAGTCGGCGAACAACCGGGGCGTGCCCCGTTGGCGCCGTAGCACGCGACCCCACAGGGTTGACGGGTCGTCGCACAGCAGGTCGTCGGGGTGGGCTGCGACCGGCCACCAAGCTTCCATCTCGAGTTCTCCGTCGAGTTGACCGGGGCCCCATCCGGCGTACCCCGAGTAGACCCGCAACCCGTCGATGCGGACGCCGACCACGTCGGGGTCGCTCGACAGATCGAGGGTGCCCACGCCACCCACGAGGGGGGCGAAGACGTCGGCCAGCAGATCCGACCCTCCGCTCGAGGGCGGGGCCGGGGTGGGGGGTCGCATGTGGGCCAGGGCGATGGCTCGGCCCTGCTCCACCGGCCCGCCGTCGAACACCACCGGTGGGGTGTTCGTGTAGCGGTGCCACTCGGGGAGGGGACCGCCGACCTCGGTGTCGGTCGGGCGGTTGAGGACCAGCCCCAGCGACCCTTCCGCAGCGTGTTCGAGCACGACGACCACCGTGCGCTCGAAGTTGGGGTCGCCGATGACCGGCGTGGCCACCAGGAGGCTGCCCGGGGCGATGGCGTGCACCATGGTCCCCATCATGGCGCATCCTCGGGCCCCGGGCAGCCGCGGGGTTCGTCGCGGGCCCTGCGGCGTCGTGCGAAGGGCCCGGTGAGGAGCGATAGGGTGCGGGCGATGGCGTCCTCGAAGAAGGCGAAGAAGCGCAAGGCCCGTCGTCGGGCACACGCCCAGCGTGTGGAGAAGCACGAGACAAAGGCCAAGGAGAAGCCGCACGAGCACCTGCCGCACTCGGGCACGCCGGCCAACGACGAGTACCTCCTGAAGCGCAGCCGACAGGACCTGGTGGGTTTCGGGGAGTTCCGACGGTCCCGGGGGCCGTGGCCGACGATCCTGGCGGTGGCGGCAGCGGCCATGCTGGCCATCGGCGTGCTTGCCTGGGTGCTGACCATCTGGTGACACCGGCCCGGTCGGAGGGGCCCGGGTGCCGTGCCACCACCGCCGTGGGCCGGGGCAGTGGTCGCACCGTCGATGACGGAGGACGGTAGGGTCGGCGGATCCACCAGATGGGTGGGTGGATGTGCCCGCAGGCCCGCTCCTGTGGTGTCCGCTCGAGGAGGTCGACGTGGGGACAACCAACCGGATCGCCGCTGGGTTGGGATGCCTTGCCATCGGCGGCGTGCTCGCCGGCATCACCTACGCCGTCGAGCGAGCCCCTCGGGAGCGCATTGCCGACCTGGAGGTGGCTGCCGTGGTCACCGCCGCCGGCGATGTCGAGGTCACCGAGACCTTGAGCTACGACTTCGACACCGCCGAGCGTCGCGGCCTCCTCGTCGAGATCCCCATCGACGCGCCCGACACCCGTCGTGAAGGCGGCAGCATCGTGCCGGTACGCGAGGTGGGCGTGGCCAGCCCGACGGCACCCGACATGTTCGACACCAGTATCAGGGGCCGCAACGCGGAGATCCGGGTGGGCAACCCCTCGGTGTTCATCAGCGGCCAGCACGACTATCGACTCACGTACCAGCTCGCCGGGTTGGTGGACCCCATGGGCGACGGCGAGGGTCGCCTCTACTTCAACGTGATCCCGCCACTGTCGGAGGTGCCGATGACGTCTGCCTCGGCCGAGGTGCTGGTGCCGGGGCCCGTCAGCGACACCAGCTGCTTCTTCGGCGCGGTCGGCTCCCGGTCCCGCTGCGAGCTGGAGATCACCCCGACCGGCGACGGGGCGACGCTGGTGCGGGTGGCCCCGCGCTCCTACGACGCCTTCGAGGGTGTCACGATCGACGTCCGCTATCAGCTGCCGGCCACGCTGCCGCCACCCGTCCCCGACCTCCCGAGCAACCGTCAGGTCACCGTGGCTGCCACACCACCCGACGTCAGCGATCTGGCGCAGGTGGCCATCGAGCCCGGCCCCCCGGGCGTGTTGGTGGCGTTGGTGGCCGGCTTCCCACTGGCGATGCTGCTCGGCGTAGGCGGTGCCTGGTCGGTGGTGCGCCGGCTCGGGCGGGACGTGCGGTGGTCGGGCAGCTCCGTCGACGCCGTGTTCAAAGGTGAAGGGCCGACCGAGACGGTGTCGGACGCCGAGGCACGCCAGCTCGTCACCATCGCCTTCACGCCGCCGCGCAACGTGCAGCCGGGGGAAGGGGTTGCCTTGTGGCGACTGCGCAGCACCGAGGGTGATCGGGTGGCGACGCTGGTCGACCTCGCCGTGCGTGGCTGGTTGGTGATTGACGAGACCGACCCGAAGAAGCCGGTGCTGCGGTGGAAGGGCGGCGACGGCACCGACCAGCTTCGGGAGTTCGAGCACCGCTTCCTCGAGGGTGTGTTCCGAGGGCAGCCGACCTGCCAGTTGGGGAGCTACGACTCGGGCTTCGCCACGGCGTGGAGCGCGCTGGGTTCGGCCATCGACCGGTCGGTGCAGGACCGCGGCTGGTTGCGACCCGGCGAAGGGCAGCGCCGGGCCCTGGGCTTCTTCGGCGGGCTCGCCATGGCCGGCGTTGGTCTGGTGTGGACGCTGGGAGGGGCGGCGGGCCGGTGGCCCGCTGAGAGCGCCGTCGGGTGGGCAGTGCTCGTGCCGGGCGCGCTGCTGGTGGGGCTGGGACTGGGGTGCTGGGCCACGCTCGGCGGGTTGCGTGCCCGCTCGGCACAGGGGTTCTCGGTGTGGGCCCAGGTGGAGGGCTTCCGGCAGTTCATGGCCGGCTCCGAAGGTGAGCACGCCCGCGAGGCGGCAGAGCGCGGGGTGCTCCGCCAGTACGCCGCCTGGGCGGTGGCGCTCGACGAGGTCGAGCGGTGGGACAAGGCGTGCAGCGCCGCCGGTGTCGACCCGACCGACGGATGGATGGTGGGCGGCGTCGGCCTGCACATGGGCGTTCGCAGCCTGCGCACCACGACGATCGCCAGCCGCACCGACCCGTCGTCGTCATCGGGTGGCGGAGGTGGTGGCGGCAGCGTCGGGGGCGGTGGCGGCGGGGGAAGCCGCGGGTCCTGGTGAGCGCAGCGGGCGACGGTGCCGGTGCGGGCCGGCGGCGCTGGTGGCGTGGGCGCCGCCGCAGTGCGACCCGCAGGGCACAGCCGACCGGGCCCGTGCCGGCCCACGACGGAGCGGAGGGCCACCTCACGGGCGTCGACGGCGTGAAACTGTGGTATCGGGTGGTCGGCGAGGGCAGCGAGACCCTCGTGGTGCCGTGCTGTGGCAATGCCGACGATCTCGCCGGCTTGGCCCGGCCCGGTCGACGGACGGTGTTCTACGACGTGCGCAACCGTGGCCGGTCCGACCCGGTCGGTGCGCCGGCGCAAGGATTCTCCCCCGAGGTGGGCGACGTGGCCGCCGTGCGAGTGGCGCTCGGCGTGACGAAATGTGCGCTCTTCGGCTGGTCCTACCACGCTGGGGTGATGGCGGCGCACGCCCTCGAGCACCCTGGGCTGGTCACCCATCTGGCGCTGGTCTCACCGGTGGCACCGAGATCGGGCACGGCCACGCGCCCGGGCCCCGAGCCCGACCCGGCCGACCTCGCCCGGCTCGACCAACTGCAGGCCGAAGGGCTGTCGAGCAAGGATCCAGCCGCCTGGTGTGCAGCGTGGCGCTCGGTCTACGTGAGGTTGCAACTGGCCGATCCGGATGCCTACGAGCGCATGGCGGCGGTGTGTCACCTGGCCAACGAACGGCCCGACCACGTGGTCGGTGCGATGGTCGGGGTCTTCGCGTCGATGGGCAGCTACGACTGGCGTGAGCCGCTCGGGGCGTTGGCGTGCCCGCTGCTGGTCATCCACGGTGACGAGGACTCCGAGCCGCTCGACAGCGCGTATGAGTGGGCAGCCGCTGTCGAACGTGGGCAGGTGGCCACGGTCGACGGGGCGGGTCAACTTGCCTGGGTGGATCGACCCGAGACCGTGTTCGCCCTGGTGGACGACTTCCTGTCGACGACGCCGGGGTCGTGAGTCAGCCGGGCTCGCCTGCCTCCACGAGTGCTGCGCTGCGCAGCAACGCCTCGACGGCGGGCCCGTGCAGTTGTTCCTTGGTGCGAGCGGTCACCTTGCGGTTCAGTCCGGCCGCTCGGGTGGCCAGGTCGACGGCCAGATCCAGCACCTCTGCCTCGGGGGCGATGTGGTCCACGATGCCGCCGCGCAGCGCGGCGTCGGCGTCGTAGCGGGCGGCGGTGAGCATGGCCTGGCGGGCGGTGTGCGCCGGGAGGGCAGCCTGCAGCATGGCGGCCATGCCGTCGCTGAAGGGGAGGCCCAACTCGCCCTCGGGCAGGCACCACCAGCCGCGGTCAGAGCGCATCACCCGCTGATCGAAGGCGCAGGCGGCCATGGCGCCGGCGGCGAAGGCGTGGCCGTTGACCGCCGCCACCGTCACGGCAGGACAGCGCAGCAGATCGGCGAAGAGCCGTTGCAACTCGGCCAGCATGAGCGGCGCCTCGTCGGGGTGCAGTCCCATCCACTCGAGGTCGAGCCCGTTGCTCCAGTACTTGCCGGTGCCGACGAGGACCACCGCTGCAGGGCCGTCCGATCCGGTGGCGGCGGCCAGCGCGGCGCGCAGCGCGGCGACGCTGTCGGCGCGGAACCGGTTCTCTCCGTCGTCCCAGGTGAGGACGGTGACATCGCCGATCGACTCGGTGTGCAGAAGGGCCATGCCGCCGACGCTACTGGCCGCCGCGCCCCACGTCGGACGTCGTCCGCAGTGGCCGGACGCGACGCACCCCCGGCACTGGACCGGGGGTGCGTGGCAGGTGTTCGGAACCGGGACCTCGACCGGAGGTGTCCGGCAACCCGGTACGGCTGTCGGCGGGCCTAGTCGGCGATCACCTCGCCGTTGTCGCCGTTGTCCTCCGCTGCCTCGACCACCTCGACCCAGCGGCGCAGGAAGGCCGCCTTCGACTGGCGTGAGGTGGCCTCGGTCGGACGGAACGTGCCGTCGGCGTACCCGTCGGTGATGCCTTCACCGGCGAACCAGGAGATGGCGTCGTAGAACTCGCTGGTCTCGGGCACGTCACTGAAGGTGGGGTGCCCGGGCGCAGGCTCCGGGGAGCCGGCGAGGCGCCACATGAACGCTGCGGTGGCCTGCCGGGAGATGTTGTCGACCGGCCGGTAGGTGCCGTCGGGGAAGCCCTCGGTGATGCCTTCCTGAGCCAGCCACGAGATGGCGTCGTAGAACTCGTTGGTCTCGGGGACGTCACTGAAGGTGGGATGGCCGGGCTCTGCGGGCTGGCTGCCCTCCATTCGCCACAGGAAGGCGGCCTTGGCCTGACGGGACACGTCGACGCCGGGGCGGTAGGTGTCGTCGGGCCATCCGTTGGCGTAGCCCTCCTGCTCCATCCACTCGATGTCGAAGCAGAACGGGTTCTCGACGGTCACGTCCACGAACGGGTTGCAGTCGAGCCACGCCACGGTGGCCTGGTTCGAGGTCTGCACCCGGTCGAAGTCGTCGACGTAGGTGGCTTCCACCACGTCGGTGCCCTCGGTGGTGCCGTCGAGGACGAAGGTGGCCCGGCCGTCGGCATCGGTCTGGGCCTCGCCGGTGGTGCCGGCGTTGGGGCCGCTGACGACCGAGAAGGTCACCGTGGTGTCGACCACGGGGATGCCTCCGTTCTCGCCGTTCTCGCCGTTCTCCCCGTTGTCACGGCCGTGATGGCCCTCGTGCGGGTCGCGAGGATCGTCGGGCTCGAGGTCGGGCAGGTTCCGCAGGGTCACCTCGGCGGTGAGCTCGACCGACTCGATGACCGTGGCGGTCGACTCGACAGGGAAGAGCTCGATGCCAGTGGGGATGACCACGTCGACCCCGCCGACGGCGGCCGGCTCACCGTTGGGGGCGGTGGCGAGCACGTCGAGGAAGTCGGGGAACACCGGGTAGGTGTCGTGCCAGCAACAGACGTTGAGCGCCGTGGTGATGCCGATCTCCTCCCCGAGGGGGGTGGGGGTGATCGAGCTGTACTGCGCCGGGTGGTTCACCTCGAACAGGCCGATGGCGTTGAGGAACCCGTAGTTGTCGTCGAGTCCCCGCTGGTTGTAGGCGTGCAACCCGCCGCCGCGATTGACGAACAGGGCGATGTCGCCGGCCCGCTGGCTCAGCGCCGTGCTCTCCTCGTTGGTGAGACCACCCGAGGACGTGTCGAACACCGTCGAGGCGATGGCGATGACGGCGAAGCCCGCGAAGTCGACGGCCAGGATGTCCTCGGCACCGTTCACGTAGGTGGCGTCGGCGTCGATGCCGTCCACCAGGGCGTCCCAGTGGTCGGTCACGTTGTCGTTGGGGTTCTTTCCGGCGCCGACCACCAGGATGTCCTCCCCGCCGTTGTTCACGGCGTTGAGCACGCTGGTCATCACGTCCTGGTAGACCTCGATGGGTCCGTGGCCGGTGCTACCACCGTCCTCTGCATCGATGCCCATGAGCACGATGGGGCCGCCGCCTCCCGATGAGCCACCACCTCCCTGGGCGTGCGATGTGCCGGTACCGGTGACGGCGAACACGCCGACCACCGACACGCTCAGCAAAATGGCGAGCGTACGTTTGAGCCTTCGGAATCTCATCGGATCTCCCTGTCGTGGACGGAGCTCGATCAGAGGCGCACCGCTCGATCCTGGGTGCAGCGGCAGCTCGACACAACGTCGGGCCACTGGACCGGTTCGAGTCACGCCGATCAAGAGCACGTCTGACGCACCGCTGCACCAGACACCTCTCAGTGTGGAGGCCGAGCCTGCCCGTGTCAACGCCACCGGATGGCATCCGGCAACGGGGTTTTGGCGAGGGATGGTCCGCCGAGCCTGCGGGCCCGGTGAACTCAGGCGCCCTCGAAGTGGAGTCGTCGCCACCGGCGGATCAACACCACCGAGGCGACCGAGCCCGGGAGCGCAACGAACGCCATGGCCGCCCACCACCAGCCGACGGTGAGGAACACCTGCCCGATGATGACCATGCCGATGGCCACGATCACGGCTCGACGGAACTCACGGTCGGCCTGCTGGCGGCCGCGGGCGAGCGACGCCCGCCGCTCGGCGACGGCGGGATCGATCTCGGCGTCAGCGTCGGGGTCCTCACCATCGGCCACCGGTCGATCCTGCCACAGGGCCACCCTGACATCCGAAGCGGCGGACGCCTGCGCAGAGGCGGGTTCTGTGTGCGCTGAGGTACCTCCTGGGCACCTGGTTGCACGCAGTTGCAGTACCCGGAGCGGCCGGCGGCACAGGAGGAACCAGCTCTGTGTGCGCTGAGGTACCTCCTGGGTACCTGGTTGCACGCAGAACAGCGCAGAGCAGCGCAGCCGACCTGGGTGGCGATGAGTGGGGGCGCTCGAGACCGGTCGGGGCGAACCCGGGTCGCCGATTGGTCTAGTTTCGGGCGCGATGGCTGACTACCGACCTCCCCTCCGCGACATCCGTTTCGTGCTCGACCACCTCGTCGACCTCGACGAGCTGTGCCAGTTCGACACGTTCTCCCACACCGACCCCGACACCATCGAGGGTGTGCTCGAGGAGTACTCCCGCTTCGTGGCCGACGTGGTGGCCCCGTTGAACTGGCCGGGGGACGTGGAGGGCAGCGTGCACGATCCCTCCGACAACACTGTGCGCACCCCCGAGGGGTTCCCCGAGGCCTACCAGCGGTACGTGGACGCTGGCTGGGGTGCGGTGCCGTTCCCCGCCGACCACGGCGGTGGTGGGTTCCCGTGGCTCATGGGCACGGCCATGCAGGAGGTCATCACCTCGGCCAACATGGCCTTCTCGATGGCACCGCTGCTCACCCAGGGCGCCATCGACATGCTGCTGGCGCACGGCTCGGAGGAGCAGAAGGAGCTGTACGTCCGCAAGATGGTGACCGGTGAGTGGAGCGGCACCATGAACCTCACCGAGCCGCAGGCCGGCTCCGACGTGGGTGCCCTGCGCACCAAGGCGGTGGCCCAGGACGACGGCACCTACCTCATCACCGGCACGAAGATCTACATCACGTTCGGCGAGCACGACATGGCCGACAACATCATCCACCTCGTGCTGGCCCGCACACCCGACGCGCCACCGGGAACGAAGGGCATCTCGTGCTTCATCGTGCCCAAGTTCCTGCTCGGCGACGACGGTGAGCCGGCGACGCGCAACGACGCCCATTGCGTGAGCATCGAACACAAGATGGGCATCAAGGCCAGCCCCACCTGCGTGATGAGCTACGGCGAGAACGGCGGTGCCGTCGGCTACCTCATCGGTGAGGAGAACCGGGGCATGCGCTACATGTTCACGATGATGAACAACGCCCGGTTGTCGGTCGGGCTCGAGGGGCTCGCCATCGCCGAGCGTGCCTACCAGGACGCCCACGCCTACGCACTCGAACGCCAGCAGGGTCGTGCGCCCGGTGCAGCGGCGGGTGAGCAGTCGCTGATCGTGGAGCACCCCGACGTGCGGCGCATGCTGCTCACCATGAAGTCGCTGGTGGAAGCCATGCGGGCCATCGTGTACGTCACCGCCGAGGGTATCGACGTGGCCACCGAGCACCCCGACGGGGCCATCAGGGACGCCCGTCAGGAGTTCGTGGATCTCATGATCCCGGTGGCCAAGGCCTGGTGCACCGACATGGGCGTCGAGGTGACCTCGCTGGCCGTGCAGGTACTCGGCGGCATGGGCTACATCGAGGAGTCCGGAGTGCCGCAGCACTTCCGTGATGCCCGCATCACCCCCATCTACGAAGGCACCAACGGCATCCAGGCCATGGATCTCGTCGGTCGCAAGCTGCCGTTGCGGGGCGGGAAGGCCGTCGAGGAGTTCTTGTCCATGATCGCCATGTTGGACCCGGCGCTGGCCAAGGCCGGCGACGACCTGGCCACGATCCGAGAGCACATGAGCGAGGCGCTGACCACGCTGGCCGAGACCACGGCGTGGGTCATGCGCCAGGGCATGGCCGACCCGCGCAATGCGCTCGCCGGCGCCACCCCCTACCTGCGGATGTTCAGCCTGGTGGTGGCCGGGTGGCTCATGTCGAAGCAGGCCCTTGCCGCCCATCGGCTGCTCGAGGGCGACCCCGCCGATACCGACGCCAAGGCGAAGCTGGTGACGGCACAGTTCTTCGCCACGCAGATCCTCCCGCAGGTGCACGGTCTGCGCAGTCCCGTGGTCGCTGGCTTCGAGCCACTGTTCGAGCTGACCGCTGAGCAGCTCGGGTCAGCCTGAGTTCGCAGGTGGCCATGGCAGTCGTCGAGGCCTTCGCCACGGAGCTGCTGGGATCCATCCCCAGCCCTTCCAGTAGCCAGCTGGAACTGGGTCCACTGTCGCTCACCGCCTACGGGCTGATGATCGCCCTGGGCGTCCTGGCGGCGGTGTGGCTGGCTCGGCGACGCTGGGCGGATCGCGGCGGCGACCCCGACGACATCGTCACGGTGGCGCTGTGGGCGGTGCCTGCTGGCCTCGTCGGCGCCCGCATCTACCACGTCATCACCGATTGGCCGAAGTACTTCCCCGACCGTCCCCTCGATGCCTTCGCCATCTGGGAGGGTGGTCTGGGCATCCCCGGAGGGATCGCACTGGGGCTGGTGGTGGGTGTGATCGTCGCTCGTCGGCTGGGTATGCGGCTGCCGGTGGGGCTCGACGTGGTGGCGCCCTGCCTGCCGCTGGCGCAGGCGATCGGGCGTTGGGGCAACTGGTTCAACCAGGAGCTGTTCGGCCGACCCACCGACCTGCCGTGGGCCCTGCAGATCGACGCCATCAACCGGCCCGAAGGTTTCAGGGAGTTCGCCACCTTCCACCCGACGTTCCTCTACGAGTCACTGTGGAACCTGGCGCTGGTGGCTGTCCTGCTGCTCGTCGACCGCCGCCGGGTGCTGCGGCCGGGCAACCTGTTCGTGCTCTACATCGGGGGCTACTTCCTCGGCCGCCTGTGGGTCGAGTCGTTGCGCATCGACACGGCCAGCTTGATCCTCGGAGTGCGGGTCAACATCTGGATGAGCCTGGTGATGTTGGCGGTGACCGCCACCGTGTTGGCGGTCCGCGGCCTGCAGTGGCGCGACGGCGACAGCGACGAGCCGTACCTACCCGAGGACACGACCGGCAGCGAGGACACCGAGGATCCCCGAGCCAGCGGCTCGGGCACCCGCGACGTCCGACGTGGACGAGGTTCTCTCGGAGGCGGTGCCGGGAACCCATGAGCGACGGCCGACCTGCGCCTCGGTCCGTGAACGGCGCGGCCCGCTTGTTCTTCGTACACGTCTTCAAGACGGCGGGCCACACCTTCCTGGCGCACGCTCGGGACAACATTCGACGTGCCGAGCACTACACGGCGCACCCGTGGCGGGCCGAGGAACCACTTCCCGACGAGTTCATCCGCCTCCGGCGCTTCCTGAGCAAACTCGAGCCGGGGCTGTTGGCCGCTCGCACCGACGACGAGCAGGCCTCCCTGCGCTGCATCGACGGCCACTTCCCGTTGGCCGCCGCCGAGCTCATGCGCGTCCCGGTCGACCGCGTGGTGGTGGTGCGCGAGCCGGTGGCCAGGACCGTGTCGCAGCTGGATCACCTGCGTCGCCTGCGACCCGAGACGAGCGACACGCCGCTCGAGGAGATCTACGACGACCCGATGATGTTCGGGGGGCTGGTGAAGGACCTGCAGACCAAGATCCTCTCGCTCGACCTCGAGGAAGCGCTCCGACCACGGGCCGCCGATCCCGACCTCGGAGCGGCCCGTTCGGCTGCCATCGAGCTGGCGGTCGCTCGCACCGGCGAGGAACAGCAGGCGGCCCTCGACGGCTTGCGGGCCGTCTGTGCCGACGACTGGCAGTCTTCGATGGTCACCGCGGCGGCCAACTTCGAGCCGCGGGCACTCATGGACCTGATGGGTACGGCAGCCACGGCTCCGTTCGACAGTTCACCCGAGCGGCTGCAGCGCGCTCTCGACGTCCTGCCCGACATCGAGGTCCTCGGTGTCACCGAGCAGCTCGACGAGCTGATGGGCACCATGGCCGAGCGCTACGGCTGGCGACTCGAGCCGTTGCGGAAGCTCAACACCGGGCGCGACGCCCGTGTCAGCGACAGTCTGCGTCGGCGGATCGTGGCCGATTGCGCTGCCGATCTCGAGCTCTACGAGGCCGCCCGCGCCGAGGTGGCCGCCCGCCGAGCGACCCCGCGGTACGTCTCGGCACCCCCCGGTCCTCCATCCTGAGCCTCGGCCGGATCGCCGGTGGACGGCGCCGAGGAGAGCTCAGCCGCGGTCGCGGCGGGGCAGCGCCTCGAGTGGCGGCGAGACGGTCCTGGGCTCGCCCGACAGGGGAGCAGGGCCGTCGGGTACCTGCGCGCTGTGGAGCGCGGTGAGCGGGTCGTTCTCCCCGAGGAACGCAGCCGAGGGTGAGCCGGCGAAGAAGTCGATGTGACTCTCGCGCCGGAGGACCCGTTCGAGGCGGTTCAGTGCGTGGTGGGGGGACAGCGCCCGTGCCGAGGCCATGGGGGGATGGGTGAGGAGGTCGGCCACGTCATAGGCCACCGAGTAGATGCGGCAGCGGTCGGCGAGGTGGGGATGGGCGAAGAGCTCGGGGTAGTCCTCGGCCAACCACCACGGCACCGAGGCGTAGTCCTCGGAGTGGGTCTGGTCCTCGTAGTCCTCGGCGACGTGGAGGTAGGGGAAGGCGCAGCACCGCAGCAGGACGTCGAGGTCGAGGTCGCCCGGTGCGGCGCGGGCGTACTCGAAGTCGACCAACGCCGTGACCACGTACCCGTCCCACAGGACGTTCTCGAAGTGGAGGTCGCCGTGGATCAGGGTGGGGGAGCGGAAGGGCTCGACGACCCAGGCCAGGTCCAGCACCAAGTTGGTGGTCTCGTCCACCAGGCCGGTGTCGACGTAGTCGAGCTGGCGGATCTGGGCGAGCCCTTCGAGCAGCGGGTCCACGGCGCGCAGTGCCGTGGGGGAGAGGAGTTGGGGCGTGACGATGGGCGGCAGTTCGGGTGGCGCCTCACAGGTGTGCAGCGCCTTGAGCATGGCGGCCAGTTGGCGGACGGCTCGACGCCGCTCGTCGACGGTCATCAGGGGCCAGCAGCGTGACAGCGGGCGTCCAGGACGTCGCGGTTGGATCAACCAGTCGGCTCCGAGGCGTCCGCCGTAGGCCGCAATGCCCGGATAGCCGACGTCGCGGGGCAGTCGCGGCCCGAGGAAGGCCTCTCTGCGCAGTCGCTGGTTGGGGTGACGGTTGATGCGCACGACGTGACGCGGCGCCAGCCACACCTCGTTGGTCACGCTGTCGGCCCGCTCGAGCGGCACGTCCATGGGGAGGTTGGCGTCGGCCAGGGCCTTGCGGGCGCGCGCCACCGCCATGGCGTCGGTCACCGGCTCATCCCTCGTCGACTCATGGTGACACCTTCCGAGTGGCCGCCGTCACGCCGGCCACGAGCACAACACGAGTGTAGGCACAGTGACTCGCAGGGGTCGGCGAGTAAGGCTGGCGCTCCATGGTGATGCAGCACGAACCATCGAGTACCACATGGTTCTCCTGGGCTGCAGTCGTCAGGCGTCCCACACCATGCGGTGCTGGCCGTCGTCGCCGTCGAGCAGCTTCGCCGGACTGTCGAGTTCGATGTGGCCGATGAGACCGTTGTAGGCGCTGTACCCCACGAGTTGACGGAGTCGGGTGCCGAAGGTGCGCGCCACCTCGCGTGGGATGCCGAGCTGCTGGTTCTCCTGCTGTCGGATGTAGCCGGCGCAGTAGTTCATGGCGATGCCCACTCGCCGGTCCTCGGTGCTGTTGGCCCCGCCGCCGTGCCACAGCGCACCGTCCCACACCAGCACGCTGCCCCGCTCCATCTCGGCGGGGATCGTGTCGTAGTGCTCGAGTGGGTTGGGGGAGTGGTCGCGCAGGTGTGATCCGGGGATGATGCGGGTGGCACCGTTGGCCTCGGTGAAGTCGGTGAGCGCCCACATGGTGTTACACACGAGTGGCGGGTGTGGCTTCGGTAGCGGGATCAGTTGGTCGTCGGAGTGGATGGGCTGGGGAGTCTCCCCGGGCCCGATGTCGATCGACGACAACGAGGACACGAGACAGCCGCGGTCGAGCACCCCTTCCACGACGGGCAGGACCCCCGGGTGCACGGGGATGCGGGTGAACACTTCTCCGTGGGCCAACAGGTTGTAGATCCGGCGGGTCTGGCGCCCCTCGAAGTCGTTGCTCGCCTCGGTGATGCCCAGGTCGACCTCGAGGCGCCGGAGTTCCTCGAGGATCTCGTCCATGAGTGACGAGGCGATGACGTCGCTGAGCACGGTGTAGCCCTGCTCGGCGATGTCGGCCAGGGCAGCAGCGACCCGGGCCTCGTCGAGCCCGGGCGTGTCGTAGCTCGCCGTGGTGTTCGCCGGATCGGTCGTCGTGTCGGCCGCCGTCATGGTGTCGCACCTCCTCGGCGCGCCGGTGGTGGCGGGCGCCCCGTCGTCCCCTGGTCCTCGTGGGCGCATCGTAGGTGCTCTGGCCGTAGGATGACCGCTCACCCTCAGATCCACGACCGGGAGGCCGCTGGTGTCCATCTACGACGTCGCCGTGAACAAACTCGACGGAAGCCCTGCCGACCTCGGCGACTACCGCGACCGGGCCGTGCTCATCGTCAATGTGGCATCACAGTGCGGGCTGACGCCGCAGTACGAGGGCCTCGAGCAACTCCACGAGCGCTACGCCGAGCGAGGGTTCACCGTGCTCGGGGCTCCGTGCAACCAGTTCGGAGGCCAAGAGCCCGGCAGTGCCGAAGAGATCGCTACGTTCTGCTCCACCACCTACGGCGTCACCTTCCCGCTGCTCGAGAAGCTCGAGGTGAACGGCGACGGTCGTCATCCGCTCTACAGCCAGCTCGTGACGACCGAGGATGGCGGCGGGCACTCCGGTGACATCCGATGGAACTTCGAGAAGTTCCTCGTGGCGCCCGGAGGGGAGATCGTGGCGCGGTTCGACCCGACCACTGCGCCCGACGCCGACGAGCTGGTGTCGGCCGTGGAATCGGTGCTGCCCCGCTGAAGACACGGCGGTGGTGTATCGGCCAACTACGCTGGCAGCGTTCCCATGAGCACCTCCAGCACTCCTGACGACGGCCCCGAGGCGGTCTCCAGCTTCGCCGAGCTGGGGGTCGACCCTCGCCTGGTGAAGGTGCTCGACGCTGCGGGCATCACCGCACCGTTCCCCATCCAGACGCTCACCATCGCCGACGCGCTGGCCGGGCGGGACGTCTGCGGCAAGGCGAAGACGGGTTCGGGGAAGACCCTTGCCTTCGGTATCCCTCTCCTGCAGCGGATGGAGTCGTCTGCCGATGGCAGGCCACGGGCGCTGGTACTCGTACCCACCCGTGAGCTGGCCTTGCAGGTGGCGCGCGAGCTCGAACCGTTGGCGGAGGCGATCGGGTTGCGGGCCGTCACCGTCTACGGCGGCGCCCCACTGGAACGGCAGTTGGCCGCACTCGCCGAGCCCACCGACGTCATCGTGGCCACACCGGGTCGGCTCATCGACTGCATCGACCGCGACGCAGTCTCGGTGGCTGACCTGCGACACGTGGTGGTGGACGAAGCCGATCGCATGGCCGACATGGGCTTCTTACCCCAGGTGGAGTGGATCCTGCGGCACGTCGAGGGTACGCACCAGACGTTGCTGTTCTCGGCGACACTCGACGGCGTGGTGGAGACGCTGGTCGAGCGTTACCAGGCGGACCCGGTGTTCCACGAGGTGGCCACCGATCAGGTCACGGTGGAGGCGATGCGCCACCTGTTCCTGGCCGTGCACGAGATGGACCGCACCAAGGTGGTGGCGGCCATCGCCGGCGGGGTGGGGCGGACGATCGTCTTCGTGGCCACCAAGCGCGGCGCCGACCGCCTGGCACGCTCGCTCGGGGCCGAGGGGGTCGAGGCGAGGGCCATCCACGGTGACCTCCGTCAGAGCGACCGCGAGCGGGCGCTCCGCGCCTTCTCCGATGGGAAGCTCGGTGTGCTGGTGGCCACCGACGTCGCCGCTCGGGGTATCCACGTCGACGACGTCGATGTCGTGGTGCACTTCGACCCGAGTGACGACCACAAGTCCTACCTGCACCGCTCCGGTCGCACCGCACGGGCGGGCGGGACCGGCGTGGCGGTGACGCTGGTGTTGTGGAACCAGGAACTCGAGGTGCGCCGCCTCCAGCGCCGCCTGAAGCTCGACAGCCCGATCATCGAGGTCTTCTCGAACGACCCGAGACTGGCTGATCTCACTCGCTTCGACGACGACACGGTGGGCTGACCGGACGCGCCGCCGGCGCGTCGTCACAGCGTCGGGAAGGGGGCGCAGTGTGGCCGGGCGGCCGCTGTCTCGCCTTCAAGAGTGGCCGAGATCTGCCGACAGGTCTCACTGACAGGCGACGTCGCGCGCCACCGGTCGTGCTCTACCGTGCGTAGAGCCGGTCGAGGGGTCTCCGACACGATGGGATGAGCTCATGAGTACAAGCGAGGGCAAAGGCGGCAAGCCACCCAGGACGCTCTTCTCACTCGGGCGACCGGGCTCCGGCGCCGGCGCGCCCGCCGCGACGCCGGGTGCCGACGAGGCCCCGGTCGACGAGGTCGAGGTGGTCGATGCCCCCGTCGACGATGCCGCGGTGGCCGAGGCGCCGGTCGACGAGGTCGAGGTGGTCGGTGGCAGCGAGGACCCGTCCTCCGAGCCGGTCCCGCCGCCTCCGCCCCCGCCGCCTGCCGGTGACGTCCCGCCGCCAGGGGTCGACGCTGCGCCGACCGACGACGGTGACGGGGTGTTCGAAGAGGAGATCGTCTACGAGTACGTCGAGGTCGACGGCGACTACGACGACGGTGACGGGGTGTTCGAGGAGGAGATCGTCTACGAGTACGTCGAGGTCGACGGCGACGACGACGAGGGAGATGTCAGCGAGGTCACCGGTGACGTCGAGGCCCATGACGTCGAGGTCGACGACGCTGCCCATGAGGCGGCCGATGACGACGCCGATGCCGGGCGCAGTGGCGCCTTCGGGGCGGCGGCCGTGGCTCCCGCCGCTGTCCTCTACGACGACCCGACCACAGCCGAGCCGATCGCCCCGTCGGCGTCCGGTGTGGCCATTGGCGAACCCGTCATCGGCGCGGCGGACACCGAGCTCGACGACGATCACGATGTCACGACCGAGACGGAAGCCGCCCACGACCTCGACGACCTCGTCGTCGCACCGGTCGCGGCAGGGGCCGCCGGCGTGGGAGCAGCCACGGTCGCTGCGCCGCCGACCAGCCCGGGTGCACCTGGCCCCGCAGGCATCGCCGGGGGTGGCGGCGGGGCAGGTGTCGGTGAGCCGCAAGGGAACGGCGGTGGCAAGGGGCCGTTGATGGTGGTCGGTGGGATCATCGCCGTGCTGGTGGTGGCGGTGGTCGCTGCGCTCGCCCTCCTCGGCGGCGGCGATGACGCCGAGGTGGCCACCGATCGGACGACGACCACGACCACCACCGAGCCTGAAGCCGAGGCGGTGGGCGAAGAGGTGCTCGAGGAAGAACTCGAGGTCGAGGCCGAAGCCGAGGAAGCCGTCGAAGAGGAGATCGCGGAGGCCGAGGAGACCACGACGACGACGGCCGAGGAGGCCACGACCACGACGGCCCCGCCCACCACGGCCACCACCGCGGCGCCGCGACCCGCTCCGGCCCCGCAACCCGCCCCGGCACCGCAACCCGGACCCGCGCCCGACGCCACCGTGCAGACGGTGCCGCAGACGGCCCCGCCGCGGCCCGGCACGCTGAGTTCGACCCTCCCGGCAGGTCAGACACTGCGCGTGCCGCCAGGTGGCTCGGTGCCGATCGGGTCGGTGACAAACACCGGCGAGCTTCCGGCCAGCTTCAGCATCAGTTCGAACCATTCCGCTGCAACGATCAACGGTACGACGAACTTCAATGCTCAGGTGCAGCCCGGGCAGACGATCAACCTGACCCTGTCGATGTCGCCCTCGGCCCCTGACATCAATCCGTATCAGTTCAATGCCCTCGGCCCAGGCATGGGTCCGGTGACCTTCTTCGCGCTTTCGCCGCGCTGACGTCATCTCGTGACCGAGCGTGCGCCCGGGCGTCAGCGGGCGCTCGGCATCCACTACACGCCGGCCTCGGCAGCCGACACGCTGGCCAGACTCGTGCTGGCGGGTCGCGACGCCGCGCACCCCGATCGCCCGCTGACAGTGGTCGACCCGGCATGCGGCGCCGGGTCGCTGTTGGCGGCCGTGGCGCGCCGCCACCACGGCCCGGTGACGCTGTGGGGGGCCGACGTGGATGCCGCTGCGGTGGCGGCCACGGGCGCGCTGGCCGGATCGGCGGCGGTACACGTCCAACAGGCGGACGGCCTGCTCGCCGGTCGTGCCGAGTACCCCGGTCTGCCCCAGGAAGGGGTGGACGTGGTGGTGGCGAACCCGCCGTTCCTGGGTCAGGTGCGTGGTGTCACCGTGCACGACCGCCAGCGGGCTGCAGCGTTGCGAGACCGGTTCGGACCCGCAGCACATCGCTACTGCGATCCAGCGGCGTTGTTCCTGCTCGCCGCGGTGGACCTGCTGCGACCCGGTGGGCGGCTGGGGATCATCGTCCCCGTCTCGCTGCTGTCGTCGGGCGACGCCCGTCGGGCCCGTGACGAGGTGGTGGCTCGGGCCCACATGGTCGACCTGTGGCTCCCGGACACGCCCATCTTCGAGGCCGCCGTCGAAGTAGCCGTGGTGGTGTTCGAGCGACGTGGCCCGTCGGAGGTGGGAGAGGTTCCGCCCCTGCGGCGTTGGGTCGGGCCCGAGGCCCCGCCCCCCCCCCGCGCGCCCGCCGGTACCCGCCCCACCGGGGGGGCCCGGGTCTCCGTAGCGGTGGGTGTGGC
>JAFIEP010000138.1 GCA_020832495.1 Acidimicrobiia bacterium | reverse complement strand
CGCGGTGATGAGCGTGCCGGCCAGCCAGGCGTGCTCCCGCACGACGACGCCGACCGCTGTGCCCCCGAACACCGAGGCCAGCAGGGCCAAGGTGAGCGGCAGATGGCACGGGCAGAACACGAAGGACCCGAACAGCCAAAGCCGGCCGCGCCGCTCGAGCACCGGTGTGGGCTCGACACGGCTCGCAGACACGCCTGGTGGCTCCACGAGCGGGGTAGGGGGCTTCGTCGTCATGCCCACACTATACCCTAGGGGGTATCAGCTGGCAAGGGCCCTCCGACCTCCGACGGTCGATCGGCCGTGATCGGGCGCTCGGTCACCATCCATCCCAGGGTGGTGCGTCGCTCGACTGGAACTCGATGGCCCCGGAATCGCAACCAGAACCGACAGGACGCGGCGCACCTCGCAGATCCGTGGTGCGCTGGCCCCCACACGAGTGCAGGCCCTCCGGCACCCGGTGCCTGATCAGCGTGGTCGGGAGGGGTATCTCGTACCAGAGGTGGATGTCGATGATCTCCACAAAGTGCCCGTCGTGGGGGATGGCGCCGACCGCGTCACCGGGGCCGTCGAGTCCACACGTGTCAGAGGTGCCGACGCTGTAGCCCAACGACGTCGGCGCGGTTCCTTCGCAGAATCCGCGCAGGACGCTCGAGGCGAACGTCGTGGTCCCGTCGCCCTGCGTCCGCACGACAGGGCCTTGCTGGGCCCCCCAGAGTGTGATTCCCCTCAGGGTCGACGCAACCAGGTGGACGGTGCCCTCGTTCCTCACCGGTTGACCGAGCGTGGCCATGTAGGAGAGCTCGGCGACGAACGCACCCTCAGCGCCGACACGAACCACTGGAGCGTTCGGGTTCACGAACACGCCGCGGCGAAGCACGGCCGTTCCCTCGACCTCGAGGGTTCCCGGGACACCGAGGCCTTCCGCTGCGAGCACACCCCCTTCTTCGACGCGCAGCACGGCGGTCGACGACCAGGCGGCGTCGATCGCGGCGAAGGTGGCCGGATCACTGTGGGCTCCCCAGTTGATCTGCACGTTGGACGTCACCACCATCGTGCCCAGGTCCCAGTCGTACACACCCGCAGGTGCCGCGACCTGGGCGCGGTCAACGGTGTTGGACTCCTCGATCGCAGCACGCAACGTGCAATCGCCCTCGCCCGCTGTCGCTTCGCACACCCCGTCACCCGGCGCGGCGGCCGCCGCGTCAGCGAAGGTCGTCACCTCGAACAACGGGGGTGGCTCCCCGGGCTCACAGGCGCTCAGCAGCAACCCCACGCCGACCGCAGCCGACACACCAATCACGACCCTTGTCCCCCGACGCATCATGAACCATCCCCGCGAGTGCAGGTCCACCCACCGGAAGGGAAGACATCCGCAACACCGGATCGTAGCGAGTGGGTCCATCTCCCGCCGGTCGTTTCGCGCGTCGGCGTGCAGACGCCGGTGGCTCCCGAAACGGACGGTCCGGTCTGGGGGGCCGTTGCGCAGTCTGGCCGCAGGCGTTAGGTGGGGGCACGTCAGTGGTGAAGCACCGCTTGGGCCTCGCGGACGCGGATGGGGACGGTGGCCGTGGTGGTGAGCGTACCGAGTTCACCTCCGTTGCCCGTGGTGCCGTGCCAGTGAGCGGCCCATTCGATGGTGATGGTGAGGGGATACGTGCCCTCGGGGTGGTCACGGGTGGAGCGGTGCTTCCATTGGTGGGTGCAGTCGCCTGGGGTTGGGCGGTCCGCAGTGTGCGAGGTGGGCGGCCGACCGGGGCCCGTGCAGCGCTGCGGCGGGGTGCCGTCGCCGGGGTCGATGGTGAGGCGGGTCGGTGAGGCCTCGACGGTGGCACTGGTGGTGGCGACGGTGGCGGTTGCGCTCTGGCGCTGCCAGGGACCGTCGTGCCAGACCCAGGTGTGGAGCCCGACGAGGTGGTCGGCGCCGGACGGTGGGTTGGTGCTGACCGCCGGTGGGGTGAGGGTGAGCGCGGCGAGGGCGGCGTCGAGGGCCCGTTGTTCTGCGAGCGCTCCGGCGAAGGGATCGGCAGGGTCGTAGACGACGATGTCGACGGAGAGGACGTCGCCGTCGATCGTGCGGCACATGAAGGTGTAGGCGACGTCGGGTTCGGGGGTGACGGGAGTCGTCTGATCCACGGTGTAGGCGTAGGTGCCGTCGGTTGCGCCAAAGGCGTGGTAGCTGCAGATCACCGGGCGGCCGCCGCCTCCCCCACCACCGCCGGCGGGCGACCAGCTGCCCAACGACTGCCCGTTCGCACCCTGCACCGCAAACGCCACCGGCTGTCCATCCACCACCGCTCCGGCGGTGTAGTCATGGGTTGGGGTGACACCGCCGAACAGATAGTCAGCAGTAGCCGGAGCGCCAATCGCACACAGGGCGACGGCGCACACCAGCATGCCGACCACAGCCTTCAATCGCATCCGGACCGCCCTTGCGTCACCCCGGCGGCATCCGTACGACTCACGCGCCAGTCTCCATCGACGAGCACTAGGTCGAGTTCGACGAAGCCCGACAACACCTCGTCACTCACCACCTCCCCCGTGCTCGCAATTCGAACGACGGCATCGTCGACCAGGCAGTGTCTGACCTGGGCCCGCTCGGGCGACTCGATGGTGACCTCTGCTCCACGGAGGTCGACTCCGGCATCACCGTCGACAACGTGGCCGAGGACGGCCATACGTTCAGTGCGACTGCGGGAGTGGTCCAGTGCCTCGCCCGTGTAGTAGCGCTCGAACCCCGAATGTTTGGGGTCGGGGGGACGACCTGCTTCGATCATCGTGTCCCAGAAGCCCTGGACGGCCTCCAAAACTTCCTCCTCGACCGACAGCTCCTCGGTCGAGTCGGCAGCTTGCTCGGAGGCATCGTCGACAGGCAGCGGCGACCGCTCGGCGTCCGTTCCCTCGTGGGTCACCGGTGCGGGCGTCGGAACCGACGAGTCCGCCCCGGCTCCTCCGCTCCGCAGTCCGCACCCACCCAACAGCCCCCAGGACACGCCGACGGCCAGGCACACCACGGCACCTCGCAGGGCAAGCGAACGACGTACGGGTTCACCGCCCCTCGCCACCTCGGACGGGGTGTGATCGCCCGTCGCCCTGCTCGGGCGGTCGCCTACCCGGCGCCTCATCTGCTGCATGTCCACCATGTAGCTGACCCCACCAGGAGCGTCACCCGACCACAACCGCACCACGAGCGAGCAGGCGCGCTCGCGGTGGCGGTTGGCCACGTTGCGTCGCAGTGCACGTCGTCAGATCACTCCCTGCGTTCGACGTACCACCCACCGGGCCGCGACGATGCACCCATGCCCCATCCGCGCCTCGTCCTGGCATCGGCCTCGCCGACCCGCGCCAGCATCCTGCGGACGGCCGGATTCGACCCCGAGATCCGAGTGAGCGGCGTGGACGAGACCGAGGTGGCCCCCGACGACGTGCGGGCCATGGTGGCCGCGCTGGCCCGCCTGAAGGCCACTGCCGTCGCCGACCGCCTCGCCACGGAGGTGACCGACGACGAGCAGGCCCTGGTCGTTGGATGCGACTCGCTGTTCGAGTGGGACGGGCACCCGGTGGGCAAGCCTGCCGACGTTGCCGAGGCCCGGGCCCGCTGGCGGGCCATGCGTGGCCGAGCCGGGCTCCTGCACACCGGCCACTGCGTCATCGCCTGTCCCGGCGGCGACAGCGCCGAGGGGGTGGCCACCTCGACGGTCCGCTTCGGCAGGCCGACCGACGACGAGATCGAGGCCTACCTGGCCACCGGCGAGCCACTCGAGGTCGCCGGTGCCGCCACCATCGAAGGTCGCTCGGCGCCCTTCATCGACGGCATCGAGGGCGACCACACCAATGTGCTGGGACTGTCGCTCCCCCTCCTGCGCACGCTCCTGGCCGACCTCGGCGTGGCCATCACCGACCTGTGGGTCCCACCCGGTGGGGTCTCGACCCCGTGACCGCCCCGGCGCCCGCACCCTGCCAACCACGGTGCCCCACCGGAACGACCCCACCGGCGTCAGCGGCCACGAGCGCCCCGTGGCGCGTCGCGCCGCCCACGGTCGCCGGGCCATGACGCTCTCCATCGGACCGCTGCGCCTCGACCCGCCCGTGGTGCTCGCCCCCATGGCCGGTGTGACCAACGTGGCCTTCCGCCGACTGTGCCGCCAGTTCGGCGCCGGGCTCTACGTGAGCGAGATGGTCACCGCCCGAGCACTGGTGGAGGGCAACGAACGCACCAGACGGATGGTGGCGCGGGACGACGGTGAGCCGACCCACAGCGTGCAGCTCTACAGCGTGCATCCCGAGGTGCTGGCGCGGGCCGTGCGGATCCTGATCGACGACATCGGGGTGGACCACGTCGATCTCAACTTCGGCTGCCCGGCGCCCAAGGTCACCCGTCGCGGTGGGGGCGCCGCGCTTCCGCTCCACCCCCGGCTCCTCCAACGGCTCGTCGAGTCTGCCGTGGGTTCCGCCGGGCGCGTCCCGGTCACGGTGAAGATGCGGATGGGCATCGACGACTCGCTGCGCACCGACATCGAGGCAGCCCGCATCGCCGAGGACGCTGGGGCAGCAGCGGTGGCGTTGCACGCTCGCACCGCGGTGCAGCTCTACTCCGGCGAGGCCCGCTGGGAGGCCATCGCCGAGCTCCGCGCCAGTGTGCGCAGCATCCCGGTCCTCGGCAACGGCGACATCTGGCGAGCCGAAGACGCGTTGGCCATGCACGAGGCAACCGGTTGCGACGGCGTGGTCATCGGCCGAGGCTGCCTGGGTCGGCCCTGGCTGTTCCGGGACCTGGCCTGCGCTTACGCAGGCGAACCGATCCCGCCACCGCCCACCTTCGGCGAGACGGTGGCCACCATGCGAGAACACCTCGAGCTGCTGTGCGCCCACCTGGGTGGTCTCGGCGGGGTGCGCGACTTCCGCAAGCACCTTGCCTGGTACCTGGTCGGCTATCCGGTCGGTCGGGCGCGCCGCCACGAATTGAACCGGGCCAACGACCCCGAGGTGGTCGACGCCCTCCTCGCCCGCCTGCTGGACGTCGTCGACCCAGACCTGCGCCTCGACCCGGTGACCGCCACCCTGCCCCGGGGGCACACGAACGGCCCACGCCCGGTGGCGCTCCCCGACGGGTGGCTCGACAGCCGCCACGACGACCAACCCCCGGCCGGTGCCGAGCTGTTGGTCTCGGGCGGCTGATAGAGCGGCGCCCGCGACCTCCCGACCGACCTCCCGGCCGGCGCCGAGCTGCTGGTGTCGGACGGCTGAAGCCGCCGTGTGATCACCGCACCGGCCATCGACACCGGACGCGTCGAGGGGGCGCACCCATGGGCACGCCCCCTCGACAATCGCTCGGTGGTTCCTACTGCTCAGTCCGCGGCCTCGGCAGCACCGGGGCTCGGTGGCGACACGCTCGGTGCCGTGGTGGCCGGCGCCGGAGCGGGCTCTTCCTCGGTCACCGTGGTGGGCACGAAGCCGCCCTCGATGGCCCGGAAGGTGATGATCCGCTCGCCCGTCTCCGGGTCGGGCTCGGCGTCGATCATGATCTTCTGACCGGCGCGGAACTCCTTCCACAGCAGGCGCTCGGAGAGGGCGTCCTCCACCATCCGCTGGATGGCACGGCGGAGTGGTCGAGCGCCGAGTTGAGGGTCATAGCCCTTGTCGGCCAGCAGGACCTTGGAGGCCTCCGACAACTCGAGGCCGATGCCCTGGCTCTCGAGCTGGGTGGTGACCCGGCGGATCATGAGATCCACGATGCGGATGACCTCGTCCTTCGACAGCTCGTGGAAGACGATGGTGTCGTCGATGCGGTTCAGGAACTCCGGGCGGAAGTGCTGCTTGAGGGCGTCGTTGACCTTCTCCTTCATCTTCTCGTAGGAGATGGCCTCATCGGCCTTGCCGAAGCCGACGTTCGCCTTGCGCAGGTCGGCGGTGCCCAGGTTCGAGGTCATGATGAGCACGGTGTTGCGGAAGTCGACCGAGCGGCCCTGGCTGTCGGTGAGGCGACCCTCTTCGAGGATCTGCAACAGCGTGTTGAACACGTCGGGGTGGGCTTTCTCGATCTCGTCGAACAGCACCACCGAGAAGGGCTTGCGGCGCACGGCTTCGGTGAGCTGGCCGCCCTCTTCGTAGCCCACGTAGCCCGGGGGCGAACCGACGAGCCGGCTCACTGTGTGCTTCTCCATGTACTCGCTCATGTCGAGCTGGATCAGCGACTGCTCGTCACCGAAGAGGAACTCGGCGAGGGTCTTGGCCAGCTCGGTCTTACCCACACCGGAAGGCCCGAGGAAGATGAACGAGCCGGACGGCCGCTTGGGGTCCTTCAGCCCGGCACGGGTGCGCCGGATGGCCTGGCTGACCGCCTTGATAGCGCTCTCCTGGCCGATGACCCGCTTGTGCAGCTCCTCTTCCATACGGAGCAACTTGGCGGTCTCTTCCTCGGTGAGCTTGTAGACGGGGATGCCGGTCCAGATGGACAGCACCTCGGCGATGGCCTCTTCGTCGACCTCGTCGAAGAGGTCGACGCCGGAGTCCTTGATCTCGGCCTCGAGCTCGTCCTTGCGACCCAGCAGCTCCTTCTCCTTGTCGCGGAGCTTGCCGGCCTCTTCGAAGTTCTGCGCCTCGACGGCGTCCTTCTTCTCCTGCTGGACCTGGGCGATCTGGTTCTCGAGCTCCTTGTAGTCCGGCGGCGTCTCCATGCGCTTGATGCGCAGGCGGCTGCCGGCCTCGTCGATGAGGTCGATGGCCTTGTCAGGCAGGTGACGATCGGAGATGTAGCGGTCGGCGAGGTTTGCCGCCGCCACCAGGGCCTGGTCGGTGATGGTCACCCGGTGGTGCGCCTCGTAGCGGTCGCGGAGACCCTTGAGGATCTCAATGGTGTGGGTGACCGACGGCTCTTCCACCTTGATGGGCTGGAAGCGCCGCTCGAGCGCCGCATCCTTCTCGAGGTGCTTGCGGTACTCGTCAAGGGTGGTGGCACCGATGGTCTGCAGCTCACCGCGGGCCAGCATGGGCTTGAGGATGCTGGCCGCATCGATGGCGCCTTCGGCGGCACCGGCGCCGACGAGCGTGTGCAGCTCGTCGATGAACAGGATGATGTCGCCGCGGGTCTTGATCTCCTTGAGCACCTTCTTCAGGCGCTCCTCGAAGTCACCGCGGTAGCGGCTGCCGGCGACGAGCGCTCCGAGATCCAGCGTGTAGAGCTGCTTGTCGGTGATCGTCTCGGGGACGCTGCCCCCGGCGATGGCCTGGGCCAATCCCTCGACGATGGCGGTCTTGCCGACGCCGGGCTCGCCGATGAGCACCGGGTTGTTCTTGGTACGGCGGCTGAGCACCTGCATGACCCGCTCGGTCTCGCGCTCGCGCCCGATGACGGGGTCGAGCTTCTTGTCGCGAGCCAGCTGCGTGAGGTTGCGACCGAACTGGTCGAGCACCAGCGATCCGGACTGGCCCTGCTCGCTCGAACCACCACCGTGGGTGGCGCCTGCCTTCTCCGGCGCCGGACCCGAGTAACCCGACAGGAGCTGGATGACCTGCTGGCGGACCCGCGAAAGGTCGGCACCCAGCTTGACGAGCACCTGGGCGGCCACGCCCTCACCTTCACGGATGAGGCCGAGCAGGATGTGCTCGGTGCCGATGTAGTTGTGCCCGAGCTGCAGCGCCTCGCGCAGGGACAGCTCGAGCACCTTCTTGGCGCGGGGGGTGAACGGGATGTGCCCCGACGGCGAGGAACCACCCTGGCCGATGATCTCCTCGACGGCGCTGCGCACCGCTTCGAGGGAGATACCGAGCGACTCGAGGGCCTTGGCGGCCACGCCCTCACCCTCGTGGATGAGGCCCAGCAGGATGTGCTCGGTGCCGATGTAGTTGTGGTTGAGCAACCGGGCTTCTTCTTGCGCCAGGACGACAACCCGGCGAGCCCGGTCGGTGAAGCGTTCGAACAAGGGACATGCCTCCCGAAGAGATCGTGAGTCAAGTCTAGCCACCCCACTGACAATCCCGACGGGCGGGACCCACCGGGTTGCGGTGATCTCGGCGCAGAACCCCTGCGGGTGGCTCGGGTTGGGTGGTCACCGGGCCTTGGGCCTAGATTCAGGTCGTGGCGTCATCGGGACCCCTCGTCGACCACGAGGTCATCGCCGCCGACCTGGACCGGCTGGAGGGGGCGCTGCGTGCTGCGGTGACCACCGAGGACCCCTTCCTGACCGAGATCGCCTCACACCTCATCGAGGCCGGCGGCAAGCGAGGTCGTCCACTCTTCGCCGTGGCGGCGGCCGCCACCGGCACGACGAGTGTCGAACCGGCCGGTGAGGACGTACTGAGCGGCAGTGTGTCGGTCGAATTGGTGCACCTCGGCTCGCTGTACCACGACGACGTCATGGACGAGGCCAGCGTGCGGCGCAGCGTGGAGAGCGTGAACGCTCGCTGGGGCAACCTCCAGGCCATCCTCGCCGGTGACTTCCTCCTGGCCCGGGCGTCCGAGATCGCCGCCAACCTCAGCATGGAGGTGGCGGCCCTGCTGGCCCGCACCATCGCCCGACTGTGCGAGGGCCAGGTCCTCGAACTACGCGACACCTACAACGCCGCTCGCACCGAGCAGGCGTACCTGGCATCGATCGAGGGCAAGACGGCCTCCCTGTTCGCCTCTGCCTGCCGCATCGGGGCGATCACCGGCGGCTTGGACCGCCCTGCGGTCGAGGCGCTCACCGAGTTCGGGCGCAGCTACGGCATGGCCTTCCAGATCGTGGACGACATCTTGGACGTCACCGCCACCGACGAGGTGCTGGGCAAGCCCGCTGGGAACGACCTCATCGAGGGCGTCTACACCCTGCCGGTCCTGCGGACGATCGCCGCCGGTGGCAAGCCGGCCGACGTACTGGCCGGCTTGCTCGGGCGGCCACTGGACACGGCCGAGATGCACGACGCCCGTGAGGCCGTCCGCTCGGGCGGCCAGGTGGCGGCCGCCACCGACGTCGCCCGCCAGTGGGTCGACCGGGCGACCGAGTCGCTGGCCGAGCTGGCACCGTCCGAAGCCGGCGAGGCCCTCGCCGGACAGGCCGAGCACCTCGTCGAGCAACTCACCGCCGCCACGAGCTGATCCACGTACCGGCCTGGCCGGACGGTTGCGGGACCGCGGCGTGTCGCCGCCACCCCTGAGCAGCGGAGCGACGCAACAATCGCTGGGTCACTCGTTCTCGGGGCCGCCGGGTTCTCCCTCTCGATCGGCCCCGATCCCGCCTTCCCCCTCGTTGCGGCCTGTCGCCTCGACCAGCCGGAGCAATGCCCAGTCGAGGCACTCTTCCGCTTCCTCGGGGCTGACCCCTCCGACATCGAGCAACTGGAAGTACGTGCGGGTGGCGAACAACACCCGAACCAGCGCCACCAAGCGCCGCACCTCCCACTCGTCAGCTCCCGCCACGTCGGCTTCGAGAGCGCGGCGGACCCAAGCCAAGCGTTCCTCGGCCTCGACCAGACTCAGCTGTCGCTCCTCGGGTGAGAGCAGCTTCGCCCGCTGGAACGGCTCGTCAGCCAGCGCGGCGCGCACCACTGACCGCTGGATGGTCCGCAGCTCGTCGACCGACGTCGGTCTCGGCATTCCCTCGAGGCCGAGGCCTCTGCGGACCCGGTTCCCCATGGCCTCGATGAGGTCGTCACGGCTCGGGAAGTGTCGGTAGACGGTCCGCAGCGCAACACCTGCATGCTCCGCGATACCGGCCATGGTCAGGTGCTCCCCCGGGCGCGAAACCACCAGCTCGGCCGCCGCCTCGACGATCCGCTCGGCGGTGGCCGCTGCCTGTTGGGCACGCAGCGGACTCTCGTACGACCGGTTCATGGTTCCACCCTACCGGGCATCCGTGGTCATCATGTCACGCGATTATGTATTGACAACACACTAACATGTCATGAATATGCCCATGTGCACCCCGCACATCCGACAGCCCTGGGAGGGACTGATGAACACGAAACCCCGCAAGCGACGACTGTTGACCACGGTGGCAGCCACCGGACTGCTGCTGGCCCCCATGGCCTGCAGCGACGATGACGACGGCGACGACGTCGACACCACGAACGACACCCCCACCACCGCGGTGGACGAAACCACCGATGACACCACCGACGACACGAACGGCACTGGGGGCGACGACGAGGGCGCAGCCGGCAACGTCGTCGTGGTGACCATGACCGACTTCGCCTTCGACCTGCCCGACGAGTTGCCTGCCGGCACCACGCTCGAGTTGGTCAACGAGTCGCCCGTCGAGGTCCATGAGGTCGTCCTGTTCCGCCTCGACGACGACGAGGACCGATCGCTCGAGGAACTGCTCGAGCTCCCCCAGGAAGAGCTCATGGCCGTCGCTGAGATGCGGGGCGTCGGCTTCGCCGCTCCCGACAGTGACGACGCCGTCTACCCGATGGGGCCGCTCGTCCTCGACGAGGCCGGTCGCTGGATCGCCCTCTGCGCCATCCCCACCGGCGCCGATCCCGACGAGTGGTTGGCCGAGGCTGCGGCCAACCCCGGACCACCGGACGTCGACGGCGGGCCCCCGCACCTGGTGCACGGGATGGTCTCGCTCGTCGAGGTGACCGACTGAGTCCTCCCCGGTGTCGGTCGTCTCACCCCCTCGTGGCGGCGACCGACACCGGGGCGCTCCGGGCCTCCACGGCCACGAAAGGATCCGCAATGCGCGCCAACACTGCACTGCGCTGGGTGCACCTGGGCTTCGGTCTGGTGCTGTCCTACTACTTCTTGTTCAAGCCGCCCGACGGATGGTCCGACAGTTTCGAGAACTTCGTCAGCGGCATGGTGATGACCGTCGTGGCCTGGACCGGCATCATCAAGTGGCAACTTCCCCACCTCCGTCGGTGGTGGCGGAAGCGGCGAGCCGACCCCCAGCAGGTCGGCGCGGCCGACGGCTGATCACCGCGGCGATCGGGCTCAGGCCACCTCGGCGTCGCCCAGGGCCCGGACGCGCTCGATGAAGCCGAGCACCGTGCGGTTGTAGGCCCCGGCCTGCTCGACCATGAACCCGTGTGCCGCGCCGATGACCACCGCCAACTCGGCGTCGGGCACGAGGTCGACGATCTCCTCACTGTCACCCACGGGGGTGAGGATGTCCTGGCTGCCGACGATGGCCAGCGTGGGCGCCGCCACCCCGCCCAACTCTTCCCGCACACCGTCGTCCATCGAGACGATGGCGTCGATCTGGGCCACGAACACCTCGGGCGGGATGTCCATGGCGAGGGGTCCCAGCAGGTCGATGGCCGGCCGGAAACGGCGCAGCATCCGAGGTCCCACGAGCCAGCGGGCCGCCTGTTGGCTGAGTTCACCCATCCCCGACTCGAGTGCCAGTTCCCGCCACTCGGCGAGCAGTTCGAGACGCCACCTGAGGTGGCGGCACGCCGTGCAGGCCAAGGTCAGTGACCTGACCCGCTCCGGGCTCCGCACACCGAGGATCTGGGCGATCACTCCGCCCATGGACGCACCCATGACGTGCGCCGAGCCGATGCCCTCGGCATCCAACACGGCCACGGCGTCCGCCGCCATCACCTCGAGGTCGTACGGACCCTCGGGCCGGTCGGAGCGACCGACCCCCCGGTTGTCCATGACCACCACCCGGTGGCCTCGAGCGAAGGCGCGGCGCTGCCGCACCCACCCGCGGCTGTCCGCACCGAGCCCTTGGATCATCAGCACCGGCTCGGCGTCACGCGGGCCGGACACGGAGTAGGCAATGGTGGTGCCGTCGGGGGCGGTGGCGGTGGACACGCTGAACACTGTACGGGCGACCGCGGCGCGATCCGGAGATGGCGGCGCTGGACTGCGACGCGTGACACCACCCGGAGCCTGCGGGTCAACCCGACATAGGGTTGGGCATGACCGAGGCCCGCCGGGGGGAACGTCACGAGCGTCGACCCGCGGAAGACTCGTCGGCAGCAACACCGATGACCCCGTTGCGGCGGACCGACGGCGCCGAGGGTACGTGGGAGGACAGCCTCTGGGCCGGGATCGCCGTGTTCCGCTGGGCGGCGTGGGCCTGGATGGCCCTCGTCGCCGCCGCCGACCTCGGTGCGGGAGGGGTTGCGCATCCGGAGGTCATGGTGGTCCTCGTGGCGACGGCGCTGGCCGTGACCGTGGCCGCCACGCTGCTGTTGCGACAGCAACCGGCAGCGCTGTGCAGCACGCCATGGTTGGCCGGCGAACTGGCGCTCGGCGCCACGCTGTTGTTCGCCGACTGGTGGGTGTACGGACCGAACGGCATCCACTCGCAGTCGCTCGGTTCGGTCTGGCCACTGGCCGGGGTGCTGGCCGTGGGCGTTCGGGCCGGACCGCTGTGGGGCACGCTGGCCGGGACCTCAGTGGGCGTGGCCTCGCTGGCCGGCGAAGTGGCCTTCCTGCCCGACCTCGGTGGCTCGGCGTTGTTCGGGTTGGCCGGCACCATCGTCCTCTACGCCCTCGGAGGCGGCGTGGCCGGTGTGTTCGCCCGCCGACTGCGGGCGGCGGCTGCGGAGGTGGCCATGGCCCGAGCACGCGAGGAGGTGGCGCGCACCCTCCACGACGGGGTGTTGCAGACGCTGGCCGTCATCCAACGGCGCAGCACCGACACCGAGCTCACCTCATTGGCCCGGGAGCAGGAAGCCGACCTCCGGGAGTTCCTGTTCACCGAGGCATCGCGCAGCGGCACCGCCGGGTCGACCACGGTCGGGTCGCACTCCCCCGTCACCGAGGTTCCCACGCTCGTCGGCGCGTTGCGCACCGCCGCTACCCGGGCCACACGGCTGCACGGCCTGCGCGTGGACGTGGCCGCCGTGCCTGGTCTCGACGAACCCCCCGAGCCGGTGGTGCGGGCGGTGGCGGCCGCGGTGGGGGAGTGCCTGACCAACGCAGCCAAGCACGGGGCGGCAACCCGGGCCACCGTGTTCGTCGACATCGATGATCCCGCTCCAACCGCCGCCATGGAGTTCCGGGCCGAGGCTGGCACCGCCGACAGCGGCGCGCCGGGACTGCTCTGCACGGTGAAGGACGACGGGTCGGGCTTCGATCCCGCCACGGTGCCCGAAGGTGCCGGGCTCCGGCTCTCGGTGCGCGCCAGACTGTCGGAGGTGGGTGGACGCGTGACGATCGAGTCCCGACCGGGTTCGGGTACCGAGATCTGCCTCCACGTGCCGGCGACGACCACCCGACGATGGGGAGGCACCCGATGAGTCGACTCTCAGCTGTGCGAGTGGTGGTCTGCGACGACCACCCCATTTGGCGTTCGGGCATGCGCAACGACCTGGGTGAGAACTTCCACGTCGTGGGCGAGGCCGGCGACGCCGCTGAGGCCATCACGGTCATCCGCGCCACCACTCCGGACCTGGTGGTGTGCGACCTCTCGATGCCAGGCGGCGGTGGGCTCGAGGTCGCTCGACGCTGCGGAGAGGAGACGAACGTCGTCATCCTCACCGTGAGCGAAGCCGAACGGGACGTCCTCGACGCCGTGGCCGCCGGGGCGGTCGGCTTCCTGGTGAAGTCCACCCCGCCCGAGGAGCTACGGCAGGCCCTCTGGCGCGCCGCCGAAGGCGAGCCGGTGTTCTCACCGAGCCTGGCGGCGCTGGTGCTCGGCGAGTTCCGCAACCTGTCGCGTGCTGCGGGCTCGACTCAGGCCCTGTCCGAGCGCGAACGCGAGGTGCTCCAACACGTCGCCCGCGGCCACACCTACCGTGAGATCGGCGCCGACCTGCACATCGCCGAGAAGACCGTCGAGAACCACGTGCGCAACATCTTGGCCAAGCTGCACCTCAATCGCCGCCAAGAACTCATCCGCTACGCCGTCGAGCACGGCATCGACTGATCTCTGGCCGGCGGCGCGGTTCCGCCCGCGCCACCGCGCGCAACCAACCACCCATCCGGTGGCCCACAGCGCGCAGTCCCACACCGCTCACGCTCCCGACGACCCCCGCCGCCCGACCGCGCGCAACCAACCACCAAAGCGGTGGGCCGCTGCGCGCAGTGACCCACACCCGGTGCCACCCGCCACGTCGGCGGCCTCCGTCGCCGCAGGGCTCCCGGCGACGAACCCCTGGGGGTCCCCAGGCCACGTTGAGGGCTGCACCGGATTCCAGGCAGCCCCGCCTGGGCGGATGGTGGCGGTATGCGACCACTCGACGACCACCCACCGACGGGGACGACGTGCGCTCCGCCGCCGTCCGACCCTCCACCGCCGATCGACACTCCCCCGAGAACCGCCGACCACGACGGTCGAGGCGCCGACCCAGCCGACAGCCCGGCCTCCGATCCCGCAGCCGGCGGTGATCCGGGACGCGCCGGGGCGGTGTGGGTCACCGCCACCGGCGTGTGCTGTGTGCTGGCGGCGGCTGCGCTCTTCCTGGCGGTGCGGTGGGACACCCTCGCCGACGAAGCCAAGTTCGGGGTGCTGGCCGCCCTGACCGCCACCGCCATCCTGGCGGGCCGTGGCCTCACCGCCCGGCTCCCCGCCACCGGCGGGGTGCTCTTCCACCTCGGCATCCTGCTCCTCCCCATCGACATGGTGGCGGCCACGCGGCCACTCGAACGACCGTGGCCCGAGGTCGCGTTGGCCACCGCCACGGCCACCGCCCTGTGCTGGTGGGCTGTCGGTCGCACCACCCGGTCAGCGGTGCTCGGCTGGGGTGCCGCCATCGCCGTGGCGGTGGCAGCCGGCGCCGCCGGCATGGTGAGCGGCGTCCCGGCACCGTTGCTGCTGGCGACGGTCGCACTGGCCGCTGCACTCCGTCGGTCCGACCGCTGCGCCATCGGCTGGGCGGTGCTGGCGGGGCTGGCACCCCTGCTCGGTGGCCTCCAAGCCGCCCTCGAACCGGCGGTCGACGTGCTCGGCGCGCTGGGCGCCGACCCGTCGGTTCCTGGCACAGCCCGGCTGGCCATCGGTGTGGCCGCCGCGGCCGCCCTGGCCCTCGTGGCCCACCACCGCCGCGACCTGGTGCTGGTGACAGCCGCCGCAGCGGTGGTCACGGTCGGCGTGGTCGGGTTCGTGGCCGACGTCGCACCGCGCCCCGATGCCGCCGGGGTGCTCGTCACCATCGGCGTCGCCCTGGTGGTCGCAGAGCTGGTGGCCCACGTGCTGCGCAAGGACACGTTCTGGTCGACACCTGCCCGGTGGCTGGCGGGCACCGCCGAGCTGCTCTCGGGGTTCGCTGCGGTGGTCATTGCCCAGGGCGTCTACGTGCTGTTGCTCGTCGAGTGGTTCGACCCCGAGCGCTCCTCCGCCCTGGTGGCCTCCCTCGGTGACGCCGGCACACTGCTGATCGCCGGTGTTCTGAACACCTTTGGTTGGCTGCTCGCCGAGCACCTCCGATCGGAGACCCCGGTTCGTCGCCGCCCCGATGTTCGGGGCTGGCTCCGTGAACCGGGCTGGGCGCCGGCGACCGTGGCCGCGTCGGTCTACGGCACGGCCACCCTGGTCGTCCTGGCGCCCACCCTGGTGGCCGTGGCCGTCCTGGTGGTGCTGACGGCTGCCCTGGTGGCCAGCAGTCGCCGAGGTGCCGTGTGGTGCGCCGCCGCGGTGGCGGTGGTCATCGCCGCCCTGCCCACAGCGGGATCGGTCGTCGAACTCCTCGCTGTCGGGACGGCCACGGTGGCCGTGGCCGTGGCCATCGCCTTCGCCGCCCAGTGGCAGCTCACCCGCGACCAGTCGCCGCTGGGCGCCTGGCCCCTGGCCCTGTTGGTAGCCGTCCTCGCTGCGGTGGGTGTCGTACGCGGCGCAACGGCGTTCCATCCCGCCGGTGCCGTGCTGGACCCCGACGTCGCCGCCGTCGCCCTCGGCGTCCTGTTCGTCCTCTGGCACGCACTGGCCGCCCTGCTCGACGGTGATCGCCCCACACAGGTCACCGAGCGGCTCCGTCCGGGCCTGGGGCTACCCGGCCGGCTGACCACGCTCGTCGTCGCCTGCGGATCCGTCCTGGTGTTCGACGCCGTGGCAGCCTTGTGGCTCGTCGGCGTCGCCGTCCTGGTCAACGTCGTCGACCTCCTCCGCACCCGCGACGACCTGACCCCGGCCATGCTGGTGGTGCTGGTGGCCCTCGCCGGCGGGTTGGCCCCGGTCGCACTCGGCTACCCGCTGCACATGGCGGCAGTCGGTCTGGCCCTGACCGCAGTGGTGGCCAGCGGGTTGGGTGCCCTCGGCAACGAAGAGCTGCGCAGGTGGACCGACGTGCTCGCCGTGTTGGCCATCACCCCGGCGTTGTTCATCGCCACGGTCGACCCCGCCGTGTTCGGCGCGGTGCTGCTGGCGGCGGCCACGCTGGCGGCCATGCGGGCGGTGCTCGAGCAGTCCACAGGATGGGCAGCGGCGGCGGCGTCGCTGGGCGTGGCCGGCACCTGGCTGGAGTTGCTGGCCGCCGACGTGCCGGCGTACGACGCCTACGCTGCGCCGCTGGCCGCGGCGCTCCTCGGCGCCGGCGTCGTCGCCCGCCGCGGTGGGACCAGCTCGTGGGTGGCCTACACGCCGAGCGTCGTCCTGCTCGGCGGCGCCGCCTTGGTCGAGCGGTTCGCCGGTGGCGGTTGGGTCCACGCGGTGGTGGCCGGAACGGTCGGCGTCGTCGCCATTGCGGCCGGCGGGTGGCGCCTGTTGGCCGGCCCGCTGCTCGTGGGCTCCGCCGTGCTCGCTGCGTTGGTCATCCACGAGTCGCTGGCCGTCACTGCCGGGGTGCCCACGTGGGCCTGGCTGGCACTGGCCGGCGGCAGCCTCATCGCCGCCGGCATCGCCATGGAACGCACGGCCACCACCCCGTTCCGGGCCGGCCAGCGGGTGGCCGAGGTGCTCACCACACGGTTCACGTGACACACCGTGACGCCGAGACGGCGCCCCGCCAGCCCCGGGAGGGTCAGAGCAGCGCAGCCACCCGGGCGCAGACCTCCGACGAGACATCGTCCGCAGCACGGGCCGAGCGGCGTCGACGGGTGGCCACCGGCTCGCCGATGCGCACCTCGGGGCGCAGGGCGCGCAGGCCGCCGCGGTGGACGGCCACGGGCACCAGCGGGGCGCCCGTGGCCAGGGCGGCCTCGATGGCCCACGGTGCCGGCGGGCCGCCGGGGGTGCGCACCACGTGGCCCCAGCCGAGCCCGATGGTCACCAGGTTGCCGGCACGCAGCAGGCCACGGAGGTCGGCGGGATCGCTGCCCACGCCACCCACCCGGCGAGCCAGCGCCATGAGCGGGGCAACGTCGGGCACGCCGGTGAAGCGCACCGAACGGCCGGTGGCCCGACCGATGGCCGCCACCACCACCAACCACCCCAGGTCTGCGGGGTGGCGGTCGTGCACCAGGAGCGCCGGGCCGTCGGGGATGCGGCCGGCACCATGCACCTTGGCGCCCCAGCGCACGCTCGGGAGACGCCCCACCACGGCCACCAGGTCGCTGTCGAGTCCCCACTCGTCCACCAGGAACCGACCGGTCACCCGACGTCCGGCGATGGCCAGCGGCGAGCGGTCGATGAGCTCGGGATCACCGACACCCAGGCTGCGATCGATCTCGTTCATGCTGCGGTCCCCATGGCGGTGAGGTAGGTGACGTCGGACCATTCGTAGAGCTGTTCGACCACGTCGTGGGTGGTGTGGGCGGGCTCGAACCCCAGTTCGGTGGACGATCGGGTGCCGTCGGCGGTCCGCCCTCGTCGCAGCAGTTCGGCGACGTGTTCGGGCATGGGGGCGCCGGCCAACTCGACCGCCAACCGCACGGCGCGCCAGGCAGGCGGCAGGGTGAGCAGCGGCAGCCGAGCACCCAGCCGTGCGGCCTGCGACGCCGTCACCGCGCCCGGGGCCACGACGTTGCAGGGGCCGGTGGCCTCTGTGCCCAGCGCCGCCACCACTGAGGCGGCGGCGTCCTCCTGGTGCAGGACGCTGAACGGTGGATCGCCAGCGGCGTGTGGCACGAACGGCAGACGCAACAGGCGACCGAGTGGGCTGGGGAAGTGGGGCCCGACGAGCGGTGCGAACCGTAGGAGGCTGACAGGCACGTCGTGTGCCTCGGCGAAGTCGAGGGCCACCCGCTCCACATGGCGCAGCGAATGGCCATAGGGGGTGGTGGGGTCGGTGACCGACTCCTCGTCGGGACACAACGGGCCGCCCCGCCGTCGCCCGTAGACCTCGGTACCCGAGCGGACGACGATGCGTTCGACCGACCCTTCGGCGGCCAACGCCCCGAAGAGCCCCACGGTGCCGGCTGCGGTGTAGGCAGTGGCCCGACGCGGCCCGCTGCGGGCGTTCGGCTCGAAGATCCCGAGATGGATGACCGTGGTGGGGGCCACCTCGTGCACCACTTCTGCCAGACGGATCCGGTCGCGGGGATCGATGCGGTGGAACTCGGCGCGGGTGAGTCGGCGACGAGGCGGGTCGATGTCGACACCGTGCACGTCCTCGATCGTGGAATCGGCCTCGATCAGCGCAGCCACGCGCGTTCCCAGCTCGCCACCCATGCCGGTGATCAGCACCCGCATGTCAACGCTCCGTTGTCGGCTGCCGAGCAGATCGGATCACGAGGCGATGCTAGTGCGCCGGTCCACGACACCGAGGTTGGAACGGTGCGACTCGGACCAGCAACCGTCGGCGGGGTGACGAACCCGGCGAACGTGGGCCTGGTGCGCTGCGGACTACGAGCATGGTTGTCGCGGAAGGATCGCTGGGGTCTTCCCAGTGTTGGTGAACTCCGTAGGTTTGCCCACCGAGTGCTGAGAGATCCCGCTCCCCAGCGGGCGTAGTAGGTCAGACGGCGCGTTGGGCGCCGTCGCCATCTCGCACTCGTTGGATCATGCCTGCTTCTACCCGCACGCGCTCGGATCGCCGGTCCCCGGCGGTGGTACCTCGTGGCCGTGCCGCGCTCTACGCCCGCCAGTCGATCACCCGGGAAGGCTCGGCGTCGCTCGACGTGCAGGTCGAGGCCTGTCGTGAGGCTGCGGCTCGGTTGAACCTCGAGGTGGTGGCCGAACTTGTGGAAGCGCCGTCGACGTCGGGCTACAGCAACCGCGGGCGCAACCGACCGAAGTTCGGCGAGCTGCTCGACCTGATCCGCAGGGGCGAGGTCGACTGCGTGGTGGCCTACAAGACCGACCGACTGTCACGAGGTGGCGGGCCGGGCTGGGCGCCACTGGTGGATGCGTTCGAGGAAGCCGGTCGTGATCCAGATCGCGCGGTGGCCACGACCGATGGCTGGGTGAGCGAGTTCGAGATCGGCATCCGCTCGGCGATGGACCGCGAGGAGTCGAAGAAGACCTCCGACCGGATGTTGGCCGTGCGGGCTCGCGAGGCGAAGGAAGGCATGCCTCGCATCGGTGGCCGGCGGCCATACGGGTACTCGCAGGACATGAGTGAGCACATCGCCGAGGAGGTCGAGCGCATCGAGGAGGCGGCTGACCTGGTGCTTGCCGGCGAGTCGGTGTGGAGCATCTGCACCGACTGGAACGAGCGCGGCGTGCCGACGGTGACGGACTCGGCCTGGGCGGTCCAGACGCTGACCTCGATCCTCACGTCGCCACGCATCGCCGGCTTCCGGACCCATCAGGGCAAGGTGGTCGGTGAGGGACAGTGGAAGCGGATCATCGACGAGGACCGTCACGACGCCCTGGTGGCGGCGCTGGCACCTCGTCGGTCGAAGCCGAGGAAGGGTCGGACGTACCCGCTCGTCGGGTTTCTGGTGTGCGGCAAGTGTGGGGGCCCGCTGCGGTCACTCACCCGGGAGAACGGCGGCCGGTCGCACGCGTGTCGCAAGGGGCCGGGCATGGGCGGCTGCGATGGCATCCGCATCCAGGCCGACGGCCTGGAGAACTACGTGCGCGATCTCATCTGCGGAATGCTCGCCGATCCGGTGACCCGGGCAGCGATGGCTGAGCCTCGATCCACCGATTTGGTAGGGGTTTGAGGGCCGCGTATCCGCGGAAAGGCCTCCCTGAGCTGGGACAATGACGGTGTTCTACGTCGCCGTTGTCGCCACCTCGGGAGGCACTTCCAGTGAGTTCAGTATCGCGCACGATCGACCGCGTCGAGGTGACCTTCGACGATGACACGTTGCCATCACGCTGGCCGTGGGCCACCAGCTTCCACACCGCCCTCGAACGCATCCGCTCACTGCCACTCATGGTCTGCGGTGGCCCCGCGGACCGGCGCCACCGCAGACCAACACCACGCGCTGACAACTCACGCAGCCCAGCACCCCTACTTCAACGCGACCGCACACCCACCCACCAGCCACGACCCCCTCGGCGCCGTCAAACCAGACACCAAGCCGGCTCACCCCAAGCCGATCGGTGGATCGAGGCTAAGCCAGCGACGGGGTCAGATCTCGCGAAGTTCACGACCGGGATCCCACCGGGACTCCCGTCCCGGTCCCGGTTCAGCGTCCCGGTCGGGTTCACTGACGACCGGGACGCCGCGGAGCACCATCCGGTGCACCTGTGTGGCGGATGGTTGCGGGCTTCCGGGATCCGTGCGAGTTGAGGTCGCCGCGCTCGATGGGGCAGCCGCTCCGTGCCGCTCGCCTGCCGTTCGTGTGCTTCGGCTAGTCGGTCAGGTCGCGAGATCGTCGAGACCCTGAGGGTGGCTCCCGCCGCTACGAGGCTCGGCGATGAAGCTCAAGGAAATGATGAGGAGCGTGTCGGTCCAGCCGTCCGGCGACCTGCCGGAGCCTGCGAGCGTCATCGGGGTGGCAAACGACCTCCGCTGTGGCGGCGCGGATGAAGACAGCGTTGAGCGCATCAAGGGCCTTGTGGGTCGTGATCGCGACCGGCGGGAGGCGTGCCGCTGTGAAGCAGACGGCAGTACGTCGGGTCAGTGGACCGATGATCAGCGATGCATCACCGATCGCGAGTGAATCCCGGAACCCGTAGCGTGCCGTCGCCCGGCCTGCATGAACGATCGGGGTGTCGCCAAGCACAAGCCCCGGAAGCCCCGGATCGAGCTCGATGACCTGCATGTGGAAGCCGCACAGCTTCTCTGCGATGGCGTCGTGCTGCCGCGCCATCGATCCGGCTGAGGTGTACGGGTTGTCTAGGAGCTTGTCGCACTGCTCGGCGACGATCGCGTGTAGCTCGCCGCCGAGGGGCGGTCGGCCGAACTGCCTCTGGAACATCTCCGGAAGCCTCCCGTCGGAGGCGAGGTCGTTGACCGCCGAACCGCGGAAGTCGGCCTCGATCCGCTTGCCGAAGGCCTTGAAGGACGGGCTGCGCACCAGATGGACCGCGAACAAGTTCGCTACTGCGCTGTGGAGGTCAGAACCGCGCCGACTCGACGAGACGTCGCGAATCTGATTCAGGACCTTCCTCTCGATACGAGCGAAAGCCAGCTCCAGGCCGGTGACCACCTCCTCACCGTCGACAAAGGTTGTGAACCCGACCTCCGCGAAGTTGGACTTCGTCGGCCTACCAGGGTCGACGATCCTCCTGCTGCGGACGTCCATGACTGCGACACGCTGATCCGAACTGGCGAAGCCACGCTGATAGCCCTTCGACACCCAGTGATCACGTGGTAGCGAAGGACTCGCGGGCGAGCCCCCGGCATTCGGCGAAGGCGCGGAGTCGGAGGTGGAAGCTGTCATGGACCTGTTCTTCCTTCCGACCGCCCGACGGGCCCGCTGGCGAGTGGCCCCACCGAACGGCGAAATCACAAGCGTGCAACTTGAACAGGGTATGCGCGAGGCCGTCCCGATCACACACGAATCCGTGTCGCTGTCTCGGGAGAGCGTCGTTCCCGCAGTTCACCCGTCCCACAACCTTCTCAAGCGCGACGAAATCCTCCGACCGCCGCGAGTGGGCATAGCCGGCAGGTCGACGCGTTCGCGATCTACGGCACCATCGCCTTGATTCGTGGCCAGACGATCTCCGCCGCTTCCTGGTAGCTCGGCGCATTGGGAAAGAGCTGAGGCACCACATCGTCATACGTGGCGGCAAGTTCCCCCAGGTTGCGCTCGACCCGATCGATCCGATTCGCTTGGCCCTGCTTCACGAGCTCGAACTTTGCCTCGGCGAACCGAGCGACTTCGTCATCGCTGACCGTGTCGTCCCGAAGCATGACTGCCAGGTCAGCAAGGTCGGTCTCACGAAGTCGTTGTGCGAGGGCCCGCAACTTCTCAGCAGCCATCTCGGCGACCTCCATCGTGAGGATCTCGAACGGCGTGTAAAAGGGGTCGCCGATGTCGACCGGGACAGGTGTTCCGACGACTGCTTCGCGATAGCTGACCTCGACCTGGACGTCGGTCTCGGCGAAGCCCTCCCCGGTCACGTGCACCCTGTCGAAGTCCAGACTGCGGGCGGAGTCGGTGGCTGGCTGGTCGGGCACGAACTGCACGACATTGTGGATGCTCGCATCTCGGATCGCCGCAGCAACGTCGCCGGCTTCGAACTTGTGCGCTGGCGGCGCGTGGCGCGTGGCGTCGACGTCCTTGCTGAAGCGCAGGTGGCCGTGCGCGTGCCGCAACACGAACCCGCCCTTGAACACCAGCTGCCCAGGGAAGGTCTGCGACAGTTGGCCGGCAAGCGTGACGAGCGCAAAGTCGCGTACGGCGAAGGCCATGCCGCCCGGCATCTGCTCGAGAGTCTCCAGCAGCTCGTAGAGGCCACCCCAGAGACGATTCGGTCGGTCGGCGCTCACGGCACCGTCTCGGGCTCGAGGACTGCGTTGACCACGAGCCGCCAGCTGGTGTCGACAGGACCGGAGGAGGAGCCTCCGGGCCTCAGCAGCACTGGGGCACGGTTCGAGCCGACAAGGTCACGGTAGGGCACGGCGGCACCAGATCCGAAGAGTCGCTCGACCACGAATCCGACGCGTCGAGCCGATGACCGGGAGCTGTGGCCCCGAGAGCCCGACCGGTACCGCTGGACCGCGGCGAGCAGCCGATCGAGGAACTCAGGGTCTCGGGACGCAGCGCGGAGGAGCGCGTCGGCCGCCTGGTTGAGTGAGACGCCGTAGCGCGGGTGGTTCAGCGCGTCGACCAGCGCTCGCTCCGGCAACGCGTAACGCGGTCGCGCCTCAGCCTCCCATCCCCAGATGTTCGTCGGGTCGGTCTTGAAGAAGGTCGCCGTCTGCCCGCGAAATCGCAGCTTGGTGATCTCGCTCGGGACGAGGACAGCGAGTCCGAAGAAGTGCTGGCCGGTGAGATCGAAGTGCTCCAACGCTCCCCCACCGGTGATGAGGTACGGCTGCGGGGCAATGCCGTCGATGAGGTCAGCCATCTCGACGCTGAGCAGTCCTGTCGGGTCGGGCAGCACGACCACGTCCCTGCGGACGCGCACCACCCGCTGGGCCTGGACGAGCCGCTTGAGGGCCTGATCGGCAGCCGCCCTGTCGCCGGTTCGTCTGGCGACAGCGTCAAGGTCAACTGACGGGATACCGATGCCGCCCCGTCCGGCCTCGAGCGCCGCCCTGTGCAGCTCACGCAGCACCCGATCCTCGATCGTCATGGTGAACATAGTACCGAAGCTAATGGTGAATACCTACATTATTTCCGGTACTATGTACGCGCTATCCGGGACTGTCCGGCCCAGGGCGTCCCCAACCTCCGCCCCCTGGCGTCAGCATTCGTAGGACGTCGCCGGCCTTCAGCTGGATCGTGCACTTGTCGGGCAGCCGCTCCGCCTTCGACTCCTCGCCGCCTGGCAGCAGCCAGTTCTCCCCCACCGCCCCGGGCTCGCCGCCCGCCAACCCCCACGGCTGGCTCACCCGCCGCTCAGTGATCAGCGACACGGTGGCATCGACGAGCACCTGCAGGTCCCGCTCAATCCCCTCACCACCCGGCGCCGACCCAGCGCCGCCGCTCCCCCGCCGCAACCGCTGCCGCAGCACCCGCAACGGGAACGCCCGCTCCAACGCCTCGATGGGCGTGTTGCGCGTATTCGTCATTCCGGTGTGAATGCCCGACATCCCGGGCATCCCCGGCCCGCGCTCGCGAGCCGACGAACTGGTAGCCGCTTGACTTGTGTTGGTGACCGCACTCATGACCCCCCACCGCCCGGGACCAGCTGCACCGTGACGCCCAGGTGGCGGTACACGTCAATGGCCCGCCGGTCGTTGGTTGCGAGGACGAGGCCGTGCTCGCAGGCTGTCGCACCGACCAACGCGTCGTACACGGCTCCTCCGCTGATCTCGCCGCCTGCGAGCTGCGTTGCCAGCCACGCCGAGCCCCTGTCCGACAGATACCGCGACTCCGGGAAGTTCTCGGCGATGAGACGAGCCACCAGGGCGGGCGCCCGGCGTGCCGGCGGCGGTAGCCGGGTCAGGACGGAGAAGGTCTCGAACACTGCGTGGCCGGCCAGGCCGAGCACCATGCCGTCGAGGGCGTGGAGCACCGGCTGGTGGAACTCGTGGTCGGCAACGGTGAGTGGCACCGCCACGCTCGTGTCGACGAGGAGGTCGGGTTCCCTACCGCTGGTCGACATCGCGGAGCATTCGCACCTCATCGGCCGTGACCACCTGGTCGGCCGACGGGATCACCAGCCGTCCAGCGACCTCCGCGAGCTCGTCGCTCGTCACCGGTTCCAGACGCAACGCTGCCCCGTCGGGGACGAGCTCGACCTCGCCCGGACGAAGTCCCAACTGATCGCGCAGCGCCTTCGGGATGACCAGACGTCCTGCCTGATCAATGGTTGCTCGCATGCCACGAGATTACCATTGCAATGGGGCGCACCAATGGCCTGCCGACGTGGTGCGCCCACCGGAAGTCCCGACCACCAGCCGTCAGCAATCGACCCGCTCGGTCGGGCTCAGGCGTTCTTCTCGTAGACCAGACGGAGGCCGTGCAGGGTCAGCCAGGGTTCGACGTGTTGGATGCGCTCCGACAGCGGGCTGATCAGGTCGGCCAGACCACCGGTGGAGAGCACCGTCGACGGGCCGATCTCGTCGATGATCCGGGCGCACAGGCCGTCCACCTGGGCGGCATAGCCGTAGAGGGCACCGGCCTGGATGGACTCCACCGTGCTGCGGCCGAGCACCGAGCGGGGCTCGCGCAACTCCACGGCCCGCAACGCCGCCGCCCGACCCACCAGGGCGTCCATGGAGATCTCCACCCCGGGGGCGATCGCACCGCCGAGGTACTCGCCGTCGGTGGACACGGCATCGCAGGTGGTGGCCGTCCCGAAGTCGACCACGATGGTGGGGCCACCGTAGAGGTGGTACGCGCCCACGGCGTTGGCGATCCGGTCGGCACCCACCTCCTTCGGGTTCTCGTAGAGGATGGAGATGCCGGTGCGCACGCCGGGTTCGATGACCACCGGATCGAAGTCGAGGTGGCGCTCGGCGAGGTCCCGCAACGACGAGGTGATGCGCGGCACGCCGGATGAGACCGCCACGCCGTCCACGTCGTCGAGCGTGTGACCGCGGAAGGCCAGCAGTCCCTGCAGCAGCACGGCCAACTCGTCGGAGGTGCGGTCGTGTTCGGTGGCCACCCGCCAGTGGTCGAGCAGCCCGTCCTCGCAGCGACGAACGGTGTCGCCGGGGTCGTCGTCGGGGAGCTCGTAGAGCCCGATGACGGTCTGGGTGTTGCCAGCATCGATGGCGAGCAGCACGGTGCCTCCGCGTGTCGGTGTTCCGGGCGCCTGCTCCGGACCGCACCACTGTTCCACGCCGGGAGGCGAGGCGAAAAACGGCGCGGATGTGCCGCCCGGCGGCGACGGGATACGCCAGTGCCCCCTACTGCGCGTCGATGTCGAGGCCGATGTCGAGCACCGCTGCGGAGTTGGTGATCGACCCGACCGAGATGCAGTCGACCCCGGTGGGCGCGTAGCGCCCGATCGTCTCGAGCGTGATCCCCCCCGAGACCTCGAGCAGCGGCGGGCGGCCGGCCATGCCCCGGGCCATGGCCACCGCCTCGAGCACGTCGTCGACCGCCATGTTGTCGAGCAGGATGGCGTCGGCACCGGCCTCCACCGCGGCGGCCACCTGGGACAACTCGTCGCACTCGACGTGCACGGTTCGCCCCGGCCAGAGCTGGCGGGCACGGCGGACCGCATCGGCCACGTCCACCAGCGCCAGGTGGTTGTCCTTCAGCATCACCCAGTCCGACAGGTTGCCCCGGTGGTTGGCGCCGCCCCCGGCCCGCACCGCCGCCTTCTCCAACCCGCGCAGACCCGGCGTGGTCTTGCGGGTATCCCACACCAGCGGCGCCCGACGATCGGGACCGACGGCGTCGGCCACCCCCGCCACCTAGCGGGCGGTGGTGGTGGCCACCCCCGACAGGTGACCCAGCAGGTTGAGCGCTGTCCGCTCGCCGGTCAGCACCGGTGCCATCGGCCCCTCGACCGTGCCGATCACCGACCCGGGCGCCACGTGGTCACCGTCGGCGAGTTCCCAGCGGAGCCCGACGGCGCGGTCGAGCTGAGCGAAGGTCTCCTCGACGCACACCGTCCCGGCGACGACGCCGGCGCTGCGGGCCACGAAGCGGGCCTGGCACGTGGCGTCGTCGGGCAACAACGCAGCGGTCAGGTCGCCGAGCGGCGCAAGATCCTCCTCGAGGGCGCGACGCACCACGTCGCGGACCAACGGCCGGGGACACTCGAACGCTCCTCCCATGGCCACAGCCTGCCCCACCGGCGGTGCAGGGTCGAACCCCGGCTCAGCGGTCGTCGGGCCCGATCACCAACCGCAGCCGGAAAGCGTCGGCCGTGTCGGGGTGATCACGGCGTGTGTGGGCCCCGCGGCTCTCGGTCCGCATCGCCGCGGCAGCCAGGGTGGCCGTGGCCAGCTCCGCCAGGTTGGCCACCTCGAGCGCCGCCGGCGACGGCACCGCACCGGCGGCGTCCTCCACGGCGGGGCCCACGCCGCCGGCGTCGGTGACCCCGATCCCCGCAGCGGCAGCACCGGTTCCCGCAGGCCCGACCGCCCCCAGTGCACGAACCACCTCGGTGATGTCCCCCGAGGCGTCGGCCAACGACGTGGCGCTGCGCAGGACCCCGGCGTGGAGGGTCATGGCCCGTTGCAGACGGTCACGCAGCGCTGCAACCGCGCCGTCGTCGAGCGGTGGTTCGGATGCTCCCTCCGACGAGCGCCCGACACGCTCCCTCGACGGCGAGCCGTCGATCGAGTCGACGCCGATCGGGGGACGAACCGGGTGCCAGCCGGCGACCCGCCGGCCACCGATGGTGCCCGGTTCACCAGACGCCGCCGGGCCGCCGGGCTCGGCCCCACCGCGCGGACCGGTAGCCACCACCGTCCGCATCGCCCCCGTCGGTTCACACCCGTCGGCTCCACTGTCGATGGCCTCGATGACCCGGTGGGCGAACACCATGCCCTCGAGCAGCGAGTTGGAGGCCAGGCGGTTGGCACCGTGCACTCCCGAGCACGCCACCTCACCGGCGGCCCACAGCCCGTCGACCGAGGTGGCGCCCCGCAGATCGGTGACCACACCACCGCAGAGGTAGTGGGCCGCCGGGGCGATGGGCAGCCAGTCAGCGGCGGGGTCGAGCCCCACGTCGCCGAGCGCCGCGGCGATGGTGGGGAACCGTTCACCGAAGCGCTCCAACCCGGTGGCATCCAGCCACAGGTGGTCGACCCCCTGGTCGGCCATGCGGGCCGTCATGGCCCGCGACACGGCGTCGCGGGGCAGCAACTCGTCCACGAAGCGGTCGCCATCGCGGTCGCGCAGCAACGCGCCGTGCCCGCGCAACGCCTCCGACAGCAGCGGGCGAGGCATGCGGGGGTGGTGCAACGCCGTTGGATGGAACTGCACGAACTCGACATCCGCGCAGGCGGCACCGGCCCGCAGCGCCATGGCGATACCGTCGCCGGTTGCCTCGACCGGGTTGGTGGTCACGGCGAACAGTTGCCCGGCACCGCCGGTGGCCAGCAATACGTGACGGGCCGTGACCTGTCGCCAGCGGCCGTGCCGGTCCACGGCCAACACGCCCCGGCAGCGCCCGTCGGTCACCACGAGGTCGACAGCGAAAGCGTGCTCGTGCACGGCCACGGCGGTGGCCAGCACGGCGTCGGCCAGGGCCCGTTCGATCTCGATGCCAGTCGCAGCCCCGCCGGCGTGCACGATGCGGGCACGCGAGTGGCCGCCTTCGCGAGCCAACTCCAGGCGACCCTCCGCGTCGCGGTCGAACGAGGCGCCCAGCGCCACCAGCGCGTGCACTCGGTCGGGACCCTCGTCCACCAGGACCCGGGCGGCCTCGGCGTCGCACAGGCCCGCCCCGGCCGCCAAGGTGTCGGCCAGGTGCAGGTCGGTGGAATCGGGATCCTCGCCGAGTACGGCAGCCACGCCGCCCTGCGCCCAGCGGGTGGTGCTCTGCTGGAGCGCTCCCTTGGTGAGCACCCCCACCGACATGCCGTAGCGCTCGGTGGCCTGCACCGCAGCGGTCAGTCCGGCAACACCGCTCCCCAGCACCAACAGGTCGAGCGGATCGTCACCCACGACGTCGTCCAGGCCGCTCAGGGTCTCCGGCGGCAGTCGGGTCGTGTCCGGGGGCGCCCGCCCGTGTCGGCGCGTCGTCCCGCACCATCCCGTGGTCCGCCGGTCGCTGGGTCACCAGGACGAGCACCTGGCACCGAGCACGGTGCGGTGGTGGTCAGTGCAGGCCGTCGAGCTCGGCATCGAGCGTGGCCATCTCGCGGTCGACCTGCGCCTGGATCTCGACGTAGCGGATCGGACCGGGGGTCGAGGCCGCAGCGATGGCGGCGGCCGTCTCCTCGTCGACGGGCCGGTTGGCGGTGTCGACGTGCACGATGCGCGGCGAATAGTCCTCGAGTTCCTCGGCGTCGTAGTCGGCGTAGGAGATGACGATGATGCGGTCGCCCTTCTGCACCAGGCGCGCCGCAGCACCGTTGAGGCACATGTCGCCCGAGCCGCGCCGGCCCTCGATGACGTAGGTCTCGAGCCGGGCGCCGTTGTCGATGTCGACGACGGCCACCTGTTCCCACTCGGCCAGGTCGGCCAGTTCCATGAGGTCGGGGTCGACGGTGATCGAGCCCACGTAGTGCAGGTCGGCGTCGCTCACCACGGCACGGTGGATCTTCGACTTCATCATTCGGCGGCGCATGGCTGCCCTCCTGTGCTTGGTGCCCTCGGGTCACCTTGCTGCTGATGGCATCACGCTAGCAGCCACCTGGCCCTGTGCAGCAACGTGGTGCACATCAGTCGACCGCCCCGCAGCTCACCGGGCAGTGGGTGCCCCGCAGCTACTCGGGGACGGTGACCCCGACGTTGTCCAGCAACCGGGGTCGGCCCAGCCGTGCGGCGACCAGCAACCTGACGGTGGCACCGGGACGGAGCTCGTCGAGTGGTTCAAGGGTGGCAGCGTCGACCACCTCGGCGTAGTCCAGGTCGGCCCGTTGCTCGGCGGCGACGGTCGCGGTCATCTGGGCCCGCACGGCGGCACCGCTCCGCTCCCCTGCCTCGACGGCGGCCGCAGCGGCGGTCAGTGCTCGGTGCAGGACCGGGGCGACAGCGCGCTCGTCGTCGGTCAGGTAGACGTTGCGGCTCGACATGGCCAGCCCATCGGCCTCTCGCACGGTCGGGCAACCCACCACGGCCACGGGGAACGACAGGTCCGAAGCCATGCGACGCACCACGGCGAGTTGTTGGAAGTCCTTCTCGCCGAAGTAGGCCCGGCACGGTCCGGCGATGGCGAACAACTTGGCCACCACGGTGGCCACCCCGGCGAAGTGGGTCGGACGCGCCGCGCCCTCCATGTGCGCCGACAGGGAGGCAACCGTCACCTCGGTGCGCATCGGCTCGGGGTACATCTCTGTCTGCGACGGGGTGAACAGCACATCGCAGCCGGCACGTTCGGCCAGAGCCCGGTCCCGCTCGAGATCCCGCGGGTAGGCGTCGAGGTCCTCGCCGGCCGCGAACTGCAGCGGGTTCACGAAGATGGTGGCCGTCACCACGTCGCACTCCTCGACAGCCCGGCCGACCAGCGACAGGTGCCCGTCGTGGAGATACCCCATGGTGGGCACCAGCCCGACGGTGCCACCTCGGGCGCGGGTGGCGTCGAGCACACCTCGCAGCTCGCTGATCGTCTGGATCACCTGCATCATGGCCCTTTCTCGTCGGCGGGGTCGGTCGTCGACGGTTCGAGGAGCGCAGCCATCTGGCGGAAGCCGTCGTCGTCGGCCAGGACCATCAGGCGGTCGCCGGGGAGGAGGTCGGTGGCGCCGCGAGGCACCACCAGCACGCCCTCGCGGTTGACGAGCACGATCAGCGCGCCCGGCGGGAGTCCCAGTTCGAACACCCGGCGACCGGTGACGGCCGAGCCCTCGGGCACCACCAGCTCGCGCAGGTCGGTGTCGGCTTCGGGGGCGGCAGTGGCTTCGATCGGGTAGGACGGTTTCCGCTCCACCGGGGTGGCCACACCGAACAGCTTCGCCGCCGCGGGAATGGTGGTGCCCTGCACGGCCACCGACACCAGGACCACGAAGAACACGACGTTGAAGATGGTGGCCGCCTCGGGGATCCCCTCCACCAAGGGGAAGCTGGCCAGGATGATGGGCACCGCCCCGCGGAGGCCCACCCACGACACCATGGCGTTGGCCCGCCAGCCCAGCCGGAACGGGAGCAGCGACAGCACCACGGCCACCGGTCGGGCCACCACCACCAACGCCACCGCAACGATGAGCGCCCGCAGGGCCACGTCGGGGAACTGCGACGGGAAGGCCAGCAGGCCCAGCACACCGAACATCACGATCTGCATGAGCCAGGCCAGCGCGTCGTGGAAACGGATCAGTGACCGTTCGTGCACGAAGTGGCTGTTGGCCATCACGATGCCGGCCACGTACACCGCCAGGAAGCCGCTGCCCCCGAGATAGGACACCGACCCGTAGGTGAGCGCCACCAACGCCAGGGTCATGACGGGGTAGAGCCCCTCGTCCTCGAGGCGCAGCTTGTTGATGAGCAGGAGACCGACCTTGGCCCACAGCACCCCACCGACGGCGCCGAGACCCATCTGCAGGAAGAACAGCGGCAACAGCTCGGCGGGACCGTCGATGTCACCCACGACGAGGGCCAACAGCCCGATGGTCAGGAACACCGCCATGGGGTCGTTACTGCCCGACTCCAACTCGAGCAGCGGCCGAATGGGCGAGCGCAGTCCCACCGAGCGGGTGCGCAGCACGGAGAACACCGCAGCGGCGTCAGTGGAGGCCACGATGGCCCCGAGTAGCAGCCCGGTGGCCAAGGGCACGTCCAGCGCCCAGGCGGCCACCACGCCCACGATGCCAGCGGTGACCGCCACCCCGACGGTGGCCAGGACGACGCCGGGCGCCAGCACCGGGCGGACGGTGGACCATCGGGTGTCGAGGCCACCGGAGAACAGGATGTAGGCCAGCGCCACCACGCCGATGGAGCGGGCCAGTTCCATGTCGGTGAACTCGATGCCACCCAACCCGTCGCTGCCGGCCAGCATGCCGATGCCCACGAAGATGAGCAGCGCCGGCACCCCGAAGCGGTGGGCGCCCTTGGCGGCAGCCACCCCCAGCAGCAAGAGCGCCGCACCGGCGGCCAGCGAGAGCTCGAAGCCGCTCACGTCGTCTCCCCGGCGGACGGGCCCTCGCGCCGGCCCGCCAGGTCGGCGGCGCCGCCCGCCAGGAGGTCGTACATCGGCCGCTCGGCGGGGTCCAGGGCGGCGCGGTGCCGCTCCAGGGTGGCCAGGTCGCCGCGCGCTGCGGGTCCGGTCAATGCCGCCTCCGGGCCCAGTTCGGCCACGTTCTCGACGGTGGCGCGCACGAGGTCGAGGTAGGCATCGAGGGGGACCCCGGCGGTGGCGGCCACCCGCTCCACCTGCGCCAGCAGCACCACAAGGTGGTTCGAGGCGATGCACGCCGCTGCGTGGTAGGCGGCCCGAGCGTCGTCGTCGATCTCCACCACCCGACCCTCCAGCGATCGGGCCAACCGCGCCGCCATCGGGTCACCGGCGACAGCGAACACTGCCCCCCTCAGGCGTCGCGCCCCGACCTCGGGGGACGGCAGCGGCAGCAGCGGGTGGAGCGACCCGCGACGCTGGTGTGGCGCGAGCACGTCCAACCCGAGCGAACCCGACAGGTGGACGACGACCGTCGAGTCAACAGGTCGGACTGCGGCGGCCACCTCGGCGATCGCCGCGTCGGGTGTGGCGATCACCACCACGTCCACCCCTTCCGCGGCAGCACCGACGTCGTCGCCACGGCCGAACGCCGGAGCCGACGACCACCCGGCGTCCGCCAGTGCCATGGTCATCGCTCCACCTGCTCTCCCAGGACCGACCAGGCGGAACCGACCGGGGTCGGGCACGGGGGAAGAACGGTCGGCCATGCCCAAGTGTCGCACCTGTGGTGGCGGGTCGGCTGCGGGACGCGCCGGCGATCAGCCAGGCGTCGGGTTCCGGTCGATACCGAGTGGACCGATGTCGCTGACCCGCCCCTCGGCGGCCTCGAGGGCTTCGTCGGAGACCAGTTCGGGTGCCACGTCGGCCAGCGGGGCGAGCACGAACCGACGCTCCCACAACCGAGGGTGTGGGATCTGCAGGTCGGGCTCGACGATGGAGACGCCCTCCATCCACAGGATGTCGACGTCGAGTGTGCGCGGACCCCACCGTTCGCTCCGGACGCGACCGGCGGCCGTCTCCAGCCGATGACACACCCCGAGGAGCGCCCGCGGGGTCAGCTCGGTCTCCAACTGGACGACCACGTTGAGGTAGGCGTCCTGCCCGCTGGGCCCGCCCATCGGCTCGGTCTCGTACACGTTCGACACGGCACTCACCGACACGAGTGACCGCACGGCGTCGAGAAGGTGCCCTCGGCGGTCGCCGAGGTTGGACCCCAACCCGAGATAGGCGCGCGTCATGGTTGCCTCCGGGTGAGGCGCACACCACTCGAAGCCAGGTCGTGCGGCACCGGGGGGCGGAGCTTGCGGGCCGCCACGGTCACGGCCACGACCCGCTGGTCGGCCAACACCGTGTCAGCGACGGTGGTGGCCAGGTGTTCGAGCAGGGCGACGTGCCCGCTGGTGGCCACGCGCACCACCTCGTCGGCCAAGGCGCCGTAGTCCACCGTGTCGTCGAGGTCGTCGGAACGACCCGCAGCGGTGAGGTCGGTGTGCACATCGAGGTCGATCTCGACCGGCTGCGCCCGGACCTGCTCCTCGGGCAGCACCCCGACGGTGGCCAGCACCCGCAACCCGCGCAGCTCGATGACGTCGAGCAGGGCTGCGGGGTCGCCGGCCGGCATCGGGGCGGAACTCACGGACCGGCCGCCAGACGGCCCGCGATTGTGACCAGTTCCCGACCGAACGGGCCCAGCTCGCGTTGCACCATGCGCTCGATGACGGTGATGGCGTCGGGTCCGTTGTCGACCAGACCGGCCCACAGCAGGTAGCCGCACATGAAGCCGCAGACGCTGTCACCGAGTTCTTCGTTGTGCACGAGCAGCTTGGCCCCGGCGGCGAGCAGGTCGGCCAACTGGGGGAAGTGACCGGCCAGGAAGGGGGTCGGGTCGTCGCCGGTGTCGAAGGGCCAGTGCCGCCAGGCGACACCCAACTCGTCGTAGTTGTGCAGGTTGTGCGGCGCCGGGATGAGCGAGACCACCGCGGTGAACCCCTGTTCACGCACCCAGATGATCTCTTCCTGGCGGCGGACGCGACGGTGGTTCTGCGCGTAGCCGCCCGGTCGCTCGCACACCGCGAGTTGGTCCTTGATGATCCAGTGGAAGTTCCGTGGAACGATCCCCTGCTGCCACTTGCCCTTGTTCGCCATCGCCCTCATGCTGCCACGACCTGGGATGCCTGCCGAGTTTGGCGGACATCATGGGCACGGATCATACGTACCCCGAGGTGCATCGCCCACACCGCGGTGGCGATCGACCCCTCGAGGCGGTCCTCGGGACCGACGGACGCCACCCCGTCACTGGCCGCCAACAACGTTCCCAGCGTGCTCTTCCGGCTGGTCCCCACCACAACGGGGAAGCCGCTGGCCACCAGGCGATCCAACGAGGCCAACAGGGCCAGGTTGTGCTCGATCGTCTTGCCGAAACCGATGCCCGGGTCGATCCAGACCTCCGTCACGCCGGCCGCCGTCGCCGCCGCCGCTCGCTCTGTGAGGAACCGGTTCACCTCATCGACCACGTCGTCGTAGGTCGGCGCCTGCTGCATGGTGCGCGGCTCGCCGGCCATGTGGACGGCCACCCAACCCACCCCAAGCTCGGCCGCCACCGGCCACAGCGTGGCCGAGACGTCGTTGACGAGGCTGGCACCGACCGCAACCGCCGCTCGGGCCACCTCGGCGTGGCGGGTGTCGATCGACACCCGCCACGCCGAGGTGGCCCGAGCGGCGGTTGCGGTCGGTGCCAGCCTCGTCAACGACGTCTCGGCCACGCTGTGGCCGGTGGCGGCCGAGCTTGGGGTGGGTTGGGTGGCCGTCCACATGGCCGGCGAGCCGCGCACCATGCAGCAGGCGCCGACCTACGACGACGTGGTCGATGAGGTGAACCGGTTCCTCACAGAGCGAGCGGCGGCGGCGACGGCGGCCGGCGTGACGGAGGTCTGGATCGACCCGGGCATCGGTTTCGGCAAGACGATCGAGCACAACCTGGCCCTGTTGGCCTCGTTGGATCGCCTGGTGGCCAGCGGCTTCCCCGTTGTGGTGGGGACCAGCCGGAAGAGCACGCTGGGAACGTTGTTGGCGGCCAGTGACGGGGTGGCGTCCGTCGGTCCCGAGGACCGCCTCGAGGGGTCGATCGCCACCGCGGTGTGGGCGATGCACCTCGGGGTACGTATGATCCGTGCCCATGATGTCCGCCAAACTCGGCAGGCATCCCAGGTCGTGGCAGCATGAGGGCGATGGCGAACAAGGGCAAGTGGCAGCAGGGGATCGTTCCACGGAACTTCCACTGGATCATCAAGGACCAACTCGCGGTGTGCGAGCGACCGGGCGGCTACGCGCAGAACCACCGTCGCGTCCGCCGCCAGGAAGAGATCATCTGGGTGCGTGAACAGGGGTTCACCGCGGTGGTCTCGCTCATCCCGGCGCCGCACAACCTGCACAACTACGACGAGTTGGGTGTCGCCTGGCGGCACTGGCCCTTCGACACCGGCGACGACCCGACCCCCTTCCTGGCCGGTCACTTCCCCCAGTTGGCCGACCTGCTCGCCGCCGGGGCCAAGCTGCTCGTGCACAACGAAGAACTCGGTGACAGCGTCTGCGGCTTCATGTGCGGCTACCTGCTGTGGGCCGGTCTGGTCGACAACGGACCCGACGCCATCACCGTCATCGAGCGCATGGTGCAACGCGAGCTGGGCCCGTTCGGTCGGGAACTGGTCACAATCGCGGGCCGTCTGGCGGCCGGTCCGTGAGTTCCGCCCCGATGCCGGCCGGCGACCCCGCAGCCCTGCTCGACGTCATCGAGCTGCGCGGGTTGCGGGTGCTGGCCACCGTCGGGGTGCTGCCCGAGGAGCAGGTCCGGGCGCAGCCGGTCGAGATCGACCTCGATGTGCACACCGACCTCACCGCTGCGGGTCGTTCCGACGACCTCGACGACACGGTGGACTACGGCGCCTTGGCCGACGAGGTGGTGCGCGTGGCCACCAGCGGGCACGTCGCCCTGCTCGAACACCTGGCCACCACCGTCGCTGACACGGTGTTGGCCGACCAGCGGGTCGTGGCCGTGACCGTGGCGGCCCGCAAGCTCCGCCCCCCGGTGCCGCACGACCTGGCTTCGAGTGGTGTGCGCCTCACCCGGAGGCAACCATGACGCGCGCCTATCTCGGGTTGGGGTCCAACCTCGGCGACCGCCGAGGGCACCTTCTCGACGCCGTGCGGTCACTCGTGTCGGTGAGTGCCGTGTCGAACGTGTACGAGACCGAGCCGATGGGCGGGCCCAGCGGGCAGGACGCCTACCTCAACGTGGTCGTCCAGTTGGAGACCGAGCTGACCCCGCGGGCGCTCCTCGGGGTGTGTCATCGGCTGGAGACGGCCGCCGGTCGCGTCCGGAGCGAACGGTGGGGTCCGCGCACACTCGACGTCGACATCCTGTGGATGGAGGGCGTCTCCATCGTCGAGCCCGACCTGCAGATCCCACACCCTCGGTTGTGGGAGCGTCGGTTCGTGCTCGCCCCGCTGGCCGACGTGGCACCCGAACTGGTCTCCGACGAAGCCCTCGAGGCCGCCGAGGGGCGGGTCAGCGACATCGGTCCACTCGGTATCGACCGGAACCCGACGCCTGGCTGATCGCCGGCGCGTCCCGCAGCCGACCCGCCACCACAGGTGCGACACTTGGGCATGGCCGACCGTTCTTCCCCCGTGCCCGACCCCGGTCGGTTCCGCCTGGTCGGTCCTGGGAGAGCAGGTGGAGCGATGACCATGGCACTGGCGGACGCCGGGTGGTCGTCGGCTCCGGCGTTCGGCCGTGGCGACGACGTCGGTGCTGCCGCGGAAGGGGTGGACGTGGTGGTGATCGCCACACCCGACGCGGCGATCGCCGAGGTGGCCGCCGCAGTCCGACCTGTTGACTCGACGGTCGTCGTCCACCTGTCGGGTTCGCTCGGGTTGGACGTGCTCGCGCCACACCAGCGTCGCGGGTCGCTCCACCCGCTGCTGCCGCTGCCGTCCCCCGAGGTCGGGGCGCGACGCCTGAGGGGGGCAGTGTTCGCTGTCGCCGGTGACCCGATGGCGGCGCGGTTGGCCCGATCGCTGGAGGGTCGGGTGGTGGAGATCGACGACGACGCTCGGGCCGCCTACCACGCAGCGGCGTGCATCGCCTCGAACCACCTTGTGGTGCTGCTGGCGCAGGTGGAGCGGGTGGCCGCCACCGCCGGGGTCCCCCTCGATGCCTACCTCGACCTCGTGCGCGCCACCGTCGAGAACGTGGCCGAACTGGGCCCGGAGGCGGCATTGACCGGACCCGCAGCGCGCGGCGACCTGGCCACCCTGGAGCGGCACCGCGCCGCCCTGGACCCCGCCGAGCGGCCGATGTACGACCTCCTGGCGGGCGGCGCCGCCGACCTGGCGGGCCGGCGCGAGGGCCCGTCCGCCGGGGAGACGACGTGAGCGGCTTCGAGCTCTCGCTGGCCGCCGGTGCGGCGCTCTTGCTGCTGGGGGTGGCTGCCGCCAAGGGCGCCCACCGCTTCGGGGTGCCGGCGCTGCTCATCTTCGTGGGCATCGGCATGCTGGCCGGCAGCGACGGGTTGGGTGGCATCGAGTTCACCGACATGGAACTGGCCCGCTCCATCGGCGTGGTGGCGCTGGCCTACATCCTGTTCTCCGGTGGCCTCGACACCCGATGGTCCACCGTCCGCCCGGTGCTGGCGCCCGGCGTCGTCCTGGCCACCGTCGGGGTGGCGGTCACCGCTGGCATCGTGGGCGTGGTGGCCGCCTGGGCGCTGGACGTGCCCTTGGCCACCGGGCTGCTACTCGGGGCCATCGTGGCCTCCACTGACGCCGCTGCGGTGTTCTCCGTGCTGCGCACCCGCTCGGTGGGACTGCGCTCGCCCATTCGGCCGCTGCTCGAGTTGGAGTCGGGCAGTAACGACCCCATGGCGGTGTTCCTGACCATCGGGCTGTTGGCCCTCGTCGTGGGTGACATCGACGGTCCCGCCGAGCTGTTGCCGCTGTTCTTCCTGCAGATGGGTCTCGGCGCCGTCGGTGGGGTGCTGTGGGCCAAGGTCGGTCTCCTGCTCATCAACAAGCTGCGCCTCGAGGACGAGGGGCTCTACCCCGTCATGACCCTGGCGTTGGTGGCGCTCACCTACGGGTCGGTGTCCTATCTCGGGGGCAGCGGCTTCCTGGCGGTGTACGTGGCCGGCATCGTGATGGCCAACAGCCACTTCGTGCACGAACGGTCACTGATCCGTTTCCACGACGCGCTGGCCTGGCTCATGCAGATCGTGATGTTCGGTGTGCTGGGCCTGCTGGCCTTCCCGTCGCAGTTCCCCGACGTGGCCCTGCGGGCGCTCATCGTTGCGGTGGCGTTGGTGGTGGTGGCCCGACCGGTGGCCGTGGTGCTGTCGCTGCTCCCGTTCCGGCTGGGCTGGCGGGCCAACGCCATGGTGTCGTGGGTGGGCCTCCGCGGGGCGGTGCCCATCATCCTGGCCAGCTTCCCCTTGGTGGAGGGGATCCCCGAGGCGGCCACCATCTTCAACGTCGTGTTCTTCGTGGTCCTGGTGTCGGTGGCCGTGCAGGGCACCACCATTCCCGCGGCGGCGAAGCTGTTCGGTGTGGCCACCCCGGTGGAGCGGAAACCGTCCTACCCGATCGAAGCCACTGCCGCCCCCGAAGCCGACACCGACCTGCGCGAGCTGGTGGTGCCCGAGGGCTCGGCCGTCACCGGTCGCCGGGTGTTCGAACTGGGACTCCCGCCGGGCGCGCTGATCGTGCTCGTCAACCGCGAGGGCGTGCTGGTGGTGCCTCGCGGCGCCACCGACCTCCTCCCCGGCGACCGCCTGATGGTCCTGGCCGACGACGACGGCTTCCGCCAGATGGCTGCGCTCCTCGAACCGTCGACGACCGACCCCGCCGACGAGAAAGGGCCATGATGCAGGTGATCCAGACGATCAGCGAGCTGCGAGGTGTGCTCGACGCCACCCGCGCCCGAGGTGGCACCGTCGGGCTGGTGCCCACCATGGGGTATCTCCACGACGGGCACCTGTCGCTGGTCGGCCGGGCTGTCGAGGAGTGCGACGTGGTGACGGCCACCATCTTCGTGAACCCGCTGCAGTTCGCGGCCGGCGAGGACCTCGACGCCTACCCGCGGGATCTCGAGCGGGACCGGGCTCTGGCCGAACGTGCCGGCTGCGATGTGCTGTTCACCCCGTCGCAGACAGAGATGTACCCCGAGCCGATGCGCACCGAGGTGACGGTTGCCTCCCTGTCGGCGCACATGGAGGGCGCGGCGCGTCCGACCCACTTCGCCGGGGTGGCCACCGTGGTGGCCAAGTTGTTCGCCATCGCCGGACCGTGCCGGGCCTACTTCGGCGAGAAGGACTTCCAACAACTCGCCGTGGTGCGTCGCATGGCTTCGGACCTGTCGTTCCCCGTGGCCGTGGTGGGTTGCCCGACCGTGCGAGAGGCCGATGGGCTGGCCATGTCGAGCCGCAACGTCTACCTGACCGACGACGAGCGCGCTGTCGCCCCGGTCCTGCACCGAGCACTGACCGCCGCTGCGGCCGCCGTCGAGGCAGGGGAGCGGAGCGGTGCCGCCGTGCGGGCCCAGATGACCGCGACCGTCGCCGCCGAGCAACGGGCCGACCTGGACTACGCCGAGGTGGTCGACGCTGCCACCCTTGAACCACTCGACGAGCTCCGTCCCGGTGCCACCGTCAGGTTGCTGGTCGCCGCACGGCTGGGCCGACCCCGGTTGCTGGACAACGTCGGGGTCACCGTCCCCGAGTAGCTGCGGGGCACCCACTGCCCGGTGAGCTGCGGGGCGGTCGACTGATGTGCACCACGTTGCTGCACAGGGCCAGGTGGCTGCTAGCGTGATGCCATCAGCAGCAAGGTGACCCGAGGGCACCAAGCACAGGAGGGCAGCCATGCGCCGCCGAATGATGAAGTCGAAGATCCACCGTGCCGTGGTGAGCGACGCCGACCTGCACTACGTGGGCTCGATCACCGTCGACCCCGACCTCATGGAACTGGCCGACCTGGCCGAGTGGGAACAGGTGGCCGTCGTCGACATCGACAACGGCGCCCGGCTCGAGACCTACGTCATCGAGGGCCGGCGCGGCTCGGGCGACATGTGCCTCAACGGTGCTGCGGCGCGCCTGGTGCAGAAGGGCGACCGCATCATCGTCATCTCCTACGCCGACTACGACGCCGAGGAACTCGAGGACTATTCGCCGCGCATCGTGCACGTCGACACCGCCAACCGGCCCGTCGACGAGGAGACGGCCGCCGCCATCGCTGCGGCCTCGACCCCCGGTCCGATCCGCTACGTCGAGATCCAGGCGCAGGTCGACCGCGAGATGGCCACGCTCGATGCCGAGCTCGACGGCCTGCACTGACCACCACCGCACCGTGCTCGGTGCCAGGTGCTCGTCCTGGTGACCCAGCGACCGGCGGACCACGGGATGGTGCGGGACGACGCGCCGACACGGGCGGGCGCCCCCGGACACGACCCGACTGCCGCCGGAGACCCTGAGCGGCCTGGACGACGTCGTGGGTGACGATCCGCTCGACCTGTTGGTGCTGGGGAGCGGTGTTGCCGGACTGACCGCTGCGGTGCAGGCCACCGAGCGCTACGGCATGTCGGTGGGGGTGCTCACCAAGGGAGCGCTCCAGCAGAGCACCACCCGCTGGGCGCAGGGCGGCGTGGCTGCCGTACTCGGCGAGGATCCCGATTCCACCGACCTGCACCTGGCCGACACCTTGGCGGCCGGGGCGGGCCTGTGCGACGCCGAGGCCGCCCGGGTCCTGGTGGACGAGGGTCCCGACCGAGTGCACGCGCTGGTGGCGCTGGGCGCCTCGTTCGACCGCGACGCGGAGGGTCGCCTGGAGTTGGCTCGCGAAGGCGGCCACTCGCGTGCCCGCATCGTGCACGCCGGCGGGGCTGCGACTGGCATCGAGATCGAACGGGCCCTGGCCGACGCCGTGCTGGCCACCGCCGTGGCCGTGCACGAGCACGCTTTCGCTGTCGACCTCGTGGTGACCGACGGGCGCTGCCGGGGCGTGTTGGCCGTGGACCGGCACGGCCGCTGGCGACAGGTCACGGCCCGTCACGTATTGCTGGCCACCGGCGGTGCCGGGCAACTGTTCGCCGTGACCACCAACCCGGTCGAGGCAACCGGCGACGGTATCGCCATGGCGCTGCGGGCCGGTGCCGCCTGCGCGGATGTCGAGTTCGTGCAGTTCCATCCAACGGCGTTGCACCACCCCCGCATGCCTCGCCCGCTGCTGTCGGAGGCGTTGCGCGGGCACGGCGCGTTGCTGCGCGACCGCGATGGCGACCGCTTCGTGGACGAGTTGCTGCCCCGCGACGCCGTGTCGCGGGCCATGACGGCCCGCATGGCCGACCAGGGGGTCGACCACCTGTGGCTGGATGCCACCGGGTTGGAGCGCTTCGGTGAACGGTTCCCCACCATCGCCGCGGCGCTCGGCGACGTGGGGCTCGACCCCGCCGCTGACTGGCTGCCCATCGCCCCGGCGGCCCACTACCTCTGCGGTGGTGTGGTCACCGATCTGCGGGGCGCCACCTCGGTCGACGGGCTGTGGGCCGCCGGTGAGGTGGCGTGCTCGGGAGTGCACGGTGCCAACCGCCTGGCCTCCAACTCGCTGCTCGAGGGCATGGTGTTCGCCCACCGGGTCATCGAGGCCATCGACAGTGGAGCCGACGGGTGTGAACCGACGGGGGCGATGCGGACGGTGGTGGCTACCGGTCCGCGCGGTGGGGCCGAGCCCGGCGGCCCGGCGGCGTCTGGTGAACCGGGCACCATCGGTGGCCGGCGGGTCGCCGGCTGGCACCCGGTTCGTCCCCCGATCGGCGTCGACTCGATCGACGGCTCGCCGTCGAGGGAGCGTGTCGGGCGCTCGTCGGAGGGAGCATCCGAACCACCGCTCGACGACGGCGCGGTTGCAGCGCTGCGTGACCGTCTGCAACGGGCCATGACCCTCCACGCCGGGGTCCTGCGCAGCGCCACGTCGTTGGCCGACGCCTCGGGGGACATCACCGAGGTGGTTCGTGCACTGGGGGCGGTCGGGCCTGCGGGAACCGGTGCTGCCGCTGCGGGGATCGGGGTCACCGACGCCGGCGGCGTGGGCCCCGCCGTGGAGGACGCCGCCGGTGCGGTGCCGTCGCCGGCGGCGCTCGAGGTGGCCAACCTGGCGGAGCTGGCCACGGCCACCCTGGCTGCCGCGGCGATGCGGACCGAGAGCCGCGGGGCCCACACACGCCGTGATCACCCCGACACGGCCGACGCTTTCCGGCTGCGGTTGGTGATCGGGCCCGACGACCGCTGAGCCGGGGTTCGACCCTGCACCGCCGGTGGGGCAGGCTGTGGCCATGGGAGGAGCGTTCGAGTGTCCCCGGCCGTTGGTCCGCGACGTGGTGCGTCGCGCCCTCGAGGAGGATCTTGCGCCGCTCGGCGACCTGACCGCTGCGTTGTTGCCCGACGACGCCACGTGCCAGGCCCGCTTCGTGGCCCGCAGCGCCGGCGTCGTCGCCGGGACGGTGTGCGTCGAGGAGACCTTCGCTCAGCTCGACCGCGCCGTCGGGCTCCGCTGGGAACTCGCCGACGGTGACCACGTGGCGCCCGGGTCGGTGATCGGCACGGTCGAGGGGCCGATGGCACCGGTGCTGACCGGCGAGCGGACAGCGCTCAACCTGCTGGGTCACCTGTCGGGGGTGGCCACCACCACCGCCCGCTAGGTGGCGGGGGTGGCCGACGCCGTCGGTCCCGATCGTCGGGCGCCGCTGGTGTGGGATACCCGCAAGACCACGCCGGGTCTGCGCGGGTTGGAGAAGGCGGCGGTGCGGGCCGGGGGCGGCGCCAACCACCGGGGCAACCTGTCGGACTGGGTGATGCTGAAGGACAACCACCTGGCGCTGGTGGACGTGGCCGATGCGGTCCGCCGTGCCCGCCAGCTCTGGCCGGGGCGAACCGTGCACGTCGAGTGCGACGAGTTGTCCCAGGTGGCCGCCGCGGTGGAGGCCGGTGCCGACGCCATCCTGCTCGACAACATGGCGGTCGACGACGTGCTCGAGGCGGTGGCCATGGCCCGGGGCATGGCCGGCCGCCCGCCGCTGCTCGAGGTCTCGGGGGGGATCACGCTCGAGACGATCGGGCGCTACGCGCCCACCGGGGTCGACTGCATCTCGGTCGGGTCGATCACCAACTCCGCAGCGGTGCTCGACATCGGCCTCGACATCGACGCGCAGTAGGGGGCACTGGCGTATCCCGTCGCCGCCGGGCGGCACATCCGCGCCGTTTTTCGCCTCGCCTCCCGGCGTGGAACAGTGGTGCGGTCCGGAGCAGGCGCCCGGAACACCGACACGCGGAGGCACCGTGCTGCTCGCCATCGATGCTGGCAACACCCAGACCGTCATCGGGCTCTACGAGCTCCCCGACGACGACCCCGGCGACACCGTTCGTCGCTGCGAGGACGGGCTGCTCGACCACTGGCGGGTGGCCACCGAACACGACCGCACCTCCGACGAGTTGGCCGTGCTGCTGCAGGGACTGCTGGCCTTCCGCGGTCACACGCTCGACGACGTGGACGGCGTGGCGGTCTCATCCGGCGTGCCGCGCATCACCTCGTCGTTGCGGGACCTCGCCGAGCGCCACCTCGACTTCGATCCGGTGGTCATCGAACCCGGCGTGCGCACCGGCATCTCCATCCTCTACGAGAACCCGAAGGAGGTGGGTGCCGACCGGATCGCCAACGCCGTGGGCGCGTACCACCTCTACGGTGGCCCCACCATCGTGGTCGACTTCGGGACGGCCACCACCTGCGATGCCGTGTCCACCGACGGCGAGTACCTCGGCGGTGCGATCGCCCCCGGGGTGGAGATCTCCATGGACGCCCTGGTGGGTCGGGCGGCGGCGTTGCGGGCCGTGGAGTTGCGCGAGCCCCGCTCGGTGCTCGGCCGCAGCACGGTGGAGTCCATCCAGGCCGGTGCCCTCTACGGCTATGCCGCCCAGGTGGACGGCCTGTGCGCCCGGATCATCGACGAGATCGGCCCGTCGACGGTGCTCTCCACCGGTGGTCTGGCCGACCTGATCAGCCCGCTGTCGGAGCGCATCCAACACGTCGAACCCTGGCTGACCCTGCACGGCCTCCGTCTGGTCTACGAGAAGAACGCCTGAGCCCGACCGAGCGGGTCGATTGCTGACGGCTGGTGGTCGGGACTTCCGGTGGGCGCACCACGTCGGCAGGCCATTGGTGCGCCCCATTGCAATGGTAATCTCGTGGCATGCGAGCAACCATTGATCAGGCAGGACGTCTGGTCATCCCGAAGGCGCTGCGCGATCAGTTGGGACTTCGTCCGGGCGAGGTCGAGCTCGTCCCCGACGGGGCAGCGTTGCGTCTGGAACCGGTGACGAGCGACGAGCTCGCGGAGGTCGCTGGACGGCTGGTGATCCCGTCGGCCGACCAGGTGGTCACGGCCGATGAGGTGCGAATGCTCCGCGATGTCGACCAGCGGTAGGGAACCCGACCTCCTCGTCGACACGAGCGTGGCGGTGCCACTCACCGTTGCCGACCACGAGTTCCACCAGCCGGTGCTCCACGCCCTCGACGGCATGGTGCTCGGCCTGGCCGGCCACGCAGTGTTCGAGACCTTCTCCGTCCTGACCCGGCTACCGCCGCCGGCACGCCGGGCGCCCGCCCTGGTGGCTCGTCTCATCGCCGAGAACTTCCCGGAGTCGCGGTATCTGTCGGACAGGGGCTCGGCGTGGCTGGCAACGCAGCTCGCAGGCGGCGAGATCAGCGGAGGAGCCGTGTACGACGCGTTGGTCGGTGCGACAGCCTGCGAGCACGGCCTCGTCCTCGCAACCAACGACCGGCGGGCCATTGACGTGTACCGCCACCTGGGCGTCACGGTGCAGCTGGTCCCGGGCGGTGGGGGGTCATGAGTGCGGTCACCAACACAAGTCAAGCGGCTACCAGTTCGTCGGCTCGCGAGCGCGGGCCGGGGATGCCCGGGATGTCGGGCATTCACACCGGAATGACGAATACGCGCAACACGCCCATCGAGGCGTTGGAGCGGGCGTTCCCGTTGCGGGTGCTGCGGCAGCGGTTGCGGCGGGGGAGCGGCGGCGCTGGGTCGGCGCCGGGTGGTGAGGGGATTGAGCGGGACCTGCAGGTGCTCGTCGATGCCACCGTGTCGCTGATCACTGAGCGGCGGGTGAGCCAGCCGTGGGGGTTGGCGGGCGGCGAGCCCGGGGCGGTGGGGGAGAACTGGCTGCTGCCAGGCGGCGAGGAGTCGAAGGCGGAGCGGCTGCCCGACAAGTGCACGATCCAGCTGAAGGCCGGCGACGTCCTACGAATGCTGACGCCAGGGGGCGGAGGTTGGGGACGCCCTGGGCCGGACAGTCCCGGATAGCGCGTACATAGTACCGGAAATAATGTAGGTATTCACCATTAGCTTCGGTACTATGTTCACCATGACGATCGAGGATCGGGTGCTGCGTGAGCTGCACAGGGCGGCGCTCGAGGCCGGACGGGGCGGCATCGGTATCCCGTCAGTTGACCTTGACGCTGTCGCCAGACGAACCGGCGACAGGGCGGCTGCCGATCAGGCCCTCAAGCGGCTCGTCCAGGCCCAGCGGGTGGTGCGCGTCCGCAGGGACGTGGTCGTGCTGCCCGACCCGACAGGACTGCTCAGCGTCGAGATGGCTGACCTCATCGACGGCATTGCCCCGCAGCCGTACCTCATCACCGGTGGGGGAGCGTTGGAGCACTTCGATCTCACCGGCCAGCACTTCTTCGGACTCGCTGTCCTCGTCCCGAGCGAGATCACCAAGCTGCGATTTCGCGGGCAGACGGCGACCTTCTTCAAGACCGACCCGACGAACATCTGGGGATGGGAGGCTGAGGCGCGACCGCGTTACGCGTTGCCGGAGCGAGCGCTGGTCGACGCGCTGAACCACCCGCGCTACGGCGTCTCACTCAACCAGGCGGCCGACGCGCTCCTCCGCGCTGCGTCCCGAGACCCTGAGTTCCTCGATCGGCTGCTCGCCGCGGTCCAGCGGTACCGGTCGGGCTCTCGGGGCCACAGCTCCCGGTCATCGGCTCGACGCGTCGGATTCGTGGTCGAGCGACTCTTCGGATCTGGTGCCGCCGTGCCCTACCGTGACCTTGTCGGCTCGAACCGTGCCCCAGTGCTGCTGAGGCCCGGAGGCTCCTCCTCCGGTCCTGTCGACACCAGCTGGCGGCTCGTGGTCAACGCAGTCCTCGAGCCCGAGACGGTGCCGTGAGCGCCGACCGACCGAATCGTCTCTGGGGTGGCCTCTACGAGCTGCTGGAGACTCTCGAGCAGATGCCGGGCGGCATGGCCTTCGCCGTACGCGACTTTGCGCTCGTCACGCTTGCCGGCCAACTGTCGCAGACCTTCCCTGGGCAGCTGGTGTTCAAGGGCGGGTTCGTGTTGCGGCACGCGCACGGCCACCTGCGCTTCAGCAAGGACGTCGACGCCACGCGCCACGCGCCGCCAGCGCACAAGTTCGAAGCCGGCGACGTTGCTGCGGCGATCCGAGATGCGAGCATCCACAATGTCGTGCAGTTCGTGCCCGACCAGCCAGCCACCGACTCCGCCCGCAGTCTGGACTTCGACAGGGTGCACGTGACCGGGGAGGGCTTCGCCGAGACCGACGTCCAGGTCGAGGTCAGCTATCGCGAAGCAGTCGTCGGAACACCTGTCCCGGTCGACATCGGCGACCCCTTTTACACGCCGTTCGAGATCCTCACGATGGAGGTCGCCGAGATGGCTGCTGAGAAGTTGCGGGCCCTCGCACAACGACTTCGTGAGACCGACCTTGCTGACCTGGCAGTCATGCTTCGGGACGACACGGTCAGCGATGACGAAGTCGCTCGGTTCGCCGAGGCAAAGTTCGAGCTCGTGAAGCAGGGCCAAGCGAATCGGATCGATCGGGTCGAGCGCAACCTGGGGGAACTTGCCGCCACGTATGACGATGTGGTGCCTCAGCTCTTTCCCAATGCGCCGAGCTACCAGGAAGCGGCGGAGATCGTCTGGCCACGAATCAAGGCGATGGTGCCGTAGATCGCGAACGCGTCGACCTGCCGGCTATGCCCACTCGCGGCGGTCGGAGGATTTCGTCGCGCTTGAGAAGGTTGTGGGACGGGTGAACTGCGGGAACGACGCTCTCCCGAGACAGCGACACGGATTCGTGTGTGATCGGGACGGCCTCGCGCATACCCTGTTCAAGTTGCACGCTTGTGATTTCGCCGTTCGGTGGGGCCACTCGCCAGCGGGCCCGTCGGGCGGTCGGAAGGAAGAACAGGTCCATGACAGCTTCCACCTCCGACTCCGCGCCTTCGCCGAATGCCGGGGGCTCGCCCGCGAGTCCTTCGCTACCACGTGATCACTGGGTGTCGAAGGGCTATCAGCGTGGCTTCGCCAGTTCGGATCAGCGTGTCGCAGTCATGGACGTCCGCAGCAGGAGGATCGTCGACCCTGGTAGGCCGACGAAGTCCAACTTCGCGGAGGTCGGGTTCACAACCTTTGTCGACGGTGAGGAGGTGGTCACCGGCCTGGAGCTGGCTTTCGCTCGTATCGAGAGGAAGGTCCTGAATCAGATTCGCGACGTCTCGTCGAGTCGGCGCGGTTCTGACCTCCACAGCGCAGTAGCGAACTTGTTCGCGGTCCATCTGGTGCGCAGCCCGTCCTTCAAGGCCTTCGGCAAGCGGATCGAGGCCGACTTCCGCGGTTCGGCGGTCAACGACCTCGCCTCCGACGGGAGGCTTCCGGAGATGTTCCAGAGGCAGTTCGGCCGACCGCCCCTCGGCGGCGAGCTACACGCGATCGTCGCCGAGCAGTGCGACAAGCTCCTAGACAACCCGTACACCTCAGCCGGATCGATGGCGCGGCAGCACGACGCCATCGCAGAGAAGCTGTGCGGCTTCCACATGCAGGTCATCGAGCTCGATCCGGGGCTTCCGGGGCTTGTGCTTGGCGACACCCCGATCGTTCATGCAGGCCGGGCGACGGCACGCTACGGGTTCCGGGATTCACTCGCGATCGGTGATGCATCGCTGATCATCGGTCCACTGACCCGACGTACTGCCGTCTGCTTCACAGCGGCACGCCTCCCGCCGGTCGCGATCACGACCCACAAGGCCCTTGATGCGCTCAACGCTGTCTTCATCCGCGCCGCCACAGCGGAGGTCGTTTGCCACCCCGATGACGCTCGCAGGCTCCGGCAGGTCGCCGGACGGCTGGACCGACACGCTCCTCATCATTTCCTTGAGCTTCATCGCCGAGCCTCGTAGCGGCGGGAGCCACCCTCAGGGTCTCGACGATCTCGCGACCTGACCGACTAGCCGAAGCACACGAACGGCAGGCGAGCGGCACGGAGCGGCTGCCCCATCGAGCGCGGCGACCTCAACTCGCACGGATCCCGGAAGCCCGCAACCATCCGCCACACAGGTGCACCGGATGGTGCTCCGCGGCGTCCCGGTCGTCAGTGAACCCGACCGGGACGCTGAACCGGGACCGGGACGGGAGTCCCGGTGGGATCCCGGTCGTGAACTTCGCGAGATCTGACCCCGTCGCTGGCTTAGCCTCGATCCACCGATCGGCTTGGGGTGAGCCGGCTTGGTGTCTGGTTTGACGGCGCCGAGGGGGTCGTGGCTGGTGGGTGGGTGTGCGGTCGCGTTGAAGTAGGGGTGCTGGGCTGCGTGAGTTGTCAGCGCGTGGTGTTGGTCTGCGGTGGCGCCGGTCCGCGGGGCCACCGCAGACCATGAGTGGCAGTGAGCGGATGCGTTCGAGGGCGGTGTGGAAGCTGGTGGCCCACGGCCAGCGTGATGGCAACGTGTCATCGTCGAAGGTCACCTCGACGCGGTCGATCGTGCGCGATACTGAACTCACTGGAAGTGCCTCCCGAGGTGGCGACAACGGCGACGTAGAACACCGTCATTGTCCCAGCTCAGGGAGGCCTTTCCGCGGATACGCGGCCCTCAAACCCCTACCAAATCGGTGGATCGAGGCTCAGCCATCGCTGCCCGGGTCACCGGATCGGCGAGCATTCCGCAGATGAGATCGCGCACGTAGTTCTCCAGGCCGTCGGCCTGGATGCGGATGCCATCGCAGCCGCCCATGCCCGGCCCCTTGCGACACGCGTGCGACCGGCCGCCGTTCTCCCGGGTGAGTGACCGCAGCGGGCCCCCACACTTGCCGCACACCAGAAACCCGACGAGCGGGTACGTCCGACCCTTCCTCGGCTTCGACCGACGAGGTGCCAGCGCCGCCACCAGGGCGTCGTGACGGTCCTCGTCGATGATCCGCTTCCACTGTCCCTCACCGACCACCTTGCCCTGATGGGTCCGGAAGCCGGCGATGCGTGGCGACGTGAGGATCGAGGTCAGCGTCTGGACCGCCCAGGCCGAGTCCGTCACCGTCGGCACGCCGCGCTCGTTCCAGTCGGTGCAGATGCTCCACACCGACTCGCCGGCAAGCACCAGGTCAGCCGCCTCCTCGATGCGCTCGACCTCCTCGGCGATGTGCTCACTCATGTCCTGCGAGTACCCGTATGGCCGCCGGCCACCGATGCGAGGCATGCCTTCCTTCGCCTCGCGAGCCCGCACGGCCAACATCCGGTCGGAGGTCTTCTTCGACTCCTCGCGGTCCATCGCCGAGCGGATGCCGATCTCGAACTCGCTCACCCAGCCATCGGTCGTGGCCACCGCGCGATCTGGATCACGACCGGCTTCCTCGAACGCATCCACCAGTGGCGCCCAGCCCGGCCCGCCACCTCGTGACAGTCGGTCGGTCTTGTAGGCCACCACGCAGTCGACCTCGCCCCTGCGGATCAGGTCGAGCAGCTCGCCGAACTTCGGTCGGTTGCGCCCGCGGTTGCTGTAGCCCGACGTCGACGGCGCTTCCACAAGTTCGGCCACCACCTCGAGGTTCAACCGAGCCGCAGCCTCACGACAGGCCTCGACCTGCACGTCGAGCGACGCCGAGCCTTCCCGGGTGATCGACTGGCGGGCGTAGAGCGCGGCACGGCCACGAGGTACCACCGCCGGGGACCGGCGATCCGAGCGCGTGCGGGTAGAAGCAGGCATGATCCAACGAGTGCGAGATGGCGACGGCGCCCAACGCGCCGTCTGACCTACTACGCCCGCTGGGGAGCGGGATCTCTCAGCACTCGGTGGGCAAACCTACGGAGTTCACCAACACTGGGAAGACCCCAGCGATCCTTCCGCGACAACCATGCTCGTAGTCCGCAGCGCACCAGGCCCACGTTCGCCGGGTTCGTCACCCCGCCGACGGTTGCTGGTCCGAGTCGCACCGTTCCAACCTCGGTGTCGTGGACCGGCGCACTAGCATCGCCTCGTGATCCGATCTGCTCGGCAGCCGACAACGGAGCGTTGACATGCGGGTGCTGATCACCGGCATGGGTGGCGAGCTGGGAACGCGCGTGGCTGCGCTGATCGAGGCCGATTCCACGATCGAGGACGTGCACGGTGTCGACATCGACCCGCCTCGTCGCCGACTCACCCGCGCCGAGTTCCACCGCATCGATCCCCGCGACCGGATCCGTCTGGCAGAAGTGGTGCACGAGGTGGCCCCCACCACGGTCATCCATCTCGGGATCTTCGAGCCGAACGCCCGCAGCGGGCCGCGTCGGGCCACTGCCTACACCGCAGCCGGCACCGTGGGGCTCTTCGGGGCGTTGGCCGCCGAAGGGTCGGTCGAACGCATCGTCGTCCGCTCGGGTACCGAGGTCTACGGGCGACGGCGGGGCGGCCCGTTGTGTCCCGACGAGGAGTCGGTCACCGACCCCACCACCCCCTATGGCCATTCGCTGCGCCATGTGGAGCGGGTGGCCCTCGACTTCGCCGAGGCACACGACGTGCCTGTCAGCCTCCTACGGTTCGCACCGCTCGTCGGGCCCCACTTCCCCAGCCCACTCGGTCGCCTGTTGCGTCTGCCGTTCGTGCCACACGCCGCTGGCGATCCACCGTTCAGCGTCCTGCACCAGGAGGACGCCGCCGCCTCAGTGGTGGCGGCGCTGGGCACAGAGGCCACCGGCCCCTGCAACGTCGTGGCCCCGGGCGCGGTGACGGCGTCGCAGGCCGCACGGCTGGGTGCTCGGCTGCCGCTGCTCACCCTGCCGCCTGCCTGGCGCGCCGTGCGGTTGGCGGTCGAGTTGGCCGGCGCCCCCATGCCCGAACACGTCGCCGAACTGCTGCGACGAGGGCGGACCGCCGACGGCACCCGATCGTCCACCGAACTGGGGTTCGAGCCCGCCCACACCACCCACGACGTGGTCGAACAGCTCTACGAATGGTCCGACGTCACCTACCTCACCGCCATGGGGACCGCAGCATGAACGAGATCGATCGCAGCCTGGGTGTCGGTGATCCCGAGCTCATCGACCGCTCGCCGCTGGCCATCGCCGGACGTCGGGTGACCGGTCGGTTCCTGGTGGACGAGTGGGGACTCGACAGCGACCTGGTGGCCGTGGTGGGGCGTCTCCCGAGCGTGCGCTGGGGCGCCAAGGTGCATGGTGCCGGCCGCATCCCCGACGGCCCGGCGCTCCTGGTGCACGACCGCCACCCCGCAGACCTGGGGTGGTTGGTGGTGGTGGCGGCCATCGGTCGGGCCACCGGCCGTTCGGTGCGCTTCACCGGCGTGCCCGACGTTGCCCCGCTCATGGCGCTGGCTCGCCGGGTGGGTGGCGTGGGCAGCGATCCCGCCGACCTCCGTGGCCTGCTGCGTGCCGGCAACCTGGTGACCATCGGGCTCGGCTGGGGCCACGTGGTGCGCACCCCCGGCGGCCCGCCGGCACCGTGGGCCATCGAGGCCGCCCTGGCCACGGGCGCCCCGCTGGTGCCCGTGGCCGTCCACCGCGGCGGCCTGCGCGCCCTGCGCCCCGAGGTGCGCATCGGCGAGCCGGTGGCCACCCGTCGACGCCGCTCGGCCCGTGCTGCGGACGATGTCTCGTCGGAGGTCTGCGCCCGGGTGGCTGCGCTGCTCTGACCCTCCCGGGGCTGGCGGGGCGCCGTCTCGGCGTCACGGTGTGTCACGTGAACCGTGTGGTGAGCACCTCGGCCACCCGCTGGCCGGCCCGGAACGGGGTGGTGGCCGTGCGTTCCATGGCGATGCCGGCGGCGATGAGGCTGCCGCCGGCCAGTGCCAGCCAGGCCCACGTGGGCACCCCGGCAGTGACGGCCAGCGACTCGTGGATGACCAACGCAGCGAGCACGGCGGAGCCCACGAGCAGCGGGCCGGCCAACAGGCGCCACCCGCCGGCCGCAATGGCGACGACGCCGACCGTTCCGGCCACCACCGCGTGGACCCAACCGCCACCGGCGAACCGCTCGACCAAGGCGGCGCCGCCGAGCAGGACGACGCTCGGCGTGTAGGCCACCCACGAGCTGGTCCCACCGCGGCGGGCGACGACGCCGGCGCCGAGGAGCGCCGCGGCCAGCGGCGCAGCGTAGGCGTCGTACGCCGGCACGTCGGCGGCCAGCAACTCCAGCCAGGTGCCGGCCACGCCCAGCGACGCCGCCGCCGCTGCCCATCCTGTGGACTGCTCGAGCACCGCCCGCATGGCCGCCAGCGTGGCCGCCGCCAGCAGCACCGCGCCGAACACGGCGGGGTCGACCGTGGCGATGAACAACGCCGGGGTGATGGCCAACACGGCGAGCACGTCGGTCCACCTGCGCAGCTCTTCGTTGCCGAGGGCACCCAACCCGCTGGCCACCACTGCGGTCAGGGCCAGACCGACTGCCGCCATGTGCAGCGGGTAGCCGAGTGCGACCGGGGCCAACCCGCCGGCGAGGGCCACCAGCACCACCAGCATGGCCGGGGTCAGGTCGTCGCGGGTGCGGAGGAGGTCGACGACGTTGACCAGGACGGCGACGCCGACGAGCCACAAGGCTGCCACGGCGTCGAACACCAGGACGGATCCGCAGGCGACGACGAGCGTGGTCAGCCGGCCGGGTAGCCCCAGGCCCGGACGGAGCCGCTCGGTGACCTGTGTGGGGCGATCACCGTCGAGCAGGGCGGCCAGTGCGTGCCAGAGGACGAACAGGACGCCGAGGGCGACGGCGGCGACGTCGGGGTCCAGCACGGCACCGGCGGGATGGAACGCCGTTGCGCCGCGTACGACACCCACCGCAGCGAGGACGGCTACCAACAGGGCCAGGGGCCAGGCGCCCAGCGGCGACTGGTCGCGGGTGAGCTGCCACTGGGCGGCGAAGGCGATGGCCACGGCCACGGCCACCGTGGCCGTCCCGACAGCGAGGAGTTCGACGACCGATCCCGCTGTGGGCAGGGCGGCGATGACCACCGCCACCGCGGCGGCGCACCACACGGCACCTCGGCGACTGCTGGCCACCAGGGCAGCCGTCAGCACCACCAGGACGGCCACGGCCACCAGGGTGGGCGCCAGGACGACCAGGGTGGCCGTGCCGTAGACCGACGCGGCCACGGTCGCCGGCGCCCAGCCCGGTTCACGGAGCCAGCCCCGAACATCGGGGCGGCGACGAACCGGGGTCTCCGATCGGAGGTGCTCGGCGAGCAGCCAACCAAAGGTGTTCAGAACACCGGCGATCAGCAGTGTGCCGGCGTCACCGAGGGAGGCCACCAGGGCGGAGGAGCGCTCGGGGTCGAACCACTCGACGAGCAACAGCACGTAGACGCCCTGGGCAATGACCACCGCAGCGAACCCCGAGAGCAGCTCGGCGGTGCCCGCCAGCCACCGGGCAGGTGTCGACCAGAACGTGTCCTTGCGCAGCACGTGGGCCACCAGCTCTGCGACCACCAGGGCGACGCCGATGGTGACGAGCACCCCGGCGGCATCGGGGCGCGGTGCGACGTCGGCCACGAACCCGACCACGCCGACCGTGACCACCGCTGCGGCGGCTGTCACCAGCACCAGGTCGCGGCGGTGGTGGGCCACGAGGGCCAGGGCGGCCGCGGCGGCCACACCGATGGCCAGCCGGGCTGTGCCAGGAACCGACGGGTCGGCGCCCAGCGCGCCGAGCACGTCGACCGCCGGTTCGAGGGCGGCTTGGAGGCCACCGAGCAGGGGTGCCAGCCCCGCCAGCACCGCCCAGCCGATGGCGCAGCGGTCGGACCGACGGAGTGCAGCGGCCAGTGCGACCGTCGCCAGCAGCAACGGTGCCGGGACGCCGCTCACCATGCCGGCGGCGCCGGCTGCCACCGCCACGGCGATGGCGGCACCCCAGCCGAGCACCGCTGACCGGGTGGTGCGACCGACAGCCCACCAGCACAGGGCGGTGGCCGTGGCGGTGGCCAACGCGACCTCGGGCCACGGTCGTTCGAGTGGCCGCGTGGCCGCCACCATGTCGATGGGGAGGAGCAGGATGCCGAGGTGGAAGAGCACCCCGCCGGTGGCGGGGAGCCGGGCGGTGAGGCCACGGCCCGCCAGGATGGCGGTGGCGGTCAGGGCGGCCAGCACCCCGAACTTGGCTTCGTCGGCGAGGGTGTCCCACCGCACCGCCAGGAAGAGCGCAGCCGCCGCCAGCACACAGCACACGCCGGTGGCGGTGACCCACACCGCCCCGGCGCGTCCCGGATCACCGCCGGCTGCGGGATCGGAGGCCGGGCTGTCGGCTGGGTCGGCGCCTCGACCGTCGTGGTCGGCGGTTCTCGGGGGAGTGTCGATCGGCGGTGGAGGGTCGGACGGCGGCGGAGCGCACGTCGTCCCCGTCGGTGGGTGGTCGTCGAGTGGTCGCATACCGCCACCATCCGCCCAGGCGGGGCTGCCTGGAATCCGGTGCAGCCCTCAACGTGGCCTGGGGACCCCCAGGGGTTCGTCGCCGGGAGCCCTGCGGCGACGGAGGCCGCCGACGTGGCGGGTGGCACCGGGTGTGGGTCACTGCGCGCAGCGGCCCACCGCTTTGGTGGTTGGTTGCGCGCGGTCGGGCGGCGGGGGTCGTCGGGAGCGTGAGCGGTGTGGGACTGCGCGCTGTGGGCCACCGGATGGGTGGTTGGTTGCGCGCGGTGGCGCGGGCGGAACCGCGCCGCCGGCCAGAGATCAGTCGATGCCGTGCTCGACGGCGTAGCGGATGAGTTCTTGGCGGCGATTGAGGTGCAGCTTGGCCAAGATGTTGCGCACGTGGTTCTCGACGGTCTTCTCGGCGATGTGCAGGTCGGCGCCGATCTCACGGTAGGTGTGGCCGCGGGCGACGTGTTGGAGCACCTCGCGTTCGCGCTCGGACAGGGCCTGAGTCGAGCCCGCAGCACGCGACAGGTTGCGGAACTCGCCGAGCACCAGCGCCGCCAGGCTCGGTGAGAACACCGGCTCGCCTTCGGCGGCGCGCCAGAGGGCCTGCCGTAGCTCCTCGGGCGGGGTGGACTTCACCAGGAAGCCGACCGCCCCGGCGGCCACGGCGTCGAGGACGTCCCGTTCGGCTTCGCTCACGGTGAGGATGACGACGTTCGTCTCCTCTCCGCAGCGTCGAGCGACCTCGAGCCCACCGCCGCCTGGCATCGAGAGGTCGCACACCACCAGGTCCGGAGTGGTGGCGCGGATGACCGTGATGGCCTCAGCGGCGTCGCCGGCCTCGCCCACGACGTGGAAGTTCTCACCCAGGTCGTTGCGCATGCCCGAACGCCAAATGGGGTGGTCGTCGCAGACCACCACTCGCACAGCTGAGAGTCGACTCATCGGGTGCCTCCCCATCGTCGGGTGGTCGTCGCCGGCACGTGGAGGCAGATCTCGGTACCCGAACCCGGTCGGGACTCGATCGTCACGCGTCCACCCACCTCCGACAGTCTGGCGCGCACCGAGAGCCGGAGCCCGGCACCTTCGGGCACCGTGGCGGGATCGAAGCCCGACCCGTCGTCCTTCACCGTGCAGAGCAGTCCCGGCGCGCCGCTGTCGGCGGTGCCAGCCTCGGCCCGGAACTCCATGGCGGCGGTTGGAGCGGGATCATCGATGTCGACGAACACGGTGGCCCGGGTTGCCGCCCCGTGCTTGGCTGCGTTGGTCAGGCACTCCCCCACCGCGGCCGCCACCGCCCGCACCACCGGCTCGGGGGGTTCGTCGAGACCAGGCACGGCGGCCACGTCCACGCGCAGGCCGTGCAGCCGTGTGGCCCGGGTAGCGGCGGTGCGCAACGCGCCGACGAGCGTGGGAACCTCGGTGACGGGGGAGTGCGACCCGACCGTGGTCGACCCGGCGGTGCCGCTGCGCGATGCCTCGGTGAACAGGAACTCCCGGAGGTCGGCTTCCTGCTCCCGGGCCAATGAGGTGAGCTCGGTGTCGGTGCTGCGCCGTTGGATGACGGCCAGCGTCTGCAACACCCCGTCGTGGAGGGTGCGCGCCACCTCCTCGCGTGCTCGGGCCATGGCCACCTCCGCAGCCGCCGCCCGCAGTCGGCGGGCGAACACACCGGCCACGCCGCCTCCGAGGGCGTAGAGGACGATGGTGCCGGCCAACCCGAACAACGCCGAGCCACCGAGGTCGGGCAGGAAGGCCACTTCGCCGGCCAGCGAGGCCACGCCCACTGAGGTCCCGGCCAGCGTGCCCCACAGCGGTCCGGCCCGAACGCCCACGGCCAGCACCCCGGCCAGTGGCCAGACCGAACCGAGCGACTGCGAGTGGATGCCGTTCGGTCCGTACACCCACCAGTCGGCGAACAACAGCGTGGCGCCGAGCGCCAGTTCGCCGGCCAACCATGGCGTGCTGCACAGCGCTGCCGGTTGCTGTCGCAACAGCAGCGTGGCGGCCACGGTCACGGCCAGCGCCGTCGCCACGAGGACCACCATGACCTCCGGATGCGCAACCCCTCCCGCACCGAGGTCGGCGGCGGCGACGAGGGCCATCCAGGCCCACGCCGCCCAGCGGAACACGGCGATCCCGGCCCAGAGGCTGTCCTCCCACGTACCCTCGGCGCCGTCGGTCCGCCGCAACGGGGTCATCGGTGTTGCTGCCGACGAGTCTTCCGCGGGTCGACGCTCGTGACGTTCCCCCCGGCGGGCCTCGGTCATGCCCAACCCTATGTCGGGTTGACCCGCAGGCTCCGGGTGGTGTCACGCGTCGCAGTCCAGCGCCGCCATCTCCGGATCGCGCCGCGGTCGCCCGTACAGTGTTCAGCGTGTCCACCGCCACCGCCCCCGACGGCACCACCATTGCCTACTCCGTGTCCGGCCCGCGTGACGCCGAGCCGGTGCTGATGATCCAAGGGCTCGGTGCGGACAGCCGCGGGTGGGTGCGGCAGCGCCGCGCCTTCGCTCGAGGCCACCGGGTGGTGGTCATGGACAACCGGGGGGTCGGTCGCTCCGACCGGCCCGAGGGTCCGTACGACCTCGAGGTGATGGCGGCGGACGCCGTGGCCGTGTTGGATGCCGAGGGCATCGGCTCGGCGCACGTCATGGGTGCGTCCATGGGCGGAGTGATCGCCCAGATCCTCGGTGTGCGGAGCCCGGAGCGGGTCAGGTCACTGACCTTGGCCTGCACGGCGTGCCGCCACCTCAGGTGGCGTCTCGAACTGCTCGCCGAGTGGCGGGAACTGGCACTCGAGTCGGGGATGGGTGAACTCAGCCAACAGGCGGCCCGCTGGCTCGTGGGACCTCGGATGCTGCGCCGTTTCCGGCCGGCCATCGACCTGCTGGGACCCCTCGCCATGGACATCCCGCCCGAGGTGTTCGTGGCCCAGATCGACGCCATCGTCTCGATGGACGACGGTGTGCGGGAAGAGTTGGGCGGGGTGGCGGCGCCCACGCTGGCCATCGTCGGCAGCCAGGACATCCTCACCCCCGTGGGTGACAGTGAGGAGATCGTCGACCTCGTGCCCGACGCCGAGTTGGCGGTGGTCATCGGCGCGGCACACGGGTTCATGGTCGAGCAGGCCGGGGCCTACAACCGCACGGTGCTCGGCTTCATCGAGCGCGTCCGGGCCCTGGGCGACGCCGAGGTGGCCTGAGCCCGATCGCCGCGGTGATCAGCCGTCGGCCGCGCCGACCTGCTGGGGGTCGGCTCGCCGCTTCCGCCACCACCGACGGAGGTGGGGAAGTTGCCACTTGATGATGCCGGTCCAGGCCACGACGGTCATCACCATGCCGCTGACGAAGTTCTCGAAACTGTCGGACCATCCGTCGGGCGGCTTGAACAAGAAGTAGTAGGACAGCACCAGACCGAAGCCCAGGTGCACCCAGCGCAGTGCAGTGTTGGCGCGCATTGCGGATCCTTTCGTGGCCGTGGAGGCCCGGAGCGCCCCGGTGTCGGTCGCCGCCACGAGGGGGTGAGACGACCGACACCGGGGAGGACTCAGTCGGTCACCTCGACGAGCGAGACCATCCCGTGCACCAGGTGCGGGGGCCCGCCGTCGACGTCCGGTGGTCCGGGGTTGGCCGCAGCCTCGGCCAACCACTCGTCGGGATCGGCGCCGGTGGGGATGGCGCAGAGGGCGATCCAGCGACCGGCCTCGTCGAGGACGAGCGGCCCCATCGGGTAGACGGCGTCGTCACTGTCGGGAGCGGCGAAGCCGACGCCCCGCATCTCAGCGACGGCCATGAGCTCTTCCTGGGGGAGCTCGAGCAGTTCCTCGAGCGATCGGTCCTCGTCGTCGTCGAGGCGGAACAGGACGACCTCATGGACCTCGACGGGCGACTCGTTGACCAACTCGAGCGTGGTGCCGGCAGGCAACTCGTCGGGCAGGTCGAAGGCGAAGTCGGTCATGGTCACCACGACGACGTTGCCGGCTGCGCCCTCGTCGTCGCCCCCAGTGCCGTTCGTGTCGTCGGTGGTGTCATCGGTGGTTTCGTCCACCGCGGTGGTGGGGGTGTCGTTCGTGGTGTCGACGTCGTCGCCGTCGTCATCGTCGCTGCAGGCCATGGGGGCCAGCAGCAGTCCGGTGGCTGCCACCGTGGTCAACAGTCGTCGCTTGCGGGGTTTCGTGTTCATCAGTCCCTCCCAGGGCTGTCGGATGTGCGGGGTGCACATGGGCATATTCATGACATGTTAGTGTGTTGTCAATACATAATCGCGTGACATGATGACCACGGATGCCCGGTAGGGTGGAACCATGAACCGGTCGTACGAGAGTCCGCTGCGTGCCCAACAGGCAGCGGCCACCGCCGAGCGGATCGTCGAGGCGGCGGCCGAGCTGGTGGTTTCGCGCCCGGGGGAGCACCTGACCATGGCCGGTATCGCGGAGCATGCAGGTGTTGCGCTGCGGACCGTCTACCGACACTTCCCGAGCCGTGACGACCTCATCGAGGCCATGGGGAACCGGGTCCGCAGAGGCCTCGGCCTCGAGGGAATGCCGAGACCGACGTCGGTCGACGAGCTGCGGACCATCCAGCGGTCAGTGGTGCGCGCCGCGCTGGCTGACGAGCCGTTCCAGCGGGCGAAGCTGCTCTCACCCGAGGAGCGACAGCTGAGTCTGGTCGAGGCCGAGGAACGCTTGGCTTGGGTCCGCCGCGCTCTCGAAGCCGACGTGGCGGGAGCTGACGAGTGGGAGGTGCGGCGCTTGGTGGCGCTGGTTCGGGTGTTGTTCGCCACCCGCACGTACTTCCAGTTGCTCGATGTCGGAGGGGTCAGCCCCGAGGAAGCGGAAGAGTGCCTCGACTGGGCATTGCTCCGGCTGGTCGAGGCGACAGGCCGCAACGAGGGGGAAGGCGGGATCGGGGCCGATCGAGAGGGAGAACCCGGCGGCCCCGAGAACGAGTGACCCAGCGATTGTTGCGTCGCTCCGCTGCTCAGGGGTGGCGGCGACACGCCGCGGTCCCGCAACCGTCCGGCCAGGCCGGTACGTGGATCAGCTCGTGGCGGCGGTGAGTTGCTCGACGAGGTGCTCGGCCTGTCCGGCGAGGGCCTCGCCGGCTTCGGACGGTGCCAGCTCGGCCAGCGACTCGGTCGCCCGGTCGACCCACTGGCGGGCGACGTCGGTGGCGGCCGCCACCTGGCCGCCCGAGCGGACGGCCTCACGGGCGTCGTGCATCTCGGCCGTGTCCAGTGGCCGCCCGAGCAAGCCGGCCAGTACGTCGGCCGGCTTGCCACCGGCGGCGATCGTCCGCAGGACCGGCAGGGTGTAGACGCCCTCGATGAGGTCGTTCCCAGCGGGCTTGCCCAGCACCTCGTCGGTGGCGGTGACGTCCAAGATGTCGTCCACGATCTGGAAGGCCATGCCGTAGCTGCGCCCGAACTCGGTGAGCGCCTCGACCGCAGGGCGGTCCAAGCCGCCGGTGATCGCCCCGATGCGGCAGGCAGAGGCGAACAGGGAGGCCGTCTTGCCCTCGATCGATGCCAGGTACGCCTGCTCGGTGCGAGCGGCGTTGTAGGTGTCGCGTAGTTCGAGGACCTGGCCCTCGCACAGTCGGGCGATGGTGCGGGCCAGCAGGGCCGCCACCTCCATGCTGAGGTTGGCGGCGATCTCGGACGCCCGGGCCAGGAGGAAGTCACCGGCGAGGATGGCCTGGAGGTTGCCCCAGCGAGCGTTCACGCTCTCCACGCTGCGCCGCACGCTGGCCTCGTCCATGACGTCGTCGTGGTACAGCGAGCCGAGGTGCACCAATTCGACCGACACACTGCCGCTCAGTACGTCCTCACCGGCCGGTTCGACACTCGTCGTGCCGGTGGCGGCCGCCGCCACGGCGAAGAGTGGACGACCTCGCTTGCCGCCGGCCTCGATGAGGTGTGAGGCGATCTCGGTCAGGAAGGGGTCCTCGGTGGTCACCGCAGCACGCAGCGCCCCCTCCAGCCGGTCCAGGTCGGCGGCGATGACCTCGTGGTCGACGAGGGGTCCCGATGACGCCACGACCTGAATCTAGGCCCAAGGCCCGGTGACCACCCAACCCGAGCCACCCGCAGGGGTTCTGCGCCGAGATCACCGCAACCCGGTGGGTCCCGCCCGTCGGGATTGTCAGTGGGGTGGCTAGACTTGACTCACGATCTCTTCGGGAGGCATGTCCCTTGTTCGAACGCTTCACCGACCGGGCTCGCCGGGTTGTCGTCCTGGCGCAAGAAGAAGCCCGGTTGCTCAACCACAACTACATCGGCACCGAGCACATCCTGCTGGGCCTCATCCACGAGGGTGAGGGCGTGGCCGCCAAGGCCCTCGAGTCGCTCGGTATCTCCCTCGAAGCGGTGCGCAGCGCCGTCGAGGAGATCATCGGCCAGGGTGGTTCCTCGCCGTCGGGGCACATCCCGTTCACCCCCCGCGCCAAGAAGGTGCTCGAGCTGTCCCTGCGCGAGGCGCTGCAGCTCGGGCACAACTACATCGGCACCGAGCACATCCTGCTCGGCCTCATCCGTGAAGGTGAGGGCGTGGCCGCCCAGGTGCTCGTCAAGCTGGGTGCCGACCTTTCGCGGGTCCGCCAGCAGGTCATCCAGCTCCTGTCGGGTTACTCGGGTCCGGCGCCGGAGAAGGCAGGCGCCACCCACGGTGGTGGTTCGAGCGAGCAGGGCCAGTCCGGATCGCTGGTGCTCGACCAGTTCGGTCGCAACCTCACGCAGCTGGCTCGCGACAAGAAGCTCGACCCCGTCATCGGGCGCGAGCGCGAGACCGAGCGGGTCATGCAGGTGCTCAGCCGCCGTACCAAGAACAACCCGGTGCTCATCGGCGAGCCCGGCGTCGGCAAGACCGCCATCGTCGAGGGATTGGCCCAGGCCATCGCCGGGGGCAGCGTCCCCGAGACGATCACCGACAAGCAGCTCTACACGCTGGATCTCGGAGCGCTCGTCGCCGGCAGCCGCTACCGCGGTGACTTCGAGGAGCGCCTGAAGAAGGTGCTCAAGGAGATCAAGACCCGCGGCGACATCATCCTGTTCATCGACGAGCTGCACACGCTCGTCGGCGCCGGTGCCGCCGAAGGCGCCATCGATGCGGCCAGCATCCTCAAGCCCATGCTGGCCCGCGGTGAGCTGCAGACCATCGGTGCCACCACCCTTGACGAGTACCGCAAGCACCTCGAGAAGGATGCGGCGCTCGAGCGGCGCTTCCAGCCCATCAAGGTGGAAGAGCCGTCGGTCACCCACACCATTGAGATCCTCAAGGGTCTCCGCGACCGCTACGAGGCGCACCACCGGGTGACCATCACCGACCAGGCCCTGGTGGCGGCGGCAAACCTCGCCGACCGCTACATCTCCGATCGTCACCTGCCTGACAAGGCCATCGACCTCATCGACGAGGCCGGCAGCCGCCTGCGCATCAAGCGCATGGAGACGCCGCCGGACTACAAGGAGCTCGAGAACCAGATCGCCCAGGTCCAGCAGGAGAAGAAGGACGCCGTCGAGGCGCAGAACTTCGAAGAGGCCGGCAAGCTCCGCGACAAGGAGAAGGAGCTGCTGGGTCGCAAGGACGAGCTCGAGGCCGAGATCAAGGACTCCGGCGTCGACCTCTTCGACGAGGTCGACGAAGAGGCCATCGCCGAGGTGCTGTCCATCTGGACCGGCATCCCCGTCTACAAGCTCACCGAGGAAGAGACCGCCAAGTTGCTCCGTATGGAAGAGGAGCTGCACAAGCGGGTCATCGGCCAGGAGAGCGCTATCAAGGCGGTCAGCCAGGCCATCCGGCGCACCCGTGCCGGGCTGAAGGACCCCAAGCGGCCGTCCGGCTCGTTCATCTTCCTCGGGCCTTCCGGTGTGGGTAAGACCGAGCTGGCCAAGACCCTCGCCGAGTTCCTCTTCGGTGACGAGCAGTCGCTGATCCAGCTCGACATGAGCGAGTACATGGAGAAGCACACAGTGAGCCGGCTCGTCGGTTCGCCCCCGGGCTACGTGGGCTACGAAGAGGGCGGCCAGCTCACCGAAGCCGTGCGCCGCAAGCCCTTCTCGGTGGTGCTGTTCGACGAGATCGAGAAAGCCCACCCCGACGTGTTCAACACGCTGTTGCAGATCCTCGAAGAGGGTCGCCTCACCGACAGCCAGGGCCGCTCGGTCGACTTCCGCAACACCGTGCTCATCATGACCTCGAACCTGGGCACCGCCGACCTGCGCAAGGCGAACGTCGGCTTCGGCAAGGCCGATGAGGCCATCTCCTACGAGAAGATGAAGGAGAAGGTCAACGACGCCCTCAAGCAGCACTTCCGCCCGGAGTTCCTGAACCGCATCGACGACACCATCGTCTTCCACGAGCTGTCGAAGGACGAGGTCATCCGCATCGTGGATCTCATGATCCGCCGGGTCACCACCCAGCTCGAGAGCCAGGGCATCGGCCTCGAGTTGTCGGAGGCCTCCAAGGTCCTGCTGGCCGACAAGGGCTATGACCCTCAACTCGGCGCTCGACCACTCCGCCGTGCCATCCAGCGGATGGTGGAGGACGCCCTCTCCGAGCGCCTGCTGTGGAAGGAGTTCCGCGCCGGTCAGAAGATCATGATCGACGCCGAGCCCGACCCGGAGACGGGCGAGCGGATCATCACCTTCCGGGCCATCGAGGGCGGCTTCGTGCCCACCACGGTGACCGAGGAAGAGCCCGCTCCGGCGCCGGCCACCACGGCACCGAGCGTGTCGCCACCGAGCCCCGGTGCTGCCGAGGCCGCGGACTGAGCAGTAGGAACCACCGAGCGATTGTCGAGGGGGCGTGCCCATGGGTGCGCCCCCTCGACGCGTCCGGTGTCGATGGCCGGTGCGGTGATCACACGGCGGCTTCAGCCGTCCGACACCAGCAGCTCGGCGCCGGCCGGGAGGTCGGTCGGGAGGTCGCGGGCGCCGCTCTATCAGCCGCCCGAGACCAACAGCTCGGCACCGGCCGGGGGTTGGTCGTCGTGGCGGCTGTCGAGCCACCCGTCGGGGAGCGCCACCGGGCGTGGGCCGTTCGTGTGCCCCCGGGGCAGGGTGGCGGTCACCGGGTCGAGGCGCAGGTCTGGGTCGACGACGTCCAGCAGGCGGGCGAGGAGGGCGTCGACCACCTCGGGGTCGTTGGCCCGGTTCAATTCGTGGCGGCGCGCCCGACCGACCGGATAGCCGACCAGGTACCAGGCAAGGTGCTTGCGGAAGTCGCGCACCCCGCCGAGACCACCCAGGTGGGCGCACAGCAGCTCGAGGTGTTCTCGCATGGTGGCCACCGTCTCGCCGAAGGTGGGCGGTGGCGGGATCGGTTCGCCTGCGTAAGCGCAGGCCAGGTCCCGGAACAGCCAGGGCCGACCCAGGCAGCCTCGGCCGATGACCACGCCGTCGCAACCGGTTGCCTCGTGCATGGCCAACGCGTCTTCGGCTCGCCAGATGTCGCCGTTGCCGAGGACCGGGATGCTGCGCACACTGGCGCGGAGCTCGGCGATGGCCTCCCAGCGGGCCTCGCCGGAGTAGAGCTGCACCGCGGTGCGAGCGTGCAACGCCACCGCTGCTGCCCCAGCGTCCTCGGCGATGCGGGCTGCCTCGATGTCGGTGCGCAGCGAGTCGTCGATGCCCATCCGCATCTTCACCGTGACCGGGACGCGCCCGGCGGAACCCACGGCAGACTCGACGAGCCGTTGGAGGAGCCGGGGGTGGAGCGGAAGCGCGGCGCCCCCACCGCGACGGGTGACCTTGGGCGCCGGGCAGCCGAAGTTGAGATCGACGTGGTCCACCCCGATGTCGTCGATCAGGATCCGCACGGCCCGCGCCAGCACCTCGGGATGCACGCTGTAGAGCTGCACGCTGTGGGTCGGCTCACCGTCGTCCCGCGCCACCATCCGTCTGGTGCGTTCGTTGCCCTCCACCAGTGCTCGGGCGGTGACCATCTCGCTCACGTAGAGCCCGGCGCCGAACTGGCGGCACAGTCGGCGGAAGGCCACGTTGGTCACACCGGCCATGGGGGCGAGCACCACGGGCGGGTCGAGGCGCAGCGGTCCGATGGAGAGCGTCATGGCCCGGCGACCGTGGGCGGCGCGACGCGCCACGGGGCGCTCGTGGCCGCTGACGCCGGTGGGGTCGTTCCGGTGGGGCACCGTGGTTGGCAGGGTGCGGGCGCCGGGGCGGTCACGGGGTCGAGACCCCACCGGGTGGGACCCACAGGTCGGTGATGGCCACGCCGAGGTCGGCCAGGAGCGTGCGCAGGAGGGGGAGCGACAGTCCCAGCACATTGGTGTGGTCGCCCTCGATGCCGTCGATGAAGGGCGCCGAGCGACCTTCGATGGTGGCGGCACCGGCGACCTCGAGTGGCTCGCCGGTGGCCAGGTAGGCCTCGATCTCGTCGTCGGTCGGCCTGCCGAAGCGGACCGTCGAGGTGGCCACCCCCTCGGCGCTGTCGCCGCCGGGACAGGCGATGACGCAGTGGCCGGTGTGCAGGAGCCCGGCTCGGCCACGCATGGCCCGCCAGCGGGCCCGGGCCTCGGCAACGTCGGCAGGCTTGCCCACCGGGTGCCCGTCCCACTCGAACAGCGAGTCGCATCCAACGACCAGGGCCTGCTCGTCGTCGGTCACCTCCGTGGCGAGGCGGTCGGCGACGGCAGTGGCCTTCAGGCGGGCCAGCGCGGCCACCATGGCCCGCACGTCGTCGGGGGCCACCTCGGTCTCGTCCACGCCGCTCACTCGGATCTCGGGGTCGAATCCGGCCGTCCGCAGGATGCTGGCGCGGGTCGGCGAGGCCGATGCCAGGACGAGGCGCGGATGGGGCATGGGTGCATCGTCGCGGCCCGGTGGGTGGTACGTCGAACGCAGGGAGTGATCTGACGACGTGCACTGCGACGCAACGTGGCCAACCGCCACCGCGAGCGCGCCTGCTCGCTCGTGGTGCGGTTGTGGTCGGGTGACGCTCCTGGTGGGGTCAGCTACATGGTGGACATGCAGCAGATGAGGCGCCGGGTAGGCGACCGCCCGAGCAGGGCGACGGGCGATCACACCCCGTCCGAGGTGGCGAGGGGCGGTGAACCCGTACGTCGTTCGCTTGCCCTGCGAGGTGCCGTGGTGTGCCTGGCCGTCGGCGTGTCCTGGGGGCTGTTGGGTGGGTGCGGACTGCGGAGCGGAGGAGCCGGGGCGGACTCGTCGGTTCCGACGCCCGCACCGGTGACCCACGAGGGAACGGACGCCGAGCGGTCGCCGCTGCCTGTCGACGATGCCTCCGAGCAAGCTGCCGACTCGACCGAGGAGCTGTCGGTCGAGGAGGAAGTTTTGGAGGCCGTCCAGGGCTTCTGGGACACGATGATCGAAGCAGGTCGTCCCCCCGACCCCAAACATTCGGGGTTCGAGCGCTACTACACGGGCGAGGCACTGGACCACTCCCGCAGTCGCACTGAACGTATGGCCGTCCTCGGCCACGTTGTCGACGGTGATGCCGGAGTCGACCTCCGTGGAGCAGAGGTCACCATCGAGTCGCCCGAGCGGGCCCAGGTCAGACACTGCCTGGTCGACGATGCCGTCGTTCGAATTGCGAGCACGGGGGAGGTGGTGAGTGACGAGGTGTTGTCGGGCTTCGTCGAACTCGACCTAGTGCTCGTCGATGGAGACTGGCGCGTGAGTCGTACGGATGCCGCCGGGGTGACGCAAGGGCGGTCCGGATGCGATTGAAGGCTGTGGTCGGCATGCTGGTGTGCGCCGTCGCCCTGTGTGCGATTGGCGCTCCGGCTACTGCTGACTATCTGTTCGGCGGTGTCACCCCAACCCATGACTACACCGCCGGAGCGGTGGTGGATGGACAGCCGGTGGCGTTTGCGGTGCAGGGTGCGAACGGGCAGTCGTTGGGCAGCTGGTCGCCCGCCGGCGGTGGTGGGGGAGGCGGCGGCCGCCCGGTGATCTGCAGCTACCACGCCTTTGGCGCAACCGACGGCACCTACGCCTACACCGTGGATCAGACGACTCCCGTCACCCCCGAACCCGACGTCGCCTACACCTTCATGTGCCGCACGATCGACGGCGACGTCCTCTCCGTCGACATCGTCGTCTACGACCCTGCCGATCCCTTCGCCGGAGCGCTCGCAGAACAACGGGCCCTCGACGCCGCCCTCGCCGCGCTCACCCTCACCCCACCGGCGGTCAGCACCAACCCACCGTCCGGCGCCGACCACCTCGTCGGGCTCCACACCTGGGTCTGGCACGACGGTCCCTGGCAGCGCCAGAGCGCAACCGCCACCGTCGCCACCACCAGTGCCACCGTCGAGGCCTCACCGACCCGCCTCACCATCGACCCCGGCGACGGCACCCCGCCGCAGCGCTGCACGGGCCCCGGTCGGCCGCCCACCTCGCACACTGCGGACCGCCCAACCCCAGGCGACTGCACCCACCAATGGAAGCACCGCTCCACCCGTGACCACCCCGAGGGCACGTATCCCCTCACCATCACCATCGAATGGGCCGCTCACTGGCACGGCACCACGGGCAACGGAGGTGAACTCGGTACGCTCACCACCACGGCCACCGTCCCCATCCGCGTCCGCGAGGCCCAAGCGGTGCTTCACCACTGACGTGCCCCCACCTAACGCCTGCGGCCAGACTGCGCAACGGCCCCCCAGACCGGACCGTCCGTTTCGGGAGCCACCGGCGTCTGCACGCCGACGCGCGAAACGACCGGCGGGAGATGGACCCACTCGCTACGATCCGGTGTTGCGGATGTCTTCCCTTCCGGTGGGTGGACCTGCACTCGCGGGGATGGTTCATGATGCGTCGGGGGACAAGGGTCGTGATTGGTGTGTCGGCTGCGGTCGGCGTGGGGTTGCTGCTGAGCGCCTGTGAGCCCGGGGAGCCACCCCCGTTGTTCGAGGTGACGACCTTCGCTGACGCGGCGGCCGCCGCGCCGGGTGACGGGGTGTGCGAAGCGACAGCGGGCGAGGGCGATTGCACGTTGCGTGCTGCGATCGAGGAGTCCAACACCGTTGACCGCGCCCAGGTCGCGGCACCTGCGGGTGTGTACGACTGGGACCTGGGCACGATGGTGGTGACGTCCAACGTGCAGATCAACTGGGGAGCCCACAGTGATCCGGCCACCTTCGCCGCGATCGACGCCGCCTGGTCGTCGACCGCCGTGCTGCGCGTCGAAGAAGGGGGTGTGCTCGCAGCGGAAGGCCTCGGTGTCCCGGGAACCCTCGAGGTCGAGGGAACGGCCGTGCTTCGCCGCGGCGTGTTCGTGAACCCGAACGCTCCAGTGGTTCGTGTCGGCGCTGAGGGTGCGTTCGTCGCCGAGCTCTCCTACATGGCCACGCTCGGTCAACCGGTGAGGAACGAGGGCACCGTCCACCTGGTTGCGTCGACCCTGAGGGGAATCACACTCTGGGGGGCCCAGCAAGGCCCTGTCGTGCGGACGCAGGGCGACGGGACCACGACGTTCGCCTCGAGCGTCCTGCGCGGATTCTGCGAAGGAACCGCGCCGACGTCGTTGGGCTACAGCGTCGGCACCTCTGACACGTGTGGACTCGACGGCCCCGGTGACGCGGTCGGCGCCATCCCCCACGACGGGCACTTTGTGGAGATCATCGACATCCACCTCTGGTACGAGATACCCCTCCCGACCACGCTGATCAGGCACCGGGTGCCGGAGGGCCTGCACTCGTGTGGGGGCCAGCGCACCACGGATCTGCGAGGTGCGCCGCGTCCTGTCGGTTCTGGTTGCGATTCCGGGGCCATCGAGTTCCAGTCGAGCGACGCACCACCCTGGGATGGATGGTGACCGAGCGCCCGATCACGGCCGATCGACCGTCGGAGGTCGGAGGGCCCTTGCCAGCTGATACCCCCTAGGGTATAGTGTGGGCATGACGACGAAGCCCCCTACCCCGCTCGTGGAGCCACCAGGCGTGTCTGCGAGCCGTGTCGAGCCCACACCGGTGCTCGAGCGGCGCGGCCGGCTTTGGCTGTTCGGGTCCTTCGTGTTCTGCCCGTGCCATCTGCCGCTCACCTTGGCCCTGCTGGCCTCGGTGTTCGGGGGCACAGCGGTCGGCGTCGTCGTGCGGGAGCACGCCTGGCTGGCCGGCACGCTCATCACCGCG
>JAFIEP010000137.1 GCA_020832495.1 Acidimicrobiia bacterium | reverse complement strand
TCACCGAAGCGATGTCGCCACGAGCCGGACCATCCCCGGCCCAGCACTCGACCGTACCTTCGAAGCGCACGCCACAGCTGTGCTGCCACACACTGATCGAGGCGAAGATCCCCGGTGGCGGGTCGGAGCGACCGCCGGTGTTGTTTCCCCAGCAGACCGGGGTGTGGTCGACGGCAATGGCACAGGTGTGGCCCCATCCAGCGCTCACCGACCGGAAGGCGCCGAGGGGAGCGTCACTCAGCAGGCCCCAGCAGGCAAGGGTCCGGTCGACGCGAATGGCACAGACGTGACCGTGACCGGCCGACAGCTCGGTGAACTGACCGGACGGCACCTGGAGCTGACCCGAGTCGTTCGACCCCCAACACCGCACTTCCTGCTCGGGTGTGATGCCGCAGCTCATTGCGTTGCCCGTGGCGATCTGCACGAAGGGCTCGTCGGGCGGCACGGTGGCACCGAAGCCGCCGTCCCACCCCCAGCAGTGCGGGGTGCCGTCCTGCTCGAGGCCACAGGCGTGGTTGAAGCCGATGCTGATGTCCACCAGGCGCACGTCAGGGGCGACGAGCCGATCGTCGTTCGGCATTCCCCAGCACGTGGCGGCGCCGTCGGCGTCGAGCGCGCAGCCGTACTGCTGGCCGACGGCCACCGAGACGAACGTGCCCTCCGGCGGGAACGCGGGCATGTGCGAGTTGTTCTGCCCGAAGCAATCCAACGTGCCGTCGATGCGGATGGCGCACCCCAGCCAGTTGCCGACATCGAGACGGCGGGGGCGCACCTCAGGGCCGAGGTCGACGTCGCCGTTGGAGGTGACGACGCCGTCGTGGGTCGGCTCGGCCGTTTGGGTCAACTGGGCGGGCGGCGGCTGCGACGTCGAGGTGGCCACCGCAGCCGGGTCAGCCGACGGCTCGTCGGCGTCCGCGTCGATGGTCGACACCGAGACCCGAGCCGACGCTGTCCCTGACGACGCGGCGCGTTCGAGGGGCACGGCGCCGCCCGGATCGGCGCCTGCGGGCGGCACGACGGCGACCACCAACAGGGTGACCACCACCGCCACGACCACCCCACGCACACGACGAACACCACGCACCGCACCCATGACGCACTCCCCATGTCCGCGACGCGACCCACCGCGACGCCCGTGTCTGGGACTGTAGCCGACGACTCAGCACTGTGAAGACCCTTCAGCGCGCTGCTTGTCAGGGCAGTATCGGCCTCAGGGCCGAGCGCTACAGCCGGGCGGGACTCGGCCCGCTAGCGTCCCAGCCATGGCGTGGCCTGCCCGGAACTGACCCACGATGCTCTTCCCCGCCGACCTCCACGACCGCATCCGCAACGGCCAGGTGACGGTGGCGTTCCGCCGCTGGCAACGGCCGACGGTCAGCGCCGGTGGCACGCTCCGCACGCCGGCTGGGTTGCTGGCCATCGACGACCTGGCACCGATCACCGGCGTCGACATCACCGACGGCGATGCCCGAGCTGCCGGGTTCGACTCGGTCGACGAACTCGTCGACACCCTGTGGAGCGACGACGACGGCGACCGCACCCTCTACCGCATCCGCTTCCACCGGGCCGGCGACGACCCACGGGTGGCCTTGCGGGAGGACGTCGAGCTCACCCCCGAGGAGGTGGCCGACATCGACGCCCAGCTCGACCGGTGGGACGCCGCCAGCCGCGCCGAGCCCTGGACCGCGCAGCTGCTCCAGTTGCTCCGCCAGCGTGCCGGCGAGCCGTCGCGGGTGCTGGCTCCGGAGGTGGGTCTCGACCAGCCACGCTTCAAACGGCGGGTGCGCCAACTGAAGGACCTGGGCCTCACCGAGAGCCTCGACGTGGGCTACCGCCTCTCCCCCCGGGGCGTGGCCTACCTGGATCGCTGCGAGCGACCCGTGGGCTGACCACCCCTCGAACTGCCGGCGATACGCGACGCATTCGCCTCAGATCGCCGGCAGTTCGCAAGGTTCTGGGGTCAGCTCGCGATCTCGGTGTCAGTGCCGGGGGTCGACGCTTGTGGATCAGGGTCGTGGCCGTGAGCTCGGAGCTCCATGTTGCGCCGGGCCAGCACGAACACCTGCCACACGATGAGCAGTACGACGGCGGCCACGGCGAGGATGATGGTCACGGCGACCGTGGCCTCACCAACGGTCATGGCGATCGGGAGGGGGAGGGGGAGCAGCATGGTGGAATCCTTCGGTCGTTGCGGTCGTTGCGGTCGTTGGGGCGGTCGCAGCCGGCGAGGCTGTCGTGAGCGTCGGTGTGCGCTGCAGGCTCCCGGCCGGAGCGGGCGCAGCGGCTGAGCCAGCCGGTTCCCGGTCGAGGCGCACGTCGGGCAGCAGCCGACCCAGCCAGCGGGGCAGCCACCAGTTGCGTTCGCCCAGCAACTCCATGGTCGAGGGCACGAGCAGGAGCCGCACGACGGTGACGTCGACGAGGATGGCGACGGCCAGGCCGAACCCGAAGATCTGCAACGCCCGATCGGCGGAGAGCACGAAGCCACCGAAGACGCAGATCATGATGGCCGCCGCGGCGGTGATGAGTCGGGCGGTGCTGGCCAGGCCGTCGGCCACCGCGGTGGCGTTGTCGCCGGTGCGGTCGTGCTCCTCCTTGATGCGGCTGAGGAGGAACACCTCGTAGTCCATCGACAGCCCGAACAGGATGGCGAAGAGCATCATCGGCGCCCACGCCTCGATGGGCCCCGGTTCGCCGAGGCCGAGCATCTCGGCGCCCCACCCCCACTGGAACACCGCCACCAGCGCCCCGTAGGCGGCGCCGATCGACAGCAGGTTCAACACCACCGCGGTGGCAGCCACCACCACGCTGCGGAACACGGCGACGAGCACCACGAAGGACACCGCCAACACCAGTCCGATGAAGACGGGCATCCGCTCTGCTTGGACGTCGGCGAAGTCGACCACCGCCGCCACCGCCCCTCCGACCAGCAGGTCGGTGTCGGGTGCGGCCACCGCCGGCAGCACGTCGTCGCGCAGGGCGTGCACCAGCTCGGCGGTCTCGGCGGCCTGAGGGGCGGTGGTCGGGAAGGCCTGCACGACGGCCACCTCACCGGCGTCGTTCACCACGGCAGGGGTCACCGACGCCACGCCGGGGGTGGCGGCGAGGGCGTCGTCGAGCTGGGCCAGCACGGGCTCGTCGATGGCCGGGTCGCCGGACAGGTCGACGGCCACGAACAGTGGTCCGTTGTACCCGGGGCCGAAGCCGTCGGCCACCAGGTCGAACGCCTGGCGGGCCGTGTCGGTGACCGGGCGGTTGCTGGCATCGCCGAAGCCGAGCCGAAGGCTCATCGCCGGCGCCGTCAGGACCAGCACGACGGCCAGGCCGACCACGGCAATGGGTGCCGGATGGCGTTGCACGGCGCGGCTCCACCGATACCAGAGCGACCGCTCCGCGGGCAGTCCGGCGGCGGGGCGACCGAGGGAGAACCGGTCGATGGTGCGGCCCACGAAGCCGAGCAACGCCGGCAACAGGGTGAGCGAGGCCACCATGGCCATCAGCACCCCGGCGGACACGGCCACGGCCAACGACCGGGTGGTGGCCAGCCCGATGGCCAACAGCCCGAGGAGGGCGATGATCACGGTGGTGCCGGCGAAGAGCACGGCCCGACCGGCGGTGTCGACGGCCCGGACCACGGCCGCCTCCGGGTCTCGTCCGCCCTGCAGCTCCTCGCGGTAGCGGGTGACCAGGAACAGGGCGTAGTCGATGCCCACACCGATGGTGACCATGGCCACCGCGGCGGGAGCGAAATCGGGGACGTCGATGAAGCGGGCGGCCACCAGGACGATGGCCGACCCGATGCCGATGCCGAACAGCGCCGTGATGATCGGCAGGCCCATGGCCAACACCGATCCGAAGGCCACCAGCAGGATGACGATGGCCGCCACCATGCCGATGCCCTCGGAGGAGAACTCGGCTTCCTCGTAGAACACCTCGCCGCCGAGGGCGACCTGTACCCCGTCGGGGAACGTCGTCTCGCTGCGCAGCTCGGCGATGTCGGCCGCCACCTCGGTGGGGGTGGCCAGGTCGGCGTCACCGAAGGACACCTCGGCGATGGCCACGTCCCCGTCGGGCGACACCAGACCACCGGGGCCATAGGGGTCCGACACCGCCACGCTCGGCGTCTCGGTCCGCACTGCGTCGAGGAAGGCGGTCACCTGCTGGCGGACCGCTGGCTGCGCCACCCCGTCAGCGGCGGCGACCACGATCTGACCCTGCTCGCCGGCGCCGTGGACGAAACCGGCCTCGGCGAGGAGGTCGGCGGCCTGCTCCGACGGCGCCCCGGGGAGGGTGAAGTCGTTGCGCAGCTCACCTCCGAGCGTCGACGAGGCAGCGACGGCCGCCACCAGCAGGGCGATCCACAGGGCCACCACCCGGCGGCGGCGGCGGTAACAGGTGTGGGCAAGGTGCTCGAACATGGGGCGACGGTACGAAGCCGACTCCTGCGCCCACATCGCCCCACGGGAGGTGATGGACCACCATCGGTGGGAGTAGCGGCGACGCCGCCCGATCTGGCTCAGTCGTGGCCGGCGAGGCCGCTCTCGTAGGCCACCACGACGAGCTGCGCCCGGTCCCGCACCGCCAGCTTGGTGAGGATGCGGCTGACGTGGGTCTTGGCCGTGAGGGGGCTCATGTGGAGGCGTTCGCCGATCTCGTGGTTCGACCAGCCCTTGCCGACCGCCGCCAACACCTCGACTTCGCGCTCGGTGAGGTGCGCCAGCCGGTCGGGGGTGATCGACGGCGCGCTGCGGCGGGCGAAGGAGTCGACCACTCGGCGGGTGACCGACGGCGACAGCAGGGCGTGCCCGGCAGCGACGGTGCGGACGGCGTCACGCAGATCGGCTGGTTCCACGTCCTTGGTGAGGAACCCGCTGGCCCCGACGCGCAATGCCTCGAAGACGTACTCGTCGAGCTCGTAGGTGGTGAGGACCACCACGCGGGTCTGCGCCAGCTCCGGGTCCGACGTGACGGCCCTGGTGGCGGCCAGGCCGTCGACGCCCGGCATGCGCACGTCCATGAGCACGACGTCGGGTCGCAGGGACCGCACCATCTCGATCGCTTCGTCGCCGTCGACGGCTTCGCCCACCACTTCGATGTCGTCCGCCGCGTCGAGCAACGCCCGGAACCCGGCGCGCACCAGCAGTTGGTCGTCGGCCACCACCACCCGCAGCATCAGCGCACCGCCGGGAGCGGCAGTCGGGCACGAACGGTCCAGCCACCGTCGGGTTCGGTGCCGTGCCACAGTTCGCCGCCCAGCGCGTCGACCCGCTCGGCCATGCCCCGCAGCCCGAACCCGGCGACGCCGGCCGGTCCGCCTCGTCCGTCGTCGTGCACCTCGACGACGAGCACCGCGTCGCCGGCGCGCACACGCACCGACGCACGGGTCGCCTCGGCGTGACGCACCACGTTGGTGAGGCTCTCCTGCACGATGCGGTAGGCGGTGAGCTCCACCAACTCGGGGACCGGCCGGGTCGGCGGCTCAACGTCCAGCGATACGGCAACGCCGTGGGTGCGGGCTCCCTCCACCACGTCGGCCAGGCGGTCGAGTCGTGGGCTGGGTGCCGTGGTGGGACGCTCACCGCCCGAGCGCAGCACCGACACGGTGGCCTGCAGCTCCCCGGTGGCATCGCGCCCTGCCCGTCGGATGTGGGCCAGCGCCTCGCGGGCGGCGGCAGGGTCGCGGTCGAGGGCGTCGGCGGCCACCCCGGCTTGCACGGTCATCGACGCCACGGTGTGGGCCAACAGGTCGTGGACGTCACGAGCGATGCGCAGGCGTTCCTCGGCGATGCGCCGATCGGCGTCGCGCTGCGCCTGTTCGGCTTCGGCGGCGTAGCGCCCGACGAGCAGGTGCCGGCTGCGGATCAGCTCACCGAACAGCACGGCGATGAGGACATAGCCCGCCGCGGTGAGCCCCTCGAGCCACGGCTCGCCACCCACGCCGACGATCATGACGAGCGACGCCACCACCGAGGCCGCCACCACGGCCAACGTCACCCGCTGTCCGGTGTCGCTGCGACCGAGACGGTAGAAGGCGGCCAGTGTCACCACGTTCACCAGGCCGCTCTCGTAGCCGACGCCGTACCAGGTGAACGTCAGCGCCATGGCGACAGCCGCGGCCGGGGCCGGGACGCGCCCACCCGCCCAGACGACCGCTGCGCCGAAGGCCAGCAGCGCGACAGCGAGCACGTCGAGCGGGCGCGGGTCGGCCAGGGCAGACGGTTCGTCGGTCGAGGCGGCGGCCAGCACGAGCACGACGGCCGCCAGCGCCAGGAGGACGCCGTCGGCGCCCGGCCACTGTGGGCTTCGGCCTGCGGTGGGCACGCTTCGACGGTAGAGCAGACCACGGCGGTTGCCCAGCGCCCAGTGTTGCGGATCGACCTACTCCTGTGGGAGTACGCGCTCCTGTGGGAGTACGCGGATGTCGGGCAGCGATGCGGGGCGTGGTCCTCGGGACCCCGTCGCCGCTCGCGGCCTGAGCCTCCGACGTCGTCGAGATCGCGGGCAGCGCCCGTCGTCGGGCGCGCTGGCAGCACTGGCAAACGACCTCGTCGTGCGCTGTCCACAAGGGTCCGTCCCGAACTGATGACCAGATGCCAACCCCAGGTACCAGAGTGTCACCGTGAGCACCACGATCCGCATCGACGACGACCTCTACCGGCGCGCCAAGGCCACCGCGGCCCGACGGGGCACGACGGTCGGGCAGCTCATCGAGGACGCCTTGCGGATGGCGCTGCGCCCCCATCCCGTGTCCACCCAGTTCGAGGTTCCCGAGCTGCCGGTCTTCGGCGGGTCGGGCACGATGCCCGGGGTCGACCTCGCCGATCCACGCACCCTGCGTGAGGCGATGGGTGAGGGCGCTGCGGGACGCGCCCGGGATTGACGTCAACGTCCTCGTCGACGCGCACCGACCGAAAGCACCGAATCACCAGCGAGTCCGCGCCTGGCTCGACGACGCCCGTCGTGCGCAGGAGCCGCGGGGCCTGCCGACGCTGGTGGCCAGCGGATTCCTCCGGGTGGTGACCCCCCGGCGGGTGTTGCGCGAACCCACACCGATCGGCATGGCGCTCGAGTTCCTCGACGCACTGCACGAGTCCCCTGCCGTCGTGTCCGTGGGACCTCAGGAGCGGCACTGGCAGATCTTCCGGGAGCTGTGCGCCACGATGCAGCTACGCGGGAACGACATCCCCGATGCCTGCCTGGCCGCCATGGCCGTCGGGCAAGGAGCCACCTGGGTCACCTCCGACCAAGGATTCGAACGCTTCGGCGACCTCAGGATCGAGTACCCGGCGGGCTGACGGCGTCGGCGGCGCTCGCCGCAGAGGGACGGCGTCGACGTGCGGGCGTGAGGCCGAAGCTGACGCTGCGTCCACAACCGGTGACCCAGCGTGACCGCCCCTCAGACTGCCGGCGCTTTGCGCTCCATGTGCCCCGGATCGCCGGCAGTTGGCGGGGTGGGGGTGTGGATGAGACGGGTCGAGGCGGGGCTGGTGGTCGGGTCGAGCGGGCCGCACGGCCTCACGCAGCGGCCGAGCCCGCTCACCGGTGTTCGGTGACCGTGCCGGTGAGGCACTCGACGTCCACCTGGGCCACAGCCAGTAGGTCGTCGTCGTCGGGGCGGACCAGCGCGGCACGCCCACCGAGACCGTGCGCGCACAGCGTCACCCGTTGGACCCCTTCCAGCGCCCAGCCGGGCACGTCGTCCATCACGCCCAGGGTGGTGACCACGGCAACGCCGGCGGTGTG
>JAFIEP010000136.1 GCA_020832495.1 Acidimicrobiia bacterium | reverse complement strand
GGCGGGCCGCCCCCCCGGCCCCCCACCCCCCCCCCGCGCCCCACCCCCCCGCCCCGGGCCCCACCCCCCCCCCCGGGCCCGCCCCCCCGCGCCGCGGGCGCCCCCCGCCCCCGCGGGGCCCCGGCGGGCGGGGGGGGGGGACGACCGAGACGGCTCGGGTGACTACTTCGCCAGAGCGGAGCAGCAGGTGTCGACGATGAGCCGGGTCACCGTGTAGGGATCGCAGTTCGAGTTCGGGCGACGATCCTCGATGTAGCCCTTCTGGTCGACGTCGACCTGCCACGGGATGCGCACCGACGCACCGCGGTCGGACACGCCGTAGGAGAACTCCGTCCACGGCGCGGTCTCGTGCAGACCGGTGAGGCGACGCTCGACGCCGGGGCCGTAGTTGGTGATGTGCTCTTCGGCGTTCTTGCCCAACGCCTCACACGCCGTGATGATCGGGTCGTAGGACTCGCGCATCGCCTTGGTCGAGAAGTTGGTGTGGGCACCGGCGCCGTTCCAGTCGCCGGGCATCGGCTTCGGATCGATGGTGACCGCCACGTCGAAGTCCTCGGCGATGCGGTACAGCAGCCAGCGGGCCAGGTAGAGCTCGTCGGCGACGAGCGGGGGGCCGACCGGGCCGATCTGGAACTCCCACTGGCCCATCATCACCTCGGCGTTGGTGCCGGAGATGTGCAGACCGGCCTCGATGCAGGCGGTGGTGTGGGCTTCGACGATGTCGCGTCCGTAGATCTCATCGGCGCCGACGCCGCAGTAGTAGGGACCCTGCGGGCCGGGGAAGCCGCCCTGGGGCCAACCGAGGGGGTGGCCGTCCTTGAGGAAGGTGTACTCCTGCTCGATGCCGAAGATGGGCTCCTGATCGGCGTACTTCTCGGCGGCGGCCAGGCAGGCGGCCCGGGTGTTGGTGGGGTGCGGGGTCATGTCGGTGAGCAGGACCTCGGTCATGACCAGCTTGTCGTCGCCACCACGGATCGGGTCGGGCACGATGTGCACCGGCTGCAGGACACAGTCGGAGTTCTTGCCCGGCGCCTGGTTGGTGCTCGAGCCGTCGAAGCCCCAGATGCCGGGCTCCTCACCGTCGGGGATGATCTTCGTCTTGGAGCGGAGCAGCGGAGTGGGCTCCGTGCCGTCGATCCAGATGTATTCAGCTCTGTAGGGCACGTGGCCTCCATGTGTCACGACGGCACGGTGCCGTCACGGTCGAGAACGGTGTGGCGCCCACCGACGTCGGTGACCTCGGCTGACGTGTCGGTGGGCTTCACCGGCAGTGTCTGAACGCCGACGTCAGGGTTCCAGGAGCGTTTTTCCGATCCGTTGCTCGATCGTGAACGCATTGTGAACTGACACGTTCCTGTACGGCGATCAGCGTCGGCCTCGGGGCGTCGCCCTCGTTCTGCCCGGGTCGTGGGTCACCTCTGCAGAACTCGTGTCACAGCTCGGCGCCACTCATTGTCGAGGACTCACCGACGCGACGGTAATGGCGGGATGCCGCCGGGTCGGTGGGGAGCCGCCGAGCGGGCGGCGGCTCGGCGGGTGCGCGGGAGCGGTGAGGGGTCGGTCGGAAGCGGGACCGGCCGACCCCTCCACTGCACCTGTCGCCGACAACGTCACGCTCGCGGAACCTCACGGTTCGTGAACGCTTTGTGAACGGGACCTAGCCCGTAGGTCCGTTGCGCCGACAGGTGCCATGATGGCGCCCATGGAACGTCACCAGGACTACGTGCTGCGCACGGTGGAGGAGCGCGGTGTCCGGCTGATCCGGCTGTGGTTCACCGACGTGCTCGGCCAACTCAAGTCGGTGGCCATCTCCCCTGCGGAACTCGAGAACGCCTTCGAAGAAGGTATGCACTTCGACGGTTCGGCCATTGACGGGTTCAGCCGGGTGCAGGAGAGCGACGTGCTCGCCCGGCCCGATCCGAACACCTTCGAACTCCTGCCGTGGAACCGGGGCGACGACGTCTCGGCCCGAATGTTCTGCGACATCTTGAGCCACGACGGCACCCCGTTCGAGGGCGACCCGCGTCAAGTGCTCAAGCGCAACCTGGACAAGGCCCACGAGCGTGGCTTCCAGTTCATGGTGGCCCCCGAGATGGAGTTCTTCTACTTCTCGAGTGGTGATGCCTCCAAGCCGCTCGAGCCGCTCGACACCGGCGGTTACTTCGACCTCACCACGACCGACGCGGCCAGCGACCTGCGCAAGCGCACCATTGCCATGCTCGAGGCCATGGGCATCCCCGTCGAGTACTCGTTCCACGAGGATGCGCCCAGCCAGCACGAGATCGACCTGCGCTACTCCGACGCCCTGTCGATGGCCGACAACGTGATGACGTTCCGCCTCGTGGTGCGCGAGATCGCCCTCGAGCAGGGGGCGTACGCCACGTTCATGCCCAAGCCGCTCGAAGGGGTGCAGGGTTCGGGCATGCACACCCACATGTCGCTCTTCGAAGGTGACACCAACGCCTTCCACGAGCCGGGCGACCCCTACGGATTGTCGAAGGTGGCCTACGGCTTCATCGCCGGCGTCCTGCGCCACGCCCCGGAGCTGACGGCGGTCACCAACCAGCTCGTCAACAGCTACAAGCGACTCATCGCCGGCTACGAAGCACCCACCTACGTCACCTGGGCGCGCAACAACCGCTCCGCCTTGGTCCGCATTCCGGTGACCAAGGCGGGCAAGCAGTCCTCCACCCGGATCGAGTTCCGCTCCCCGGACCCGGCGTGCAACCCGTACCTGGCCTTCTCGGTGCTGCTCGCTGCAGGCCTGAAGGGGATCGAAGAAGGCTACGAGCTCCCGCCGGAAGCCGCCGCCAACGTGTTCGAGCTGACCCCCGAGGAACGGGCCGCCGAACAGATCGGGTCCTTGCCGCAGTCGCTCTCCGATGCGCTCGATGCCATGGAGCGCTCCGAGCTGGTGGCCGAGACCCTCGGTGAACACATCTTCGAATGGTTCCTCCGCAACAAGCGGGCAGAGTGGCTCGCCTACAAGTCACAAGTCACCCCGTTCGAACTGTCCCGCTACCTCCCCAACCTCTGAGTCGACGCCCATGGAGCCCCTGCTCCTCTACCCAGACCCACCGCCGCCCGAGTTGGCTCAGGCCCTCGACTTCGCTGGCTACCCCTGGAAGGCGGTGAGCGACGAGGCCTCCGTCGAGCGCCTCGAGCCCGACGACGGTTGGGCCGGAGCGGTCGTGTGCGCTGATGTCGATCCCGAGGCGGCGTTCAGCCTGTGTCGCTCGGTGCGCAAGCGGGATCTCCCACTCGCCCCGCTGCTGCTGTTGGTGTCGGGCGCGCAGCTCCCCGACCTCGAGCTGCGCGACGAACTCTTCGACGACTTCTGTCTGTCGCCGTTCCACCCGCGCGAACTCGAGGCCCGCCTGAAGCACCTGTTCTGGCGGACAGGGCAGGGCACTCGCCCCGAACTCGTCGAGTACAGCGGTCTGGTGCTGAACCTCGAGACCTATCAGGCGGCCATCGACGGACAGCCGCTCGACCTCACCTACATGGAGTACGAGCTGTTGAAGTTCCTGGCCTCGCACCCGGGCAAGGTCTTCACCCGCGAGACACTGCTCAGCCGGGTGTGGGGCTACGAGTACTACGGCGGGGCCCGCACCGTCGACGTCCACATCCGCCGGCTGCGAGCAAAGTTGGGTGAGGAACACGCCGGGCTGATCCAGACGGTCAGATCGGTCGGGTACCGCTTCGGTCAGTCCCGCTGGGGACTCTGACCGCCCGAATCGGCAAAGCGCCCGACTCAGCAGCCCGCCCGACTCAGCAGAGTCGAACCCACTCGTAGCCCATGGCCTCGACACCCTCGATGATGCCGGGCACGGCGGCCACCGTCTGCTCCCGGGGCCCACCGCCGTCGTGCAGGCCGATGATGACACCGGCGCCATCCTGTGCCGCCACCTGCTCGAGGGTGGTGGCCACCATCTCCTCGGCCGGCCGCTGCAGGTAGTCGTCGGGGTTGATGTTCCACAGCACGTGGTGGAGGCCCTGAGCGGAGATGAGGCTGTCCACTCGGGCGTCCCGGGCTCCCTCCGGCGCCCGGAAGCACAGCGGGGCTCGACCGCCCAGCGCTTCGATGATGGCGTCGGTGGTGCGGCTGATCTGGCTGGCTACCTCCCCGTCGGGCAGGAATGTCAGGTTGGGGTGGCTCCAGGTGTGGTTGCCCACCGAGTGGCCTTCGTCGGCCATGGCGGCCACCAACTCGGGCCAGGTGACGGTGCTGCGACCTACGACGAAGAACGTAGCCGGCACCTCGTACTCGGCCAGGACGTCGAGAATCGGCCGGGTGTAGTCGGGATCGGGACCGTCATCGAAGGTGAGTGCCGCTTGACCCGCCGAAGGCCACGTCGGGCCCGGGTTCTCGGGCCACTCGGGGAGCCCGAGAGGCGGCGGTGGTTCGGTCGTCGTGGTGGTCGGGGCGGCGGTGGTCGGCGTCGTGTCGGAGGTGGTGGTGTCCTCGGCGTCGGTGGGGGCGGACCCCGCCACGTCGCCGTTGTTGCCGCATGCGACCACGATCAGGAGGATGGCGCTGCACAGGAGTGCGATCAGGCGGCGCGGCGACGTCAGCATGGTTGCTCCAGGGGTGGTTCTTCGATGGGGTGCACGCACCGTCAGGACCTCGCCGGTCGGTCGCGCCGAGTCGGTGGTGCCGCCTCCCGAAGTGTAGGTGGTGCCGCCTCCCGAAGTGTAGGTGTTGCCCCTGCGATCGCGGTGGCAGGTAGGGCCATGTTGCAGCCGGTCACGAAGACGGCGTCGTCGTCGGCGAACGCCTTGAACTCCAGTGCGTTCCCGGCAGGATCCATGGGCCGAACCCGTCGACGTCGACCGGTCAGGAGATCTCGAGGTACTCGGTGCCCTCGTACTGCTCGTCGCTGTCGCGCTTGAGCACCCAGCCGAGGCCAGCGGCGATGCCAGCGCCGATGAGCATCAGCACCACCGGTATGGCGAGGAGAGCCAAGATGATGAGGATCGGTCCGATCGCGTCGGTCACACCCACAGTCTGGCGCAGCGGCACGGCACGGGCCACTCGGCGGGCTGGGCTCGTCGCGTCGCCGTCAGCTGTTCGGCTCGCCGAGGTGCGCCCAGGCCTCGATCTCCACGAGGGCGTGGAGCGGGAGTTCCACGACCGCCACCGCCGAACGGGCCGGCCGGTGGTCGCCGAAGGCGGCGATGTAGGTCTCGTTGACGAGTGGGTAGTCACGCATGTGCCGCAGGAACAGGGTGGTCTTCACCACATGGCCGAGGGTGGCGCCGTGCTCGGCCAGCAAGGCCTCGAGGTTGGCGATGGCCTGTTGGAGTTCGGCCTGCACACCGCCCGACACGATGGCGCCGTCGACCACGCCGATCTGGCCCGAGCTGACCAGCCAGTCGCCGACGCGCACGATGGGGGTGTAGGGGCCGACAGGGGTGGTCATGGCGCTCTCCGATATGGGGTTGCGGGCGCCGTCAGGGGTGCGGCGCCGTCACTGCAGGCGAGGTCAACGTAGTGGACGTCCCGTGGGCCACGACGGGGGGAACCCCTGGTGACGCCAGACGGCCAGCGCGCAGGCGGCGAACACCGCATCGGAACCGTTGACGGGCGGACCGTCATCGGGCTCGATGTGGACCGTGACCTCAGGAGTGTCCGATGCCCGGGGTATGCCGAACGACCGGACCGTGAGGTCCAGCGGCTCGCCGTCGGCGCCAACGGTCAACGACTCGCTCGTCACCCAGCCCAAGGCCATGTGGGCGGCGCCGATGCAGTACGAGCGCAGGACGACCTCGTCGAGCGGCGCACCACAGCGGATCTGCACGGTGATGCGTCCATCGTCATCGATCTCGGCGTGGGCCTCTGCGCCGTCGGGGCTGCTGATCACGTTCTCGTCGCCCAGCGAGGCCGTCACGACGGCGGCTTCCACCCACCCCGCACCCCGCAGGTCGACCGAAGTGGGCGGTCCGGGGACGTCCACCTCCTCGACGGACAGGTCGGCGGTCACGCTGGCGACGGCCTCGGCGACCCCCGGTGTGCGGGCGACGCGCAGGATGCCCGATCCGTCCGCATCCAGGCCCGCCGCCATCGGCGGTCGTTTCGGGCCGTGGCGGACGGCGTCCTCGCGGGTCCACAGCACCCGCACCGGCAGCCCGTGCTCGTCGGCCAGCCGGCGGGCCGTGTCGGCCAACTCGCTCGACTGTTTGGCGCCGAAGGCACCGCCGTTGGCCAGCGGGCCGACCGGTTCCCCGCCCGGTTGACACCAGGCGGCGTCGAGCTCGAGGTAGGCGGGCTCCACCCAGGTGGTGCGCAGCGTCCGGACCCAGTCGCCCGGCGGGACCTCGAGCGGTGGTGGGGCGGCTTCGGTGGTGCGCCGTCCCTGGATGCGACCGGCCATCCGTCGCGCTTCGGCGCGGGTTGAGGCCACCGCCCAGCCGCTGCCGTCGTTGCGGGCGATGGCCACCAGCGCGCCGGCGGGCGCGGTGTCGTCGGCGAAGCCGGCCCGGCCGGCGGCCACGTCGGGGCCCACTCGCTGCGGTGCGCCGCCCTCGAGCGTCGCCCGACGAGCGGCGTCCTCCAGCGAACGAGACGGTGCCGGCTGCGCAGGTGCGGCCGGGGCTGCCGAGGCCGCGGGTGTCGTCTCGCCGGCCGCTCGGGACCAGGCCTCGACGATGGTGCGCCATCCGGTGCAGCGGCACAGGTGGGCGGCCAACGCCCGCTCCACCGCAGGGAGGTCGTCTGCTGCGGTCCCGCGACGGGCCAGACCTTCGAGGCGGACGATGATGCCCGGGGTGCAGAAGCCACACTGGCTGGCGCCACAGTCGGAGAAGGCGGTCGTCCAGCGTTCGGTGCATCCGGGGGCATCTGCGTCGAGGCCCTCGAGGGTGGTGACCGACCGCCCGGCGATGCGTCGGGTGGGGGTCACGCAGGCCACACGCGGTTGGCCGTCGACCAGCACGGTGCAGCAGCCGCACTGACCTTGCGGGCTGCAGCCGTCCTTGACCGAGCGCATGCCGAGCTGCTCGCGGAGGGTGTCGAGCAGGCTGGCGTCGACATCGTCGACGCGCACCGACGACCCGTTGACGGTGAACTCGACGCTCACCTCAGCGGGTCTCGGTGGGTTGGTCGGAGACGGCAGACGGGGTCGTCAGGAGAACGACTGGCCGCAGCCGCAGGTGCGCTGCGCGTTCGGGTTGGTGATGGCGAACCCGGACTCGAGGCCGTCCTTGTAGTCGAGCGTGGCGCCAGCGAGTAGTTGGGCGCTCGAGGGGTCGACCACCACGGTGACACCTTGGTAGTCGGTGATCAGGTCCTCGTCGTCGCGCTCGGAGTCGAAGAACATGTCGTAGGCGAAGCCGGAGCAACCGCCGGGTCGGACGGCGACACGCAGCATGAGGCCGTCGTCGCCTTCCTGGGTCACCAGTTCCTTCACTTTGCCGGCTGCGGTATCGGTCAGCGTGATCACGGTCGTCCTCCTGGGTGTACTGCTCTGTTGATGGTAGCGGTGTCGTCGTCGGTCCGTACATGGTGGCGGCGACGCCGATGGGGTTGGGATGGGGTCATTGCTCGGCCAGGGACACCTGGCAGGGTGTTCGGTCGGCGAGGTCGTGGAAGCCGGTGATGTCGAGCCCCTCGCCGAGGGAGTCGACGAAGCCCTCGACCATGCCGCAGTGGAGCTGGCACACCAGTTCGGGGTGCGCATCGGCCAGTTCGCGGAAGGGACAGTGGGCGAAGGCGATGGTGGTGCCCTCGTCGTCGGTGACCACCTCGGGGTCGAATCCGAGGCGGGTCTGCTCGACCACCAGGGCGGTGACGCAGTCGGTCTCGGCTGGCCAGTGACCGGCGTCGGCCCGCCCTTGTTCTGCACCGGCGTCGGCCATGTCGGCGCCGTCGAGGCCGCCGTAGGACGCAGCCTGCAACAGCATGCGGGCCATGGTGGGCCACGGGGAGGGCTCCAACCCGAGGGGTGGGGCATCGGGGCTCAGCCCGTAGTGGTGCTGCGGACGGCCGACGGTGCCACGGGCTCGGCTGCTCACCTCGAGGAGGCCGACCTCGCGCATGCGCTCGAGATGGGGACGCACGGTGTTGGGGTGCAGGTCGAGCGACGCCGCCACCTCTGATGTGGACAGCGGGCGAGGCGAGCGGGCCAGCTCGAGGTAGATGGCGTAGCGGGTGTTGTCGCCGAGCGTCTTGAGGACGTCCAGACGCGCCATGGTCGCCGCTGGCGGCGTGCCGTCCTCGGCATCGATGGGTTCGTCAGACGTCCGTTCCGGACGCTCGTTCGACACGTCGCTATTTTACACGGTCTGGACCGGTAGAATCGTTTTCAGGCCATGTCGGCCGCGAACATCACCGAACCGGGTCCGCGGTCTGGTACTCGTCGAGGTCGACCGCAGCGGTGCGCCACCAGTACTCGAAGGTGTAGCCCGGCCAGTTGGTGGTGATCCGCCCGCTGTCGGTCTTGTACCAACTCGAGCAGCCGGCGTCCCACACCGTGGTGGACAGTTCGTCGGCCAGCTCCTTGTTGTAAGTCGCCATGACCTCGGGTCGGACATCGACCCAACGCACCCCGGTGGTGGCCATGGCGCCGATGAGGCCGACCAGGTAGTCGACCTGGCGTTCCACCATGAGCAGGATCGAGTTGTGACCCAGGTTGGTGTTCGGCCCGTAGAGCATGAAGAGGTTGGGGAAGCCCGACACCGCCATGCCCAGATGGGCTTCGGCGCCGTCGACCCAGGTATCGGCCAGGCGGCGTCCCCCTCGACCGGTGATCTCGAGGGGGGCCAGGAACGAGGTGGCGGCGAACCCGGTGGCCAGGATGATGGTGTCGACCGGCACCTCGGTGCCGTCGGCGCAGACAATGGCGTCGGGGGTGACGTGGGTGATGGGGGAGTCGACCAGGTCGACGTCGGGGCGGGCCAGGGTGGGGTAGTAGTCGCTCGAGAAGAGCACCCGTTTGCAGCCGAGTGGGAAGTCGGGGGTGAGCATGCGGCGCAGCTCGGGATCGTCGATCTCGGACTCCATGAACTTGCGGGACAGGTCGGTGAGCCGGCGGGCCACCCAGCCGGGTCGTTTGAAGGCGGCGAACAGTCCCTCGATGCGCAGGTAGATGCTGGCCCGGTAGAGCGGTTCGAGGCCCGGGACGACGGCGAAGGCTCGGCGGCTCTGGTGGGAGTAGCGGGTGTTGCGTCGGGGCAGCATCCAGTAGGGGGAGCGCTGGAAGACGGTCAGGTGGGTCGTGCGTTCGGCGATTTCGGGGACGAACTGCACGGCACTGGCCCCGTTGCCGATGACCGCCACCCGCTCCCCGGCAAGGTCGTGGTCGTGGTCCCACCGTGCCGAGTGGAACACCGTGCCGGCGAAGTGCTCCAGGCCGGGCAGCTCCGGTGCGATCGGCCGATTCAGTTGCCCGAGTGCGCTCACCACGATGTCGGCAGTGGCCACCTCACCGTTGCGGAAGTGCAGGCGCCATTCTCCGGGTTCGTCCACCCATTCGAACGCGGTGATCTCGGTGCCCAGGCAGAGGTGGTCGTGCAGGCCGAAATGCTGACAGCACTGGTCGAGGTACTCGAGGATCTCGGCCTGCGGGGAACAGAAGCGGGTCCAGTCGGACCGGCGGAAGAACGAGAACGAGTAGAGGTGCGAGGGGATGTCACACGCTGCACCGGGATAGGTGTTGTCCCGCCAGGTGCCGCCGATGCCGTGTGCCTTGTCGTAGATGGTGAAGCTGTCGACCCCGGCTTGGCGCAGCCGGGCACCCAGGCCGATGCCGGAGAAGCCGGCGCCGATGACGGCGATGCGTGGGGTGGCCGCCCCGGCCGGATGGCTGGGCGGGCGGCGTGCGAGGCCGCGGATCCGCTCCAGGGACGGCTTCGGGTGGTCCATGCCCAGCGCACCCCCTTGTCGATCGCTGGTGCGCCCATCATGGCCGCCACCGGGGGTGGCCACCACTTGGCGCCGCGGTGCGGACGGGAAGATCCTACGGTGGTCGAGTCGCGCCACCGCCGGTGGTGGTCGACCGTGCCCGAGGAGTCGCCATGGCCAGCGAATCGAACCGTCCGACCGTGCTGGTGACCGGGGCCAACTCCGGCATCGGCCTGGCCACCGTGGTGGAACTGGCCCGGCGTGGCTTCGACGTCGTTGGCACCGCCCGCTCGGAAGCGAAGGCGGAAGCCATTGCGGCGGAGGCCGCGGCGGCTGAGGTGACGGTGCGCACCGACCTGCTCGACGTCACCGACGCCGAGGGGTGCGCCCGGGTGGTGGACGAGCACCGCCCGTGGGGTCTGGTCAACAACGCCGGCTTCACCGCCATGGGGGCCATCGAGGACGTCGACGACGACGAAGCCCGCGACGTGCTCGAGACCATGGTCATCGCCCCCATGCGCCTGGCCCGCCTGGCCTTGCCGCACATGCGGGCCGCCGGCGGCGGTCGCATCGTGAACGTGTCGTCGATCTACGGCTTCGTGTCCACTCCGCTCAGCGGCTGGTACCAGGGGGCCAAGCACGCCCTCGAGGGGTTGTCCGACGCGCTGCGCATGGAACTGGCGAGCGACGGTATTGCCGTGGTGTTGGTGGAGCCGGGTGGGTTGCGCACGGGCATCTGGGAGGAGAACGAAGCGGCCGTGGCCCGGCGAGGCGACTCCCGCTACGAGACCAGCTACCGCCGGACGCTCGACTTCACCCGCCGTTACGACCTGCTCATGGGTGAGCCCGACGACGCCGCCCGCATGATCGCCGGTGCCCTCGAGGCGCGCTCACCGCGTTCGCGCTACCTGGTGGGCCGCGACGCCTGGGTCATCGCTGCGGCGGACCGGCTGGCCATCACCCCGGTGAAGGATCGTCTCACCCGGTTCGCCCTGGGGCTGTAGCCCACGATTTCCTGCGGGCTGGCCGGTGGCTGCTGGCCGTCGGGCTGCCGGTGCGTCAGGTAGCTCCCTCTCAGCTCCCACGATATTCATGCGTACGTTCGCGAGGTCCTGACCCGCGAGACGTACGCAGAAAATCCGTTGGTGGAACGGAAGCAGCCGGCGGGCGACGGGGACCACCTTCGGCGACTCCGGTCTACGATGACGCCATGTCGGGAGCCAACTACCGGGACACCTTCATCGCCGTTGCTCCCGATTCGACCGCCGAGCGCGGGGAGATGCCGCCGCTGCGGGCGGGGAAGCCGACGGTCGCCCGTCTGCAGTTCGACTTGATCCACGAGGCTCCCTACCGCTTCACCAGCGAGGACGTGATCTTCGCCACCTCCGCCGACGGCCGGGCACTCGACGACAGCGTGGACGACGACGAACGAGCCGAGCGTCAGCGCTCCTACTTCGAGAAACCCCGTGCATGCCTGCGGGCGTCGCCGCTCCCGAAGCAGTACGGGTGGGGCGTCCACCTCGACAGCGCCGGGCGAGCGGCCATCTATGGCGTCGAGAGCAATGACTACCGGCGGCTGTCCGAGGATCCGGCGGTGCGCCAACTGGTGGCCATGCGATCACGCCGGGCCTGACGGTCAATCAGCCGCTGGCAGGCGCCGTGTCGTCGGCCCAGATGGCGTAGCGGTGCGCGTCGATGGCGATTCGCTCCAAGGGCGACACGTAGATGCCGTCGTCAGCCAACGCAACGATCGCGTGCACCTGCCGGTCGCCGTTGGGGACCATGAGCTGTGACAGCGCGGTGACACCGGCGCGCAGTCCGTCGCCCGCCGACTCGCCGAGTGCTGCGAGGAGAAGGCTCGTGAGCTGGTCGTCGTGCTCGCGTGCCGCCAGCAGACGCTCGTGATGGAGCTCCTGCTGGCGCATCGCCTCCCGTTCCGCCTCGAGGATCCCCAGCGCGGTGTCGAGCACGCCCACGTCGATCCCGAAGGTGGCGGGGGCGATAGCGAGGCGCTGCACGATCCGGGTCCGAATGCGGTTGGCGATCATTGGATAGGACAGGGCCTCCCAGCCACACATCGCCGGCAGGCTGGCGGCCAGCGACGCACGCCGGTGTCGAGCCGCTGTGGACCCGTCGTCTGCCCCGGCTGAACGAGCGAGCGCCATGAGCCCTTCTGCCGGCGCGGCGCCCACGAGGTAGGCCAACTCGATCTCGGCAGCCTGTTCGTCGTCGGGGGAGTGCAACGTGTTGAAGATCAGGTGATGACCCGAACGACGGACCGATCCAGGCGCAGCAAGCGTGGGCCGTTTGTCGCCCTTCACCCCCACCAGTTCGGCACCGAGATCCTCGGCCCGACCAGCGAGCATGACGACACACGCCGGGGCGACGGCGTAGATCTCCTCGAGCACGCTCACCGGGAGTTCGTCGCGGTTGCCCGTCGGCTCGGGCGGGTCATCGCAATGGTGGTACATGCGCCGCATGCGGTCCACGTCGAGTTCGAGCACCAGCCCGCCACACACCCAGAAGCCGTGGTCGTCGAGTCGGTCGATGATGCGATCGAAGGCGTTGGTCACGATCCCATCCGGCGTGATCACTGCAAACGTCCACCTGACGACGCTCAACGTGCCTCCTCCGATGTCGCGGTCGATTGCCGCGTACGTCGACGTGGATCATTGGGGACCACTGTTCATTGGTCAAGGAGACCTGGGGATGCCTCGACCCGGCTGGACCGCCGGCCCGCTGCGAGCGTTCTGACCTCCCGAATCTCGCAGCTCGGGCATCGTTCGGGGTGCTGTCCCGGTCAGCAGCCGGTCGCCGCTTGGAGTGCCCGACAGACCTCGGCCATACGAGCCGCTGGTAGGACTGCTACTCGCCGCCGGAACGACTCCCGAGGAATCGTGTGGAGGTTGTCGAAGTTGACCACGCTGTCGGTCGGGACGCCGTCCTCTTTCGTCAGGGCGACTTCGGACACGAGGCCGCGCCGGGTGCGGGTCAGCGCTGCGACCACGACCGAGCCGATGCGATCGGCGACCGGGTCGCGGGTCAGCACGAGCACGGGACGGTCGCCGCCGGATGTCGCTGCGAACCAGATCTCACCTCGTTGCATCGACGTCCCAGTCCGACCAGTCCTCGGCAGGACCCCAGTCGGCAATGGAGGCGAGCGCTTGCTCACCCTCGTCGAGAGGCACCGCAGCCCAGCGGTCGACGTCGCTCTCCGATGCGAGACGGTCGAGGTGGCGGCGAAGGGCCTCACGTAGGAGTTCGGACCGATCAATGCCGAGGGTTTCGGCCCACTGCTGGGCAGCAACAGCGTCACCGTCGTCGACTCGGAAACTGAGCATTGTCATACGATAACTCTACGTTGTATGTCAGCAGTTCTGCACTGCCCCCGGTGAGCTGTGGTCGGCCGTGTACCAACTCTGCGCCGCTGTGGCGAGTGAGAGGTGTGGAACGATCGGGCGTCAGTGACCGAATGCCATCCCGGCTGACGGCGCTGCGGCCTGCGAGGGAGGGACACGAACACGTGGACTCCGCAGCCGGCGAGGCGTCAGCCCGTTTCGACGAGTTCGCCGCATCGGTGTCTGGACCGCTCCTTCGCTTGGCGTTCGCCCGGACGGGCAACACCGCCGACGCCGAAGACCTCGTGCAGGAGGCGCTCATCGCCGCCCACCGCAAGTGGGATGTGGTGGGCGGCTACCAGGACCCGGCGCTGTGGGCGCGGCGGGTGGTGCTGAATCACTCGGTGTCGCGTTGGCGACGCCGGGGTCGCGAGCGCCTGGCGGTGGCCCGCCTGGCTGATCGCCGGCTGGCCGTCGACGGGAACGAGCCGGTGCTGGCCGACGAAGCGTTGTGGGCGGCAGTCCGGACGCTGTCGGCGCGCCAACGCGACGTCGTGTTGCTGCTGTGGTTCGAGGACCTTCCCGTGAGCGATGTGGCGGTGGTGCTCGGGTGCGGCGAAGAGACGGTGCGGACGCACTGGCGTCGAGCCCGAGCGAAGTTGGCCGAGCAGCTCGGCGACGACGACGTGGAGGACGACGAATGGCGTTGAAGGCACGGCTCGAAGCCGCCCGGCAGGACTATCGGACGCTGCCCGTCGCCGAGGCGCCCATCCCCGAGGATCTGGAGCCGCCTGGCCAGCGCCGTCGGATCCTGGCTGTTGCGACCGTGGTGGCACTTGTTCTTGCCGGCATTGCTGGTGTGGGGTGGTGGAGTCGGTCGGAGGAGTCCACACCGCTCGAGGTGGGTCCGGTGGACGAGTGGCCGGACCCGGACGACCCCGAACCGCCCGGCGCGGTGGCGCCGTGGTCGAGTGACGTGACACTCGATCCCGCCGGCCCGTACGTCGACGGTCAGGTCATCACGCTGTTGGTCCCGGAGGGTTTCACCGACCAACTATTCGTTCGTCAGTGTGCCGTGCTCTCGGACGGTCCCGGCGGCGCAGGCGAGTGGTGTGATCCGATCGACAAGGACGTCACTGACCGGGGGGACCCGAGCGAGGTGCCGCCGACCACCTCGGCGGACGTGCGGGTCGATCGCGTCGTGTTCACGCCCACCGGCGACCGGGACTGTGAGGACCCCGCCGTCACCTGTCGCCTCGTGGTGCATTCCGCCGACGGCGAGGACGTCGCCTCCGGCGTCCTGCGCTTCGTCGGCGACGCCCCACCTCGGCCGGCCTCGATCGAGGTGTCCCGCACCGAGACCCCGGGCGTGGTCATGCTGACCACCGTCGGTGTCGAACCACATCCGAGTTGGTCGGAGCTGCGGTCCAGCCACCCCGAACGTGCAGCGGAGTGGGAGCCGTTCCACGTGTCGGTGTGCGCCTTCGGCGAGCCGCGTGCACCCGGACCGTGGGGTACGAACGTGTGGAGACCTCGGTCGGGTGAGCGAACGGTTCCGGGCCTGAACTGCGACACGCCGGCGCGTGCCACGGCGACGATCGACCGCGACGATCCGTCCGGGCCTGTCGAGGTGACGGTGCCGACCTGGATCCTCGGGCATGCCGGCTGGAACGACTGTCGGGTGGACCACTGCGTCGTCCTGATCAGCCGCACCATCTTCGGAGGGTTCGAGCCAGGAGGCGGCCTGGGTGGCTACGACAAGCCGTTCGCTGCGGCGCTGCTCCCACCCGACATGGTCGATCCCGACGGGATCCGTCCGGAGATCACGGTCCTCACGCCCGGGCCGCACCTGGCCGGACAGGAGGTGACGGTGGAGGTCTCCGGCCTTCGGTTCGAGCCGAACGCCATGATCGTGGTGTGCGAGTGGGACGACGAGCGAGGGTGCCGCCACCTCGGCGCGAACGTGGACGATGTCGACAACGGCACCCACGTGATCCGACTGCCCGACGACTTCGCCTGCCCGACGCGCTGCTTCCTGCAGTTCGAGCCCTACTTCCCGTGGATGCCACCGCTGGCCACCGCCCCGCTCGACACGGGCGACTGACCCGATCGCTGACTCGGCGCAGGGCCGATCAACCGAGCGACGCCGCACCACCCGACCTCAGCGGTCCGAATCCCCGAGTCGGGCCACCGCCTCTGCTGCAGCCAACATCTCGTGACCGACGGGCTGGAGCTCGATCTGCGTGCAGAGCAGACCGGTCGAGACCCGCTCCACCACGCCCCACTCCCAGATGGCCGTCGCATCCAGCCGTGACAGCTCGGCGAGGCGGTGCGCCCGCTGCCACGACCCTTCGGCCAGCAGCTCCACCGGGTCCTCACGCATGATGATGCCGAGGTCGTACTCGGGTTCGGCCAGCAGACCATCGGGATCCACCAGCTTGAACCCACCATCCGACTCGAGGGCGTTCCACTGGTGCACGTCGCCGTGTACGAGGATCGCCCGCTCGTCGTCGTGGGCAGCGATCCGTCGCTCGGCACAGTCGATGGCATGCTCGACGGTCTGCTCAGGGATCGGATGGTCGAGCGCCTCCCAGGTGGTGGTGACGAACTCGACCAGCCAGCGGCCCTTGTCCGCACCCGTGGGCAGGTCGCAGTCGGGCGCGGGGCGCCACAGCGCGGCTGCGGCTGAGCACAGGATCTCGTGCCGGCGCGACGTCGGGAAGGCGAGTTCGAACAGGGAACGGCCGAGGTGTTCCATCAGGATGGCGCCACGATCGGGGTCGGCTTCGAGCAGGCGCGGGCACCCCACACCATCGGCCAACCGCAACACGGTGATCTCGTGTCGAGCGGCGTCGAAGGCGCGTGGAACGAGGAGCTTCAGCACTGCGGTGGTTCCGTCCGGCCGCTCGACGTCGAGGAGGAAGGATTCGGTGCCGCCGTCGAGCGGACCGATCGGCGCGAGGTCCCACTCGTCGGCCAGGGCTTCGACGAGATCGGGTAGTTGGTCGACCCACCCTTCAGCGCCCGCAACCGCCGCTTTGTTCCTCACCACCTCGGAGACGGTGAACATGGTGGGGCCGAGCGTACCGACGAGCGTCGTCGTCGCCCGGCACGAATCCCGGAAGCGTCCGATGCTGCACGTGTGCTGCGCCCAGCGTCGGTCCAAGCGGGTGAGCACCCGTACCAGCAGGATCGACGGGTCCGATCACGTCGAATCGCAGCGGTGCTGATGGGTTGCGTGCTGGTGGTCGCCTCCTGCGCTCCTGACGTCGATCGAGGGTGGCAAAGCGGGGGAGGGCAAGAGCGAGCGGCCCGTTCGGCATCAGCTGAGACGGAGCCGTTACGCCCCGCCGGCGAACCCCGTCTGGTGGGAGGGTTGGTGGTGGTCCCCGATGCCGACACCCTTGTCGGCTACCAGCGCGAGAGCCTCGTCGTCGAGTGGCGGACGCCCTGCCGGAACCCGTCGTGGCTCACGGTGATCCTTCCGGCTCGCCACGGTGCGGACGAGGACGTCCCCGTCGAGGTCGTGCGTTGCGGCGGCGTCCTGGCCGGCATCGATGGCGCGACGGGCGAGCTGCTGTGGGAGCGACACCAGCGCCTGGCGACGAATCGCACGCGGGTGGGTCCGACCGTGGTCGTGCTCCAGGGCGACGACGACGGTATCTTGGTGCTCGATCTGGCCAGCGGTGCCGTCCTGGGATCCTCCGAGCGTTTCGGGTCGGCCAACGTGGCAGCTGATGCCCGCTACCTGTACGTCAGTGACAGCTGGCAGGTCGTGGCGTTCGACTTGGCGGAGATGGCGACTGCCAAGGACCTGGGGGAGGAGATCGAGGTTGCGGCCGAGGGCGCGTCAGGGCTGTATGCCGCCCGAGGGTCGCTGTTCGTCCGGTCGAACAACCACGTGGTGAGCCGCTACGACACGCCAGGTGAGAACGCGGTGTGGAAATCGGAGCGTGATCCCGAGCGGCTGGCATGGAGCGACTTCGTCGGGTCCACCGAACAGACGGTCCTGCTCGTGAGCACGACGCTCGGGTTGCTGACGGCGTACGACATCGAGACGGGGGAGAGCCTCTGGCGGCGAGGCGACCTGTCGGCGGGATCGGTGTCGCCGGGTGAAGATGTCGTGGTGACTCTGGGAGGGCCGGATCGCCTTCGTGTCCACGACGACCGCTCCGGCCTGGTTCTCGCCGAACACCTGAGCCACGTGTTTGCTCGTCCCGTGGTCGACGATGCGTTCGTGTACCACCTCGTCCGCGGACGATCGGGCATCACCCTGGTGGCGACCCCGCTGAAGTGACTGCCCGCCAGCGCAGCCCGGCAGCTTCCCGAGTGCGCGTGAGCGATGCTGCGCTCGTGGCGCACCCGTGGCCGATGCCCGCGCCGAAGGCGCCATGATGAGTGGTGTGGCGCCGCTGAGCTTCCGACCGCTGGCCGAGGAGGACCTGCCGGCTCTGGGGCACTGGCTCGACGAGCCACACGTTCGAGCGTGGTGGCGAGCCGACTCGGATCTCGAGCACCTCCGCCGGAAGTACCTCCCGCGCATCGACGGGACCGAACCCACCGAGGTGTTCGTGATCGTCCACGACGCACGCGACGTCGGCATCATCCAGCGGTACCGCGTTCGCTCCTACCCCGAGTGGGACGGTGTGCTCGCCGGGGCGGGCGTGTCCCTCCCGGATGCGGCGGGGATCGACTACCTCATCGGTGTGCTCGACCATGTGGGTCGAGGCACAGGGACGCGGGTCATCGACGGGTTCACCAGCCGTCTGTTCGCCGACTGGCCCGACGTCGACCACGTGGTGGTCACGCCGCAGCAGGCGAATGTTGCCTCGTGCCGCGTCCTCGAGAAAGCCGGCTACGAGCTGTGCTGGACGGGAGAGCTCGACTCGGACGATCCCGCCGACTTCGGCACGGCGGCCCTCTACGTGCGCTCCCGCTGAGCGGGCCCGGGGCGAGGTCCGGGCCTCGGGCGGGGTCGGGCGCGTCGGGCAGGGTCGGGCGGCCCGGCCAGTCCGGTCCCGCGTTTGTGGTCCCGCGTTTTCTTGCGTGCGTTCGCGAGGTTCCGGCACGCGAGACGTACGCAAGAATCCGCTGGTCGAGAGTCCGGCCCGGTCCGCGGTTTCTTGCGTACGTTCGCGAGGTTCTGGCACGCGAGACGTACGCAAGAATCCCCGGGGGTCGGGGGTTGCGGGTCGAGAGTCCGGCCCGGCCGCCCGGCGAGGGAGCGGCGGTCAGCGGGCCGGGGCGGAGTCGGCGGGTCGGGGCCGCCCGGCGGGGGAGCGGCGGCTACGAGGTGGCTTGGCGGTGCAGGAAAGCCACCATGGCTTGGCGGCTGACGGGGTCGGTGGGGCGGAAGGTGCCGTCGTCGTAGCCGGTGGTGATGCCTTCTTCGGCGAGCCACGCTATGGGTTCGGCGAAGGGGTGGTCGGCGTCGACGTCGGTGAAGTCGGCGGCGGTGGTGGGGGTGGGTTGGCCGGCGATGCGCCACAGGAAGGCGGCCATGGCTTGTCGGCTGACGGCGTCGGTGGGGCGGAAGGTGCCGTCGTCGTAGCCGGTGGTGACGCCTTCTTCGGCGAGCCAGGCAATGGCGTCGGCGAAGGGGTGGTGGGCGTCGACGTCGGTGAAGTCGGCGGCGCTGGTGGGGGCGGGTTGGCCGGCGATGCGCCAGAGGAAGGCGGCCATGGCTTGGCGGCTGACGGCGTCGGTGGGTCGGAAGGTGCCGTCGTCATAGCCGGTGGTGACGCCTCCGTCGGCCGCCCAGATCACGTCGTCCACGAAGGGGTGGTCGACGCCCACGTCGGTGAAGCCGAGACGAACCGTGCCAGTGGTGGCCCACTCACCCGGACCGGCGGGGCTGATCCCTCGCACCTCGGCTCGGATCTGTCGGCCGTACGGGAGGCTCGCCACCTGGGCCAGGCGGGCGTCGGGGCCGGTCGACATCTCGGCGAGCACATCGCCGCTGTCGACGTCGACGATCGTGACCTCGTGGGCCAGGAGCTCGAGCCCGGTGTCGTCGCTCCCGTCACCGCCCTCACCCCACACCACGACGGCGATGGTGGCGCGGCCGAGCAGGTCGATCGGTGTCGGCGGGCCGGGCGGGTCGACGGCCGCAGGGAGCGGCGGCGGGAGGATGTCTTCCTCACCCTCGGTGTCCTCGG
>JAFIEP010000135.1 GCA_020832495.1 Acidimicrobiia bacterium | reverse complement strand
CGAAAACCACCACGTCCGGCCGGCGGGTCCTTGTCCCGGTCACCGTGAACTGGTTGACCGCGAGCCAGTCGTTCCTGCCCGGATTCTCCCAATCGACAAGCCAAGCCAGCGACGTCCGCGCCGCTCCGTCGATGCGGTGTTCCGCGGCAACGCCACTGACCAGAAGGCGGTGCAGACGCTCATTCTCGGCGATGGCGCTCTGGGACTCGGCCCGCTGCACCCGAGCCACCACCTGATCGATCACTGTCTCCGGAAGGGCGGGGTTGATTCGAGAGATCGCCTGCCGCAGCCGCCCGAGTAGAAGCACGTCCGCCCACGAAGCCCGCTCCGCGCTCGTCCCATCCGGGCCAATTAGCGGTCCCGTGAGCGTCTCGTAGCCGATGGCCCGGAAGAATCCCAGGCAAGCTTCCTCAACGATTCCCTCGCTGATCCCGGAGGAGATCTGCCCTTCCATCAGGGCGCATCCCCGATCTCACCGATATGAACCTCATCGGCGTCCACAGGGACCCCGTCCTCGGCCTCGGCGACGGGGACCTCAAGCTCGTCGTCAGGAGCAAGCACCGGGGGCGGAGGAGCGCCCTGCATCTCCGCCTCGCTCATGTCCGACGAGAGCTGGATCCATACAGCGCCGAACGGGGAACGGATCATCTGAAAGTCAGTTGAGATCCAGCCGATCGTCTCGATTCTGTCCTCGCGCACTATCCCGAGCTTCAGGTCCATCTGCTGGAGCTCAGCCAGCGAGTAGCACCGCCGTTGCCCGAGTCGGGTGTTGCAGGTAGCGTGACCCCACGCAACGCTGTGCGGCGCGTGTTCCAACGCGCCGTAGACGAGTGGCACCAGATGGAAGAGGTTCGCGTCTGTAGACCGCGTTGCTCCCTCAACCTGCACAGCCGCGTTGACCAGCCCGGAACCCTCCTCGAAGCGGACCAACTCGTGAAGTTGCTCATGGCGGATTACGCGAAGGCATAGCGGGCACGCCGTTAGACCATGACGGAGAACACCCCGGGCGTCGTATACATCGAACTCGGCCAGCCCTTCGGCTTCTAGTATCAGCTCCAGGTGCCGCGCCTGCGCGGTGGTGTAGGGACTTCCATAGGTGTGGACCGTGAGCCAAGCAAGCACTACCTGGCAAAGAAAGTTCGTATCAGGATCCGCATACTCGGGGGCGAAGATGCCCTGAGGCGGCCCCTCAAAGTGCTTCGGCTGCTCGGTTCCGATGGGTGAGATCCGGAGTACATACTCGCCAGTATCCGTGACTCCGTTGCCCCACCGAGTAACTGCTTCCCCGTCCTTCTCGAGCCCACGGACCGTCCAGTCGACCGGCGGCGGATAGAGTTCGAACTCCCCGTGGGTTCGGTACAGGACAAACGCATTAGTCCCGATCTCGATCCCATGCTCGTCGACCTGCAATGAGACAGATCCATCTGGCTCGAAGTACTGCCAGGGGTATAGGCGTACTACATACCCGCCCTGATAGGCATCCGTGTCAATCTCGCCAATTCGCTCGAACGGCAGGATCACTCTTCCGCTCCGCTTCACGTGATTCTGGTAGGCACCCTTCGCACCACCGCGCGGGGTGGCATAGCCCGCCTTATCGAGCTTGTTCTGATCACGCGCCTCCAGGAAGGCCCACGCGACTACCGGGAATCGGTTGTGCCGACCACCGTGGCCTGTGAGGAGGCGACAGCCATCTGTTCCGCAAAGCTCAGCGGGCATACTGTGGGTCGCCTTCCAAACGCACCGCGCCAAGATCGATCTGTCCCGAAACGATCAATGGCAACATCTCATCGCGCAACTGGCGCAGTTTCCGACTCTTGTCCTGGACCGACCAAAGTTGGTCTGGAGACGTAATCAACTGCTCCAGCGATCCTTCCATAGCAATGACCGTTTGGAACGCGTTAAGAAGTGATATGACCTTGTCCTGATAGCCTAGAGGCGGCACCGAAAGCTCAAACTCGAAGAGGTCAGCGACGTAGAGTTCCGGGTAGGTGGAGCCATTCGCAACGAGATCTAGGTATGGACGATTTGCCTTCAACCAAGCCGCTAAGAAGGCTGGACGGAGACCACTTCCACAAGTAAAGTTCAGAAACCCCTGATTCGTAGCCATGGGAACTGCGTTGATTACCACAACGCCAACGGGTGCTCGCTTCGTAAGCATGACCGTTCCGACCGGCATGAGCTTGGCTGAGCCCTTGAGCCCCTCCTCTGTGATGGTTCGCTCCGTTCGACTCACGTAGATGGTTCCGTCGAGGTCCGTGACTTCCTTCGGAGTGAGCCACGGAATCGTTCCGTTCCAGTACTCTTCCCGCGTTGTCGCCGGCGTTGCACCGGTCTCTGCGGCGATCACAAATCGACCGCCCTTCTCGGGCGAGAGGGTCGTGCGATCCCAGGCCTCGGGGCAGAGAAGATACGGCTCAGCCATCGAGCAGACCCTTCAGGACGCCAACCGCTGAGCGGGACAGGCGGTGGATCATCTCAAGCTGCTCCTCCGTCTCGGCAAGGTCCGCAAGCAGACGCTCGGTGTCCGTGGTTCGAGCTTGCGGTCGAGCCGCAAACCCGACATACCGCCCAGGGACCAACGCGAAGCGATGCGAGCGGATCTCCTCCAGGCTTGCCTCCCTGCAGAACCCGGGCTCGTCCCTGTACGTACCGTCCCCAGCTTTCCATGAGCGGTAAGCATCTGCGACCCTCTGAATCTCAGCGCCGCTAAGGTCCTTGTGGGTTCGGTCGACCATTAGGCCCAGTGCCCTGCCGTCGATGAACAGAGTGCGTCCGGTACGATCGCCGCCAGGTTTGGTCGAACTGGTGCCGGCCCTAGGTCGCTTTCGCTTGGTCAAGAACCACAGAGAGACGGCAATCTGAGTCGAGTAGAACAACTGGCCGGGAAGGGAGACTATGCAGTCTACGAGGTCGGCTTCAACAATTCTCTGTCGAATCTTCCCCTCACCGGCTTGATTCGATGTCAACGATCCATTGGCGAGTACGAATCCAGCGGTCCCATCCGGGGCGAGGTGGTGAAGAATGTGCTGGACCCACGCCATGTTCGCATTGTTCTTTGGAGGCAATCCATGCTTCCAACGCACATCGTCCTGAAGACGAGGAGCGCCCCAGTCGCTCATGTTGAATGGCGGATTGGCGATGATGAAGTCGGCCCGTAGATCCGCATGCTTATCGCGGAAGAAGCTGTCAGCAGCTTCATCGCCGAGATTCGCCTCGATTCCCCGGATTGCGAGATTCATCTTGGCGAGTCGCCATGTAGTAGCAACAAACTCTTGACCGTAAATGCTGATATCCTTTGTGCTTCCACCGTGTTGAGCAACAAAGTCAGCAGACTGCACAAACATTCCACCCGAACCGCAGCACGGGTCGTAGACCCGTCCTCCGTAAGGCTCGAGCATCTCCACTAGCAGCCGCACCACCGACCGTGGTGTGTAGTACTCGCCAGCGCCGCGGCCTTCCACTGCGGCGAACTGTGACAGGAAGTATTCGTACACGCGACCGAGAACATCGTCTGCCCCGTGATCGACCTCTGTGAATCCTATGCTGCCAATGAGATCGACCAACTCGCCGAGAAGTCTCTTGTCAATATCGGGCCGTGCATAGTTCTTGGGAAGTACGCCGCGCAGTGAAGGATTCTCTCGCTCCAAGAGGTCCATAGCCTCATCGAGTGCCGTCCCAATAACCGGCAGCTTCGCCTGCTCCTGCAGGAATGACCACCGCGCCTCTTCCGGGACCCACGCGACGTTCTCCGAGATGTACTCATCTCTGGAGTCAACGATCGAGTTGCGTCGGTCCGGGTTCGGGACGAAGTACTCGGAGGACTCATCGGCCGTTGAGGTCTCAAGGAAGCGGCGCCTGTTAGCGAAGGCATCAGACACATACTTCAGGAAGACCAGGCCGAGTACGACGTGCTTGTACTCACCGGCCTCGAGGTTGCCGCGCATCTTGTCTGCGGCGGCCCACAGAGTCTGCTCTAGGCGCTGGATCCTCTCGCGGGAACGGGTCAGCTGAGAAGTAGACCCCCGTTCCGACTGAGACGCGTTCTCCGAAAAGTCATCGGCCTTCATCAGGTCCCCTTCCCCTGCCTTCCATGCGCCGGCCCCAAGAGGCCGCGACATCACCCTTCGAATCCGGCTCGAACCAGCGGCCAACGACGTACGACACTTCAAACCTCCAGGACACACCGTAGGCCACGGCACGATCCCCAGCCGGCGAGCGGCGAGTCGCTCGTATGGCAAGACAGGTCAGGACCTGCGCGCACCCTGGAGCGGCCCGAGCCTTCGTGGGGCCCCGCAACACCTGCCTACATTCGCAACGGCGCCCTCGGCACCGTCATGGCAGCCACCCCCCACGATCCAGCCCGCACCGAGGGACAACACCATCACCCGTCGACTTCGACCGCACCTTCGCGATCGACCGCCCGTAAGGCACCTTCGACCCTCACCTCACGACGGCTACGCGCGCGAGGTCGGCATCGACCACGCCTACGCACTGCCTGGCTCGTCGACGTGTGGGGCGTCGCTCAGCTCGCTCTCGCGCTCGTTGGCAACCAGGTCGCCGTCGTCGAGTCCGTCTCACACGACGACGGCACCTCCTCGGCGGCGCTGGTCCTGTGCGATGCATCTGGACGTGCGGTGATCCGTTGGTCCGTCCAGTCCGACGGCGCCTACTCCACCTCGGTCGAGGGCGCGCCGACATCTGGCACCTGACCGCCCACGGGCGGTCCGCTGGGGGCTGCCCGTGGGCTCAGCCGCGGCACGGCGGAGGCTGCGGCGAACAGTCGGTGGGCGCGCTGCGCCGACTGCGGGAGCCTGGGAACGCTCCGGTCGGTGATCGGCGGGACGCTGACCACAACACCCAAGGTCTCATCGCCGAGGTGCTGGACGAGGCGATGGTGGGCGAGACGGTCGATGGCCTTCACTAGTGGAGAGGTTTTGCCCAAAGGCTCGATGTGACTAGCCCGTAAGCCGAGCTCGAGGGAGAGTTCGACGGGGCAGACCCTGATCGTGTCGTCGACACCAGCGAGGTGTCGGGCGAGCGCTCTCGCCAGGAGGGTCGACGTGGGACCGATCAGCGGTCCATAGACCATCTCGAAGTAGTCGTGCAGGACCGGGAACGAGGGGTCAGCGCACGCAGGCAACGCTCGGAGTCGGAGGCCCGTGACGGGCCTCGCTGGCTGGCCGGGGGATTCGCTCCCGCTACTACTGGGCTCCGCGTCCATGGTGTTCCGCCGGGGTGTAGCCAATAGGACGGTGGACCGAAGCCCGTTGCCCGCTGCTCTCCCGCCGGCCGGCGCCCCCGCGCTCGAGCCCAGCGGTGCCGGGTCGAGTGGCCGAGGCGTGCCATGCCATCCCACCAGCGTAGGCCGTTCGGCCTATATGCGATAGGGGTTCCCTACAGGGACAGCCCGCGTCCGGTCGATCGGGGGACAACCGGTGCGACCGATGCGGACGCCGCCGGATGGTCGGTGCTCGGTGGTTCGTCGACGGCCATAGCCGTGGCGAGGGTGTCGTTGATCTCGCCTTGGCGCCGTCGGAGGGCGGACAACTCGTGCGTTCGGTCCCACGGTGTGCCGATGCGGGCGGCGGCCCGGTCGGCCTCGGCACGGGCGGTGTCACCCTCGGTCCGGAGCGAGGCCAGGGTCTCGGGCAGGCGTTGGATCTGGCGTTCGAGTCGGGTGATGAGCCCGCTCGGGTCGCTGCGCTTCCAGTCGAGGGCGGACCAGGTCACCTCGATGTGTGCGTCGGGCACTGCGATGCGGATCTCGTCATCGATGGTGGTGATGGCTTGGCCGGTGACGGTCAGGCCGGCGACGGAGCCGACCTCGATGACCGCTCCGCTGGTCTCCGGAGGGGTCCGGTGGAGGCGCTCGGCCATGAAACGTTGTAGGTGCTCGCCGGCCTCGACACGCTTGGCGTGCCGCTGG
>JAFIEP010000128.1 GCA_020832495.1 Acidimicrobiia bacterium | reverse complement strand
CCCACCACCCCCGCCCCCCGGCGCAGGACGCGGCGCCGGCTGCGCACGCCCATCGGGGAGGCCTCGCCGAGGTCCTCGTCCCAGCGTTCGTAGTGCTCGGCCAGCTCGGCGAACCAGCCCAGGTCGGCGACCGGCGCCTCGAGGTGGGCACCGGAGGTGAGAAAACGCGGCGCACCCACCTCGGCGATGGTCAGCCGCCGCAGGGCCTCGGTCTCATCCACCAGCGCGTCGCGCAGTTGTCGCAGACAGCGGGCTCGGAAGGCGTGGTCGTCGACCCAGTCGGTCTCGTCGTAGGCGCGGCGGGCCGCCGCCACGGCGGCGTCCATGTCAGACGCTCCCCCGTCGGCGGCCGGGCCGAGCACCTCCCCGGTGGAGGGCGAGGACGTCGGGTAGGTGGCGTCGTCGGTGGCCGGTCGCAACATCCCGTCCACCAGCACCACGTCGAGGCCCTCACCGGCACCCAGGTCGCCAGCCGAGGTTGCGCCACCTTCGACCGCCCCCTGCCCGGCCGCCACCGGGGCGCTCACGAGGGCACCTCCCACAGGCCCACCGGGCCGGCGAACGCCGGGTAGTAGCCGGGGCGGTTCTCCTTCATCGACCGCTTCATCCGCTCGGTCATGCCGTCGGACAACGCACCGTCGGTGAGCATTTCCATGAAGAGCGACGCTGCGTTACCGAAGTCGAACCAGTCGCGCTGCCAGCTCCACTGGCCGTTCCCGCCGTAGCGGAACCACGACCCGCCGATGCCGGCCACCTCGTAGTGGGTGCCGTCGGCCCGGGTGGCGTCGGCCACCTGGCGCCAGAAGCCCACCACCTGGCCCTTGGCCTCGTCGATGAGGATCTCCTCGTAGGGGTACTGCCAGCCGTCGAGGCCGGCCATCTCGTCACCCAGGGCGATGTCGCGGATCTCGTCTCGGCCCACCGCCATGAAGTCGGTGGTCGGTCCGTAGCTCCAGCCGTAGGTGGCGTCGGCCGTGTACAGCTCGGCCATGGGCCGCCAGTCGCCGGCCTCCTCGGCGGCGCGGTTGGCGGCCAACCACCGCTCCACCATGTCCTCCAGTTCGGCACGCGGGTAGCTGGGCATCACTCGTCCTCCTCGATCGACAGGGCATGGGTCGGGCAGTAGCGCACCGCCAGTTCCACCGCGGCGCGGCGGGCGTCGCCGGGTCGTTCGTCTCGCACCGTCAGGTCGCCCTTGCGGCTGACCTCGAACACCTCGGGGGCTTCCGAGGCGCACACGCCGTGGCCCTGGCACAGGTCCCGGTCGACGACGATGCGCCACCGCTCGGGAGCGTCCGCGCTCGCCACCGCGGCCGAGGCGTCGAGCGGCTCCGCGCTCGTCTCGCCGTCCGCGCCGCGGCGGCGGTAGCGGGCCCGGCAGGGTTGGGCGAGCTGCACCACCATCTTCGAGTGGTCGTTGCGGTAGCTGTCGAAGGGCTGGGCGGCCTCGAACGTCCAGTCGCGCAGCAGCACCGAGAAGATGCTCTTGAGCTGCATCATGGCGAACGCCGCGCCCACACACCGGTGGCGTCCGGCGCCGAAGGGGATCCAGTTCCACGGGTTGTCGACGTCGTCCTGGCGGGGCGCCAGGTAGCGACCGGGGTCATAGTCGTCGGGTGCGTCGAACGCCTCGGGCAACTGGTTCGACACCGACAACGACGCCCCCACCAACTTGCCGGGCTCGATGCGGTAGCCGCCCACGTCGACAGGCACCTTGGCCACCCGCAACAGCAGGATGAGCGGCGGGTGGAGCCGCAGCGCCTCCTTGATGGCCGCCTCGGTCACCGGCATCTCGCGCAACGCCTGGTAGGTGACTTCGGCACCTTCGGCCGCCATGGCGTCGTGTTCGGCCACCACCCGGGCGAACCACTCTGGGTGGCGCAGCAGTTCGATGAGTGTCCACGCCGCCGTGCCCGACGTGGTGTGGTGGCCGGCGAACATCATGGAGATGAACATGCCGGTCACCTGATCGGCGGAGAACAGCGGGTTGCCGTCGTCGTCGGCGATGCTGACCAGCACGTCGACCAGGTCGCGCTCGTCGGCCGGCGGGGGTGGCGCCCCGCGTCGTTCGTCGAGGATGGCCGCAATGAGTTCCACCAGTTCGGCCCGGGCCTGGTCGCGCCGGTGGAACGACTCGATGTCCGCGTAGGGGTCGACGAAGGCCAAGGCGTCGGTGCCCTGTTCGAGGTCGCCGAACAGCTCGGCGCACTGCGGGGTCAACGACTCGCGGAACTTCCGCCCGATGAGGCACGACGACGACGTGTAGATGGTCAGCTCGGCGAAGAAGTCGAGGAGGTCGATCTCGCCGTCGTCGCCCCAGCCCGCCACCATGCGGGCCACCTCGGCGGCGATGGTCTCGGCGTGGCCCCGCATGTAACGGTCCCGCAGCGACTGGTTGTGCAGCATCTCCCGGCGGCGCTCGGGGGAGGCGTCGAACACGATGCCCTCACCGAAGACCGGCGTCATGAACGGGTAGGCCTCGCCCTGGTCGAGTTCGTCGTCGGTTGCCCGGAAGAAGACCTCGTTGGCGTCGGCCCCGGTGAGCAGCACGACGTCACGGTCGCCGAGGCGAAACTCGCCGACGTCGCCGCACTCGTGGCGCACCCGCCACATCAGCCCGATCGGGTCGTCCCGCAGTTCCTGCAGGTGACCGTCGGGGGCGTCACCGCCGGACACCTTGGGTGGGGCCTCGAGCGAGTCGGTGCTGGTCACTGGTCCTCCTCCGCCGGCGGGTCAACCGGTGCCTCGGGTTGGACTTCGACGTGGGTGAGTTGGCTGCCCCGAGGGGCGGTCACCACCGCGCAGATGGCCCCGGCCACCTGTTCGGGGCGCAAGGCGCCGTCGTGGCGGAGGAACCCCCACCGCTGCCAGGCCGACACCGTGGTGTGGATGTCGTCTGCGGTCCAGGTGCTGCCTTGTTCGGTGGTGGCCGGCCCGGGCCGCACTACTCCAACGCGCACCCCGCTGCCCTCGAGTTCCATGCGCAGGGCGTCGACCATGGCTTCCAGCCCCGCCTTGGCGGCCACGTAGCCGGCCATGTTCGGCCGGGGACGCTGGGAGACCTCGGAGGTGACGACGACCACGTCACCGCGTCGACGCTCCACCATGGCCGGCACCAACTCGTGCAGGAGGCACTGGGGGCCGAGCAGGTTGACGCCGATCTGTCGGGCGAAGTCGGAGGGGTCGGCGGTGACGACGAGGGGCTGCACTTCGCCGGCGTTGGACACCACCACCTCGATGGGGCCCATCGCCGCCGTGGCCGCCGCTGCGAAGGCAGCGATGCTCGCCGTGTCACACATGTCGACAGCGAGGGCCACCGCCTCGCCGCCGGCGTCGCAGATCTCCTGCGCCGTTGCAGCGCAGCGCTCGACCCGTCGGGCACCCAGCACCACCGGGTGGCCGGCCTCGGCCAGGGCAACGGCGGTGGCGCGACCGATGCCCGACGATGCCCCGGTGACCAGCGCCGGGCGACGGTCGGGGTGCGGTGCGAAGCGCGGCATCAGCGGGCCTGCACGCTGGTCGGCAACGAGGCAAAGCCCCGCACGTTCACCGAGTGCACCCGCACGGCGGCCTCGACGTCCACCTCGTAGTCGCCGACACGATGCACGAGTTCTTCCAGGGCGATGCGGGCCTCGAGGCGGGCCAGCGACGCTCCCATGCAGAAATGGCGCCCCACCCCGAAGGAGGCCAGCAGCCCTTGGCTGCCGCTGCCGTCGGGGCCGAAGCGACCAACGTCGTAGCGATCGGGCTCGGCGAACACCCGCGGGTCGCGGTTGGCCGACCCGACCAGCAGCACCACCCGCTCGCCCTCGGGGATGGTGCCACCGGCCACGTCCACGTCGCAGGTGGTGGTGCGGGCCAGCAACTGGGTGGAGGTGTCGTAGCGGAGGGTCTCCTCCGCCCAGCCGGCCACGGCCCCGGGGTCGGCAAGCGCACGCCGACGCTCGTCGGGGAAACGGGCCGCCCAGTACCAGGCGTTGCCCAACAGCTTGGTGGTGGTCTCGTTGCCCGCCACCACCAACAGGAACAAGAAGCTGATGATCTCCTCGTCGGTGAGACGGTCGCCGTCGACCTCCACGTCGAGCAACGCCGAGGTGAGGTCCTCGGTCCGCCGCCGTCGCCGTTCGGCCAGCATCTCGGAGTAGTAGACGACCAGTTCGAGCGCCGCCTCCACCCCCGCCGGGGGGATGTCCATGACGCCGTCCTCGCGGTGCACCAACAGGTCGGCCAGGCGGCGCACCTCGTCCCGGTCCGCCGGGGGCACGCCCACCAACTCCGAGATGACGTCCATGGGCAGCTTGCCGGCGAACTGGCCGATGAAGTCGAACTCCCTCGACGCCACCGCCGCCTCGAGATGTTCGAGGGTCAGCGCTCGGATGCGGGGCTCCAGCGCGGCCACTCGCCGTGGAGTGAAGCCGCGCGAGACCAGCGCCCGCATCCGTCCGTGTCGAGGCGGGTCCATGGCCAGGAACGACATGGTCTTGTGGGCTTTCGGACCGGTGGCCGCCGGGTCGAGCGACACCCCCTCAGCCGACGAGAAGCGGGTCGAGTCCCGGAAGGCGTCCATCACGTCCGCGTGGCGGGACAGCGCCCAGAACCCCTGGTCGGGGTTGTGGTAGAGCGGCGCCTCCTCGCGCAGTCGGGCGTAGAGCGGGTACGGGTCCTCGTGGGTCTCGTAGGCGTAGGGGTCGAACATGAGGGGTGCGATTGCGGTCACGCGCTCATCTCCTCACCACCGCAGTAGCGACGCCGGCCAACAGGTCGGGGAGGTCGTCATACGAGAGGTGACCCATGCCGGCATGGATCAAGGCGCCGGTGAGGGCCAGATCGAGCGTTCGCAGCACATCGGGGTCCGCCGCACTCCCGAGGGCCTCGGCCAGCCGTCGGTGCATCTCGGCGCCGATGCGGTCACGCAGCGCGGCCACGTCGGGGTCGGCAGCCAGCATGGCCACCGAACAGGCCGAGCTGAGCTCGGGCTCGTCGGCCACCAGCAGCGCCAGGTCGGCCAGCACGGCCGCCACCCTGGTGGCCGGTGAGCGGCGGCCATCGCGGGGTGTCTCGGGAAGGGCCTGCAGTCGCCGCCAGAACACCTCGGTGACCAGGTGTTCCCGGGAGGCGAAGTACGTGTAGGCGGTGGCCGGCGCCACCCCCGCACGGCGTGCGACATTGCGGACGGTCAGCCCGTCCCAACCCGCCGACCGCACCTCGTCGACCGCCGCCTCGGTGAGTCGCTGCACGGTGACCATCTGGCGGTCGGTGAGCCGGCGTCGGGTGGCTTCCTCCGAGACGGGCACACGAGCCTGCGGCGCGGTCGTCCCCCGCGCGGCACTCGGGCCTCCTCGGCCTGCGTGACGGACCGGCCCCCCGGTTCTGGACACTGTGCTGGACATCTGTCCAGGAGAGTAGAGCCGACCTGACGACCCGTCAAGGACCAGCTCGCCCCGCTGACACCGGCTGCTCAGGCCGGGCGCTCCCAGCGAACCACGTCGTCGATCTGACCGGTCTCCACGTCGAACACCATCCCGGCGATCACCTGCACGTGCGAGAGGTAGTCGGCCTCCTTCAAGACGTCGAGGTCGTCGCGCAACGCCTCGGCGTGGTCCGCAATCGGGAAGAACCCCAAGTCGGCACCGGTGCGCTCCTGGAGTTCGGAATCAGTCACCCCTTCCAGCCCGCACTTCGTGTGCTGGAGCAGCACCACGGTGTCCACCCCGAGCACGTGGGAGGACAGGGCGAGGCTGCGCAGCACATCAGGGGTCACGCGACCGCCGGCGTTGCGGATCACGTGGGCCTCACCGAGATGCAGCCCCAGCGCCTCGAACACGTCGATCCGGGCGTCCATACAGGTCACCACGGCGAGCCGTCGGCTGGGCCGTGCGTCGTCGACGTTCTCACGCGCTGCGGCATAGCTCTCGTTGGCAGCAAGGATCTCGGCGATCTCAGCCATGGGCATTGCTTATGTGCTCAGGCATCGTCGACGCAACCGGGGTCGTCGACAGACCCCCCAATAGGCACCCCCGATGATCCGGCACTCGATCCGCAGCGCGCAGAAACCCCCGCTGAGCAGGGTTTTCGCTGGTGGACCCGGCCGGACTTGAACCGACGACCTCTTCCGTGTCAAGGAAGCGCTCTACCAGACTGAGCCACGGGTCCGAGAGCGATGACAGTAGCAGCGAGCGGCGAGCCGCCCCCAACGCTTGCCGTCGACCTGGGTCCGCAGGGTTGCCAGCGTAGGGAAGACTGAGCCGATGGCTCCTCCCCTGCCCCCCGAGCAGTTCCCCGTCGCCCGCCACCACCTGGCCTGGAACCACGCCGGCATCGCCTCGATCCCGGTGGTCGCCGCCGAAGCCATGGCCACCTATGCCGACGACATGGCGCACCACGGCTCGGCTGCGTTCGACCGGTGGGACGAGCGAGCCGAAGAGGTGCGGGGCACCGCCGCAGCGCTGATGGGGGTCGACCTGGCCGACATGGCGTTCGTCAAGAACACCACCGAGGGCCTCTCGTTCGTGGCAACTGGCCTCGACTGGCGACCCGGCGACCGGGTGCTCGTCCCCGACCGGGAGTTCCCCTCGACGGTGTACCCGTGGCTCGGCCTCGAGCACCTCGGCGTCGAAGTAGAACTCGTCGAGCCGCGCGGATCGGCGTGGGCACTGCCCACCGAGGCGTTCGAGGAGGCGCTCGAGGCCCGAGGTGCGCGGGTGGTCTGCGTCAGCTGGGTGCAGTACGCCCGGGGCTGGCGGCTCGACCTGCCGTCACTGGCGGAGGTCTGTCACCGTCACGGGGCACTCCTGTGCGTCGACGCCATCCAAGGACTCGGCGCCGTGCCCGCCGACTTCGGCGCCTGGGGCGTGGACCTGGCCTGCGCCGACGCCCACAAGTGGCTGCTCGGACCGCTCGGCGTCGGGGTCATGTCGATCAGCCCAGCCGCTCGCCGGCAGATCCGCCCCAGCGAGCCCGGCTGGGCATCGGTGGTGCACCGCGACGACTACGAGAACCTGTCGCTGGTCTACGACCCCTCCGCCCGTCGCTACGAGGGCGGCTCGGTGGACCTGGGGGCCATTGCGGCCATGGGAGCCTCGCTCGACCTCCTCGCCACCGCCGGGCCGGCCGAGGTGTGGGCGCACGTCGATCGGCTGTGCTCGTCGGCCAGCGCCATGCTCGCCGAGCGGGGTGCCACCATTCTCTCCGACCGGGAGGCGGCGCCGTCGGGCATCGTCACCTTCGAGTTCCCCGGAGTGGACAGCGACGGTCTCGCCGCTGCGCTCGACGAGCGCGACGTGCTCTGCGCCGCCCGCGGTGGCGGGGTGCGCATCAGCCCGCACGCTTGGATGCCCGATGACGAGGTCGACCGGTTGGCCGCCGTCATCGACCATGCGCTGACCGCACTGTGAGCCACGCTCGCCCCGACCACCCCGCGAACTGCCGGCGTTACGCGCTCGATCCGGACCGGATCGCCGGCAGTTGGGCGAGCCACCACCGATGCGGGGAAGTGATGTCGCCATGAGGCCCCAGAGCCGCGAGACTCGGAACATGGACCATCGTCAACTTCTCCGTCTGCTGGCGTCGGGCCGTGTCGTCGTCGGCGGCGCCTTGCTCGCCGCCCCTGGTCTGGCCGGCCGATCGTGGGTGGGCGACGCCGCTGCCACCCCCTCCACCAAGATCTTCGCCCGAGCCCTCGGGATCCGTGACGCCGCCCTCGGCGTGGCCACCATCGAGGGACTCGACCACGGTCGACCAGTTCGCACATTGACACTGCTCGGCGTGGCCTGCGATGCCGTCGACTTCGCCGCCACCGCGGTGGCCGCCCGCCACATCGGCCTGCGCCGAGCACTGCCCGTCATGGCCGTGGCCGGCACGGCAGCGGCCGTCGGCTTGGTGTGCGCCGGCGAGGTGGACGAAGCCGTCGACTGACCTCCGCGCCTTTTCCTGCCCGTCACGCCGACGGGCAGCACCGCCGCGCCCGTCCCTCGCACCGTCCCTGCCCACCGACCTCCCGACCCACAGCGCTCCGAGCCCGGAGGACCCCATGACCGACCTCGCCGATCTGGTCCGCACCACCGACCTCGCCGAACTCCAGCAGTGGCTCGCCGAAACCGGCACCCTCGACATCGCCGAGGAACTGGCCCGCCTCGACCCGTCGTCGATGGCCGTGCCCTTCCGCCTCCTGACGCGAGATCGAGCGCTCGCCGTCTTCGAGGCCCTCGACCCCTACCACCAACAGCAGGTCCTCGAGGGCCTGCGCGACGACCGCTACCACCAACTCGTCGAGGACATGGACCCCGACGACCGCGCCCGCTTGGTGGGCGAACTGCCGGCGAAGGTCGCCCGGCGTGTCCTCGCCGGGCTCAGCGACGAAGAGCGGGCCAAGACCGCCGCCCTGCTCGGCTATCCCGAGGAGTCGGCCGGGCGCTTGATGACACCGGAGTACGTGTCGCTGCGTCAGTCGATGAGCGTGGCCGACGCACTGGCCAAGGTCCGCCGCGCCGGCGAGGACGTGGAGACCATCTACGCCCTGCCCGTCACCGACGACCAACGGCATCTGCGGGGCATCGTGTCACTGCGCCAGCTGGTGCTCAGCCCACCCGACCGCGTGGTCGGCGACCTCATGACCACCGACGTCTACCAGGTGCACGTCACCGACGATCGTGAGATGGCCGCCCGCCTGGTACAGGACGCCGACGTGCTCGCCCTCCCCGTGCTCGACAGCGAGGAGCGACTGGTGGGCGTCATCACCGTCGACGACGCCATGGACGTGATCGAAGCCGAGGAGACCGAGGACCTCGCCCTCCACGGTGGCTCCCAACCCCTCGGGCGGCCCTACCTCTCGGCCTCGGTGCCAGCCCTGGCCCGCAGTCGTGCCCTGTGGCTGCTCGTGCTCATCATCGCCGCCGCCATGACCGTCAACGTGCTGTCCTTCTTCGAGGAGACCCTCGAGGCGGTCGTCACCCTGGCACTGTTCATCCCGCTGCTCATCGACACCGGCGGCAACTCCGGTGCGCAGGCGTCGACGGTGGTGATCCGGGCCATGGCCGTCGGGGAGGTCCGCTTCTCCGACCTGCCCAGCATCATCTGGCGCGAAGCACGCGTGGGACTGCTGTTGGGGACCATGCTGGCGGCGGCGATGTTCGTGCCGGTGACGCTCTTCTTCGACAGCGACATCGCCATCATCGTCTCGATCACGTTGGTGGTCATCTGCACGTGGGCCACGTTCTCCGGCTCCATGCTCCCGCTATTGGCCAAGCGAGTGGGCGTCGATCCCGCCGTGGTGTCGGCGCCGCTGATCACCACGCTGGTCGACGCCAGCGGGCTCATCATCTACTTCCTCATCGCCCGGGCCGTGCTCGACATCTGATCGGCGGCGCCCAGCGGCGCGACACCCTCCCCAAAACGGCGTCTGACCTGCATCTCTGCAGGTCAG
>JAFIEP010000117.1 GCA_020832495.1 Acidimicrobiia bacterium | reverse complement strand
ACCAGCATCCCGTCGATGATGTACGGCTCGCCGTTGGGATGGAGCAGTTCACCGTCGGGGCCGATCTGGTCGGCGGGGATCTCTTCGCCGCCGAACACCTCGCGCTCGTGGCGGATCACGCTGAGTAGCTCCTCGGGCGTGAGGGTGTCGAAGGCGGGCATGCCACCGGCGGTCTGGCGAGCGCCACCGGGACGATCGGGGTCGCCGTAGGTGCCCCCGGCGAAGCCCGCCGAGCCCAAGGCCACGAACTGAAGGTGCGACTCGAGATCCGGGAAGGTGAGCAGGATCTCCCCGTCGGAGAAGGCCGGTCCGACGCCACCACCGCCACCGGCGCCATGGCACCCGGCGCAACTGCCGTAGACCTCTGCGCCGAGGGCGAGCTGTCCCTCGTCGCCGTGATCGGGCTCGGAGAGTGTGAGGACGTAGAGCAGACCCCACAGCGGCAGGAAGGCCAACACCGGCATCACCCACAGGGGGATCCGCTTGCGGGTGAGCGACGCCTGCACATAGTGGGGCGGTGGTGCGGGCGGCTCGGGCTCGGCGGGCGTGATGGCCGCAGCGGCGGCCGGTGCCGGGGTGGCTGCTGCGGCGGCCGGTGCCGGAGCTGAAGCGGCGGGTGCGTCGGACGAGCCACCGGCGGCGGCTCCCCCGTCGTCGCCTCCGAGGCCGAGCGCAGCCCGGCGCTCCCGTGAGCGTTGCAGGAGATGTTCGGGGACCTCGGTCAACGGAGCCTCCGTCGGCGCAGTGCGGAAATCGGGGTGGGAACAGTGCCCAGCGGTCGGCCGAGCACCCCGCAACCATAGGTCGGCCGACGCCGTCCGAGCCAAGTGGCGGGTGGTGGGTCGTCGACCCAGCCAGCGGCTCCCAGCCGCCACATCGTGTGGCTCCTCCGTGTCGCCCACTGGCCGAGGGACCATCGAATGGCACGGGTGTCGCTCAGGTGTCCCGCCGGTGACATGCGACGCACGGGGCCGATGTGCCTCGCGGTGAACCCGCGTGGTAGACCGTCATCTGCGACCCGATCCGACGTTGGTAGCCACTGACGCCGGTATCATGTGAAGGCGTTCACGAAAGAGGTTCCGCCCGGTGGTTGCCTTTCTCAGCACGATCCTCGTCCTGGTAGTCGGCTGCGCGATCCTCGTGCCGTTCGCCAAGCGATACCCACAGGGCACACGACTCACCTGGGGCCAGGCCATGGCCGCCGGGACCTACGTGTTCTTCCTCATCTTCTGGGCGTACGGCGTGGTGCCGCACTACTGGCTCACCTGGGCCAGCAACGAGCTCAACTGGCGCCAAGACGTGCTCCTCGCCGAGTACGACTGGTTCGGTTTCCTCACCCTCGGGTTCTTCGAGCCTGCGGAGTTCGGCGGCTGGTTCCCGATGACCATCCACATGGCCCACGTCATGGACCTGATCGTGGTGCTGCAGTACATCGTCATGCTGGGCATCCAGATCTGGCTGTGGGCCTGGTGGCAGCAGCGGGGCACCAAGGAACCGGTCAAGGATCTCACCACGTCCGACTACGGCCGACCGCTCGTCAGGAAGGGGTGACCGATGGGTACCGATGCCAACCCACCGATGCCGGAGTTCCGCGGCGACTACGTCCTGCAAGAGGTCGACGCCGAATGGCTCTCCAAGGCGGTCAAGCCCAAGCAGTTCATCCACATCGACCAGTCCGAGTGCATCATGTGCGAGGGCTGCGTGGACATCTGCCCGTGGAAGTGCATCCACATGGTGCGTCCCGACGCCATCGAAGAGGCGGTCAACACCGAGCAGCCCGGGGAGGACCCACGTGACAGCGTGATGTTCCTCATCGACGACGACGTGTGCACCCGCTGTGCGCTGTGTGTCGACCGCTGCCCGACCGGTGTGATCATCATGGGCAAGGTGGGCGCACCGCCGGCTACCGGCGACGCCCACCAGCGCACCACCAGTCACGGCTACGGCTACGGCATGAGGCTCGCCTGATGTCCGCCAACCAGTACCCGCACCAGCAACGAAGCATTCACGACCAGGCCCGCCGGCAGCGCCCGGCTGGCCCGACGGCGACGAGGGAGTAGGACCACCGTGGCGAAGACCATGGGCGACCAGGGCGGCAAGCTCGGTCAGAAGATGAGCGATCTCGGCGACCGCGTGCAGGGATCGCAGGCCTGGAACTCGATCTTCCGGCCGGGGTCGGTGTTCCGCAAGGGCTACACCGACAGTCCCCGCAACCGCTCCTACGTGATCATGAACAGCGTGCTCTACCACCTTCACCCGGTGAAGGTGAAGCGGCACGCCGTGAAGGTGAGCTACACGCTGTGCCTGGGTGGGCTCAGCTTCTTCTTGTTCATCCTGCTCACCATCACCGGCATCTTCCTGATGTTCTTCTACCGTCCCACCGCTGCGCAGGCCTGGGACGACATGTACGCACTCCACACCTCGGTGACCTTCGGGCTCCTGGTGCGCAACATGCACCGATGGGGAGCGCACCTCATGGTGTTGTCGGTGTTCCTGCACATGGCGCGGGTCTTCTACCACGGCGCCTACAAGCCACCCCGGGAGTTCAACTGGGTGATCGGCGTCATCCTGCTCACCCTCACGCTGCTGCTGTCCTTCACCGGGTACCTGCTCCCGTGGGACCAGCTGGCCCTGTGGGCGGTGACCGTGGGCACCAACATGATGGGCTTCACCCCGGTGTTCGGTGACCAGGTGCGCTTCGTGCTGCTCGGCGGTTCCGAGATCGGCACCGACACTCTCATCCGCTGGTACGTCCTCCACGTCTTGTTCGTCCCGTTCGTGACCGTGATCTTCCTGGCCATCCACTTCTGGCGGGTGCGCAAGGACGGCGGCATCTCAGGACCGCTGTAGGTCGAAAGGCTCGCCATGACCGAGATCCCAGAGCATCTACGCAAGCGGGCCGAAGAGGCCCGTCAGAAGGCCGCCGCCAAGAAGGCAGAGGCCGCCGGTGGCGACGACGCCGCCGCCGACAGCGCGCCCGCGGCTGGCGACGAGGCATCCAGCCGGATCCCCGCGCACCTGCTCGAGCGTTCCAAGGCCGCCAAGGCCAAGGCCGCAGGCGGAGGCGACAGCGGGGGCGGGGGAGCGGTCGACACCACCGCCGGAGCTGCTGCCGCCGTGGCCACCGCCGCACCGCCGCCGTCGGCCACCGGGCCGCAAGGCCACACGCAGCGCCTGCTGACCGTGGTGAAGGCCGGCTCCATCCAGGACGTCAAGGCCACCCCCACCGACAAGGTGCACGTCTGGCCGCACCTCATCGCCGTCGAGTTCGTCTCGGCGTTGGCCATCACCGCCTTCACGCTCATCTTCTCGATCTTCGTGAACGCCCCGTTGCTGGCGCTGGCCAACGTCAACGACACCCCCAACCCGGCCAAGGCCCCCTGGTACTTCCTGGGCCTGCAGGAACTACTCGTCATGTTCCACCCAATGGTGGCCGGGGTGACCATCCCAGGGATGGGCATCTTCCTGCTGATCCTGGCCCCCTACATCGACCGCAACCCGTCCAATAAACCCGAGGATCGCAAGTTCGCCATCTCGCTGTTCACCGTGCAGCTGATGTTCTGGGCGGTCCTCACCATCATCTCGTCGTTCTTCCGAGGGCCTGGGTACAACTTCATCATGCCCTGGACCGACGGCCTGTTCTTCGAGCTCTGAGGAGCCGATCATGGAACCACTTTTCTTCCTCATCCCCGTCTTGGTGCTGCTTGGCATCGTCGGTTTGGTCGCCTCGGCCAAACGGCGCGACCGCGGCGACGCCATCGGCGAACTGGCCCGAGAGACGCGCAAGCGCGACCGCGGCGAGCCCGAGGTGCTCACCGCCGACGAACGTCCTTCCGGCCGCGAGGTCGAGCGCAGCGTGGTCTTGGCACGCACCGGTGCCACCACCATCGCCGAGGCCCAGGCCTCGGGCGACATCGAAGCGTTCGTGCCGCCCGACCCCGAGGACGTGGGGGTCAGCCGACGCCAGTTCTTCAACCGCTCGATCGTCGCTTTCTTCGCCCTCGGCCTCAGCGGGTTCGGCGCGGCCATCATCGCCTACCTGTGGCCGCAGGTCACCGGAGGGTTCGGATCGGCCATCCGGGTCGGTTCCATCCCCGAGGTGAAGTCCGAGATCGAGGCCAACGGCGGGTTCCTCTACATGGCCGAAGGTCGTATGTGGATCACCGAGTACCCCGCAGGTGCGCTGAACAACGCCCGCGAGGTCTACGACGACGCCCAGCTCGTCGGTATGGAGGCCGGGGTCATCGCCCTGTGGCAGACCTGCCCCCATCTCGGCTGCCGGGTGCCCGAATGCCCCACGTCGCAGTGGTTCGAGTGCCCGTGCCACGGCTCGCAGTACAACCGTGTGGGTGAGCGCACCGGTGGCCCGGCGCCGCGCGGCATGGACGGCTTCGCCATGGAGGTGGTCAACGACGTGCTGACCGTCGACACCGGAACCATCATCGAGGGGCGCCCGCTGGGCGTGGACACCACCGGCCAAGAGGCCGAGGGCCCCCATTGCGTGACCGCAGGAGGACACTGAGCAGCCATGCCGAGTCCGTATCTGGTCATCCTGGCCCAGCAAGAGGCCGACGAGGGGCTGAGCGCCACCACCGCGGTGGGCTGGACAGTCTTCGGCCTCATCATCATCGCCTTCGTGGTGGCGGTGGTGCTGAACACGCTGAGAGGTCGCAAGGAGGTGGGCGCCGAACTCGAGTTGGCGGCCAACCGCAAGCCCTACCTCTCCGACGAGGAGCTCGAGGGCAAGAAGCTCGACCGCACGCTGGGCGTCGGGCTCGTCACCCTGGGCATCATCGGGGTCACCCTGCCCCTCTACTGGTTGGGTGAGCCCGGACGCCAGGAGGAAGCGGTCGTCGTGTTCGACGAGTCGTTCGTCCGCCGAGGTACCGCCCTCTACGTCGAGGCCTGCGCCGACTGCCACGGCCCCGCAGCCGTCGGCGGTGTGGCCGAGACCCCGCTGTTGAACGATCGTGGTGAGTTCGTTGAGCTGGTGGCCTGGCAGTCGCCGGCGCTCGACACCGTGCTCTACCGCTACTCGCGTGAAGAGGTCTTCGAGATCCTCCAGTGGGGTCGCCCCCAGTCGCCGATGCCGGCGTGGGGTGAGCTGGGCGGTGGTCCGTGGACGGACCAGCAACTGTGGAACGTCATCGACTACCTCGAGTCCATCCAGCTGCCGGCTTCTGAGGTCCGCGACCAGGTCGCTGCCGAACTCGAGCGCACCTGCGATGCCGGTGACGACGGGGTGTGCGCCCCGGGCATGGAGTACGAGACCGAGGGCGAGGCGCTGTTCAACATGGGTCTCACCGGCGGGTTCGCCGGCGGTGCGTTCTCCTGCGGCCGCTGCCACACCAACGGCTGGTCGTGGGGCGATCCCGGGCTGCCCGGTGGCGGCTTCCTCGGGCCCTCCCTGCGAGGCGGTTCGGTCATCCGTCAGTTCCCGTCCGTGCAGAGCCAGATCGACTTCATCGCCGAGGGTGCGCAGCGTGGCCAGCCCTACGGCGTGGGCGGCACGGCCTTCGACGGCACCATGCCGGGCTACGGGATCAACCCCAACGCAGCCGATGACGGCTCGCGCATGTCCGAAGACCAGGTGATGTACACCGACGAGCAGATCCGTGCGGTGGTCGAGTACGAGCGGAGTCTCTGAGATGACGTGGGTCAACCTCATCGCAGGCATCGGTTGGGATCCCGAGATCCGCGGCATCCTGGCCGTGCTGGTCGGATTCGTCGTCCTGTGCGGTGCCGTCTACCTCCTGTTGGCCACCAACACCGGTGCTCGTCTCGGCATGCTGTTGTCGCTGGCCGGCCTGTTCGGCTTCTGCGCCATTCTGAGCCTCTACCTCTGGGTCAACCCCCCTGGCATCGGTCCCAAAGGACCGGATCCGTTCTGGGAGGTACAGGAGATTCACAGCACGGAGGGCTTGGAGCCTCCCCGCAACGATCTGGCGCAGGCACTCCCACCCGAAGAAGCGCGGCCGACGCCGGATGAGATCCTCGCCGCTCACCCCGAGCTCGAGGAGGAGTTCCTGCGGCCACCGAACCTCTCCGACATCGCCGGTGCCGACCGGGACGTCGTCCCCAGCCCAGAGCAGTTCGGGGGCTGGCGGATCGTGTCGACCGCCGATGCCGGCGAGGCCCAGGCGGCGGCCGACGAGGTGCTCGTCAGCGACGCCGTCGGCGAGTTCAGTTCGGTCGAGGACTACATCCACCTGAACACCTTCGCCACCGGCGGCAAAGATCGACGCCAGGACGTGTGTGATCCCGACGACGGCTGGTTGGCCGAGCACCTCTGTGCTGCCTGGTTGCGCATCCGTCAACCGTTCCAGTTGCACCCTCCCAACTTCACCGTCGTCGAGGTGCAGGCGGTCATCCCTCAAGAGCCTGAGCCCGGTGCGCCGCCACCCACGCCGGTGGCCGACGAGAGCCAGCCGGTCTACTGGGTGATCCTCGAGCGTCAGCTCGGCGGCACCCGCGAACTCGCAGCGCTCTACTTCGTCATCAGCTTCTCGCTGTTCGTGGTGTTCTGCGTGATGCTGCACTATCGGGAGAAGACGCTCGAGACGAACCTGGCCAAGGCAGAGGAAGAAGCGAGCACGGTCGCAGCCGGAGCCACCTGATGGGTCTCGGTCAGTACCTCCCCATCTTCGTCATGCTGGTGCTGGCCCTGGTCTTCGGGGCGATGAGCCGTGTCGCCTCCCATATCTTGGCGCCACGGCTGTCCACCGTGGCCAAGACCGACCCTTACGAGTGCGGCATCGACGCCAGCCAGGAACCGCCCGAGCGCTTCCCGGTCACCTTCTACCTGGTGGCCATGATCTTCATCGTCTTCGACATCGAGATCATCTTCATGTTCCCCTACGCGGCGGTGTTCTCCGACCTCGGCGTGTTCGGGTTCGTGGCCGTGGCCATCTTCGCCTTTGCGCTGTTCGAGTCGTTCGTCTACCTCATCGGCAACGGCGCCATGGAGTGGGGTCCCGCTCGCAAGGCCAAGCCCGAGGCGCTGGTCTCGCCGGAGCGAACGGCGGCCACCACCATCCGCCGGGTGGGCACCGAGGGACGACCCGCAGCGGCCGCCACCGTTGCGGATCGCACGCCGGTACCCACGGAGGCTGCCTGATGTCGCGCGATGCCGCCCTCGAACACCCTGGCCTCGAAGGGCTGAACCACAACTTCCTCACCGGTTCGCTCGAGGAACTGGTGAAGTGGGCGCGCACCCGCAGCCTCATGCCGGCCACCTTCGGCTTGGCCTGCTGCGCCATCGAGATGATGGCCGCCGGCGGCCCCCACTACGACATCGCCCGCTACGGCATGGAGACCTTCCGGGCCTCCCCACGCCAAGCGGACCTCATGATCGTGGCCGGTCGGGTGTCGCAGAAGATGGCGCCGGTGTTGCGGCAGATCTACGACCAGATGGTGGAACCCAAGTGGGTGATCTCCATGGGCGTGTGCGCCTCGAGCGGCGGCATGTTCAACAACTACGCCATCGTGCAGGGTGTCGACCAGGTGGTGCCGGTGGACGTCTACGCACCGGGCTGCCCGCCGGGTCCCCAGACGCTGCTGCACGCCATCCTGACGCTGCACGGCAAGATCCGCGACGGTGAACTGACCCGCCGACCGGGTGAGGGTGCCGGACTGGTCGTGGAGCGCCTCGACGGGCAGGCGCCCACACCAGTGACGTTGGGGAGAGGGTGACCGGTGAGCCAGGACGAGGCGCCGCCCGACAGTGGGGCGGCCGACGACGCTGACGAGGGTGCCCCCGAACCGCCCACCCGCCACGGGGCGTTGGTGAGCTGGTCACGGGGCCAAGAAGTGGTGCACCCCACCCGTGACACCTACCTCGAGGTGATCACCACCCTGCACGGCGAGGGCTTCGTGGTCGGCGTCGACCTCACCGCCGTCGACTACCTCACCTACGACGCCCCTCGCCACCTGCCCAAGGGCATCGCGCCGGAGCGCTTCGAGGTGGTCGTGTCGCTGTTGTCGCACACACAGCGCGCCCGGGTCCGCCTGCGGGTGCAGGTCCCCGCTGACGACGCCGTGGTGCCCACCCTCTCGCAGCTGCACCCCGGCCTCGAAGCCCACGAGCGCGAGGTGTTCGACATGTTCGGCATCCGTTTCGAGGGCCACCCCGATCTCACCCGCATCCTCATGCCTGAGGACTGGGTGGGCCACCCGTTGCGCAAGGACTACGACTCGGGGCGCATCCCCGTGCAGTTCAAGGCGCCGAGCGATGCCCGCTGAGTCGGAGACCACCATGGCTGACACGACCACCGACGCCGACACCGACGGGCAACCCGGGCAGGACGGACACGACGTCTACGGACACCATCCCGGGCTCACCGGCGAGGGTGCTCAGGAGATGGCGCCCGAGAATGTCACCAGCGCGGCCAACCGCCTACGCGAGCTGGGCGGCGTGCTCCGCCTGTCGGAAGCCGAGGCCGCTGCTCTCGGGGCCCGGATGACCGACGACTCCCCGCCGGCGTCGCCCGACCACGACCAGACGATGCTCATCAACATGGGGCCGCAGCACCCCAGCACCCACGGTGTGCTGCGCCTCATGCTCGAGCTGCAGGGCGAGACGGTGCTGCGCACCAAGCCCATCCTCGGCTACCTGCACACCGGCATGGAGTGGACGGGCGAAGAGCTGACCTACCTCCAAGGCGCCACCAACGTGACGCGCATGGACTACGCCTCACCGTTGTTCAACGAGTTGGCCTTCTCCATGGCCGTCGAGAAACTGCTCGGCGTCGAGGTGCCCGAGCGGGCGGTGTGGATCCGCATGCTGATGACCGAGATGAACCGCATCTCGTCGCACCTGCTGTTCCTGGCCACCAACGGGATGGACCTCGGTGCCGTGTCGATGATGCTCTACGGCTGGCGCGAACGCGAAGAGGTGCTGCGGTTCTTCGAGAAGGTCACCGGGCTGCGGATGAACCACAACTACATCCGCCCCGGCGGGGTGGCCGCCGACCTGCCCGACGGTTGGCGCGACGACGTGCTGCGGCTGCTCGAGATGATCCCGCCCCGCCTCGACGAGTACGACATCCTGATGACCGGCCAGCCCATCTGGCGCAACCGCCTGCAGGGTGTGGGGGTCATCTCCGCCGCGGAGTGCCTGGCCCTCGGCGTGAGCGGGCCCATCCTGCGCTCCACCGGGTACGCATGGGACCTCCGCCGCGACGAGCCCTACCTGGCCTACGAGGACCTCGAGTTCGACGTGGTGGTGGGCAGCTACGGCGACTGCTTCGACCGCTACGCCATTCGTCTGGCCGAGGTGCGCGAGTCCATCCGGCTGGTGCACCAGATCCTCGAGGCCATGCCAACCGGCGACTACCGGGTGCAGGACAAGAAGGTCACCCCGCCGCCCCGGGCTCGCATCGACGAGTCGATGGAAGCCCTCATCCACCACTTCAAGATCTTCACCGAGGGCTTCAAGGTTCCCGAGGGTGAGGTCTACGCGGCAGTGGAATCGCCCCGAGGGGAGCTGGGGTGCTACATCGTGTCCGATGGATCGTCGCACCCGTACCGCCTGCACATCCGGGCGCCGAGCTTCGTGAACCTCCAGACCCTGCCCCACATGATGCGCGGCGGCCTGTTGGCCGACGCCGTGGCCGTCATCTCGTCGGTGGACCCGATCATGGGTGAGGTGGACCGCTGATGGCCCGCTTCACCCCCGAGAACGAGACCGTCGCCCGCGAGATCCTGTCGCGCTACCCGGTGCCCAAGTCGGCGTTGGTGCCGCTGCTGCACCTGGCCCAGGAGCAGGACGGGCACGTCACCCGCGACGCCATGGTGCACATCGCCGAACTGGTGGGCGTCACGCCCGCAGAGGTCATCGGCACCTGCACCTTCTACGAGATGTTCAAGATGGAGCCGGTGGGTCGCTACCTGGTGAACGTCTGCACCAACATCTCCTGCATGCTGATGGGCAGCGACGCCCTGCTGCACCACGCCGAGGAACGCCTGGGCATCAGCGCCGGCGACACCACTCCCGACGGCATGTTCACCCTCGAAGGGGTGGAGTGCATCGCCGCGTGCACCGAGGCCCCGTGTCTGCAGGTGAACTACCGCTACCGTACCAACGTGACCAACGAGTCGTTCGACTCGCTGGTGAACGAACTGGCCGCTGGGGAACTCGAGGACGAGATTCCGCCCCACGGGACCCTCGCCCGCATCCGCCAGCACATCCCCGCCGACCGCGCTGCCGGTGTGGCGCCTCCCGATGTGAACCGGGTGCCGGTGTGGATGCAGACCGCCGTGGCCGACACGGAGTCGCCCGCCGGCTCGGAGGCGAACTGATGGCCGTCACGGACGCCCCCAAGATGATCACCTCCCGCTTCGGACGGGACGACGCCCATACCTTGGCCGGCTACGAAGCATCCGGTGGGTACCAGGCACTGCGCAAGGCCCTCTCGATGACGCCCGAGCAGGTCCACACCCAGGTCAAGGAGGCGAGCCTGCTGGGGCGGGGCGGCGCCGGCTTCCCGGCCGGCGTGAAGTGGGGGTTCTGCCCCGACGGCGTGTGGCCCCGCTACATCGTGGTGAACGGCGACGAATCGGAGCCGGGCACCTACAAGGACCGCATGCTCATGGAGCGCGATCCGCACCAGCTCATCGAGGGTGTGCTCATCGCCGCCTACGCCGTGGGCTGCGCCCAGGCCTTCCTCTACGTGCGGGGCGAGATGGCCCTGGCCCAGGAACGCATCGCTGCGGCGTTGAACGAGGCCTACGCCGCGGGCTATGTGGGGAAGTCGATCCTCGGCAGCGACTTCTCCGTCGACGTGGTCCTGCACTGGGGTGCCGGTGCCTACATCGTCGGTGAGGAGACCGCCCTCATCGAGAGCCTCGAGGGCAACCGGGGCATGCCCCGGCTGAAGCCGCCGTTCTTCCCGGCGGCCAAGGGGCTCTACATGCAGCCCACCATCGTCAACAACGTCGAGACGCTCTCCAACGTGCCGTGGATCATCACCCACGGTGGTGAGGCCTACGCCGGCTTCGGGGCCGAGGGCTCCAAGGGCACGCGCATGTTCGCCGTGTCGGGCCACGTGAAGAACCCCGGCGTCTACGAGGTCGAGTTCGGGGTCACCACCTTCCGGGATCTCATCTACGCCCCTGTCTACGGCGGGGGCATCCGCAGCGACCGCCAGCTCAAGGCGTTCATCCCCGGTGGCGCCTCGGCCCCGTGGTTCTACGAGGAGCACCTCGACCTGCCGCTCGAGAAGGTGGCGGTCGACAAGGCTGGGTCGATGTTGGGTTCGGGTGCAGTGGTGGTCATGGACGAGACCACCGATGCCGTCAAGGCCTGTCTCAACGTGGTGCGCTTCTTCGCCCACGAGTCGTGCGGCAAGTGCACCCCGTGCCGGGAGGGCACCACCTGGTTGGAGCGCATCCTGAGCCGTATCGACGACGGCTATGGCCGCTCGAGCGATCTGGCGCTGCTCATGGACGTGTGCGACAACATCTCACCGGGCATCGCCTGGCCTCCGAAGCAGACCACCATCTGTCCGCTGGGTCCCTCGGCGGTGTCGCCCATTTCCTCGGCGTTGCAGCGGTTCCGACCCGAGTTCGAGGCCAAGGTGGCCGCCGCCACCAAGGCTCGGGCCGATGCGGTGGCCGTGGCGGTCGACGTCCGAACGGCGGTGCCCCATGGCTGAGGACACCACGGTGGACGCAGCACCCGACGTGGTCGACGACGGCGTGGCCGTCACCATCGACGGCACCGAGGTCCGGGCCCGCAAGGGCGAGTTGCTCATCGATGCCGCCGAACGCCACGGCGTCTACATCCCGCGGTTCTGCTACCACGAGCGCATGCGGCCCGTCGGCATGTGCCGCATGTGCATCGTCGAGGTGGACACCGGTCGGGGCCCCTCCCTGCAACCGTCGTGCATGCTCGAGTGCACCCCCGACATGGTGGTCGACACCACCTCGGAGGTCACCCGCAAGGCGCAGGAGGGCGTGCTCGAGTTCCTGCTGGTGAACCACCCGCTCGACTGCCCGGTGTGCGACAAGGGCGGCGAGTGTCCGCTGCAGGACCAGACCATGTCGAACGGTCCGGGTGAGAGCCGCTACATCGAACAGAAGCGTCACCTCGAGAAGCCCATCCCCATCTCGGACCTGGTGCTGTTGGACCGCGAGCGGTGCATTCTGTGCGACCGCTGCACCCGCTTCGCCTCGGAGGTGGCCGGCGACCCGCTCATCCACTTCCTGCACCGCGGCAACCACACCGAGGTCAACACCTTCCCCGACGAACCCTTCGCCTCGTACTTCAGTGGCAACACGGTGCAGATCTGCCCGGTCGGGGCGCTCACCGCCACCTCGTACCGCTTCAAGGCCCGCCCGTGGGACCTCACCCAGACCGAATCCACCTGCCAGAGCTGCTCGGTCGGGTGCCGGGTGGCGGTGCAGGCCTCGCGCAACGAGGTGCTGCGCATCCTCGGCGTCGACGTCGACCCGGTGAACTGGGGGTGGCTGTGCGACAAGGGCCGGTTCGACTTCGAGGCCATCAACTCCGATGAACGGCTGGCCGCCCCGCTGGTCCGCCAGGGCGACGAACTGGCGCCCGCGGGGTGGGCGCAGGCCCTCCGTCAGGCGGCGGACGCCCTGTCCGGCGCGCTGGACAGCGGCGGTCCGGTATCGATCGGCGTGCTGGGCGGCGCTCGTCTCACCAACGAGGACGCCTACGCCTGGACGCGCTTTGCCAAGGGGGTGCTCGGCACCGACAACTGCGACGCCCAGCTCGGCGACGGCCTTCCACCCGAGGTGGTCCTCGGGCTGCCGCGAGCCACCATCGACGAGGTGTGCCGCCCCGGCGGCACCGTGGTGGTGGTGGGGCCCGATCCGAAGGAAGAACTCCCGGTGCTGTTCCTGCGCCTGCGCCACGCCGTGGTGGAGGCAGGAGCCACGCTCATCGAGGTGGCGCCGGCCCGCAGCGGCATCAGCGACTACGCCACCGTGACGCTCACCCACCGACCCGGCGAGGTGGCCGAGGTGGTGCGTGCCCTGGTGGGCGAGACCGGCCAGAGCAGCGACCTCGGGGGGGCCGATGCCAGCGCCGTGGGCCGAGCGCGGGCGCTCCTCGACCAGGCCGACGGCGACGTCTGCGTGGTACTGGGTCGACCCTCGGTGGCCGAGTCGGCCGACTTCGTGACCGACGCCGCCTCGGTGCTGCAGCGGGCGCTGCCCGGCGCCCGGTTCCTGTCTGCCCTGCGCCGGTCCAACGTGCACGGGGCCCTCGACATGGGGCTCGCCCCCGGGCTGCTGCCCGGTCGGGTCCGCCTCGAGGACTCCGGTGCCGAGTTCGCCGAGGCCTGGGGTGCGGTGCCCGCCACGGTGGGTCTCGACGCCCACGGCATGCTGACCGCCGCTGCGGAGGGGCGCCTGTCGGTGCTGGTGCTGCTCGGCGCCGACCCGTTGGCCGACTTCCCCGACCGCCACCTGGCCGAGCGGGCCCTGGCCACCGTGCCCACCATCGTGGCCTCCGACCTGTTCCTCACCGAGTCGTCAGCCCGGGCGCACGTGGTGCTGCCCGCAGCGGGTTTCGCCGAGTGCGAGGGCACCACCACCAACCTCGAGGGACGGGTCAGCGTCCTCGGCCAGAAGGTGACCCCGCCGGGAACGGCTCGCTCCGACTGGATGATCGCCGCCGAGCTGGCCCGCCTGATGGGCCACGATCTCGGTCTCGAGTCGCCGGCGGCCATCTGGGACGAGATCTGCACGCTGGCCCCGTCACATCGCGGGGTGACCACCGACCTGCTGCGCTCAACCGACAGCGATGCCGGCGTGTTGGTGCCGCTGGAGCGCGAGGAGCCGGCGCCGGCCGATGTCGACAGCACCGACGGCGTGGCCGCCGAGGACGTGGCCGAGGCCGCCGTGGACCAGGCCGCCGCCGACGACACCCTCGAGGCGCAGGCCGCCGAGGCCGAGGGCGTCGCCGCCGCCGCCGAACAGGTGGCGGCCGAGGAAGCCGGCGAGCTGGCGGAGGAAGCCGCCGCCGACGGTCCGGTCGAGGACGGTGCCGAGGAGGCCGTCGCCTCCAGAGGCCCGGCCACGCTCCGTTTCGACGGCATCCCGGCGGTGACCCTCGCCCCTCGTGACGCCTACTCGCTGCGGCTGGTGGCCACCCGCAAGCTCTACGACCAGGGCACCGGGGTCCAGCAGTCTGCCCAGCTGGCACCGCTGGCACCGGGGTCGGTCCTGCGACTCAACCGCTACGACTTCGAGCGCCTCGGCGTCGAGGAAGGCTCGGTGGTGCGCGTGGCGTCGGCCCGTGGCGCCCTGCGGGTCCCCGTGGTGGTCGATGCCGGCGTGCCCCGCGGCGCTGCGGCCGTGTACGTCAACCAACCGGGCCTGGCCGCCACCTCGCTGGTGGACGCCGCCGCGGCCGTGACCGAGGTGCGCGTCGAGACGGGGATCGACTCGTGAGCCTGCTCGTCACCGGCTCCGCCATCGTCGCCCAGCAGGGCGACCCACTGCTGTTCGACGTCGACCTCACCGCCGTCGGCATCGTGGTGGGCAAGGTGCTCGTCATCTTCGCCTTCCTGCTCGTGGCCACCATGTTCATGGTGTGGTTCGAGCGGAAGCTCATCAGCGACATGCAGAACCGCATCGGGCCCAACCTGGCCGGGCCGTTCGGCATCCTGCAGACCCTGGCCGACGGCATCAAGTTCTTCTTCAAGGAAGATCTCATCCCCGACCGGGCCCAGCGCCGGGTGTTCATCCTGGCGCCGTTCCTGTCGTTCGTCCCGGCGTTCCTGCTGTTCGTGGTGATCCCTTTCGGTGGCGACTTCAACGACGGCAACGCCGGAGTGGTCACCATCTTCGGTCGCGAGACGTTCCTGCAGGTGGCCGACCCGCCCATCGGGGTGCTGTTCATCCTGGCCATGTCGTCGTTGGCCGTCTACGGGGCCATGCTGGCCGGCTGGTCATCGGGGTCGAAGTACCCACTGTTGGGGTCGGTGCGCCAGAGCGCCCAGATGATCTCCTACGAAGCGGCCATGGGCCTGGCCATCATCGCCGTGGTCGTCAAGACCGGCAGCCTCTCCACCCACGACATCGTGGTCACCCAGGCCGGCGAGGGTCTCGGCGGCATCCTGCCCAACTGGGGAGTGCTGCTCACCCTGGGCGTGCCGTTCGTGATCTTCGTGATCGCCGCCACCGCCGAGTTGAACCGGCCGCCGTTCGACCTGGTGGAAGCCGAACAGGAACTGGTGGGCGGGTTCCACACCGAGTACTCGTCCATCCGCTTCGCCCTGTTCTTCCTGGCCGAATTCATGAACACGGTGACCATGTCGGCCATCTTCGTCACCTTGTTCCTGGGCGGCCCTGCCGGTCCCGTCCTGTTCGGCCCCGGCTGGCTGTGGGGCATCATCTGGTTCGCCCTCAAGGTGTTCGTGTTCCTGTTCATGTTCGTGTGGTTCCGGGCCACGCTGCCCCGCCTGCGCTACGACCAGCTCATGGACCTGGGGTGGAAGGTGCTCATCCCGCTGTCGCTCGGCTGGATCCTGCTGCTCGTGGCACTCGACCTGGCCCAGGACCAGAACTGGAACCTCTTCGCCGTCGGCATCGGCGCTGCAGTGGTCTTCTTCTGCGCCGCCATGCTCCTGCGGGCTGCCGTTCGGTCCGGTCAAGCGACCCGCCACACGCTGGAGGTGCCGGACTGATGGGTCTGTTGCGCGGTTTCGCCGTCACCTTCCGCCAGATGTTCCAACGGCCGGTGACCAACCAATACGTCATCGGTACCGGGGAGAAGGCCCCCAAGCCCGAGCGGCTCCACGGCCGGCACGTCCTCAACCGCTACGAGGACGGCATGGAGAAGTGCATCGGCTGCGAGTTGTGCGCCGGCGTGTGTCCGGCCCGCTGCATCTACGTGCGTGGCGCCGACAACCCCGAGGACGACCCGGTGTCGCCCGGCGAGCGCTACGGCTACGTCTACGAGATCAACTACCTGCGCTGCATCCACTGCGACCTGTGCGTGGAGGCCTGCCCCACCGAGGCCATCACCGAGACCAAGCTGTTCGAGTTCTCCTTCACCAGTCGTGAAGACGCCGTCTACACCAAGGACGAACTGTTGGTGGACGACGACGGCATGCCCCGCCACATGCCCTGGGAGGACTGGCGACCCGGCGAGGACGAGCACACCTCCGCCTGGATGCGGGCCACCTCGCCGTCGGGGAGCGCCGCCTTCGAAGGGCGCGTGGCGTGGACTGGTGAGCTCGGGTACGGCGTGCGTTCGCCCGAGGCAGCCCAGGCCGACAAAGATGCGGTGACCGTGCCTGCGGACGACGACGACCACGGCCACGACGACCACGACGACCACGACCACGGCGGGGGTGACCACTGATGCCCGAAGCAGTCCTGCTGGGAGGCGAGCAGACCACCACCGCCGTCGAGTGGGTGGTGTTCATCATCGCGGCCACCACCACGCTGCTGGGTTCCTTCGGCGTGATCATGGCTCGGAACCCGGTACACGCCGCGCTCAGCCTGGTCGGGTCGCTCTTCTCGGTGGCCGTGCTGTTCCTGAACCAGGGCGCCGAGTTCCTCGCTGCCGTGCAGGTCATCGTCTACACGGGCGCCATCGTCATCCTCATCCTGTTCGTGCTGATGCTGTTGGGCATCGACACCGAGGAGGACCTCGAGGACGAACCGCTGCGCGGGCAGATGCCGGTGGCGGTGGGCATCGGCGTGCTGCTGACGGCATCGGTGTTCGCCCTCACCCAGTTGGTGGGCTTCGACGTGGTCACCGGCACCCCCGAGGTGACCGCCGCCATTCGCGACGACATGCCGAACATCAACCAGATCGGCCGACTGCTGTTCACCGACTTCGTGGTGGCCACCCAACTCGCCGGCGTGATGCTCACCGTGGCGGTGGTGGGTGCCGTGGTCATGGCCCGCCGGCCCAGGGAGTACCAACCCATCCCCGAGCCCGAGTCGATGGACGCACCGCTGTCGCTCGACCCGACCGACCAGGGAGCCGACAACGGCGCCGAGGTGGCGGACTGATGCGCCAGATCGATCTCGGCTACCTGATGCTGTCCGGGCTGGTGTTCGCCATCGGGGCGGTGGGCGTGCTCATCCGCCGCAACCCGCTGGTGCTCGTCATGTGCGTCGAGTTGATGCTCAACGCCGTGAACCTCACCTTCGTGACGTTCGGCCGCGCCATGAACGACATGGCCGGACAGGTGATCGTGTTCTTCGTGTTGGTGATCGCTGCTGCTGAGGTGGTGGTCGGCTTGGGGATCATCGTCGCCATGAAGCGACGACAACCCGCCGCTACTGCGGACGATGTGTCGGTGCTGAGAGGCTGAGGGGGGCGAGAACACGATGGTTGATCTGATCTGGCTCGTCCCTGCCCTGCCGCTCGTGGGCTTCGCCGTGTTGTTGGTGGCCGGGCGCCGCATGGGCGAGCCGGCCGCCGGCTGGTTCGCCACCGCCATGGTCGGCGCCTCGTTCCTGACGGCGGTGGTGGCGTTCATCGGGTTGGGTGGCCTCGAAGAGCAGGTGTTCGTCCAGACCCTCTTCACCTGGATGCCCACCGGCGACATCAGCATCGACGCCGGCTTCTACCTCGACCCGCTGTCGGGCGTGATGATCCTGTTCGTCACCGGCGTGGCCACGCTGATCCACATGTACTCGATCGGGTACATGCACGGGGACCCCAACTTCTCCAAGTTCTTCCTGTACCTGAACCTGTTCGTGTTCTCCATGCTGGTGCTGGTTCTGGGCGACAACCTGCTCATGACCTTCCTGGGCTGGGAGGGCGTGGGGGCGTGCTCGTACTTCCTCATCTCGTTCTGGTTCACCAAGCCGGCCAACGCCAGCGCCGGCAAGAAGGCCTTCGTCACCAACCGCATCGGTGACTGGGGCTTCATGGTGGGCATGTTCATGGTGCTGTTCACCTTCGGCACCCTGTCCTACAGCGAGTTCCTGCCGCTGGCCCCCGGGCTGGCCACCACCACTGCCACCTTCATTGCGGTGATGCTGCTCATCGGGGCCATCGGCAAGTCGGCGCAGATGCCGTTGTTCGTGTGGCTGCCCGACGCCATGGCCGGCCCCACCCCGGTCTCGGCGCTCATCCACGCCGCCACCATGGTCACCGCCGGCGTCTACCTGCTGGCCCGCATCAACCCGGTGCTGGCCGTGTCCGCCGACTGGGTGTTGCCGCTCATTGCGTGGATCGGGGCCATCACGGCGTTCGTGGCGGCCACCATCGCCGTGGCGCAGAACGACATCAAGAAGGTCCTGGCCTTCTCCACGGTCAGCCAGCTCGGCTACATGTTCCTGGCCATCGGTGTGGGGGCCTACTGGGCGGCCATCTTCCACATGATCACCCACGCCTTCTTCAAGGCCCTGCTGTTCCTGTGCGCCGGCTCGGTCATCCACGGCATGCACGAACACCAGGACATGCGCGTCATGGGCGCGCTCAAGAAGTTCCTGCCGATCACCTTCGGGGCCTACATCGTCGGCTGGCTGTCCCTCGCTGGCGTGCCGCCGTTCAGCGGGTTCTTCTCGAAGGACGAGATCCTGGCCTACGCCTTCGACGTGAACCCGGTGCTGTGGTTCATCGGCCTGGCCGCGGCGGGCCTCACCGCCTTCTACATGGGTCGCCAGGCGTTCACCGTGTTCTGGGGTACCCCGCACTGGCATCCCGAGGAAGAATCGGTCGAGGAGGTGCCACCAGCAGTCACGGGCACCGAGGCCGAGGTGCTGGCCGACGCCGACGACCCGGCGGCCACCTCTGCCGCCACCGTGGTGGCCACGGCGCAGCCGGCGGTGGACGTGAGCGACCTGCCCGACGACTTCGAACCACACGAGTCGCCGTGGACCATGACCGTGCCGCTGGTCGTCCTGGCCGTGGCTGCGGCCTTCGGTGGCCTGCTGAACATCCCGTTGCCCTCCAGCCTGCACTTCCTCGAGCGCTGGTTGTCGCCGGTGTTCGAGTTGGGTGGCCCGACCAAGCTGTCGTTGTCCGATGGCTCGATCCTCCTCCTGCTGAGCGTGTCGGCGTTGGTGGCCATCGGGGGCACGCTCGCCGCTGCGGCCGTCTACCTGTGGCACAAGGTGCCCTCCGCGCCGCTCGAGCCGGCGGTGCTGGCCAACGGGTGGTACATCGACTCCTCCATCACTGCGTTCATGGGCGGCCCGGGCACGGCCGGGTTCCAAGCCACCGCTGATGTCGACACGAAGGTGGTCGACGGGGCGGTGCTCGGTGTCGGTGCCGGTGTCGGCCGCCTGGCCCAGGCCAGCCGTTACCTGCAGAGTGGCCACGTCCGCCGCTACGCCCTCTCCGTCGGGGTGGGCACCGTGGTCATCCTCGGCTTCATGTTCACCCGGGTGGTCATCTGATGGGCGGCCCGATCACAGCGTTCGCTAGCGGCCTGCTGGCGCAGCTCGGCAACGACACCACCAACGGACTGGTGCACGAGTCGGTGCAGTTGGCCGAGGGCGCCCCCGGATTCCCCCTGCTGCCGGCGCTGGTGTTCACCCCGTTGCTCGGCGCGCTGCTCATCGGCCTGATCCCCGGTTCGCGGGCCGAACTGCACCGGGCCACGGCCATCATCACCGCCGTGGTCACCGGGGTGTTCTCGCTCTACCTGCTGGCCATCTTCGACACCGCCGACCCGGGCTTCCAGTTCGTGGAGGCCACCAGCTGGGTGTCGTCGCTCGACATCAAGTTCATCGTCGGCGTCGACGGCATCTCGCTGTTCATGGTGGTGCTCACCGGCATCTTGTTCCCCATTGCGCTGTTCGCCGCCAAACCGGAGCACAACGAGAAGGGCTACTACCTGTGGCTCACCGTGCTCATGGCCGGCTGCATGGGCGTATTCGTGGCCATGGACCTGTTCCTGTTCTTCTTGGCCTTCGAACTCACGCTGGTGCCGCTCTATTTCCTCATCGGCAAGTGGGGCCACGGCCGACGGGTGTACGCCGCCAACAAGTTCTTCCTCTACACGATGGGCGGCTCGGCACTCATGCTGGTGGCCATCGTGGGCCTGGCCACGATGGCCGGCGCCGGCGACGACGGCGGCATCAGCTTCGACCTGGTGAAGATCGCCAACGACGGCGAGATCAGCCGCGACGTCGCCCGACTGCTGTTCGTTGGCTTCGCCCTGGCCTTTGCGGTGAAGGTGCCGGTGTTCCCGCTGCACACCTGGCTGCCCGACGCCCACACCGAGGCACCCACTGCCGGCTCGGTCGACCTCGCCGGCGTGCTGCTGAAGCTGGGCACCTACGGGTTCATCCGCTACGGCCTCTACCTGTTCCCCGAGGCGTCGGTGTGGGCGGCCCCGGTGCTGCTCACCCTGGGTGCCATCGGCATCATCTACGGCGGCGTGGTGGCCGCCATGCAGAAGAACCTCAAGCGCCTGGTGGCCTACTCGTCGGTGGCCCACATGGGCTTCTGCGTGATGGGCATCTTCGCCCTCAACTCCCACGGCATCGAGGGCAGCGTCCTGCAGATGATCAACCACGGCATCATCACCGGTGCCCTGTTCATCTTGTTGGGCTACCTCTACAAGCGGCGCCACACCTACGAGATCGCCAAGCTGTCGGGCATCCAGAAGGTGGCCCCCGTCTTCGCCGGGCTGTTCACCCTCTTCATGCTGGCCTCCATCGGCGTGCCCGGCCTGGCCGGCTTCGTGGGCGAGTTCCTGGTGCTCGTCGGTGTGTTCATGGCTCACCGCTGGTGGGCGGTGGTGGCCGCTGCGGGCGTCATCCTGGCCGCGCTCTACATGCTGTGGGCCTACCAACGGGTGTTCCACGGCGAGCCCGACGAGGAGAACAAGGGCTTCGGCGAGATCAAGCTGAAAGAGGCCCTGCCCCTGGCGCCGCTGGTGGCCCTGGTGGTGTTCCTGGGCGTCTACCCCAAGCCGGTCATCGATCGCATCCAGCCGTCGGTGGCGTCGCTCATCGAGCACGTCGAAGCGCAGGTTCCCGGCTTCACCGAACCCACCAGTCAGCACGGTTCTGAACTGCTCGGCGGCGACCTCGACGAGGGGTCTGGCGACGGGGTGTCGGAGGACGACGTTGCGGGTGACGATGCCGAGGGTGCAGGCGCCGCCGGTGGTCCTGACGACGACGAGCCCCAGGCGACGCTCGAGGGTGTCACCGTGACGGTCACCGGCGGGGGGTCCTGATGGAGCTCTTCCCCTCCGACGCCGTGTTCACCCCCGACGTGTCGTGGGTGGCGCTGTGGCCCATGGTGGTCATGGCCCTCGGCGGCCTGCTGCTGCTGACCATCTCGTCGCTGGGCAAAGGCCGCATCCCGCGGCCGTTCTACGCCTTGTGGGCAGTGTTGACCTCGGTGGGCTCGTTCATCACGGCCATCCCGCTGTGGGCCCAGGTCCACGGCTGGGAGGACGCTGTTCTCTGGTACGACCCCGAGGTCGACCCCACCGGGCCGTTCAGCACCGTCGGTGGTGTCATCGCCGCCGATGGGTTCAGCGTGTTCCTGACCATGCTCATCGCCGTGTCGATGGTGGCCGTGGTGTTGGTCATCGAGGCCTACCTCGACCGCGAGCAGGACCGCTTCCCCGAGATGTTCGCCCTCACCATGTTCGCCGCCCTCGGCGGCATGGTCATGGTCAGCGCCAACGACCTCATCGTGCTGCTGCTGGGCCTCGAGACGCTGTCAGTGGCTGCCTACGTGCTGGCCGCCATGGACCTGCGCCGGGTCCAGTCGCAAGAGGCCGGGTTCAAGTACTTCGTGCTGGGGGCGTTCTCCTCGGCCTTCTTCCTCTACGGCATCGCTTTCATCTACGGCGCCACCGGCGGCACCGGCCTGGTGCACATCACCGACTTCCTTGCGGCCAACGTGCTGTTGGGCTCGTCGGGGCTGATGTTGCTGCTGGGGTTGGGTCTGCTCATCGTGGGCTTCGCCTTCAAGGTGGCGTTGGTGCCGTTCCACTCGTGGAGCCCCGACGTCTACGACGGCACGCCGTCACCGCTGGTCACCTTCATGTCGTCGGTGGTCAAGGTGGCCGCCTTTGCGGGCATGCTGCGGGTGCTGGTCATGGCCTTCGAGTCCGCCGGTGCCGATTGGCGTCCGGTCATCCAGGGCCTCGCCGTCCTGTCGCTCGTCGGCGGTGCGCTCGGGGCCATCGTGCAGTCGAACGTCAAGCGCCTGCTGGCCTACTCGTCGATCAGCCACGCCGGCTTCATCCTCTTGGGCGTTGAAGCGGCGTCGGACGTCGGCACGGCTGCGGTCGTCATCTACCTCACCGCCTACTCGGCACTGGTCATCGGGTCGTTCACCGTGGTCACCCTCGTGGCCCGCAGCGGCGACCGCCTCCACACCCTCACCGACTACCAGGGACTCGGCCGCACCAGCCCGCTGGTGGCGGGGCTGTTCACGTTCTTCCTGCTGGCCCAGGCCGGCGTGCCGTTCACCGCCGGGTTCTACGCCAAGTTCTCCGCCGTCATCGCCGCCGTGGATGCCGGCACGGCATGGCTGGCGGCGGTGGCCATGCTGTCAGCGGTCATTGCGGCCTACCTGTACCTGCGGCTCGTCGTCACCATGTGGTTCGTCGACCCGGCCGCCGAGACCGACACCAGCCACGTCGGCGTACCCGCCGCTGCCGGTATCGCCCTGGCCGGGTGCGCCGCCGCCGTGCTGTGGATCGGCATCTTCCCCAACACGCTCACCGACTGGGCGGAGCGTTCGGTGCCCGCCGTGGTGCAGCCGGCGCCGCCGAATCTGGTGGAGTCCGGCGATGAGGCGGATGCTGACGTCGAGTTCGAGGTCGGCCCCGACGGGATGCCGGGAATGCCCGGGCCCATGCCGGGCGAGATGGATTTCGGCGAGTTGGACCTCGAGAGCCTGGGGATCGACCCCGCCGAACTGGAGGCCATGCTCGAAGGCGGCGACCTCGGGTTCGACGTGGACGTCGAGTTCGAGGACCCACCGGGCTGACCGCGCCGGCATCGTGCCCGCTCCGATAGAACGGACCCATGAGCGGACCTGTTACGCCCACCGGTGACGCGGGGACCACTGCCGCCGACCAGCCCGAGGCCTGCGAGCTGGAGCTCATCGATGGTCGCCGAGCCGAAGTGGGTGGCTTCACGGTGAACCGCCTGCTGCCCCGCCGGGCCCGGCGCACGGTGGGGCCGTGGTGCTTCGTCGATCACATGGGGCCGAACACGGTGGATGCCGCCAACGGCCTCGATGTCGGCCCGCATCCTCACATCGGGCTGCAGACCGTGACGTGGCTGGTGCGAGGTGAGGTGCTCCACACCGACAGCCTCGGATCTGAACAGCTCGTCCGTCCTGGTCAGCTCAACCTGATGACCGCAGGCGCAGGTATCGCCCACGCTGAGCAGACCAGCGGTGTCCACGTCGGCGAGCTCCACGGGGTGCAGTTGTGGGTCGCTCAACCGTCCGCCACCCGTGACACGGCGCCAGCGTTCGAGCACCACGCCGAGCTGCCTGGCGTGGAGCTGGAGCACGGGCAGGCCACCGTGATCGTGGGCGCGTTGGCGGGTGTCGAGTCGCCGGCACGCCGCGACACCGAGCATCTCGGCGCTGAACTGCTGCTGGTGCCGGGGACCTCGCAGCTGGCCCTCGACCCGGGCCACGAGTACGCACTGGCGGTGTTGGAGGGCTCGGTGTCAGTACGTGGCGGCCGTCTCGTCCCTGGCCGACTCGGCTACCTGGGGACGGAGCACGACGAGGTGACGCTTGACGTCGACGAGCCCGTTCGGGCGCTGCTGCTCGGTGGCGAACCGCTGGGGGAGGAGCTGCTGATGTGGTGGAACTACGTGGCACGCACTCGCGACGAGATCACCGCTGCGCACCGCAGCTGGGTCGACGACGACGGCCGCTTCGCCCCCGTGCGCTCTCCGCTGGAACGCATCGTGGTCGACGACCCGCCCTGGAGTCGGGGTCACTGACGCCTGGCGGGTGGCGCCGGGAGAATATGTCGGAACGTCTTGACATGTCGGAAATATCCGACGCATAGTGGGCCATGCCCGCTGATCTGGTCTTCGCAGGCCTGGCCAACCCGGTGCGACGACGTCTCCTCGAGTTGCTCGCCGAGGGTCCGCGCACCGCCGGCTCACTGGCCGGCGAGTTCGACCTCAGTCGGCCGGCGGTGTCGGAACACCTGCGGGTGCTCCAGGACGCCGACCTGGTGGTGGGCGTGGCCCACGGCCGCGAGCGCCACTACCACCTCAATCCCGAACCACTCGGCGAGCTGGGCGACTGGCTCCGTCCGTTCGAACGCTACTGGCGTGCGCGACTCGCCGACCTGGCTGATCTCGTGGAGGAACGACACCGATGACCCCTGACATCATCACCGTCGACCAGTTCATCGCCGCCCCGCCGCAGGCAGTGTGGGACACCATCACCACCCCCGAGCTCCTGGCCCGGTGGTGGGCGCCGGGGGACATCCGAGCCGAGGTCGGCCACGAGTTCCTCGTCGAGATGCCCGGGTGGGGCAACGTGGTGTGCACGGTCCTCGAAGCGGAGCCCCCACACCTGTTGGTGTTCACGTTCGCCGACTGGACGTTGCGCTGGCGTCTCGAACCAGAGGGTGCCGGCACGCGGCTGTTCCTCGAGCACTCGGGCTTCGACCTCGACGACGCCGGCCACCGTTTCGCCTTCGACAACATGGGCCCGGGCTGGCGAGACGAGGTGCTGCCGCTCCTGGCCACCGTGGCACAGGAGGCGACCGCAGCTCGTTGATCGCCGGACTGGGTGACGCCCGACGGGGTCGGCGGTGATCCCCGAGCGTTCGTGGCAGACTCGCCCTGTGTCGGATCCCCGTTCCACCCCGCTGGTCTCGGCCGCTGATCGAGCGGCGATGCGCCGCCAGGTGGCGGCGCTGGCAGAGGCAGAGGAGTCCGACGAGCTGACCGGCGCCGACCTCGAACAGGCGATTTCGGGCATCGACGAGCGGCGTCTCGCCGCCGGCCGCCCGCCGCTCGACACCCGGTGGTTCGACCGTCCCGAAGCAGAACTGCACGAGCGTGCGAGAGCCCTCGGATTACTGGACTGAGCTGGCCGACGAGCTGGCCGAGCTCGGCGTCCGGCCCGTGCTCATCGGTGGTCTTGCCGCCAATGCCTACCGGACCGATGTTCGCCTCACGGTCGACGTCGACTTCCTCGTCACGCACGTCGACGGCGTGGTCGAACTGCCGGAGGCCAAAGGCATGGAGTGCCGGTTGGCGGTCGACGACGGCTCCCCGTATGCGGTGTTCGCCCGAGGTGCCGGTATGCGGGTCGACGTGTTGGTGGCCGAGACTTCGTATCAGCGCGAGGCGATCGAGCGGGCAGTCGACGGCCAGCTCACGGCCGAGGACGTGGTGGTCCACAAGGTGCTGGCCTGGCGGCCGCGCGACCGCGACGATCTGGTGTCGATCCTGCGCAGCGGTATCGAACTGGATGAGGCCTACATCGAGCGTTGGGTGGCGGCGTGGCAGGTCGGCGAGCGCTGGGAGGAGGCTCGGCGGGGGGTGGGCTGACCTGAGGGTCGGTGGCACCCTGCGCCGACAGGAGGGCTGACTGCGGTGGGTGCGGGTGCGGGTGCCGGGTGCGGGTGTGGGTGTGACTGCGCGCAGCGGCCGACCGTTTCGGTTGCTGGTTGCGCGCAGTCCGGTGGGTGCCTGGGGCGCTGGTGTGACGGCGCGCAGTGGCCCACCGTTTCGGTTGCTGGTTGCGCGTAGTGCTGCGGCGGGGTGGTCGGGATGGTGCGGTTGGTGGCCGCGGTGGGTGGTGGTGTTGCTGCGGTGGGTGGTGGCTGGGCGTGGTGGGGCGGGGTTGTTGTCGTACCCCTTTGGCAGACTACGAACGTATGTACGCCACGGGTACTGAACAGTCAGGCAACTCGACAACCGGCGGCGCCGCCGGTGACCCCAGTGGCGGCGCGGGTGGGCGGTCGGGGCGGGAGACGGCGGAGGAGCGGTTGGCCCGCAAGCGTGCGTCGACTGATCGGGAGCAGCCAGCGCGTATGGCCGGCACCGCGGCGGGGGTGGCCGACGGGTCAATCGACCCTGCGGGCTGTGCACGGCTGTTGGTCGACGCCGAGCGGCTGGGTGCCGCCAGTGC
>JAFIEP010000104.1 GCA_020832495.1 Acidimicrobiia bacterium | reverse complement strand
GTGCACTACGGGCGGGACGTGGGTTGGGGTTGACGGGGGGTCGCACGTGGGTTTGGGGGGGGTGGGGGTCGCCTGGGGGCTACCCCCAGTCGTCTGCAAGCCGAGGATTGTCGGCCGCTATAGCTGCGGTTCGGCATCACCTCCGTGGAGCTGCCACTTTCATGGGCACAGACTCATCATCGCTACTGGCGGCGCCCCTCGGCCAGCATGAATGCTCGGTCAGCGTCGTCTGAATTCATCTCTCCCCGCGCCGGCAACTGCCCAGCGCCGCCCCAGACGTCCGAGATGAGACCCTGGTGCGGATCGCTCGCCTTGCGTCGGGCCCGGGATGTGAAGTTCCGCAGTTCCATGCATGTCAACTGCGTCGCCCGAGGATTGCGTTCTCCATCCGCGGTTCAGGGCCTTAAGTCCCACACGGCGACGTGCCGCACGGGGGCTCGATCACGACGTCGACCGATCGCCGCTACGTATATCCGGACACCCCTGGGTCAAGGCGGATCTGCTCGACCTGGTCATCGGGGTCGCCGAGGTCGGCTCGCTCGAGGGCCGCTGTGTGCTCCTTGTACACGTGATCTGCGGCTGTGCGATCTCCCGACTCGATGTGGGAGCGCATGAGCGCCGCAACCACACCACCGTTGAGTGGTGCTGCCTGAAGAAGTCGGCGGAGGACGCCGATGGCGACGTCGGGGTGGTCGAGGTCGATGCAGAGCTCGGTGAACGCCTTGGCTACCCCGGCGATGCGCAGCTCCCAGGTGGTGGCGTGATGCTCGAAGTCGACCCAGCCGTACGAGGCGCGAGCCTGGTTGCCGTAGCTGAAGGGTCGGCCGGTCACCAGGTCGAGTGCGGAGCGGTAGCTCTCGGCCGCTTCGGCCGGGTCCTGGTGGACCGCCTGGGCGACGTGCCACTCGAACAGCTCGACGTCGGTTCGCACCGCGTCTCCGATGACGTAGGTGCCGCGCTCGTTCGGCGGGAGGTGGTGAGAGCCGATGGCGTCCCGACAGATGCTCATCGTCTCACGCAGACGCTTGCGATGTGACGTGCCGTTCGAGCCGAACCAGCACGCTTCCTCCATCCTTTCGGAGGTCACTCTTCGGTTGAGGGCCAGGTAGGCGAGCACCGCTGTGGGCTTCGGGTGCAGCTTCTTCGCACCGCCCTCGACCCGGATGTCGCCGAGCAGGCGCACGAGGATCTCGTACTCGGGTGGGGCCACCGCCTGGGGTGGCTCAGCTTCCTCGAACGTCTCGGTCGGGGACGGGTCGACATCGTCGAGGTCGAACCCCTCGCGGTGCTCCTCCTCGGGCTCGGGATCTGGCTCGGGCACGCAGATGAGCCGTCCCATGTCCTCGAGTGCGGTCTCGTCGACCTGCTGCGGGACGAACGACAGGTCGACGTCGTCGAGGTGGATCGCGTCCTCGTCGCATGTGATCGCCGTGAGGGCTCCCTCGAACTCGTCGGCCACTACGACTGCGACCGCAGACGGGCGGTTGTCGAGGAGCAGATCCAGCAGCTCGGGCGGTGGGGGTTTGGTGGCGATCACGACCATCGGCATGAGCGATTCGTGGTCGGGGTCGTGCCCTCGGCCGATGAACGCGTTGGGCCACGCGTTCACTACGAGCGCGTTGTGGGAGGCGTGGACCCATGCGGTCAGATCCTTGGAGAAGTCTTCCCACGTCTCCTTGTGCGTGAGGTGGGGAAGCCCGGCAGCTTCGGGTTCGATCAGGTCGCCGACGGTGATGACCCGGTTGCCGTCGGCCAGTGGGGACAGCGCCAGCTCGGTGAGGATCGATCGGGCAAGGCGTCGAGCAGCCTCCACGTCTCCGGCGAGGGACACAACGCTGTCCACCTCGAGGTCGAGGTACAGGTGCGCGCCCTCATCGGGTTGGCCGATGGTGACCAGCAGGGGTGCAGGGCGCGATGGACCGTCGAGGTCCACGTTCAAGTTGATGGCGTGATCGAGCGACCAGACGATGCCGTTCCCTTCGGACAGCCAGCCCGGCGGCGCGTCGGGCGTCGGCTTGTCGAGCAGTACCTCGAGGCTGTCTGCGGAGTGCCGTACGAGTCGGGGTCGGCATCGGGCGCCCGAATTGGCGAGGGCGACTGCCAGTTCTCCGAGCGCGTACTGGAGCTCCTCGATGAGCTCCTCGTCGGCCATGGCCACCATCGCCTGGTGAAGGTGGCGATCCTCGGGGTCTGGTGTAGGTAGTTCGACCCCGTCGTGATCGAGCGCGAACTCACGGCGACGCTTCTGGATCAGACGCTTGGCGCCGACGGCCATCGCCACGCTGGTGAGTCCGCCGAGCGTCAGCCACACGGGGACCGCATTCGACTCGTCGGCGCTCTCGCCTCGGTCGGCCGGGGTGGCGTCCGCATCTGTCGCCGGCACATCGGTTGCAGCGGCCGGGAGCGTGGTGGTCATCGGAGAGGACGTGGTCGAGGGTTCGGTGGTGGACGGGGTCGTGGACGGCGGCTCGGGAGCCGGGGGCGGAACCTCGGGGATCGGCTC
>JAFIEP010000099.1 GCA_020832495.1 Acidimicrobiia bacterium | reverse complement strand
CCACGCAACGCCCTGACCAGACACACACCGACGCGCCTGCTCGCACGAACGCGCCTCAGTGCCGAACGCTCGACCCGGCGGATCCCCGTCACCGAGCTTTGCTCGCAGCAGGCTCGGGTGACGCGGACGACGGCGACGCCGCCGGGGGCTACCGTGGAAGTACGCCATCGAAAGGGAGCCCACATGAAGCGACTCTTCCGTCCCCGGAACCTCATCATCCTGTTCGGCCTCGGGGTGATCATCGGCATCGTGGTGTCGAAGAAGAACTCTGCGCCTGCTCCGACCTACCCCGACCCTTGGGCCACCCCAGAGGCGTCGAGCGGCAACAGCAACGAGTCGTCGAGCGACAGCGACGCTGCAGCCAGCAACGGCGCGGCGGCAGCCAGCGAGACCGCCAACCAGGGCTCGGGAAGCTGAACGTGCGTCCGGTTGGCGCTGTGTCCGACTGGCCGCAGCGCCAACCAAGAGCACCCCTCACCGCGAGGGCTCGCTGCATCGGAGGCACATCGTGAAGCTCGGCCTGATGTGGGGCTACTGGGGGCGCACGCCTCCGGCTGGATTCGTCGAACACACCGTCGAAGCAGAACGGCTGGGCTATGACTCCGTCTGGACCGCTGAGGCGTGGGGATCCGACGCGCTCACCCCGCTCGGGCACCTCGCTGCAGTCACCTCGACCATCGGCCTGGGCACGTCGGTCGTCCAACTGTCAGCCCGAACCCCGACAGCCACGGCCATGGCGGCAATCACCCTCGACCACCTCTCCGGAGGGCGGTTCCGGCTCGGCCTCGGCGTCTCGGGACCCCAGGTCGTCGAGGGCTGGTACGGGCGCCCCTCCCGCAAGCCCTTGGCCCGCACGCGGGAGTACGTCGAGATCATCCGCCGTGTCCTCGCTCGCGAGGAACCGCTCGAGTTCGACGGCGAGTTCTACCAGCACCCCTACCACGGCCCGGGTTCGACGGGTCTGGGAAAGCCGCTGCGGACCATCACCCACCCGCTGCGGTCGGACCTGCCCATCTACCTCGGTGCCGAGGGACCCAAGAACGTCGCCATGACCGCCGAGATCGCCGACGGTTGGCTGCCGCTCTACTACTCACCGCATCATCCCGAGGTCTATGCCCCGTCGCTGGTCGATGCACCCGAAGGATTCGACATCGTGGCCGGCGCACAGGTGAACGTCACCGACACGGTCGAGGAAGGCCTCCTCCCGGTCAAGATGATGCTCGGCTTCTACATCGGCGGGATGGGTGCGGAGGGCACCAACTACCACACGAACCTCATGGCCCGCTTCGGCTACGAAGCAGCAGCGGAGCAGGTGCAGTCGCTGTTCCTCGAGGGACGTCGCGACGAGGCGGTGGCAGCCGTGCCTGACGAGTTCGCCGACGCCATCTCGCTCGTCGGACCGCCCGAGCGCATCCGCGAGCGCCTCGCTGCGTGGGAGGCCAGCCCGGTCAGCACGCTGCTGGTCTACGCCCCCGGCGACGTCGCCACGTTGCGCACGCTGGCCGAACTGGTGCTCTGATCTGCGCCCCCGCACGCTCCGTCCAGCGGCAATCTGACGACCCGTCAGGATCGGCTACCGTCGTGGCCATGAGCGAGTCCTCGACCACCGAACCCGCCGTCTTGGTCCGCACCGAAGGCCACGTCCTCGTCGTCGAACTCAATCGACCCCACAAGCGAAACGCCTTCGACGCCGAGATGTTGTGTCGCTTGGCAGACGCCTGGGACCACGCGGACACCCATCCCGAGGTTCGAGCAGTCGTGCTCACGGGCGCCCAGGGCACCTTCTCCGCGGGAGCCGACCTCGACCGCCTCGTCGGGGCACTCATGGCCGGCAAGGAGCCGGCGAATGAGTACGAACGACGCATACGCGACGACTACAGCGTCATCTTCAAGGGTTTCCTGAAGGAACACCACCTGACCAAGCCACTCGTCGCAGCAGTCGAAGGGTACTGCTACGCCGGGGGCATGGAGATCCTGCTCTCCGCCGACCTGCGTGTGGCCGCCGAAGGAGCCACCTTCTCCCTCTCCGAAGTACAGCGTGGGCTCTTCCCCATGGCCGGCTCATCGGTGCGCCTCCCCCGCCAGTTGGCCCACGTGGACGCCATGGAGATCCTCCTCCTCGGCGAGCCGATGACTGCTGCACACGCCGAGCGCATCCGACTGGTGAACCGCGTCGTGGCCGACGGTCGAGCGCTCGACGAAGCCCTTCGCCTCGCCGAACGACTGGCAGCGAACGGGCCGCTGGCGGTGCAGGGCATCAAGGAAGCCGCCGTGCGCTGCGCCGGGGTCGAGGAGACCGAGGCGTTCGTCACCGAGATGGAGATCGGCATGCGGGTCATGTCCAGCGAGGACGCACGAGAGGGACCCAAGGCGTTCCTCGAGAAGCGGACGCCGAAGTTCACCGGACGCTGACGGAGGCGTTGCCGTGGCCACCCATCCCACCCGGCCCGAGATCGATCTGGTGGACGGCGAGTTCTACGCCGACGACCCCCACCGCTGGTGGGACTGGATGCGCGCCGAGGCACCCGTGTACTTCGACGAGGCCAACGACGTCTGGGGAGTCACCCGCTACGAGGACGTCCGCACCATCTCGGGCGACCCCGAGGCGTTCTCCAACGCCGGGGGCATCCGTCCCGGGCGGGGGCCGATGCCGATGATGATCGACATGGATGATCCCGACCACATCCGTCGTCGCAAGCTGGTGAACCGCGGCTTCACCCCCCGACGGGTCCGGGACCTCCTGCCGAGCATCGAGCGTGCCTGCGACGAGATACTGGACCGTGTGGCGGACAGGGGATCGTGCGACCTGGTCGCCGATGTCGCTGCTCCGCTCCCCATGGCCATGATCGGGGACGCCCTCGGGGTGGCCCCGGAAGACCGCGACACGCTGCTGCGGTGGTCCGACGACATGGTGTGCTCACAGAGCGCATCGGCCACCGAGGAAATGCTCGAGCGGGCCACCGAATCCTACGGCGACTACCTCGAGCACGTCAGCCGCGTCATCGCCGATCGGCGGCAACACCCGACCGATGACCTCATCAGTGTGCTCGTGCACGCCGAGGTGGACGGCGACCGCTTGAGCGAGGACGAGGTGCTGCACGAGTCGCTGCTCATCCTCATCGGCGGCGACGAGACCACCCGGCACGTCATCTCCGGGGGCATCCACGCCCTGTTGACCACGCCCGGTGCGTGGGAGCGACTCGCCGAGGACCGTTCGCTGCTGCCCTCGGCCACCGAGGAGATGCTGCGCTGGGTGAGCCCGATCAAGAACATGGCCCGCACCGTCACCCGAGACCTCTCCTTCGGTGGACAGGAACTGCACGTTGGTCAGAAGGTGTTGCTGCTGTACCCGGCGGCGAACCGCGACCCGGAGGTGTTCGCCAACCCCCACCGCTTCGACATCGAACGCCACCCGAACGACCACGTGGCGTTCGGCTTCGGAACCCATTTCTGCCTGGGGGCCAGCCTGGCTCGACTCGAGATCTCCACCATGGTGGATCGGATCCTCACCCGCCTGCCCGACCTCCGACTCGCCGGCGACGGCACGATCCGTCCGGCCAACTTCGTGAGCGGCCACGAGTCGTTGCCGGTCACTTTCACCCCCTAGCACCGTCGGTGCCGCCAGGGTCAGCAGCACGCGGTCAACAGAACGCGGTCAACGGAACATCGCCCAGGTGCCGGCGTCGCGCGCCGTGTCGTTGCCCAGGATCCCCATGGCCGACAACTCGGCCATCAAGCCCTCGCCCACCCAGTAGGCCTCCTCGAGGTGGGGATAGCCCGACAGGATGAACTCCTCGAACCCCAGCCGGTGGTACTCGGCGATGCGTTCGGCCACCTGCTGGTGGCTCCCGACCAGCGCCGTACCGGCGCCACCGCGGACCAGGCCCACGCCGGCCCAGACGTTCGGGTAGACCTCGAGCTGGTCCATGCGACCACCGTGGAGCGAGGCCATCCGGGCCTGCCCGACACTGGCGGTGCCCGAGAAGTCCGCCTGGGCGGCCGCCACCTGTTCGGGGTCGAGTCCGGCGAGCAGGCGTTCGGCCTCCGCCCAGGCGGCGTCGGCGGTGGGTCGGGTGATCACGTGGAACCGGATGCCGAACCGCAACGAACGACCCCGTTCCTCGGCGAGTGCCCGCACCCGTTCGAGGCGTTCGCCCACCATCTCCGGTGGCTCACCCCAGGCCAGATAGACGTCGGCGTGGTCGGCGGCCACCTGCTCGGCCGCCGGTGAAGCCCCACCGAAGTAGATGGCGGGCCTCGGGTCGGGGACCGCACGGGTGGTGGCGCCGGCAACCCGATAGTGGGTTCCCTCGAAGTCGAACGGCACCTCATCCCACGCCCCGCGCAGCACTGTCAGGAACTCGGCGGTGCGGGCGTAGCGCTCGTCGTGGTCGACCCAGTCGCCGAAGCGAGCCAACTCGCGAGCCTCGGCGCCGGTCACCACGTTGAGCAGGAGCCGGCCACCCGACATCCGCTGGTACGTGGCCGCCATCTGCGCAGCGAGTGTGGGTGAGATCGACCCGGGTCGGAACGCCACCAGGAACCGGATCCGATCGGTGCGTCCGAGCAGCGACGCGGTCGCCACCCAGGCGTCCTCGCAGTAGCTGCCCGCCGGGGTGAGCATGGCATCGAAGCCCAGGTGCTCCGCTGCCTGGGCCACGCTGGTGAGGTAGTCGGCACTCGGTTCACGTCGATGATCGGTCGGGCCCGACGGCGCCAGTTCTCGACTGTCGCCCCCGGTGGGTAGGAACCAGTGCAGCTTCACGGGGGGAGTCACCCGGGCATCATTCCATCGAATCGTCGTTAGGTGAAACCGTGCGTGAAGACCAGACCCACATCGTTCCAGGGGAAGGCCCAGCCCGGCAGCCACGGCCACTCCGGTCGAGCACCGAGCCCGACAACGGACCAACCCACAACGGGCCGACCGACAACGGGCCGACCCACAACGGACCACCCCACAACGGGCCGACCCACAACGGGCCGACCGGGGGCATCGGTAGCCTCCACCTGAGATGAACCGTCGCCTGCGCAACGTGGCGCTCTTGATCCTGCTCGGCTTCATGAGCCTGACTGCGGTGGCGGTCGTCATCGCCACCACGTCCACCACTGAGCAGGTGGTGGTCGACCAGATGCGCGAGACGATGCAGGCGACAGCGGACGATGTCGCCAACCAGGCCCAAAGCTTCCTCCGCACCGCGGACGACGCCGTCACGCTGACCACCGCCTTGCTCGACGACCCCTCCACCAGCCTGGCCCGCGGTGACGAGCGCACCCTCGAACAGTTCTTCGTGCAGCGACTCCTCACGTCGCCCGAAGTGACCGGGCTCTACGTCGGGCGAGCCGATGGCAGCTTCCTGTTCGTCAGCCGCGACGGTGCCACCGAGCCGGACGGCCTCTTCACGAAGCACATCGAGACCTCCGACGGCGGCGAACGCACGGTGACCGTCACCCAGCGAGCGGCCGACGGCACCGTGGTGGACACCACCACCGACCCCGACGATGCCTACGATCCCCGGACGCGGCAGTGGTACCTCGATGCGTCGACGGGAACGACCACCTGGACCGACCCCTACGTGTTCTTCACCTCCAGCCAGCCCGGGGTGACCGTCGCCCGGGAACTGGCCAGCGATCCGGGGACGGTGGTCGGCGCCGACATCTCCCTCGGTCGACTCGCCGACTTCCTCGAGGGGATGGACAGCAGCGAGCGGAGTGAGGCATTGATCGCCGATCCGGGCGGCGGACTCCTGGCGGCGGGACCCGGCGTGGCCGTAGTGGGTGAGAACGAGGCCGGTGAACTCACGCGTGTGACGGTCGACGACGTGGACGACACCCTGCTCGCCGCCGCCGTTCGAGTCGTGATCGGCGACGACCCGGTCGAGGATCCCACCGTGGAGTTCGATGGCACCTCCCGCCGCTTCACCCACGACGGCGAACCCTGGCAGGTGGCCATCTCGTCGCTCCCCGAGAGCCCCGACTGGCTGGTGGCGCTCATCGCCCCGGAGGACGACTTCGTGGCCGATGTCGTCACCACCCAACGCCGCAATGCCGGGATCGCCGGGCTCATCGTGTTGACATTCGTGCTCCTCGCCGTGCCGGTGGCGTCCTGGGTCGGGTCACGTGCTCACCAGCTCAGCCACCGTGCCACCACTGATTCGCTCACCGGGATAGCCAACCGACGCGGCTTCGAGGAGGCAGCAGCGGCAGCCATTGAACGCGCCCGTGGCACCGGGCGACCGATGTGCGTGGCACTGGTCGATCTCGACCTGTTCAAGGATGTGAACGACACCTGGGGCCACGCGGTGGGTGACCGGGCGCTGCAGCTCGTGGCCGAGCGGCTGCGCGCCGCGGTGCGTGAAGGCGACGTCGTGGGCCGGATCGGCGGCGACGAGTTCGCCGTCGTGCTGCTCGACACGCCGCTCTCGGTCGGCCGGGAGGTGCTCGAACGCGCCCGCCACTCGGTCGACGCCGAACCGCTCGCCACCGAGCAGGGGTCCGTGGGCCTCAGCGTGACCATCGGCGCCAGCGAACGGGGTGACAGCACGGAACTGGCCGAGCTCCTCGAGCGTGCAGATGCTGCCCTCTACGAGGCCAAGGATGCTGGCCGCAACCGGGTGGCGGTGCGGTGGCCCGAGGGGTCAGCCCTCACCTGAGCGTTCCGGACGCCAGAACACGGCCAGCAGCGCCACCGCACCGCCGAGGCCCGCAACGGCGGTGATGGCCAGGCCGGACCAACCAACGAGGTCCAGGTCCAGCGCAGCGTCGACCGACCACTCTCCTGGTCCGATCGTGCCGATGGTGAGCCCGACCACCGTCACGATCATGACGTATTCCCACCCTTGGCCCGGCTTGAAGATGAAGAACCCGTTCGTCCGGTGCGCGGTGAGCCAGGCCACCACCATCACGCCGACCACTCCGGCCGCACCCACCGGGGTGAGCAACCCGACGATGAGCAGCGTGCCAGCCACGAGCTCGGTGACCGAGGCCAACAGGGCATGGAGGCGGCCGGGGCGCAGACCCATCGACTCGAACCATCCCGCGGTGCCCGACAGCTTGCCCCCGCCCCAGATGTGGTTGTAGCCGTGGGCGATGATCATCGCCCCGACGGCGACCCGCAGGAGCAACGTCACGAGGTTGAAGGCGTCCGGGTCGATGGGTGCCATGGCGAGGCTCCTGGTGCAGGGTCGGGGCGAGTCAGTGCGGGCGTTCGCCGGGGTGCGGGTCGTGGGAGTGCGGGTCGTCGGGCCGGGTCGACCGGCACCATCCTGACAGATCGTCAGGTCCCATCCGCGACCCTTCGGCGCGACGAGTCCCCTCGGACGAGCACGCGCCCCCCGATCCGTGGCAACCTACTGGTGTGTTGAGTCACGAGGAGGAGCAGGCCCTCGCCGACATCGAGGCGCGGCTCCACGCCGACAGTCCGCACCTCGTCGAACTGTTCGCTGCTGTCCCTGATCACGGTGGCGACAGCGGGTTCGACGCTGGCCTCGACACCGAGCCGACCTGGCTGGACGACCTCCTCGGCACCGCAGGGTCCGCCACGGCCACCGACGATGCGGCCGTCACCTCCCCTCATCCGGGGCATGACCCGGCCGAGCAGTTCCCGCACCCCGACGAACTCCTCGACGATGACCGTGTCGACAGACTCGACGGTCTCGACGGACTCGGGGCACTCGACGGACTCGGGGCACTCGACGGCCGTGCAGCATCGCACGCTGACGCCGACCGGTCGGCGATCGAGGGTGACGTCGACGGCTACGACCACGACTCGTCGTCGGCGGCATCGGTCGTCGCCCGGGTCGTTCTGCTGGTCGGAGCGCTGACGCTCGCCGTGGCCCTCACCGCCGTCGCCACTCTCGTGGCCGGACCCAATGTGGGGGGACTGCTCGGGGCCGCCAGCATCCCGCTGGCCGGTCTCTACGGCTGGTCACTGTTCGGCTGCCCTCAGCGCACCTGACCAGCAGCCTCACACGACCCCCAGCCGCTGGCGATAGCGGAACAAACCCATGGCGACCAGTCCGGCCAGGAGCGGGATCCAGTAGGAGGCCAGGCGATAGGCCAGGGTGGCCACCACTGCCAGCGCGGCGGGGACGCCAGCCAGGGCGAGCGTGGCGGTCAGGCCGGCTTCCACGAAGCCGAGGCCACCGGGAGTGATGGGGATCATGGCCAGCACCTGCGAGGCAACGTAGGCGAGCAGCACCAGAGACGGGTTGGGGTTGGCGCCCACGGCCAGGAGTGCCACCAGCAACGAGGCATAGTCGAACATCGACCGGCCGACCGCGGCCAGGAGCGCCTCCCACCAACGGCTCTGCAAGGTGGCCTTGATGAGCGCTCGCTCACCGAGCAGCCGGGCTGGTAGGTCGGTGATCGCCTGCCGACGCCGCACCTTGTTCACGATCCACTGCACGCCCGACGCGAGGATCTCGAGCGTCCGCACGGAGAAGAGCAGCACCGCGCCGAGACCCACCATCACCACGAAGACCAGGAGGCCGAGCCATGCGGCACGGACCAGTCCGCTCTCGACCGGGGTGCCACCGAGGATGGCGGGGATGGCGAGCACCGGAAGGGCCAGCACCACTCCGGTGATGAGCAACGACACAGCGGTCAGACTCGACGCGGCGCGTGCGGTGGGTACACCGGCGCTGGCCAACATCCGGTACTGCAGTGCAACACCGGCTGCGGCGCCGCCTGGCACCACCCGACTGAAGGCGTTGCCGGCCAACTGGCTGGTGGCAACGGGAAACCACCCGTCGGTGCGCAACGCCAGGCGTTGCAAGACCCAGATACAGGCGAAGCTGGCTGCCTGCAGCCCCAGGATCAGCGGGAACCACAGCGGGTTGACCTGCGCCAAGTCATCGATCGAAGCGAACACCTGCAGGATGCTGGGGGCGAGCAGGTACAGGCACACGGCGGAGACGGCCAGGAGCAGGGCGCGGGTGATGACCTTTCGCCTCACACGGCGCAGCTCATCCTCGGGACTTCCCGCCGGCTCGGACGGCCCGGAGGTCGAGTCCACACCCGGACCACTCACGATGAGCACGCTAGTGCCCCGCTCCCCAACGTTCGGTGTGGGGCGGACAGGACGAAGCCAGAACACGACGAACGGAATCGTCGACCCGGGAACAAACCACTCGCTCCAGAAGTTAGTTCATACTGTAATCATTTAATCCGCAACGACTACAGCGCCAGCGGCGCACACGGTCGTCCGACCTCGGAGGATTCCATGTCCGACACCACCACTTCACCCACCCGCACGTTCGAGGGCAACGAGATCCCCGCTCCCGGCCATTACGTGCTCGACGCCAGCCACACCGATGTGGCCTTCGTGGCCCGTCACCTCATGGTCACGAAGGTCCGAGGCCGCTTCAGCGGCGTCGAAGGCACCGTCGTCGTAGCCGAGGAGCCGCTCGAGTCCTCGGTGGCGGTGACGTTGGCCACGGCCAGCCTCGACACCGGAGACGCCTCGCGCGACGAACACGTCCGCTCGGCCGACCTGCTCGATGTGGATCAGCACCCGACCATCGAGTTCCGCTCCACCACCGTCCGCCACACCGGCGGCTCCTCGTTCGAGGTCGACGGTGAACTGACCGTTGCCGGGGTGACCCGCCCGGTCACGCTCGACACCGTCATCGAGGGTGTCGTGGGCGACCCGTGGGGTGGCCAGCGACTGGCGGTCTCGGCCAGCGCCGAGATCGACCGCGAGGACTTCGGCCTCACCTGGAACGTGGCCCTCGAGACCGGCGGCGTCCTCGTCGGCAAGAAGATCCGCATCGAGATCGACGCCCAAGCGGTCCGCCAGGACTGAGCCCCGCCACACCCTTCCCCGCCCACGCCGTGTTCAGTTGTGACGACGGAGCACGGCGTGGGCGGCCTCCCAGCCGCACATGCCGTGCACACCGGCCCCTGGTGGCGTCGAGGACGAACACAGGTACAGACCGCGGGCCGGGGTGACCCACGGAACCAGCGACAAGACCGGCCGGACGGCCAGCCCTCGCAGATCCGAGACACCGCCGCTGATGTCACCTCCGACGAGGTTGGGGTTGCGTTGCTCGAACGCCACCGGACCGGTGACGTGCCGAGCCACAACGCGGTCCCGGAAGCCGGGGGCGAACCGTTCGATCTGCGCTTCGATCCGGTCGGTGACGTCGACCGGACAGCCCGCCGGCACGTGGCAGTACCCCCACACCACCTCGACCCCTTCCGGTGCCCGCTGGTCGTCGACCAACGTGGGCTGGGCGACGAGCACGAACGGTCGCTCCGGGACGCGGCCCGCCGCCGCGTCGGCTTCCGCTTCGGCCACCTCGGCCAGCGTGCCGCCCACGTGCACGGTGGATGCCTGGCCACACATCGGATCGCTCCACGGCACCGGCCCGTCGAGCACCCAGTCCACCTTGTGCACGCCGGGGCCCCGACGGAAGCGGGTGAGACGACGGCGGTAGCGTTCAGGCAACACGTCACCGGCCATGAGCACGAGCTGGGCAGGGTCCACGTCACAGAGCACCGCCGTGGCCGGCGGGAGTTCATCGAGGCTGCGGACCCTGCGGCCGGTCTCGACGCTGCCGCCACCCTCCTCGACGATGCCGACCAGCGCATCGGCGATGCGCTGCGACCCGCCTCGCACGAGCGGCCATCCGGCGGTCTGCCCGATGAGTCCCAACAGCATCCCCACGCCGGCGGTGACGGGCGCGTCGAGCGGCAGGATGGCGTGCGCCGCCAGACCGGCCATCAGCCCCGACGCCTGATCGGTCTGGAACCGCTTCGACAGGGCGGTGCAGGACCGGATGGCCGACACCCCGAAGCCGGCGGTGGCCAACGGGTGGCGGGGCAACGAGCGCTGCGACAGGACATCTCCGACGATCCCGTCGATGTGCCGGGCGGGCCGGTCGTGCAGTCGATGCCACGCAGCGCCGTCGATTCCCAAACCGTCGGCGGTACGCGTCACCGACCGGTGCAGCACCCCTGCGGGGGCGTTGTCGAGCGGATGAGCCAGCGGCACCGGGTGGTGCACCCACTCGACGCCACGCCCGACCAGGTCGAGTTCCTGGAAGGCGGGCGACAGCAGGGCCATCGGGTGCAGCGCCGAGCAGAGGTCGTGGCGGACGCCGGGCACGGCCAACTCGGTGGTGCGCAGGCCCCCACCGATCCCCTCGGCGGCCTCGACCACGAGCACCGACCACCCGGCACGAGCCAGGACTGCGGCGGCGGTCAGCCCGTTGGGTCCCGATCCGACGACCACGGCATCGGGGTCGCCGACCATGTCAGCTCAGGCAGCGGCCGGTTCTGGTGCAGGCTCGCGCTCCGCACGGCCCGCCGCCTCGGCGTAGGTGTACCAGCGCCCCTCGTCGAAGTCGTAGAGCTTGCACTGGCGGGTGTTGCGGACGAAGTCCCGGAAGCGCAGCTTGTCCTCGGTGGCCTCGGGGAAGGCGGCCACGATGGCCTCGCCCGCCTTCGGGAGGTTGTACATGGGGATGCGCACGTCCACGTGGTGGGGGATGTGCACCATGATCCAGTGGAAGAAGAAGTCGAGGCCCTTGGGGGCATGGAGGATGGTGGTGGCCTCGACCTGACCGGCGAACTTGCTCCACTGCTTACGGGGCCACCAGCGGATGTCGGGTGCCACATGGTGCACGTGCACCACCGAACCGATGACGAAGGAGAATCCGAGGAACGGGATGACCCACACCTTGGCCACCATCCACAGGGCGCCGAGCACCGATCCGTAGGCGGCCCAACCGGCCCAGGCCAGCACGGCGGCCACTCCCAGGGCCACCACGCCGACGAGGATCCGGTCACGACGGATCGGGGAGACGAAACGCTTCGGAGGCTTGCCCACCACCATCTTGTTCAGCCAGATCTCGCGCACGTAGTAGGCGCCGGCGCCGAACCACGACCACTCGATGCGATGCCGGAGTCGGGCCAAGGGGGACATGGCCTCGTACTCCTCGGGCGTCACCGGGTGCCAGACGAAGTCGAAACCCTGGCAGGCGGTGAACTTGTGGTGCACCCGGTTGTGACCGAGCACCCACCCTTCATAGACGTGCCACGACGGGAGCATGGCGATGCGCCCGATGATGCCGTTCATGCGACGACTCTTGAACAGGGCCCCGTGGGCGGCGTCGTGCCCGACGATGAACAGCGCGGAGATGGCCAGTGCGGCCAGGATCCACAGCGGCACCAGGAACAGCGGGTTGTCGGTGAGCACGAGTCCGGCAACGATGGCCCCGTACACCACCACGTCACGGAAGAAGTAGGCCAGACCCTTCCATGTGGGCCGCTCGTAGGCCGACTCGGGGATGACGTCGATGACCGGACGCAACGATCCCTTGGCATCGCCTCGGCCGCGCTCGGGCTGGGCAGCGTCGCCACCGGTGGGTCGGGTTCCGTCGGCCTGCTCGACGGCTGAACCACGCTCGTCGGGGGTGATGGTGGTGGAAGTCACTCTGCTCCTCGTCCCTGGATCCGTTCACGGACCTGTCCATGGAACCGTCGGCTGGTTGCAGTCTTCACTGTCACCATTGAGACTGTCACAACGCCCACTCGGTTACCCATGCGTGACCTCGACCAGCCCCTGGCTCGGTGCTCGACGGGCTCGGTGCTCGACGGCTACGGCTGTCGAGAGAACGTACGCTCTTGCGGTGGGCGAACGCCCATCGCGCGCGCGTGGGTCCAGGCTACCGCCCATGACCTCACACCCATCGAAACGGGGTTCGCCGCTCCACCCCGCTGACGCGCCGCTTCAAGCCGGTGGAGCTCGCCGGCTGCGACCCTCCGTTGTTCGAGGAAACGGGCGTCGCCGCGCCGGTGTCGACCTCGCTGGCGGATCGTTCCTGTTCGTCATCGACGCCAGGGGGCCGTGGGCCACCACCTGGCGGCACGTCGCTACATGAGCTGCTGTTGCAGCTCTTCGCGACGGCTCATGAACTCCTCGAGTTCCACCTTGCCGTCGTCGTAGGCCTCCTGCAGCGACGCCAGCTGGTCGATGATCGACGCCTCGTCGACAGCGCTCTCCTCTTGTTCGTCCTCGCCACCCTCGCTGCGCTCGGCCGCTCGGGCGGCGCGCCGCTCCTGCTTCTCGCGGGCCTTCTCCTGCTTGTCCCGGTCCCGCTGCATCTTCCCGAACGTCGTCCGTTGTCGTGCCACGATCAGATCACCGTCACCTTTCTCGCCTCGTCACCCCGGCGGCCGGGCCCCACCTCGAAGCTGACCTGGCGACCAGGCTGCAGCTCGGTTCCTTCTCCACCGACCACGTTCGAGACGTGGACGAACACATCACCACCACCGTCGGCGGCAATGAAGCCGAACCCACGACGACGGTCGAAGAAGGTGACCGTACCGGTCGGCAGGGTGCGAGCACCATTACGTGTGTCTGACCCGGTACGTGTGTCGGAACCGGCGCCGACGGCAGCGGAGTGTCGGTTGGCCGTCACCCGCGTACGGTTGGACCGCTGGCCGTGCGGACGCTCCGTCCGCCGACCTCGATCGTCCCGGCTGCTGCCGGGCTGGCCACCGGAGCGCCGCGCCTTCGCCCCACGAGGCTGGGTGCTCTCCTCACTGCGCCCGGGGCTGCTCACCGGATCGGGCCTGGCCGCAGCCTCGGTGCCGTTCGAGCGGGCCGCTGCGCCGTTCGCACGCGCAGGTCGCGCCGTTGACCGAGCCAGCACTGACGGCGCATCGAGCCCCTTGGGCAGGCCGAGGGCCCGTTGGAGCTCGCCGGCGAGCTTGGCCCGGTCGGGCGTGGCCATGGCCACCACCAGACCTTCGGCCCCGGCTCTACCGGTTCGCCCGGATCGGTGCACGAAGTCCTTCGGGTCCTCGGGGAGGTCGAAGTGGACCACGCAGGCCACGTCGTCGACGTGAATGCCGCGAGCGGCCACGTCGGTGGCCACCAGGGCCTGGACCCGACCGGCGGTGAAGGCGGCCAGGGCCCGCTCACGTTGTGACTGGCTGCGGGCCCCGTGGAGCGCCGCCCCCTTCACACCTGCTCGTTCGAGCTGGCGGGTGAGCCGATCGGCCCCGTGGCGGGTGCGAGAGAACACGATGGTCGGACCGTGCGCACGCACGAGATCCGCCGTGACCGACACCCGGTCACCTCGCTCGACCGACCAGAACACCGTCCGCACCCGGGTGCCATCGGACTCGTCGCCGGGCACCTCGTGACGGACCGGACGGTCCTGGTAGCGCCGGACGACGGCGTCGACGTCGCCGTCGAGCGTGGCCGAGAACAGCAGCGTCTGGCGTTCGTCGGCCGTCAGGTCCAGGATGCGGCGCACCGCCGGGAGGAACCCCATGTCGGCCATGCGGTCCGCCTCGTCGAGCACGGCGATCTCCACGGCGTCGAGGATCACGTCGCCACTGGAGATGAGGTCTTCGAGCCGACCAGGGCAGGCGACCAGCACGGGCACACCACGCTGCAGCGCCTTGCGCTGGGGTCCGTAGCCGGTGCCGCCGAACACAGCGGCCACCTCCGAGGGCGAACCCAACAGGAGGGCGAGCTCCTCGGCCACCTGCGTGGCCAGCTCGCGGGTGGGGACCAGCACCAAGGCGCGGGGTCGACGAGCGCCGACCCGCTGGACGGGGGCACCGAGCCGGACGGCGATGGCCAGACCGAACGCCAGGGTCTTGCCCGAACCTGTCGGAGCCTTGCCACAGACGTCACGACCGGCCAGCGCCGGCGGCACGGTGGCCTCTTGGATGGGGAACGGGGCGTCGATGCGGCGGGCCGCCAACGAGCGACACAGCGCGGCAGGCACGCCGAGGGATTCGAAAGTCACAATGCTCCTGTCGGAAAGTGGGAAGGAAGAGGTCAGGACGAACTCGGCCCATTGAGCGGCCGATTCAGAGCACTTCCAGATCACTTCCAGAGCACTGCTCGAACAGACCCGCGCCAGCACGTGCCAGCGCACACCCATCCTACCGTCGGGGACGGGCCCATCCTCGCATCGTGTCGCGTGTCGCCCCGCTGCAGTGCCGTCGGGGTCGAGCCGCCGACACCGATCGCGGTGGCCTCCTGCACTAGCGTGCGGAGTGTGATGGTCGGCCCGGCAGTCATCGTGGCCGCCGCCCTGGTGGTGGCTGGCGTCTTCAAGTTGCGCGACCCCGAGCCCACCCGAGCCATGCTGCGCACCCTGCGCCTGCCGTCGTCCACGCTGGTCGTGGCCGGCATCGGCGCGGTCGAGATCACCGCCGGGGTAGTCGCCGTCGTGATGGGCGGCCTCACCTGGCTGGCCGTGGCCGTGGCCTACGCCCTCTTCTCGGCACTCATGGTGGTGCTGGTCCGCAAGGGCGACGCCGCGGCGTCATGCGGTTGCTTCGGATCACTGTCGAGCCCGCCCACGGCATGGCACGTGGGTGCCGACGTGAGCGGCGCGTTCGTGGCCGGGGCGGCGGCGGTGACCTCGGCACCGAGCCTGCTCGACGCCGCCGCCGGATCGACCGTCGGCGCCCTCACGCTCGGTGCCCTCATCGTGGTGGGCACCTGGTTGTTCGTGGTGGCCATGACCGTGCTCCCCGCCACCATGGCCACCACCCGCCGAGACCGGTCCTCCACCACCGCGGCGCCGTCCTTCGCCCTGGTTGCGCCGCCCCGACGCATCGAGCGCCCGACCCCGGCGGCCTCCTCGTGAGCGCCCCCACCGCCCGACTGGTCGATCGGGCCGCCGGGCTGCTGGCCAACCGCTTCGGCCGCCGAGGCTTCCTGGCGGGCACGGCGGTCGCGGGGAGCGCGCTGGCCACCAACCCGCTGGCCTACGCGCTGCAGCCGGTCGACGCCTACCGGGCCATCTGCAACTGCAGCGGGTCGTCGTGTCCGTGCGGGTCGCTGTGCTGCGACGGCTACACGGAGTTCTGCTGCACCCTCACCGGCCACAACACCTGCCCGGCCGGCACCATCCTCGGAGGATGGTGGAAGGTGGACGGCACCGCCTTCTGCGGCGGACCCCGCTACTACATGGACTGCAACACCCCCTGTGGCGGCTGCGGCTGCGGCGCCAACGGCATCTGCTCGGGGGCCTGCTCGGGCACACCGTGCGGCTGCGCCAACGGCAGCTGCAACAACCGCAAGGCCGGCTGCACCGAGTTCCGCTACGGGCAGTGCAACCAGCAGATCGCCTGCATCGGCCCCATCGTCTGCCGGGTGGTGACCTGCGTGCCACCTTGGGCGCTTGACGCCACCTGTACCACCACGGTGCGCGTGGACAACAACACGGCCAACCACGACCGCCCGTGCCTGCACGTACCCATCGGCAACGTGGACACGATCACCGAGACCATCACGACCAGTGGCCGGCAGGTGCGCATCCAGGGTTGGGGCCTCGACTTCGACGTGGTCGACCCCGTGCCCATCGACGTCCGCGTCGACGGGGCGCTGGTCAGCAGTGTGATCGCCGACCGGCCCCGACCCGACGTGGCCAACGCCTTCGTGGGCTGGGGGGACCGGCGAGGCTTCGACGTCACCATCAGCGTCGGTGGCGTGGTGCCCCGCCAGGTGTGCGTCACCGCTCGCAACGTGGGCTTCGGGTCGCAGAACGCCGATCTCGGGTGCACCACGACGTTCAACCGCGCCATCGGCACGATCGACGAGGCCACTGGCGGCGCGGGCACGCTGCGGGTGCGCGGCTGGGCCGTGCTCAACGGCTTCTCGGGCGCCGTCGACGTGCGCATCCTGGCCAACGGCGCGCACGTGGCCACCGCGCGCGCCAACTTGTCGCGACCCGACGTGGGGGCCGCCTTCCCGCAGTACGGCTCGAACCGTGGCTTCGACGTCACCGTGACCGGTCTCGACCCGGGCACCCGCACGGTCTGCGCCGAGATCGTCTCCACCAGCGCACAGGGCAACGCCCTGTTGGCTTGCACCACCGCCACCGTGGGCGGCGTGGCCGGCTTCTCCGACGTGTCGGTCAACAACCCCTTCGCGGACGACGTGGTCTGGCTGGTGGGTGCCAGCGTGGCCGGCGGCTATCCCGACGGCACCTTCCGACCGACGGCGCCGGTGAGTCGCCAGGCCATGGCCGCCTTCCTCCAGCGTCTGGCCGGTCTCCTCGGCGCTGCTGCACCCGGGCCGGCCCCTGCCTTCGACGACGTCGGACCCCAGGACCCCTTCTTCACGGAGATCGGCTGGCTGGCCGCCACGGGGATCGCCCAGGGGTTCCCCGATGGCACCTTCCGGGCGGCCGAAGCCGTGAGCCGTCAGGCGATGGCGGCGTTCCTGCAGCGGTTCTGGCCCTGGGTCAGCGACGAGGAGATCCCTGCGAGCACCTCGCCGTTCAGCGACGTCGGCCCCGACCATCCCTTCGCTGCGGAGATCGCCTGGCTGGCCGGTTCCGGCATCGCCCAGGGCTTCGCCGACGGGACCTTCCGACCGGGCGCACCGGTGAGCCGTCAGGCCATGGCCGCCTTCCTGCACCGCCTCCACGAGCGGGCTGCCCCATGACGGTGGTCGTGGCCACGCTGGCCGCGGTCGTGGTGCTCCTGGCCGTGCTGGTCGTCGGACTGCTGCGCAGCCACGCCGAGATCCTCCGCCGACTGCACGAACTGGGCGCCGGGGTCTACGAGGACGACGACCGACCAGCCACCCGACCGGCCGCCGCCACGCCCCGGGCGCAGGTCACCGACGATCCCGACGAGATCCGCACGCGCCCCGGTGTTCCCGAACCGCGCACCGAGTCCACCGACGTGGTGGACCTGGTGGGTTCCACGCCGCAGGGCGGGGCCAAGACCGTGCGCGTGGCGGGCACGACCAACACCACGTTGCTGGCCTTCCTCTCCAGCGGCTGCGGTACGTGTGGGGCGTTCTGGCAGGCATTTGCCGGGGGTGAGGCGGACCGTCTCCCCGGCACGGACACCCGGCTCGTCATCGTCACGAAGGGGCCGGAGGCCGAGAGCCCCGCCGCCGTGGCGGGCCTCGCTCCGACCACCTGCACCACCATCATGTCGAGCGATGCCTACGAGGCCTACGGGGTGCCGGTCAGCCCCTACTTCATCCTGGTCGACGGCCCGACCTCGCAGATCGTGGGCGAGGGCGCAGCGGGCAGCTGGCCGCAGGTGCGGAACCTCCTCGAGCAGGCCGCAGCGGACGGCGGCATGGTGGTCGACGGCGCCAGCCTCGACAGCGAGTCCCGCCGCCGGGTCCGCGAAGGAGGCCGCCAGCGCGAAGCACGGGCCGATGCCGAGTTGGCAGCGGCTGGTATCGGACCGGGGCATCAGAGCCTCTACCCCACCGCCGCCCCTGGCGGTCCGTCGCCCGACGCCGCTCCCGCCGACCCCGCCGCGCCGGACGCCCGGACTGACGCCGGGCGCACCGACGACGGTGCGCCGGCACCCGAGCCGAGTCGTGACTGAGGCCCGCTGATGCGCATCTCGTCCGAAGGGCTGGCCGCCGACGCACCCGACGGGTGGGAAGGCGAGATCTACGTCCGTCCGCCCGAGCCGGCGTCGTTCGGTCGAGCAGCCGGCACGCCCGTGCCGGTGCTGCACCTGGCCAACTTCGCGCTGCCCGCCCAGCGAGGCGACTACGGCGGTGGCGCCGTGGAGCTCATGGGTCGCGGCGACCTGTTCATCTCGCTGCTCGAGCACGACCCTGCCGAAGCGGACACCGCCCTGTTCGCACTCCGCCGGGTGCCCTGGCCGCTACGCGAGAGCGACTTCGCCCCCCAGCAGATGCAACGGACCATCGCCGGACAGAGCGGCTGCCAACGCTTCTTCAGCGTGCGGGGCCGGGCCTTCTGCCTCTACGTGGTGTTGGGCAGCCACCGGATGCGAGCCATGTACCTGTCGGATGTGAACGACGTGCTGGCCGCCATCGACATCGCCTGACGGGTTCAGACCAGACCGCCGCTGGGTCAGCGCCCACGACATGGACAACGTTGCAGCGACGCCGGGTCGCGGCGCCCCGTTCGCTACGGTGGCGGGCGTGCAGCGACCACGGACACCGGCGGCGCTGGCGGCGGCCAGATCGGCAACAGCCTGTGCGGTGGCGATCGCACTGATGGCGGGGATCCTCGTCAGCGCACCGCTGGCGGCAGCCACCCCTGCGACCGACACCACCTCCGCACCAGGGGCGGACATCGCAACGAGTGCCGCCGGAGCAGCCGCCGGAGCAGTCGACCATGCTGGCGTTTCGGGCCGGACAACAGGTCGGGCATCGATCGCTTACCCACACCTCAGCGGACCGCAGTTCCTGGCCATTTTCGATCAGTTGGCGCTGCCCGACACCACCCCACCCACCGGCCCACCTCCGCCGATCACGGGCAACGCCGCCGCCGACGACCGCATCCGACTGCTGGCCGAGCGGCGCGGCTACTCGCGTCGACCGCAGGCCACCGGACCGTTCGGCAGCGCCGACGGCCTCCCCATGCACCCGCGCGCCGCCGGTGCCTACCACGAGATGAAGGCCGCCCTGGCCGCCGAGGTCGGCGTGCAGCTGCGTGCGGTGAGCGCCTATCGGTCCGTGGACGACCAGCGCCGCTCGTTCCTCAGCCGCTTGTCGGTGTCACCCTCGCAGATCGCCGCCGGGCAGGCCGACGGCGCTGTCGACTCCCTGCTGGCCTGGGTGGCGCCCCCGGGGTACTCGAAGCACCAGACCGGCTACGCAGTGGACGTGGTACAGGGCAACGGCACCGTGGGTGGCTTCGAGTTCACCGCCGCCTTCCGGTGGTTGGCCGCCGACAACTACCGCAACGCCCGCCGCTTCGGCTTCCTGCCCAGCTATCCACCCGACGGCGGCCAGCAGGGTCCGAACCCCGAACCCTGGGAGTACGTCTTCGTGGGAACCGAGCGCAGTCGCGTGCGCGGTGCGGTGGGCTCGCTCGATGCCGCCCACGCCCCGGCACTGCCCGCGGTCGGGCGGGTACGCGTCCGCGGCTGGGCGGTGGACGCCGACTCGCCCGGCCGCTCGGTGGGCATCCACGTGTACGTCGGAGGCCCGGTCGGCACCCCTGGGGTGGTGGGCACCAACCTGGGGCCGGCCACGGCACATCGCCCCGACGTGGGAGCTGCCTACAGCGACGTCGGGGACCACCACGGGTTCGACGCACTGGCGGGTAGCGGCATGTTGCAGGGCCGCGTGCCTGTCTGCGTCTACGCGCTCGGCTCCCAGAGCACCCGCTTGCTGGGCTGCCCGCAGGTCGACCTGCTCGACGGCTCACCGTTCGGCTCCCTCGATGCCGTCGAACCCCACGGTGAGCGGGCCCTCCGGGCCGCCGGCTGGGCCATCGACCCCGACGGCGACGGGCCGGTGACGGTGCGCCTCGAACTCGACGGGGTCGTCGCGGCCGAGGGGCCAGCGGACCGCTCGCGACCCGACGTCGGTGCGGCCTTCCCGTGGGCCGGATCGGCCCGGGGCTTCGTGACCACCGTCGACGCCGCGCCCGGCAACCGACGGCTCTGTGTGGTGGCCCGCAACCACCCCGGGTCGGTCGGCGTGGATCGCACGCTGGGCTGCGCCGTCCGGTGGGTGGTGGACCCCGACGCCGCCTTCAGGGACCTGTTGAGCACGGCACCGTTCCACGACGCCATCGCCGCCATGGCCGACGCCGGCGTGATCGGCGGCTTCGACGACGGAACGTTCCGACCGACCACCGCCGTCAGCCGCCAAGCCGCCGTGGCCTTCCTGTGGCGACTGGCCGGCAGTCCCGCGCCCGAGCACGCCGAGCAGCCCCTCGACACCGGTGACCACCCGGGGAGCGCCACACGAGGACACGGCTTCAGCGATGTCGGTCCGGACCATCCCTTCGCCGATCCGATCACCTGGGCGGCAGCGGTCGGGATCATCTCCGGCTATGACGATGGCACCTTCCGCCCGACGGTAGCGGTCACCCGTCAGGCGCTGGCCGCCCTCGTGACCCGCTGGACCGCAGCGGTGGCCGAGCCCCTCCCCGACGAGCCACCCGGTCAGTTCACCGACGTGGACGAGGCCCACCCCTTTGCCGCCGAGATCGCCGCCGTGGCCGGCGCTGGGTTGGCCACCGGGTACGACGACGGCACCTTCCGCCCGACGGCACCACTCAGCCGCCAGGCGGCGGCCGCCGTCCTGTGGCGGCTGAGCCAGCGGTTCGACTGACGCCAGAGCGACACGTGACGCCGGTGGATCAGGTGAGCCAGCGGGACAGGTGACGCCGGTGGATCAGCTGGCGGCTGCGGTCGAGGGTGAGGTGGGCTCGCTCGGCTGCTCGGCGTGACCACGGAAGCCGCGCACCACGCCAGCCAGCAGAACCGCGAGCCCGACGACGGCGAGCAGCAGCAGAGCTTCAGGACCGGCGGCCACGACGGCGGTCACCCCCACCACGGCGAGTACCGCGGCCGTCGCTCGACGGCTCGGCTCGGCCAGGGCGTCGAAGCGGCGGTGGAACGAGGCCAGGGCGGCCGGGTCGACCAGCCGGCGACCGGCCAGCACAGCCAGTCCGCGAACCAGCCCGAACACCACACACAGCCCGAAGGCCGCCGGAGGCGAACCGCTCACCACGGCAGCGACCACCACCACGTACACCGCTGCGGTGGTGATGAAGGTGGCCAGGCCCACACCGATCTGCCAACCGAAGCCGCCGCCGTACACCCAGGCCCGGTAGCGACCGAACCACAGCTCGTTGACCTGCCGCGTGTGCCCCGGCAGGCGCACTCCGCCGACACGAGCATCGGATGCGGCCGCCACCAGGGCGGCGGCACCGAACAGCACCAGGGTCAACGACCCGGTGAGACCGGCGGCGCCGACCACGGCGGCCAGACCGGCTGCGGCCGCACCCAGCATGGCACCACCGAGGATCGCCCCGGCCACGAACCACGCTGCCGTGGCCCCCCAGCGGTGTCCGCGGCCGCGCTCGGACAGCGGGGTGAGGCTCGACAGCATCGACACGCCACAGGGCGACCACGTCGACCGCACCGCAGCTACCACCGTCACCACCACGGCCAGGACCAAGAACAACAACGACATGAGACGAAGGCTACCGGACCGTTGGGACCAGCTGCCGGACGCGACCACGCCGAGTGCCACGCCACCCGCGCCACGCCCCGCCCGCTCGCCAGAAGCCATCTGCGCCAACCACCTCTAGCCTGGATGCCATGTCCGAGATCGACGTCGCCGACCCGGTCCTGCAGACGGTCGAGCTGGGGTTCCAGTGGCCCACTGTGGACCCCTTCCTGTTCTGTGTGCACCATCTCGACCGCTACCCCGCCGGCAACGGCCGCTTCGGCCCCGCTGCCAGCCTCGACGGCCGCCAGATCGGGTCCGACTTCGAGGATCGGGACGGCTGGCGGATGTACCACGGCACCGAGATCCCCGGGTTCCCCTCCCACCCGCACCGGGGTTTCGAGACCGTGACCTATGCCCGTCAGGGGTACATCGACCACAGCGACTCGATGGGTGCTGCCGCCCGTTTCGGGCGAGGCGACGTCCAGTGGATGACGGCCGGAGGCGGCGTCGTGCACTCGGAGATGTTCCCGCTCCTCGACACCGAGGGACCCAACACTGTCGAGTTGTTCCAGATCTGGCTGAACCTTCCCGCCGAGGACAAGCTCGTCGAGCCGCACTTCGCCATGCTGTGGGACACCGACATCCCACGCCTGGTGGTGCCGGGTGACGGCGGTGACGCCGAGGTCACGGTGATCGCCGGCGAGCTCGACGGGCTCACCCCGCCGGCGCCGCCCCCGAGGTCGTGGGCCGGCCGGCACGATGCCGAGGTGGCCATCTGGCACATCCGCCTCGAACCCGGCGCCCGTTGGGTCCTCCCCCCGACGCGCCACGACGACACCAACCGAACGCTGTACGTGTTCGACGGCCAAGGTGTGACCGTCGGCGCCGCCGCTCGGGAAGTGGCGCGCTCGACGGCGGCTGTCGTCCGCACCGACGAGCCGGTGTCGCTGACCAGCGACGGTGGCGCCGAGGTGCTGATGTTGCAGGGTCGGCCCATCAGCCAACCGGTCGCCCAGTACGGCCCGTTCGTCATGAACACCCGGGCCGAGATCCACGCTGCGGTGGAGGACTACCAACGCACCGGCTTCGGCGGGTGGCCCTGGGACCGCGACGACCCGGTGCACGACGCCTCCTGGTCCCGCTTCGCCCGCCACGCCGACGGCCGCGAGGAAGCACCCGCTCCCTGACGCACCCCGGCCCTGCCGTCGGTCGAGGCGGCGCCATCGGCCGCCACACCTCCCGTCAGCGATCGGAGCCCGCTGCTAGCGTCGCTTCTCGGTGAATCCCGAGCAAGGACCTGCTGAGCCGCTCCGCGGTCCCGCGTCGAGTGCCGACGCCGTCGAACATCGGTCGGGGCGCGCCGCGCCGCCGGGGGTTCCCGAGGGCCTCGTGCGCTGGGCGGCCATCTCGTGGCGCTTCATCGTGGTGGTGGCCGCCATCCTGCTGGCCGCCGTCCTGTTGCGCGAACTGCAGTTGGTGGTGGTGCCCATCCTCCTGGCCTTGGCCCTGGCCACCGTGGTGGTCCCACCCACCCGCTGGTTGCGTCAGCGAGGATTCCCTCCGGCCGTTGCCACCGCCACCGTCTTCGGCGGCATCTTCGCCGCCCTGGCCGGGCTGGTGTGGTTGTTCGCCGCTCGACTGCGAGCCGAGTTCGCCGACCTGGGCGACGACTTGGAGCGGTCGTGGGACGAGTTGCAGGACTGGCTGGTGGAGGGACCGTTGGGGCTCGACCCCGAGGCGGTCGAGGACTTCGTCGAGCAGGGTTCCGGTCTCCTCAGCGACAACGCCTCGGCCATCGGCAGCCAGGCAGCGGTCGGGGCCCGCCTGGTCTTCGAGGTACTGGCTGCGGTGGTGCTGGCCCTCGTGCTCACCTTCTTCTTGGTCAAGGATGCCGATCGCATCGGCGACTGGGCGGCGGACCGTCTCCCCAGCGACCGGCAACGCGCTGCCCGCGCTGCCGCCCTGCGGGCCTGGGGCACCACGAGCGCGTATCTCCGGGGCACGGCCATCGTCGGGCTGGTCGACGCCACGTTCATCGGCATCGGGTTGTGGGCCATCGGCGTCCCACTGGTGGTCCCACTCGCCATCATCACCTTCTTCGCCGCCTTCTTCCCCATCGTGGGCGCCACGGTGGCCGGGCTCCTGGCCGCGGCCGTGGCCTTCGTCACCGGCGGGGTGGGCGACATGGTGCTGGTGCTCATCTTGGTCATTGCCGTCCAACAGACCGAATCGAACGTGCTCGCTCCTGTCGTGATGGCCAAGGCCCTCAACCTGCACGCCGTGGTCATCCTGCTGGCCCTCACCGCCGGCGCCGTCGTGGCCGGACTGCTCGGGGCGCTACTCGCCGTGCCCCTCACCGCAGTGGCCGTCGCCACACACGACGAGTGGCGCCGCCAGCTCACCGATCGAGGACCACCCGGCGACGACACGACCGGGAGCGGGAGCGGGAGCGGGGGCGACGACGGCGTCCCGGGTGGTGACGTGCCGCCACTCGAGACCTTGCCCGGCGTCGCCGCGCTGGTGGCCACACTGGACGAGCGCCACGCCGACCCAGGGACCACCCCGGAGGCCGACCCAGGTCAGCCGCCGCAGGAACCCGACACCGACGACGACGCGCCGTTGGGGGAATAGCCATCCCGTCGCCAACCGGACGACACGTGGCCGCAACCGTGGGGCCACCCCTCGCCGGTACGGTCCGGAGCGGCGCGGGAGCACCCGTCGGTCCTACCCGTGGCGTCGATGCTGCCACCACGACGGCCGACACGTCGGTGGCAGGTGAGCATGACGCAACGATGGACTCGTCGGGAACTGTTGGCCATGGGTGTGGCCGCCTCGGTGGCCGGAGTGGTGGGCGTCGCCTGTGCCGACGGCGACGCCGAGCAGGCAACGAACGGCGATGCGTCGACCGGTGAGCCCGACGACGCGCCGACCACGAGCGCGGGCCCGGTCGCTGCCGACCTCCCGCCCTACGAGCCGAGCGCCGACTTCCCCGAAGGCGTCATGTCGGGCGACCCCACGGCGGACGGGGTCGTACTGTGGACCCGACCATCTCCTGAGCTCGTCGCCACCGGGGCCGACCTCGTGGCCGAGGTGGCCACCGATGTCGAGTTCGCTACCGTCGTGGCCACGGCGAGCGCCGTGCCCGACCCCGACGTGGAGGGCGCCACCCACTTCGACGTCGACGGGCTCGACCCGGCCACCAGCTACGTGTACCGGTTCCGCATGGGCGAGGCCACCAGCCCCATCGGCCTGACCCGGACGGCGCCCGCCCCGGGTGCCCCGGTGACGCAACTGACGATGGCCGTGTTCAGTTGTCAGCGCTGGACGCACGGCTACTACACGGCCCATGCCGACCTGGCCCGCCAGGCACCCGACCTGGTGATCTGCCTCGGCGACTACGTCTACGAGACTGCCGAGGCCGACGGGGTGGACATCCCCACCCGCAACGACCCCATCGACGACGCCACCACCCTCGATGAGTTCCGCCGCAAGTACGAGCACTACCGCAGCGACGTGAACCTCCAGGAAGTGCACCGGGTCAGCCCGCTCGTGGCCATACCCGACAACCACGACGGCTCGCATCGTGCGACCGATCGCAAGTACCCCGGCGCCCACGAGGCGTTCTTCGAGAAGATGCCGGTACGTCGGGACCCGTCCGATCCCCTCGCCACCCACCGCCACCTCGAGTGGGGCAACCTCGTCGATCTCTGGATGCTCGATCTCTACCGGTGGCGCTCCGAAGGCGACCGTGGTTCGGGCGACACCAACAACGACACCGAGATGATGGATCCGCAGGTCACCTATCTCGGTGACGAACAGCGCCAGTGGCTCTTCGATGGTCTGGCCGACAGCCACACCACCTGGCAGGTGCTGGGCTCGTCACTGCAGTTCTCACCCCTACGGCTGGCCGCTCACGACGACCCCGCCGTGCTCAACGCCGGGCACTACGCCAACATGAAACAGTGGGACGGCTATCAGGCCGAACGGCTGGCCGTTCTCGACGAGGTGGAGCGCCTCGGCCTCACCGGCGTGGTGGCGGTGTCGGGCTACATGCACTGGTTCTGGGCAGCAGACGTGCCCCGCGACCTCGACGACCCCGACAGTCCGCCGATCATGGTGGACTTCCTCTGCGGCGGCATCTCCTCGTCGAACGCCGACGAACAGCTGGGCACCGACGAACCGCAGACGGCCAACCTGATGCGGGCATTCGGCCCGGCCAACGAGAACTACGTGCGCTACTTCGACGGCGACCGTCACGGCTACGGGCTACTCACCTTCCGGCCCGACGGTGCCGAGGTCGAGTACCGGTCGCCGCTCACCATCCGAGCACCCACCTCCGATGTGGAGGTGCTGGCCACCTTCCGACTGGATCCGAGCCGCGCCGGGATCGAACGCACCTCACCCACCGGGTGGCCCGAGAGCGTCCTCGGGCCGTCCTGAGCGGGGCTGGGTTCGGACCGCCGGGTTCAGATCTCGACGTCGTCGAGGTCGTGCAGGCGCGCCGCCATCGAGCGGATGATCCCGAGGGACAGACCGGGGATCTCCGACAGCGCATCGAGGAACACCCGTCCCCGGAGCACGACCAGGTCCAGGTCGGAGGCGGCCGTGATCGTGGCGTTCCGTGGGACGTCGAGCAACGGGCTCAACTCACCGAAGTGGTCACCTTTGCGCAGCGTGGCCACCTCTTTGCCGGAACGGGTGACGGTGGCCCGACCTCCGGCCACCACGTAGAAGTCACCACCCCGCTCACCCTCGACCACCAGCTCGGTCCCGGTGGTGACCGACACGGGTTCGGTCATGCGGGCCAGCATGGTGAGGTCCTTCTTGGTGCAGGAGGCGAACAGGGGAATCGACTGCAACTTCTCCACGTACTCCTTGCGAGTACTCATCGATCCCATGGACTCTCCCCTTGCACCAGCGGCACCAGCCGCGCCAGCCTGCAACCTACGGCGGGCCGACCGCTACCTCAACGGACGCCGGAAGCTTAGTCCGCAGGCGACGCTCAGCCGTCCGCCCGGCGCTCGAAGCCGTCGGCGGGATGCACGCGCTCGTTGATCCACCACGCCAGACGGTCGCGATCCTCGTGGGCCAGCACCAGCCGACTCGGTCGCTCCAGGCGAGTGCGGATCTCGAGCAGCGAACTGCGGTCGCGGAACACGGCCCAGAACTGGCGGGCCCCTTTCCGGCCAGGGGTCGTGTACCACCCGGTGGCCAGCTGCCCCGGCACGTAGGCACCGAACAGCCGCCAGCCCAGCTCGGTTCGCGCCTCGTCCCAGCTGATCGGTCGAGCCCATTCGACGTCGTCGAGTGGGATCCGCATGCCCGTGCTGAGACACGCCGCCACGTCGAGGACGCCGCTGATCTCCACGTCGACCGCCAGATCCCGGACCACCACCTGCACTGCCATGGCTCAAGTGTGCCCCGGCGATGCCCGCATCGCACCACGGACGGCCGTGCCCGAGACCCGTCCGCGGCAACCTCCGATGTACGTCGGGGCAGCACGCAGGGTGCGACGTTTCGCGGTCGGGGGACATGTCCGAGCTGTCGGGTGGGGAGGATGACCCGATGGCACCCTCGTCGCCTCCCCGCACAACCAACGACTCCCGCACTGTCGGGACGACCCGCGCTGTCCACTCCATCAGTGCGGTTCCGGCCTGTGCCGCGCTCGGGGCCCTGGTGTTCACCGCCGCCTGTGGACTCGTCGGGTCCCCGGGCGCCGACGAACAGGTGTGGCCGTCGGACACCTGGTCGACCACTGATCCCGGCGATGCCGGCCTCGACCCGGCGGCCATCGCCGCGCTGGTGACCCAGGCGGCGGCAGCCGAGAGCCGATGCCTGGTGGTGACCGCCAACGGTCACGTCGTGGCCGAGGGCACGTGGGGCGACGAGGGACCCGACGACCCGAGCAACACGTTCTCGGTGACGAAGTCCATCACCTCGCTCCTGGTGGGCATCGCCTCTGACCGGGGGTTGCTCGACGTGGACGACCCCGTCGCCACCCACGTCGAGGACTGGGTCGACCCACCCGGCGAGCCGATCCGTGTGCGCCACCTGTTGAGCAACACCTCGGGGCTTCCCGACGGCGGGGACGACTTCAGCATCTTCGTGGAGGAGGCCACCGAGGACGCCACCGACCTGGCACCCCTGCACGACCCGGACGAGGTGTGGGAGTACAACAACGCGGCGGTCCAGGTGCTCGATGCCGTGCTCGTGGCCGCCACCGGACAGCCCACCCGGGAGTTCGCCGAGGAGGCACTGTTCGCCCCGCTGGGCATGCACCACACCGAAATGGTGACCGATGGCGTGGGTGACACGATGACCTTCACCGGGGCAACCTCCACCTGCAGGGACCTGGCCCGACTCGGGCTGTTGCTCCTCGCCGACGGCGAGTGGGACGGCACCCAGGTGGTGTCCTCGGAGTGGGTGCGGCGGGCCACGTTCCCCTCGCAGGACCTCAATCCTGCTTACGGCCACCTGTGGTGGTTGAACCGACCAGGTGGTATCGCCCTCGAGGACGTCGGCGGGCACGGGGACGAGTTGGCCCCCGACGTCGACCGTGAGATGGTGGCAGGGGTCGGGCTGGGAGGCCAGGTGGTCGCCGTCTTCCCCGAGGACGGTATCGTCGTGACCCGCATGAGCACCGCCGACGACGCCCCACCCTTCTCCGCTCGGGACATCGCCGAGGGCATCGATGCGGCGTTGGCACCGACCCCCGGGGGTGAGGGCGCCGCCGGAACCAGCGCCGCCACCCACCGCAGCCATGGCTGACGCCGGCGAGCGCCTGTTCGGCTCGGTCCCGCTGGGCTCGGTTCGCGAGGGGACCGTCATCGCCCGCGACGACACCCAGGTGCGCACCGTGGGCGAACTCGGCGACCGGGTGGCCCGCACCGCCAACTGGGTGCGGGCGATCACCCCACCCGGCGGCGTGGTGGCGGTGATGGCCGACAACCGGGTGGAGATCCTCGAGGTCCTGCTGGCCGCCGTGCTCGCCGGCCGATGGCTCACGCCGGTCAACCCCCGACTCACCGCCGCCGAGGTCCGGTTCATCCTCACTGACAGCGACGCTGCGCTGGTGCTCACCGACGAACGCCACGACGGCGTGGTCCGCGCTGCGCTGGCCCAACCCGACACAGCCGACGCCACCGGCACCACCGACGCCACTGGAGCGCTGCCCGCCCTCGATGCCGCTCGCGTGCTCGTCGTCCGGTTCGGCGACGAACTCGACCGGCACCTGACCGGCGTCTCGGACCGTCCGGCCCCCACCGACGGTCCGCCCGGCGGGACCATGGTCTACACCAGCGGCACCACCGGGCGCCCCAAGGGCGTCCGCCGGAGTGGTGCCGCCTCCGCCGCTGCTCAGCTCGCCGCCCTGGCGGCGAACGGGCGCTCGCTCGGGCTCGAGGGCAACGGACCTCACCTGGTGACCGGCCCCCTGTCGCACGCCGCCCCCCTCGGGTTCGCCCTCATGGACCTGTGCAACGGGGCACCGGTGGTCCTCATGGAACGCTGGGACGCCGCTGGGGCGCTCGACGCCGTCACCACCCACGAGATCACCACCACCCACCTGGTACCCACCATGTGCGTGCGACTGCTCCGCCTCGACCCCGAGCGTCGAGCGGCCTTCGACCCCTCCAGGCTGCGACTGGTGCTGCACGGCGCCGCCCCCATGCCCAAGGCGGTGAAGGCAGCCATGATCGCCTGGTGGGGCCCGGTGCTCGTGGAGTACTGGGGCGGCAGCGAGGGCGGGGTCGTCACGCTGGCCACCAGCGCCGAATGGGAGACACGTCCGGGCACGGTGGGTCGACCCATCGGTGGGCGGACGGTACGAGCGGTCGGCGATGACGGACAACCGCTCGACCCCGGCGAGGTGGGGCTGCTCTACGCCCATCACCCGGGCGTCGAGCGGGCGTTCCGCTACCACGGCAACGAGGCCGCCACCGACGCCGCCCACCTCGGTCCGGGCGAGTACACCCTGGGCGACATCGGGTGGGTGGACGACGACGGGTTCGTCCACCTCGTCGACCGGGCGTCGGAGATGATCATCTCGGGCGGGGTCAACGTCTACCCGGCCGAGGTCGAGCAGGTGCTGGCCGGACACCCGGCGGTGGCCGACGTGGCCGTGGTGGGCGCGCCCGATCCCGAATGGGGAGAGGTGGTCGTCGCCGTGGTGGAGTTGGAGACCTCGGTACCCGACTGGACCGACGGACCAACCGTCGATGTCGACCGACTGGTCGGCGAACTCGAGACCCTGGCCCGGGCATCACTGGCCGGCTACAAGGTCCCTCGCCGCTACGAGGTGGTGGCCACGCTCCCCCGCCAACCCAACGGCAAGCTCTACCGGCGTCAGGTGCGCGACCGGTTCTGGGCCGAACCGCGGGGCTGAACGGGGAACTCGATCAGGACGGGACCTGCTCGAGGAGCTGGTCCAGCTCGGCCTCGAGCTCACCGAGGTCGAAACCCTCCATGTCGACACCGAACTGCTCGAACTCCTCGAGGCCGAAGCCGCCGGCGCCACCGAACATCCCGGCGAACAGCTCGTCCTCGGTGATGACGTCGGCGGGGTCGGGCAGCTCGATGTCCACCGGCTCGCCCAGGTCGTACATCTCGATCGTCACCCGGATGTCACCGTCGAGTTCGCCCATGTCGTCGAGGTCCCCGAAGGCGTCGACGTCGACGACCATCTCGATGCGGCGGACCAAGTCGTCACCGTCGATCCACACGTCCATGACCGCAGCACCCTGGGCCATCTCGGCGATCTCGGGGTCACCCACCTCGGCGGCGAGCAGTTCGGGGTCGAGTTCCACGGAGTAGCGGGTGGTGTCGGCACCGCGCACGGTCTCCGACCCGACCTCCTCGACGTCGCCGGCACCCTTGAGGGCCTCGAGCACCTCGCCGCTGAAGTCGGCGTCCATGAAGGCAGCGTCACCGGTGAACTCGTTGGTGTCGTCCTCGAACTGGATCCAGCTGTCGCCTGCGCCGAACATGGCGCTGAAGAGCGCCATGCGCATGTAGGCCGTGTCGCCGTCGGTGATGATCTCCCACGGCTCGTCGAACATGGCCATGGCCATCTCGGCATCTTCCTGGCTGACACCGGCCATGTCCTCGGGCGACAGGAAGGTCATGAACCCCGACATGTCCATCGTCATCGAGCTGCGCCCGGAGGTCTCGTCGAACGCTCCCTCGGCTCGGAGCAGTTCGCCCTCCACCGATCCGCCTTCGAGGGCCATGACCATCTCGAAGCGACCTGAGGTGATCTCGCCGGTGTTGTCAGCAGCCTGCTGCATGAGCGCCACCGACGCAGCCGTGGGGGCACCGGTGGTGTCCTCGCCCTCGTCGTCCTTGTCGCGTTCGGTGCGCTCGGGGCGCTCCGCGGTGGCTTCCGACGAGGCATCGTCACCTCCACAGGCGGCGAGCAGTAGTGCGATCACGGCGACGACACTGAACAGCAGACGGCGGGTCATGAGAACTCCTTCGTGGCGGCCTCGTTGTTCTCGGCGGTCACGACCGACCGACCGCGATCCGCACTCCGCGACCGTAGTCCCGCAAGGCGCTCGCGCAAGCGCGGGACCGACATTTCCGGTGGTCGGCTCAGCGAGTGGAAGGTGTCCGCACGTCGGTCAAATTGGTCAGCGCCCGTTCCGCCACCCAGGCGAACCGCTCCCACAACGCTTCCAACCACGCCGGGTCGTCGTCGGCGAACGCAGCGCGCAGCTGTGCACGGATCTCGGTGGCGTCGGGACTGCGAGGATCTCCGTGGGCATGCAGCCAGGCGTCGGCCCGTAGGGCGTCGAGCACCGTGAGCGTGTCCACCGTCCCGAACTCGAGGGCGGCGGCGGTGATCTCAGCGTTTGGGGCCAACTGACCGACGACACCCAGCCAGTCGCCGGTCAACGAGGCGGATACGCTCTCGCCGTCGAGTTGCGAGCGGACCTCGTCCCACCACGCCGTGGCGCGCTGGTAGCCGGGCGACCCGGCGTGCTCGTGGCTGATCAGTTCGCCGTGTCCCCACGGCCCCAACCCGGTGTGCAGGTCGACCACACCGAGGTGCGCCACCCCTGACAGGGTGTCGGCGGCCCAGCCTCGGAGCCACCGGTGGGACCACACCGGTCCGGCGCCGCCGTAGAAGATCCCCGTCGGATGGTCGTACTGCCCGCCCGAGACGACCTGTTGCATGCCGGCCATGCCGAACTCGGCGGTGGCCTCGGCCAGGACTCGTACCGCAGCCCCGCGGGACTCGTCATCCCACCGCTCGGGCACCAGCGCGTCGGCCAAGCGGCCGTAGTCGGCGTTGGTCGGTGGAGGGTGGTCCCAGTCCACGAAGTTCCGGTTGAGATCGACGTTGTCCTCGTTCACCCGACGCACCCAGGCGAAGCCGTAGGGGTTGAAGGCGTGGACGTGCACCACCGCCACGTCGTCGGGTTGGTCGACCACGTGGTGGGCGAGCCAGTGGGACTGCAGCGCGGACCCGGCGAAGCCTTCGACGCCGTGGGTGGCGGACACCACGAGGAGCACACGCTGGGCCGCACGGGGACCGGTCCAGGCGACATCCACTGCCAGTTCCTCCCCGGCCGGTCCGTCGAGGGGATGCACGTCGGTCGTCACCTCTGCGCCGACATCGTCGGCCGCGGCGAGGAACGCCTGGCGAGCGTGGGTGTAGGTGCGGCGCAGGGGCTCGATCGGGGTCATCGGCCGCCCACCGTAGGGGACGCTGCCCTGCTCGTCAGCCGCCGCACGCCAGCCGGGCAGGTCTCGGGTGCAGCGGTCGGGCGCAGATGCTCCTCAGGTGCCGGCGAGGAGCCGTCGGCGGAGCACGAGCATGGCCACCACCACGAGTGCGCCGCCATAGGCCACCAGCACGCCCAGTTCGAGCGCGATGTCGCGCAGCCCTCCACCTTCGAAGATGAGGGCGATCCACCCGTTCATGGCCCAGGCGTGCGGCGTCAGGTGGCCGATGACCACCATGGCGGGCGGCACGATCTCGAGTGGCCACATGCAACCGCCCAACATGGCCAGCGCCACCGCCACCGGTATGCCGATCGACTGGGCCTGCTCCGCGTTGCGGGCCACGGCGCCCACCAGCAGACCCGCACCCGTCCCCACCAGGGAGAACGCCACGACCAGGGCGGCCACGGCCACGGTCTCACCCCACCGGACGTCGAACAACAGGCGACCGACCGCCACGATCAGCACCGACTGCAACAGGGCGAACAGGAACCGGGTGGCGCCGGTCCCCACCAGGATCGTGCCCACCGTGATGGGCGCCGCCATCATGCGGCGGGCCACCCCCAGCCGTCGGGTCTCGATCAGCACACCACCGACCGCCAACGAGTTGATGAACACGAACAGCACGAGGTTCGACGGCGCCGTGTAGGCGTACTGGTTCTCGCCGGTCAGGGTGGCGGCCTCGCCCACCGTCTCGAGGGTCACCTCCACCGCCACCAGGTCCCCTGCCGTCCGGGACACGAGCTGCTCTGCGTCGTCCTCGGCGAGGCCGAGCCCGTCGACCAGCACCGACGCCGCCTGCAGCCGGGATCCGAGCTCGTCGGTGATGGCCGACACCACCTCGGCGGCGGCCTGGCCGGTCTGGGGGTCCCCGCTCTGGAGCGACAGCTCGACCTGTTCGCCCGCCCCGAGGTCAGCACCGAAGCCTTCGGGGATCTCCAGCCCACCCACCACCGTGGCGGTGCGGACCTGTTGGCGGAGGTCCTCGAGGTCGTCGAACCGCTGCAGGTCCACGGCCGGGTCCGCATCGAGTGCCGCCACGAGCGCTTCCGATGCCGCGCTGCGATCGGCATCGAGGACCCCGAGCGGCAGGGCGCCGGGTGCCGCACCGATGGTGGCTCCGATCACGATGATGATGACCACGGGCAACACCACGATGAAGAACAGCCCGGTGCGGTCCCGGCTGACGCGTCGCAGTTCGGTGCCGACGATGGCAGCCGCCACCTGCGCACGTGGCGGCGCCGTCATGCCACACCCCGACGGGACAGTGCGGCCAGCCCGGCCAGGCCGGTGCCCAGCCCCATGGCCACCAGCACGCCGATGGCCGGGAGCACGTCGAGCAGATCGCCGCCGCCGGCCCCGACCTCGGTGAACGCCCGCAACGCCTGTCCGTTGGGGGTGAACAACGAGATCTGCGCCAACAGCGGCGGCATGGTCCCCGGTTGGAGGAAGCTACCGCCCAAGAGGGCGAAACCGAAGGCCACCATGCCGGTGAGTCCGTCGGCTTGTGCGTCGGTGCGGGCGAAACCGGTGACCGCCACCGACACGCCGGCAATGGCCAGCACGACGGCGCCGATGATCGCCACCACCGCCACGGGGTCACCCCAGTCGGCCCCGAACACGAACGAGGTGACCACCCACACCGTCGTCATGGCAGCCATGCCGAGCACCAGCACGGCACCGCTCTTGCCGACCACCACCGAACTCGAGGGCACCGGAGCCGCCCGGATGCGAGCCAGCGTGCCGTCGCGCCGCTCGCTGATGAGGCTGCGGGCGCTGACGCCCACGGCGAAGAAGAGGAAGAGCATTGCCATGCCGGGAGCGAAGTAGGCAATGGGGTCGTACGGTTCGCCCGCCTCGGTGACCTCCACCACGATGGGTGCCACCGCGTTCGTGGCTGCCTCCACCGCCACCTCGACGAGTTCGGGGCTCACGGCCGTTTCGTCCCCATCAACAGGTGCGGCCAACACCGAGGCGGCCACCAGGCGCGACAGGTCGACCTGCGCACCGATGCGTCGGGCGACCGACGTCGTCACATCGGCAGTGATGGGCGAGCCCGCATCGGCCAGCACGGCCAGGGGCGGCACATCCGTGCCACCCGTGGCCGCCTCGGCGAACCCGTCGGGTATGACGATCACCGCCGTGGCTTCCTCGGAGCGGACGGCCGCCGCCGGGTCATCCGGATCGACGGCCACGAAGGTGATGGGCACGTCCTCCTCGTCCAGTCCGACGAGCGCGCCGACAAGTTCGGCCGACAGTGGCGAGCCATCCTGATCGGCGATCCCCACTGTCGCCGAGAAACTGAACCCCCCGCCGAAAGCGGCGCCGATGATGGCGGCGATGACGATGGGCGCCACCACCGCCTGGATGATCACCGACCGGTCGCGCAACCGACGGCGCAACTCGAGCGCAGCAATGGTGGCCGACGCACGCACGGCAGTACCGCTCAGTCCCGGAGCGCTTTGCCGGTCAGGTGCAGGAACACCGACTCGAGGTCGGGTTCGTGCACGTCGATGGAACTGATGTCGACGCCGACGCGCTCGGCGGTCTCGACCAACGGCGCCAAGACGCTCCGGGTGTCGTCCACCAGCAACTCGAGCGCGCCGCCCGACGACGAGGCCTCCACCACGGTCCCCAGCGTCTCGAGCGCACCGGCCAGCGGGGTTGCGTCGTTGCCGGTGGACACTCGGACCCGGGCCTTCTCGCCCACCTGCGCCACCAACTCGGCTCTCGTACCCTGCGCCACGAGACGGCCCTCGTCGAGGATGCCCACCCGGTGACAGAGCCGTTCGGCTTCTTCCATGTAGTGGGTGGTGTACAGCACCGAGAGGCCCTCGCCACCGAGGGCGGCAATGGCCTCGAGGATGGCGTTGCGGCTCTGTGGGTCGACGCCCACCGTGGGTTCGTCCAGCACGAGCAGGCGTGGCCGGTGCAACAACCCGACGGCGATGTTGGCCCGGCGCTTCATGCCCCCCGAGTAGGTGTCGATCCGCTCGTCGGCCCGCTCGGCGAGCCCGACGACCTCGAGCACCTCATCGAGTCGTTCACTCAGGTCAGCACCACGCAGGCCCTGCAGTTTCCCGAAGAACGCCAGGTTCTCCTTGGCCGACAGGTCCGGGTAGAGCGCCAGGTCCTGCGGGACGTAGCCGATGAGCGCTCGGGCCTCGAGCGCCGACGGCCCCATGGTGACGCCCCCGACCTCGGTCGTCCCCTCGTCGGGTGCCAGGAGCCCACACAGCATCGAGATCGTGGTGGTCTTGCCGGCACCGTTGGGACCGAGCAGTCCGTAGGTCTCACCCTCGTCGATGTGGAAGGAGACGCCATCGACGACGACCCGGTCGCCGAAGCGCTTGCGCAGGCCGTCGCAGACAAGGACATGGTTGGCCATGCGCGGCACGGTAGTCCACGTCGGGGGTGGCGCCCAGTGACGAAGGTCCTGAGCCGGGGCTGCCCGGAGTCGACCACGGTCCCTCCCCAGTACTCCCGCACCCACCCGGACGACCCGTGGCCAGGAGGGTTAGGATCCCGGGCGTGCGCAGCACCGATCGAGCCTGGCGGGGCGGACGCTGCGCCGCGGTGTTGATCGCCCTCGCCGCCCTGGTGGTACCGCTGACGACGGGCCCACCGTCCTCCGCACAGAACGTGCCCGCCGAGAGCACACCGCTCCGTGCCGCACCAGCGGCGTCCGTAGCCGACCTACCTCTCGGATCGCTGGACGGCACGCCGTCCCCCTCGTCGCACCTCCTCGGCTGCGAACGCGCCCACGAGCGGGTCACGGTCAGCGGCGAGGTCCATCTGGACCCCTCTTGCACCTGGACGGCCGGATTCGACATCGCCACGTCCGACACCGTCCTCGACTGCCGCGGTGCCACGGTGGCCCGTCCCACCACGGGCGGCGTCGGCGTCCTCGTCGAAGCACCCGAGCGGACAGCGCTCGAGAACGTTCTCGTGCGCAACTGCCACATCAGCGGCTTCCTCAACAACATCAAGCTCACCCGCCAGGGGTTCCGCTCGCTCACCCCTGACGACGGCTACGACCACGAGTTCTCGAATGTGGTGGTGCGCAACGTGCGGTCGTTCGCCTCCCACGGGGTCGGGATCTTCGTCGACGGCTTCGTGAGCGGGGTCACGATCGAGGACACCGAGGTCGCCGAAGCCGGCAGCGTCGGCATCTACCTCGAGACGGACTCCCGTCGCACCACCGTGCAGCGGTCGCACATCCACGCCAATGGCCACCGCGAGAACGGCCCCGCCGGCCGGCTGTGGACCATCGGAGCCACGCAGGTCTGGTTCTGGGGCACCGGCCGGGAGGGCATCGCCATCGACGGCTCCAGTGAGAACCGCATCGCCCACAACATCGTCGAGGACAACGTCGCCGGTGGCATCTTCGTCTACAAGAACTGTGGCGAGTACCCCGAACGGAACCCGGACCGCTGGTGGCCGCGATTCTCCGGTTCGCACGACAACGTCATCGAACGCAACACCATCCGGGGCGAGGACCACGGCGTGTGGGTGGCATCGCGGCAAGCCGAGAACCAGTTCTTCATGGAGTGCACCGACGACGCCTACGGGACCGCGCCGCTCGTGAGCTACCACCTCGACCCAGCGGAACGGAACATCGTTCGCCACAACGTCTTCGACGACGTGCTCTACGGCGTACGGGTCGAGGACGACCACACCCAGGTGGTCGGCAATTCGTTCACGAGCGAGCGCCCCGCCGCCCTCGCCGTGGTGGTGGGCACCAAGGTGCGAGCGGAGCTCGCGGGGCGACCGGTGGCCCACACGCTGGTCACCGGCAACGACGCCGATCTGGCCGGCGTCGACCACCCGTACCGGTGGATCCCGTCGCAGGTCGACAGCACGTTCGGACCCAACCGGAGTCGAGGCTCGGTGGTCGGCTGGTGCGAGGGAGCGCAACCTCGGATCAACCAGGCCCTGTTCGTCGTCGCCGCGGCGTCGCCGCCACCGCAGGACCTGACGCCACCGCCACCGCTCCCACCCGTGGCACAGCCTGCGTGTCCCGCCGGCGTCGATCCCACGACCGGCGCCGTCGCCGGCACGGTCACCGACACCGAGGGCGACCCACTCGGCGACGTGACCGTCCTCGTGGGCGTACCGGGTGACACCGGCTCGATCCGCGCCACCACCACGGATGTGGACGGCACCTTCAGCGTCGAGGACCTGGCCGAGGGCGAGTACCGGGTGCACTTCACGAGCGCCACCACGACGGCCACGTGTTACCTCGACGATCCGTTCTGCAACCCGATCGGACGGAACCTGGTGAGGGTGGACGCCGGGGCCACCACCACCGGCATCGACGCCCGCCTGGCGATCGCCGACGGTGGATCGATCTCCGGTGCGGTCACCGACCGCGGTGGCGATCCCATCGCCGGCGTGCAGGTGTGGGTGGTGACCCCGGGCTTCTCGACCATGCGCCTGGCCCTCACCGACGGGGCCGGCCGCTACACGGTGGCCGGTCTGGGCGACGGCACCTACTTCATCTGGTTCAACGCCGCCGGCATCGGCTCCCGTTGCTGGCCGGGGCCAGGCTGCGGTGCCAGCGTCCCGACCACCATTGTCGGCACCAACCAGATCAGCGGCCGCGACGCAACGTTCTGATCGAGGTCGGCTCCTGATCGAGGTCGGCTCCTGATCGGCGCCCGCTCCTGATCCGCTCGACCTGCTGATCCGCTCCATCCGACGAGCGTGGCCACGTAGCCGGGCGCGGTCACTCCACGGCCGAGGCCAGCGCGTCGATGGCGTCGTCGATGTCGAGATGGCCCGGGGTGGCCAGCTGCCAGCGGTTGCCCTGCTTGGCGAACCCCCACCAGCGTCCGTCCCGGTCCACCCGGAGCTGCGCCCGCCAGCGCGCCACCGTCACCCGGTTCTGGCTGACACGCAACGAACGGGCCGGCAGACCGGAGGCCTCGAGTGCCGTTCGGGCCTCGGCCATGGCCGCTGGCGGCGGGGACCACGCGGGGGCATCGAGCAGGGCCACCCCCTCGGCGCCCCCGTGGCGATAGGCAATGGCCACCGCGGCGAGGTCCCTCGGGGCCAGGTCGCAACGGGACACCACCTCCTCCCAACGCTCGGTGCCCATGGCCGCAGCGGCGCGACGGGCCAGATCGGACGCTGCGTCGAGGTGGAGCCCACTGGCGTCACCCTGGCGGACCATCCCCCACGCACGAGCAGCGGCGTCGGCCGCCAGGTTGCGGAGGGCTCGCCCCGATGTGGCCAACTCGGCCGGCGGTTCCGACGGCCAGGGTGCCGGCGATCCAGGACGGGGTGCCGCCGCCGGGACCGGGGGCAGGACCGGTGGCGGGCCGCCCGACCCGTCGGCTGCCCGCTCCCAGGCTGCTCGCGCCACCACACCTGCGTCCCGCTCGGCCGGGGACGCCGCCGCATGGTCTGACTCGTCGTGGCCGGCGTCGGGTGCCGACGTCGGTTCACCGCCACCCGCAGCTGGCGGGCCGGACCGGCCGGACCGGCCGCCGGCGTCGCCGGGCCCCGGCCCGCCGCTGCGCCGCTCCCGCACCGCGGCCAACAGCTCCGCACGGGTGCGACCCCGCAAGGCAAACAGCTCGAAGGGGTCCTCGTCGAGCAACGGGGCCACCAGGTAGCAGACCGCTGCCGCGTGCTTGCAGGGGTCGGCCCAGTCGGGACAGGTGCAGCGCGGTTGGAGATCACCGGCGTCGGGCAGCAACTCGACGCCCACGGCGCGAGCGTCGTCCACCACCCCCGGGTCCAACTCACCGTCGAGCAGGGCCGCAGCATGCGCCGCCTTCGAGGCGATGGCATCGGCCACCCTGGCCCACTCGACGTCGTCGAAGGTGCGGAGCCGGATGGTCACCGTGTACGGCGTGGCCCGGCTGCCGGCGACCTCGGCGGTGATCGAGCCCGCCGCCAGGTCGATGTCGAGCACATGGCCTTGACGGGCGTAGGTGCGGCCCCGCGGCAACCGGTTCGGATCCAGGCGGGCGCGCTGCTCCAGCGCCTCCACCCACGCCGCACCCCACCAGGTGCTCGAGAAACCCCGACTGCCACGCTTGGCGCGCTCGGGCGCCTGACGCCCGCCCGGTGGTGGGGGTCGTCGTCTCGAGGGGAACCGATCCCACGACGAGGGGGTCATCGAGCCTCGTCTCCGTCGGCACCTGACAGCGAGACAAGGGCGCGGAGCTCAGCATCGTCGAGCTCGGTGATCCATCCCTCACCCGCGCCCACCACGGCTTCGGCCAGTGCACGCTTCGACTCGAGCATCTGCGCAATGCGCTCCTCGAGTGTGCCCTCACACACCATGCGGTGGACCTGCACGGCGCGGTCCTGCCCGATGCGCCACGCCCGGTCACTGGCCTGGTCCTCGACGGCGGGGTTCCACCAACGGTCGTAGTGCACCACGTGCGTGGCGGCGGTGAGGTTCAGCCCGGTGCCGCCCGCCTTGATGGAGACGACCAGCACGTCGAGCTGGCGGGCCTGGAAGGCATCGACCATCTCCTGGCGGCGGCGAACCGGGACCCGGCCGTGCAGGAACTCCACCCGCCGTCCCGCCTCGCGGAGCGATCGCTCGAGCAGTTTGCCCATGCCCACGTACTGGGTGAACACCAGCGCAGCCTCGCCCTCCTCGACCACCACGTCGAGCAGGTCGAGAGTGGCCGCCAGCTTGCCGGACCGACCACGCAGCGGCCCGTCCTGGCCGAGATAGAGCGCCGGGTGGTCGCAGATCTGCTTGAGCCCGCCCAGCAACTTGAAGATGAGGCCGCGGCGAGCCATGGCCGAGTCGTCACCCTTTGCCTCGATGGCAGCCAGCACCTCGGCGGTGAGCGCCCGGTAGAGCGTTGCCTGTTCGGTGGTGAGGAGCACCATCTGGTCGGTCTCGGTCTTCGGTGGCAGGTCGTCGGCCACCCCCGGGTCCACCTTGCGGCGCCGCAACACGAAGGGTCGTACGAGACGGGCGAGCGCCTCGGTGGCCTCCGGGTCGCGGTGGCGCTCCACCGGCACGGCCACCTCGCTGCGGAAGCGCTCGAGCGGACCCAGCAGCCCGGGCGTCGTCCAGTCGAGCAGCGCCCACAGTTCGCTGAGGCGATTCTCCACCGGTGTGCCCGTCAACGCCACGCGGGCCGGCGCACCGATGGTGCGCAGACGACGGGCCGTGCGCGCCAAGGGATTCTTCACCGCCTGGGCCTCGTCGGCCACCACCAGGCCCCAATCCACCCCGGCCAAGGTCTCGGCGTCGCGTCGCACCACGCCGTAGGTGGTGAGCACCAGGTCACCAGGGCCGACGTCGTCGAGGGAACGGTCCGTGCCATGGAAACGGTGCACGTCGATGTCGGGCGCGAAGCGCTCGGCCTCCCGTTCCCAGTTGGCCATCAGCGTCACCGGGCACACGACCAGGGTGGGGCCGGTCGAAGGCCGTTCGGCCAGCCGGTGGAGGTGGAGCCCCAACAGCTGCACGGTCTTGCCGAGACCCATGTCGTCGGCCAGGATCCCGCCGAGACCCAACTCGGTCATCTCGGCCAGCCAGGCCACACCGCGGCGCTGGTAGGGCCGCAGGGTGGCCTCCAGCCCGGCTGGTTCCAACTCCCGAGGGCTGTCCGCCACGTTGGCCAGGCGCTCGGTCAGTCGACCGAGCGCACCGTCGACCCGGACTTCCACCGTTTGGCCCGCCACCTCGATGGTGCCACCGAGCGCCAGACCCAGTGCCGAGGCGGCGGTCACCTCCCGACGGCGACGTAGCTGGGCGAGCACCTCGGCATCCACCTGTACCCATTGTCCCCGTAGCCGCACGACGCTGCGCTTGGCCTCGGCGAGGGCCTCGAGTTCGGCCTCGGTGAGCACCTGGCCGTCGAGGGTGGCCGTGACGTGCACCTCGAGCAGTTGGTCCATGGTGAACATGGCTGAGCCGCCGGCGTCGTCAGGCGTCTCGGTCACCGAGGCGCTGAGCGACAGCGGGCGGATCAGGTCCTGGGGCCACAGAACGGTGATCCCTGCGGCAGCCAGGTCATCGACCACCGACCCCAGCAGATCGGAGGCCTCGAGGTCGTCCAGTTCCACCATCTCGGGACGAGCCTGCTCCAGCAGGCGACCGAGGGGAGGCCACACCCGGGCGCCTCGGCGCAACGCCAGCAGCACAGCGGTCTCCACGTCCGAACCGAAGCGCGCCAGCACGACGGGTGCGGCGTCCCACAACTCAGCCGCATCCACCACCAGGCTCGGGTCGACCACGCTGCGCACCTGCAGCACGGCCAGGCACCCGTCCAGCCCGCCGTCGAGGTCCGCATCCCCAGGTGGCTGCAGCCGCAGCGCCACCGACGCCTCGTGCTCGCCGCCGGCGCCCGCACCCACCAACCACTCGGCTGCCGCCGACACGTCGACCGGCTCGCTCTCGGCGAAGGCACGGCCCCACATCGGGGCCGCCGCGGTTCGCACCATCGAGTCGGCCACGGCGTCGCCGATGGCCGCCAGCACGGCCTCGGGCGAGGCGATGCGCACCGGCCGAGTGACGGGCATCGGTGTGGCGTGCACCACCGGGGGGACGGCAGCGCACCACTGAGCGGCCCAGGCATGGTCGTCGGGGTCGAGCGGCCCCAGCCGCCAGGTGTCGAGCCCGGCTGACGTGATCGAGGGCAACAGGCGGCCACGAGCCACCAGACCGAGCGAGAAGGCGACGGCCGATCCCACCGCCGCCATCGACGGCGATGGCGACGCATCCCCGGCCCGGTCGACCAGTTCGTCGAGCACGGCGGCCAGCGGGTAGACGGCGGCTCGTACCGACCGTCGTCGCACCGACCTGGCCGTGGGCAGGACCACGTCGACCGGCTCCGGCTCGACCCTCGGCCCGAGCCCCGACAGGTCACCGTCGGCGTGCCACACCGCCACCTGCAGGTGGCGGGCCGGGGCGCCCGGTGGCGGCAGCAGCACGGTTGCCTGCAGCTCGGGAGTACTCAGCGGAACCAACCGGTGGTCGGACGGGTGCTCGGCAACGCTGGGCATCGGCGCGACCGTAGCGCCACCGCTGCAGCCGTCAGCGACCTCCACACCGAGCGGCCGGTAGGGTGCTGGCCCGAGCACGGAGGGGGCAACCATGGACTCGACGACCGACGGCCGCACGTTTCTCGTGACCGGCGCCAACACGGGCATCGGCCGGGTGACGGCTCGCGAACTCGCTCGTCGGGGCGGCCGAGTGGTGTTGGCCTGCCGCTCGGCGGAGAAGACCACCCCGGTCATCGACGACATCCGGGCCACCACGGACAACGACGACGTGAGCTTCCTCGAGCTGGACCTGGCTGATCTCACGTCGGTGCGTCGAGCGGGACGGACCCTGCTCGAGGACGGCGAGCCGCTGCACGTGCTGGTGGCGAACGCCGGGCTGGCCGGCAAACGGGGTGTCACCACCCAAGGGTTCGAGCTGGCCTTCGGGACGAACCACCTCGGCCACTTCCTGTTCACCACCATGCTCTGTGACCTGCTGCGCTCCTCCGCCCCCGCCCGCGTGGTGGTGGTGTCGAGCGACTCGCACTACCAGGCCAAGGGCATCCCCTTCGACGACCTCCGCCGCAGCACCCGGTCGATCACGGGACTGCGGGAGTACGCCGTCAGCAAGCTGGCCAACGTGTTGTTCGCCCAGGAACTGGCCCGCCGCATCCCCGCCTCGGAGGTCACGACGGTGGCGCTGCACCCCGGGGTCATCGCCTCCGACGTGTGGCGGCAGGTACCGCGCCCGGTACGGGCAATCATGACCCGACGCATGGCGTCGGTGGAGCAGGGAGCACAGACGTCGCTCTACTGCGCCACCGCCCCCGACATGGAGGGCCACAGCGGCGACTACTTTGCCGACTGCCAGCCGAAGGAACCCAGCGCGGTGGCCACCCCGGCGCTGGCCGCCGAACTCTGGAAGCGCAGCGAGGCCTGGACGGCGGAGAGCTGAGGAACGCCGCCGGATGGGCGGAGCCTCGCAGCGAACTGACACACGTTGTGGTGCTCTATGGCACCGTTTCTCGTGTCAGTTCGTGCTCGAACCGGATCGGCGAACAAGGACATGATGCAGGCCGACCAACTGCTGGGGCCGGCTGAGGGGGTCGACGGCGCACCCCGCGCCATCAGCGAGCCGGGCAGACGCCACCGGCCCGCATCCACACCACCCGCTCGGCGGCGTCCGCCACCTGTTCGGCAGAGAGGCGCCCATCGGCCACGCCGCTACGAAGTGCGTCGACCACGCTGTCGATCGAAGCGGTGGGCACGAGGACCATGTCGACGCCGGCGGCAACCGCCCGCACCGATGCCTCCTCCACCGAGTAGAGGTCGAGGATGCCGCGCATGGCCCCGAGGTCGTCGCTCACGACCACGCCGTCGAAGCCCAGGTCGCCGCGCAGCAAGCCCGTGACCAGCTCCGGCGAGGTGGTGGCGACCTCGCTGCTGCCCGACCCCGGCACCCGCAGGTGACCGACCATGACCATCGGTGCCTCGAGCCGTCCCAGCAGCTCGCGGTAGGGGCGCAGGTCGGCGTCGAGGTCGGTCAGCGGTGGCGTGGTCACGACCTCGTCGTGGGAGTCGCCCGACGCCCGCCCGTGGCCCGGGAAGTGCTTCAGAGTGGGGATCACCCCAGCAGCCTCGAGCCCTTCGGCGAACGCCCCGGCGTAGGCCACCACGGCAGCGGGGTCGGCCGCGAACGAGCGGTCACCGATGACCGCGCCGGCCGGTTGTGAGCTGACATCGACGACCGGCGCGAAGTTGACGGTGATGCCCAGCGCCCGCAGTTCCCGGCCGTGTCGGCGGGCGAGGTCGCGCACCTCGTCGACCGACATCGAGCCCGCCATCGACCGGGCGCTGGGGACGGCGCCGAGGTGGCCGCGGAGCCGCTGCACCCGTCCGCCCTCTTCGTCGATGGCCACCAGTGGGGTCAGGGCTGCGGCGGCGGTGGCGGTGGCGGTGGCCGACGCCACGTCACCGGAGACGACGAGGGGCACGGCTGCGGAGCTGATGAACACGCCACCGACGTCACGCCCCAGGGCGCTGTCCAGCTCGGTGCGGCTGGCGGTGGTGACGGTGGCGAACACCAACGTCCGGAGCTGGCGGTCGAGCGACCAGTCGTCCACCCAGCAGCGCCCGGCCGCCTCGGCGGTCGGGACGTCGTCGGCCGGGGGCGACGTGTCGGTCGGACCGTCGGGGTCGTCGAACGGAGGGGCAGCTGCGTCGGTGCCCTCCCGCGCGGTCGGATCGTCGTACACGTCACCAGCGCCGTCGTCGTCGAACGGAGTGTCGGGGTCGGGCGGTGCCGCAGCGTCGGCACCACTGCCGTCGTCGGCTGCACAGCTGCCCGCCAGCAGGAGCACCACGACCAGGAGCGCCACTGTCACGATGGTCGGCCGGTGCCCGTCGCGGTCGGACCACACCGGCGCGTCCGGTCCCCCGTGACGACGGGTGTCGGTCACTCGGCGACGGTCGGATCGAGCAGCAGCTCGCGACCCGACTGTTCCCAGGCCACGAAACCCCCACCGAGATCGGTGATGTCGGTGTACCCCAGGTCCGCCAGCTCGGCGCTGACCTCGCCGGACATACGGCCCGTGCGGCAGTAGAGAACGATCTCGGCGTCGAGGTCGTCGGGCAACCCGTCCCACGCCGCCAGCTCGCGGTAGTCCACGAAGTGGGTGGTGCCCTCGAGGTGCCCCTCGTAGGGGATGTGCACGTTGATCAGGTCGAGATCGGGACGCTCGTCGAGCAGGGCCTCGAACTCGTCGGGCTCGAGCAAGGTGATCGGGCCCTCGTCGGACCCAGCTGCACCCAGTCCGGCCTCATCGGCGGACGCCGCCCCCTCGCCGGATGCGCAGCCGACAGCCAGCACGGCGACCACCGCAACGAGCGCCACGACGAGCCACCGGAGTCCGACGGTGCTGGGTGAACTGGAAGGGTTGCCGGTCACCGCGTCCACGGTAGCGGAGGCGTCCGACGCTGCCTCAGCGGGCCGGGGACGCCGGGACATGTCCCGAAGGCCCACCCGGACCCGCCGCAGCCGGCGGTCACGAGCAGGCGAGCGACCCGATGACCACCGCCACGAAGTCCACCACCTCCTGGGTGGTGCCGTAGCCGGTGATCACGTGCCAGACCCATGGGCCGCACTCGAAGCTCACGTGTGCCACGTCGAACGACAGCGGGCCGTCGTCGGGTCCTCCGTCGACCACCCACACCTCGAGACCGGCGACCTGCTGGGCGGAGGTGCCGGTGCCGAGCCAGTCCGTGGTCGGATCGATCCAACCGAGCGGCGCCACCCGCACCTCGAGCAGCTGCCCGGTGGGGCTGACGGCGGCGAGTGTCCCGATCTCGGAGCCGATCTCGGGTAGTTCGGCCAGCCCGACGTTGCGCGCTCCCACCGCCCGGAGCGTGTCGATGCCGAACTGCTCCGACGGGAGGGAAATGAGGTGGTCGGTGGAGCCAGGGTCGACGTCGGCCACCCACGCCTTGGCCGTCGCCCCCATGGCGGTGTCGAGCGCCATCACCACGATGCTCTCGCCTCCGGCCAGCGTCGCAGCCCACGACGTGCGCTCGGGGTTGCGGTACGTGCCGCCCTCGAGGTGCTCACCGCGCGCGACTTCGACGAGCAGGTCGAACAGCGCCTGCGGTGCGTAGGGCGCAGTCGGGGCATCGCTGGCCTGCACGACGGCGGCCAACCGGGTGCCGGTCCACGCCGCCACCACGTGTCGCTCGCCCTCGGCGCCGACCTGGGTGGCCCGCAGCCCGCAGTCGAAGCCGAGACGATCCCGGAACACCTCGGCGCTCGACGTGCGGCCGTCGAAGGCGGTGGTCGGCCCGTCGACCTGCCATGTGCCGGCGGGGGTGAGCCGTGCCAGCGACACGGTGGCGTCGATCTGCCCGAGTGTCGCCGCCGCGTCGCACTCCACCGAACCGAGTCGGTTGGAGCGGAACAGGAACGCTGCCATGGCCTGGCGACTCACCGGGTCGACAGGGCGGTAGTCGGGACGTGCCCCCGGACGTGGGGATCCGGTGGACAGCCCCGACATGGCCATCCACTGCACGGCGTCGAAGAAGGGATGGGCGGCGGGCACGTCGGCGAAGTGAGGTTGCACTGTCGGTGGCGCAGGCTCCCCTTCACCCCGCCACAGGAAGGCAGCCATGGCCTGGCGACTCACCGGTGCACCCGGCAGGTACCGCACGGTTCCGTCGGGTTGGGCCGTGCCCGAGGCCAGCCCGCTGGTGGCCATCCACTCGATGGGTTCGAAGAACGGGTGGTCGGCACCGACGTCGGCGAAGGTCGGCTCGCCCGGGTCGGGTACATCCACCGGGGGCTCACCTTCGACCCGCCACAGGAAGGCAGCCATGGCCTGGCGGGTGGTCGACGCCGTGGGCCGGAACGTCCCATCGGCGTAGCCACCGCTCACTCCCTCCTCGGCGAGCCACTCGATCTCGGTGCAGAACGGATGGGTGGCGCCCACGTCGGGGAACGGGCCGGGTCCGTCGCCGCTGCAGGGTCCCGGTTCGAACTCGGCATCGGCGACGCGCGCGGCTGCCCAACGCCACCCGTCGACGACGGGAGCGCCCACCGCCTCGATGCTCGCCGGGTCGAGCGGATCATCGAAGGGCGGGGCCCCTGGTCGCTCGGTCGGGATGACAGGCCGGTCGTCGACCTCGACCCCACCGGCGGGCGGTCCTGCCACGAGCGCGACGACCAAGCTCACCACGACGAGCCGCAGGACGGCCCGGCAGCGTCGAACGCGCGCAACCAGCGGGATCTGGACCACGTCGCACCTCCTGGCGTCTGCCCTTTGGTAGCACAGCCAGGCGTGGAAGGATCTCGTCATGGCGTCTGGTGCCCGAGTCGAGATCCAACCCGTGATGACCACCGACGAGCTGAACGACCGGTTGTCCACCGCCTTCGAACAGGGACGCCCGTACGAGGTGGTGGAGGTCGGACCCGGCCGGGCGAAACTGCGACTCCCGGTCGAAGCCACCGTCGTGCGCCCCGGCGGCACCGTGTCGGGACCGACGCTGATGATGCTGGCCGATGCCGCCGCGTGGGTGGTGGTCCTGGCCCACATCGGGTGGGTGCCGCTGGCCGTGACCTCGAGCCTGTCGATCAACTTCCTCCGCAAACCCGAGCCGGCAGCGCTCGACGCCGAGGTGGAACTCCGCAAGCTGGGTCGACGCCTTGCGGTGACCGACGTGTGCATCTCGAGCATGCCGGTCGGGGGTGACCCCGTGCTCGTCGCCGACGCCAGCGTCACCTACGCCATCCCAGCCGAGCGCTGAACAACGTGGCAGCGCGTCGACACCAGGCGTGGCCGACGGACCCACACCCGAGGACTGTCGGCGACTCACCAAGGCCGTTCGGCCCTAGGGGACCGACCGCGGCGCCGACATCCTGAGGTCAGGCGTGGCGACGAACGGAGGATCATGAGCGGACGGTTCTGTCCGAGCTGTGGGGCCCAGGTGCCCCCTGACGCGCACTTCTGCGTCGCCTGCGGTGCGGCACTCGATGCTCCTGGGGCTCCGCCGCCGTTCGTTCCCTCCGGCACTCCGCCGAGCCAGCCGCCGGCGTCGAAGGGCTCGAGCACTGCCGGTTGGGTGGTGGCAGGTGTCCTCGGCGCGCTCGTGCTCTTGCTGGTGGGCATCGGTGTCGTCGTCCTGGTCGGCCGGGGCGGCGACAGCGGCGACGCTCGGGCCATCCCCACCACCGTGGGCGAGGACGAGGTGGTGCTCGAACCAGTGGGCATCGAGATCCCGGACCCCTTCACTGCGGACGTGGCCGTCGCAGAGGCAGCGCTCGTGTCACAAACCGACGACGATCCGCTGGCCCGCGCCGGCGCAGCAGGCGGGGCGGTCACCGGCTCCACACCCGGCCTCTACGGAGGCACGCTCGACGAGTCGTCGTGCGACCGCACGCAACTGGTCGCCTTCCTCGAGTCCGAACCGTCCAAGGCGCGTGCCTGGGCGGGCGTGGTCGGCATCGAGCCCGACGACATCGCCGACTACGTGGCCGGGCTCACGCCGGTGGTGCTGCGATGGGACACCAGGGTGATGAACCACGGCTACGACAACGGCCGGGCCACACCTCGCCCTGCCGTGCTCCAGGCGGGTACGGCCGTCCTCGTCGACGACTTCGGCACACCGCGGGTGAAGTGCAGCTGCGGCAACCCGCTCGGCGATGCTCCCCCCGTCACGTCGCGCACCCGCTATGTGGGACCGCGTTGGGCGGCCTTCCAGCCCGAACGCATCGTCACCGTCCGGATCGACGTCCGCATCGACATCTTCGTGCTCATCGAGGTGCGCACGGGTGAGCCATTCGGCCGTCCCACCGGCACGGCCGGGCACACCGACGGCCCTGCCCCGGGCGGACCGGCCACCACCGAAACACCGACGACCACTGCGCCGACACCGACAACCGCGCCGACCACCGCACCGCCAGCGACTCCTGCACCGACGCCGCCACGCGGCCCGGATCGAGCCGAGGAGGCCATCACCTGGGTGCAGGGCGCCGCGTGTGACCTCCTTTATGTGGTGGGGTGGCGTTCCTTCGAGCTGGAACCCGACCTCTACCAGGTCGAGATGCACGTGCAGATCGAACCCGGCATGGAGTGGTGGGCCCTGTACACGGTGGACTTCGCCACCCAGGACTTCCCCACCATCACCCCGCTCAACTCCGAGTCGGCCGCCATGCTCTGCTCCTGAGGACGGGCTGACACCCGAGCAGGTCGAGCGGCACGAACGATCCCGTCACACCCTGCCGCTACCTTCGCTTGCAGTGACCGAGATCCTCCACGCCGCCGACCTCCACCTCGACACACAGCCCAGCGAACTGCGCGCCTACCCGGACCTGGTGGGCAACGTGCTCCGCGACGCGTCACTGCGGGCCTTCGACGCGCTGGTGGACACCGCCGTCGAACGGGGGGTGGTGGCGTGTGTGTTCGCCGGCGACATCTACGACGGGGCCGAGCGAGGGCTGCGAGCACAGCTCCGCCTTCGCGAGGGCCTCGACCGGCTGAGCGAGGCAGGCATCTGGTCCTACCTGGTCCACGGCAACCACGACCCGGTGGAGGAAGGCTGGACGGCCATCCGAACCTGGCCCGATCGGGTAGTGGTGTTCGAGCCGGGTGAACCGCAGACCCACCAGCTACCCACCGAGGTCGGGGACCTGGCCATCCACGGTGTGAGCTACGCCACCCGGGCCACCACGGACAACCTGGCGAGCCGTTTCCGCCGCACCGCCGACGCCCCGGTGCAGATCGGCGTGTTGCACACCAACGTCGGCGACCAGCCGGGCCACGCCCCCTACGCCCCGTGCAGCCTGGACGACCTGCGGGCGGTGGGGCTCGACTACTGGGCACTGGGTCACGTCCACACCCGCCAGACCCTCGCCGGCCCACACCCGTGGGTGGTCTATCCGGGCAACCTCCAGGGTCGGAGCCCACGACGATCCGAACACGGGGCGAAGGGCGCCGTGGTGGTGAGCATCGAGCCGGGAGGCATCCCCCGTGCGCCGACGTTCCTGCCGTTCGACGTGGTGCGTTTCGAGACGCTGACCGTCGACGTCAGCGATGCCGCCGACGTGGGCGATGTCAGGGATCTACTGGTCGAGCAGGCCGGCACGCTTCGAGCCGACAGCGACGGGCGGTCGCTCGTGCTACGCGCCGAGCTGGTGGGTCGGGTGCACTGGCGATCCGATCTGAGTCGGCCGGGCACACTCGACGAGTTGCGAGACAGCGTGCAGTCGGCTGGTGTCGAACCGTTCGTCTGGTGGGATCGCATCACAGACCGGACAGCCCCAGCGGTCGACCTCGACGACGCCGCCCGAAACGACGACCTCCTCGGCCATGTCCTGCGGGCGTTGAGCGCCGAGGGCGGCGCGTTGTCCGAGATCGACGCCCTGTTCGGCGACGAGCTGCCGGCCGACCTCGACAGGTGGGGCCTGGCCGTTCCCGCCGTCGACGACCCGGCCCTCCTCGACGCTGCCCGGCTCCTCGCCTTCGACCTGCTCACCGAGGAGAACACGTGAAGCTGCTCGGCTGGCACATCGACGCCTGCGGGCACCTGCGCAACGTGGGCGTGCCTGAGATCGACCCCGAGCTCACGGTGGTGGTCGGTCCCAACGAGTCCGGGAAGTCGACCACCCACTACTTCTTGCGCGGCGCCCTCTTCGGCTGGCCGGCCGGGCACAGCAAGCTGGCGCGGCGCTTCAGACCCGACGGACCCACCATCGGGGGTCGAGTCGAGCTCCTCCACGACGGCCGCCGAATCCTCGTCGAACGAGGGGCCCGGAAGCATCGGCTGCTCACCGCCGACGGTTCGGTGCTCACAGACCTCACGTTGTCGGACATCCTGGGCGGCGCCACCCGCGAGCTCTTCGAGGCGGTGTTCGCCGTCAGCGCCACCGAGTTGCGCTTCGACGGTCTCGACAGCGACGCGGTGCGCGAGAAGATCTTCGCCGCCGGCATCACCGGTGGTCGCCGCTCGGCTCGCAGCGCGCTGGCCGAACTCGACACCCGGCGGGCAGCGCTGCTGCGGCCGCAGCGCGGTCGGATCCGTGAGCGCCGCCGTGAGCTCGTCGACCTCGAAGCCCAGCTCGCTGACGCTCGACGCGTGGCCGGCACGCTGCCCGACCTGCAGCATGCGGTGGACACTGCAGCCGAGGCAGTGGCCGCCGCACGGGCGACCGAGCGCCGAGTGCAGCAACGCGCCGACCACCTCGACCGGTTGCTGGCCCACTGGGAGCGCACCTCGTCGGTCGACGAGTGGCGAACCGAGCTGGCCGAGCTCCCTGACCTCGATCTGGGGCCCGATCCGCTCGGCGCGCTCGACCGCGAGGTCGAGGCGCTGGCCACCGCCGAAACAACGCTGGCCGGCTGTGCTGGCGCCCTGGCCGACCTCACCGCCGAACGAGAACGCGTGACCATCGACGACACGCTTCCCCCGCTGCACACCCGACTGGAACGGATCGCCGATGGGCTGGGCAGCTTCGCCGAACGCCGACAGCGGTGCACCCAGGACAGCGACCGGCTCCACCGGCGAGGTGATCAGTTGCTGGGCCAATGTCGCCAGTTGCTCGGCGCCTCCGCCGAGTTGCGAGCGCTCGACGGGATCGACGTGTCGGTGGTGGCCCGCCAACGGCTCGACGCCGCTGCAGACGACGTGCACGCCACACGGGCCGACGTCGAGCGAGCGGTCGCCGAACTGGACCGCGCCAGCGACCATCTCGAGCGTCTCGGTCAGCCGCTCCCACTCCCCGACCCCGCTGCATCGGGGTTGCCGGCTGGCACCGACGTCGACCAGGCCCGTCGCGACCTGCGGTGGCTGGTTGCTGCCCTGCCCCGCCTGAACGCCGCCCGCAGCACCGCTGCGAACGAACAGCGAATGGCCGCCGAGCGAGCCGCCCTCACCGCCGGGCAGGCCCCTGCCACCACGACGGTGCCGAGCTGGTTGCTCGGGGTGCTGGGGGCCAGCGCCGCCGGCGCGGCGGTCGTGGCCGGCGCTGGTGGCCTTGCCGGTGAGGTGCCCGTGGTCGTTCTCGCCGGTGTGCTGGCCGTGGTGTTGGCCGCCGTGACCTTCCTCGCCCGGCGCAATGTCACCTCCCCGACCTCCGTTCCGCCCGGGGACGGGTCGACAGCCGCTGCGACGGCGGAGGGTGGTCCGGCCGTGGCGACGGCGGTAGCCGAGGCTGAACGGCAGGCGGCGGAGGTGACCACCGTGGCTGCTCGCTGCGGGTTCGCCACCGAGCCACGGCCAGACGAGGTGCAGGCCCGACTCGAGGCGCTCGACCACCACGTCCGGCGGGCAGCTGACGCCGAGGACCATGCGCGGCGACGGGCACACGCCGTCGCTGCGGTCGAGGCGTGCCGGACGGCCGCTGCACGGGCCGAGGCGGCGGCGACCGACGCCGCGCAGGCGTGGTCGGGGCTGCTCGACGAGCTCGGGCTTCCCACCTCGCTGTCGCCGGACCAGACCATCAGCGTGCTCGACCAGCTCACTCACCTGCGCAGCGAGGTCGACGAGCATCGCAGTGCGGTGGCAGCACACGACGATGCCCTCGCCAGACTGGAGGCAGACGTCGCTGAACAGCTGGCAGTCCTGCGCGAGGTGGGGGGCGTCGGCCACACGGACGACGCAGGTCCAGGCCTCGAGGAGCTGGACGACGCGGCGCGGGCCGACGCCATTCGGCTGGCGCTTCGCCGATGCCAGGACGACGACGCCGCTCGCCGACAACTCGCCGACCTCGAGACGAGGATCGACCAGGCAACCCGGGCACATGACGACGCCACCGTCGGGGTCGACACCGCCGTCCGAGACCTGGCCGAGCGGCTGGGTCGAGCCGGGGTCAACGACGCCGACAGCTACCGCACGGTGGTTGCCCAAGTCGAGCGACGAGCCCAACTGTCCAGGCTGCTCGACGAAGCCGAGGGGGCGCTCCGGGCGGCGTTCGGGGTTGGCGCCCCGCTCGACGACGCTCGCGCTGCGCTGGCCACTGCGGACCCGGCAGCCTGGCGCCACGAACGAGCCGGCATGGACGAGCAGCTCCAGTCGGTGGCCCACGAACTCGACGAAGCGGTGCGCCGTCACCACGATGCCGCCGGGACTCTGTCGGCCACCCAGCAGTCGGCCGACGTGGCCACCCTCGACGCCAAGGTGGCTGCGCTGCGGGCCGAGCTCGACGCCGATCTTCGCCACTGGCTGGCACTGAGCGTGGCCCGCGGCGCCATCGACCTCACGCTCGGCGAGTTCGAACGGGAACGGCAGCCGGCCGTGGTGCGCCATGCCACCGAGCTGTTCGCCGGTGCCACGGGCGAGCGGTGGACCGGCCTGCGACCCGGGGACGACGACGTTGCGGTGGCCTCCACCGGGGGTGCTGAGCTGCCCAGCGAGCGGTTGAGCAGCGGCACCCTCGACCAGCTCTACCTGTCGATGCGTCTGGCGCTGGCCGCCAGCCACGCCGAGCAGTCGACGGCATTGCCCATGTTGCTCGACGACGTCCTGGTCAACGCCGACGACGATCGGGCGTTGGCCATCGCCCGCGAGCTGGCTCGGATGTCCGAGCAGCTCCAGCTCATTCTCTTCACCGCCTCGGAGCGCACCGTGTCGGCCATCACCACGGCACGGCCGACCGCGGCAGTCATCGAGCTCGTCGACGGCGCGGGCACGCGGCGTGCTGCGCCGAGGGACCCCACCGCCCAAGAGCTTCGATCGGCCCCTTGACCGGACGACTCGAACGGCCTCCAGGGCGGACAAGATGATCGCCACTGTTCGCAAGCAGTCGCCAGCATGGCCTCCTGGGGGTCATCGGGAGCGCGGAAGGCCCAGCCGGCGGCCGGCGAGGTTTCCCCAGCGCGCCTTCAGTCGGTGACGGTCGGCCTCCCGTGGAACGACCGATCCGCCGATTCGGCACGGGTCGAGTGACGACCGCTCCGATCATCGTGCCCACCAACACGACGGCGTTGCGGATAGGGATGCCCCTCCGGGTTCTGCTCTGCTTGGACCAACCGCTGACGGAGTCGCTCGAGCACGACACGGAGCCGCTCGTCCTCCACGACTGGTTCACAAGGGCCGATGCTCGCCTCGAGGTGAGCGATCAGCACACGTGCGTCGTCACGGCTGAGACGAGGCATGGCCACCCCCTTCGACGCCACACTCGTTGACGCGAACCAGAAACGCCTCGTTGGCCGTCACCCACGGCGACGAGGCATACCGCCGATAGAGCTCGAGCATGGGCTCGATGACGTCGAGGCGTTCTTCCCCGCCGACATAAGGGCGGTTGAGCACCACCGAGAAGTAGCCGTCGACCCGGTAGGGATTGCCGCACCGTCCGGGCACGAGGAACCACACGGTGTAGTTGGCCCGCCCGCCCTGGCAGGGAACCGGCTCAGCGGTGAACTCGACGTGGGTGACAGCTCCGAGGGCGAGGTGACAATGGTGATCGTGGGTGGCGCCTACCTGCCACGAGACGTGCCCGTCCTCGACGTAGCGGTGCACGCCGTCGAGTTGCTCGGTCTGAAGCTCCACGAGCAATCGATCCCGATAGATCACCAGCGAAGCATCAGCCAGGCGCAGCGCATCGTCGAGGATTCCAAGGACGCAGGGTTCGAGCGGCGGCATCGACACCGACGCGGGAACGGCAGGCTGCAGGGCATCGAGCACTTGTGGCCAACTCGCCGTGTCGGGCATGCCCATCTCGACGGCCGCCACGAGGCGCAGGTCGTCACACACGGGATCGTCGAACACCATCTCGTCGAACTCGAATCGGACGAGATCAGGGTGCCGCCGCTGGTCCTCGAGCGCTGTCTCGAGGTACCAGCGCACCGGATCGGTGACCAGCAGGTCGCCCTCATAGGGAGCAGTGAGCATGCACGACAACAACCAACGACTGCTCGGGGCTCCGCCGGCACCAGTCGTCAGGAATCGCACCTCGAACGACGGTCGGCCGCCGAAACAGACGCTCGGAGCGACGCTGCAGACCAGCCGGTGTACGCGTCCGAGGTCAACATGAAGGTGATGCTCACAGTGGGGAAGACGCAGCTCTCGCACCCCCTCGAAACAGCCGCTGTATGCCGGCGGGAGCAACTCGGCGCTCCCGCCGGGAACGAACTCGGCAATGGCACCATCAGCCCACGAGCCGCACGCCACCGTTGTGTCTGGTGACCTCAGCCATCTCCGAAGCACATCGTCGAAGAATGCCAGCCGCTCGGCGAAGCCTGCGTCGACGTCGGCTGAGCTCGTTGCGGACCGAGGTCGGCTGACACCGGTGGCGTGGTCGGCGTTCGTGGTGGCCATGCCGCCAGCCTAGCAATAAATAGGAATGATTCTCATTCCGTTATGAAATGTCTTCTCGGTGGGCTGCGGCCACCAGTTCGTCCACGCCGGCCACGATGCCCCCAGCGAGCACGTCGACGTCAGAAGCGGTGTCGAGGTCACCGGTCACGCCGAACGAAAGCGTGCCGTTGTAGGACAGGATGGCGGTGCCCACCCGCACGCCGTGCGACAGCGGCACGAACGGCCGATACTCACGCATCTCCCGTCCGAGGCAGTAGAGCGGGAACTGCGGGCCCGGCACGTTGGTGGTGACCGTGTTGACCGACTGCTGCGACATGGTGCGCAACGTCCGGATGGCCATTCGACTCACTGCGCCGAGCAGCATGGGCGGGGCCAGGTCGCCCACCGTGGTCACCACCTCCCCCGCCTCGGGCATGTGGGAGCCCTTCAGCGCTCCCATCTCGGCCATGACCGTGTCGAGACGCTCCCGTGGGTCGGCGAGGTGCACCGGCAACTCGTAGAGCATGCCCGAGACTCGGTTGTCGGTCACCCCGTGGGCATCACCTGTGCGCACCGAGACCGGCACGAGGGTGCGTACCACCGCCCCGTCGGGATCCTCTCCACGGTGCAGGAGCAGTGATCGGTAGCCGTTGGCCACCGCGGCGAGCACCACGTCGTTGACCGTCCCTCCCAGGGCTCGTCGAACCACCTTCACCTGTTCGAGCGGTACCTCGGTGTGGGCCCACACCCGGTGCGGGCCGATCGGCCCCTCGATGGACGACGGTGGCGTGGGCACCAGGTGCTCACCGAAACGGACGATGCCGACACCCGTGTCACGCAACGATCGCACGAGTCCGGCAGGCCGCGTGGCCACCGCGGGCAGTCGCCCGAGGACCTCGGCCACGTCGCCGCCGAGTCCCGCCCAGGCGTCGACCACCTTGGCCGCACCCGACGGCTCGGGCGACGGTGACCACGGTGTCGGCTCCGGCAGCGCCTCGTCGGGGTCGAGCGACAGCAGGGCCGTGAGCAGGTCGACGCCGGCCACGCCGTCCACCATGCAGTGGTGCACCTTGCACACGAGCGCCCACTGGTCGTCGGGCAGGCCGTACACCACCCAGGTCTCCCACAGCGGTCGGTCCCGGTCGAGGGGCTGGCTCATCAGCCGACCCATGAGACGACACAGCACGGCGTCGTCAGCCGGCGGGGCCAGCGCGGTGGCCCGCACGTGGTATTCGAGTGAGAAGTGGGGGTCGTCCACCCACACCGGTCGACCCAATTCGAGCGGCACCGACCGGACACGTTGACGGTAGCGGGGGATGCGATCCAGCCGGGCCTCGAGCAGGGCGACCACGTCGTCGTGGCCCGGGGCCGGCCCGTCGAACACACACATGCCGGCGATGTGCATGTGGGCGATGCCGTCCTCGAGATGCAGGAACTCGGCGTCGAGAGCGCTCAGTCGATCCATGCCCGCAGTGTCGCACTGATCAGAGAGCGCGCGCTCGGACGGCGGGAGGATCGGGCACGCACCGCGTGGCTGGTCGCGATGCTCAGCGCACCCCGTAACGGGTTCGAACGTAGAGGTCGGTTGTCTCGTTCGTCACGTCGGGCACCAGGTTGGTGGCTGATGATCCGATGAGCACCCGAGAACCATCGGCCGAGATACCGAGCCCCGATGAGTTCCCGCCAGTTGCCTCGGCTCCACTGGTTGACACCGACACCCGCTCGGTGGTGCCGGTGACCCGGTCACGCACGAACACGTCGTTCTCGTCGTTGGTGACGCCGGGCACGAGGTCAGTCGCGCTGGACGTGAACAGGACGTACCGACCGTCCGACGACAACGCGTGGTTCGCGCCGCTCGAAGAGTCATTGGCGGGAGCGCCACCGGGAGCCACCGACACCAGTTCGGTCACACCGGCCACCCGATCACGAACGTAGACATGGCGGTCACCGCCCGTGTCGTCATCCACCAGGTTGGTGGCTCGCGACCTGAACAGCGCCACCCGCCCGTCCGCCGATATGCCCAGGCCTTGATTCTCCTGATGGCCGGCTGCCGGCTGGCCATCGGAGTTGACCGACACCAATTCGGTGGTGCCGGCCACTCGATCCCGCACGAAGACCTGCCAGTCGTCGCCTGTGTCCTCAGGCACGAGGTTCGTGGCCATCGAGGTGAAGGTGATGTAGCGCCCGTCAGCAGAGACGCCGTCCGGCCAGCTGTGGTCGTTGGCTTCGTCGCCGCCGGTCGCGACCGACACCCGCTCGGTTGTTCCCGAGACCCGATCGTGTACGAAGATGTCACTCACGTCGTTGGTTATGCCGGGCCCGAGCAGCGATGACTCCGAGCTGAACACGACGTGACGTCCGTCGGCGGAGAGCAGCACGGTGAGGCCGACATCGTCGATCTCGTCCCCATCGCTCGTGAGCGAGACCCGCTCAATGGTGCCAGCAGTGCGATCGTGCACGAAGACGTCCGGCGCATCGTTGGTGGTGTCCGGTACCAGATCGCTGGCGGCCGAGAGGAAGGCCACCACTTGGCCGTCGTGGGAAAGGCTCACTGTCGGGGAGACGGAAGCGTCGGGCTCGCCACCTCCGATCGCCTCGGTGATCCGGGTGGTCACCCCGCTGTCGAGGTCGTGGACCAGCAGGTGGGCCACGTCACCGCTCACACCCGGCACCAGCTTGGTACCCGGATAGCGGAAGGCCACGGTGTTGCCGTTGCCGGAGATGGCCCCGCCGAGAAGGGTGACCTCTGACTCGGTGCCGTCCTCGGCCACGCTCACCCGCACGGTCGACCCGGTGGGCTCCCCGGCTCGACGCCACAGGAAGGTAGCCGCTGCTTGGCGGCTGATCGCGTCCGTCGGGCGGAACGTCCCGTCGTCGAACCCGGTGGCCAACCCCTCGCCCACCAACCACTCGATGTGACCACAGAACGGATGCGACACCGACACATCGGAGAACGGGGCGTCACCGTCGCACGCCGGCACCGACTCGCCCAGTTCGGCACGTGCCAGGAAGGCAGCCATGGCTTGGCGACTGATGGCCGCCGTCGGGCGGAACGTCCCGTCGTCGAACCCGGTGGCCAACCCCTCGCCCACCAACCACTCGATGTGACCACAGAACGGATGCGACACCGGCACATCGGAGAACGGGGCGTCACCCTCGCACGCCGGCTGGGCGTCTCCGGTGGCGTCGGCGCGATACATGAACGCCGCCAACGCCTGGCGGCTCACCGATTCGGTCGGCCGGAACATGCCGTCGTCGTACCCGGTCGTGATGCGCTGATCCACCGCCCAGGCAATCGGCACCCCGAACTGGTGGCCTGCGGGCACATCGGGGAAACCCGATGCGCTCACCACCGACAGGGGCACGACGGCCATCCCGCAGGCGAGTGCAACCGCGATGGCCACGCAACGGGCAGTTCGACGACGCATGGTGGAACCTCGATTCGACGCAACGACGCTTCGAGGGTCGCAGAACGAACCACCAGCTGCAACAGGTGGTCGGCAAGCAGTTGCCGTGGACCGTTGTCAGGACACGGGGGCCCCGAGGGTCTTGAAGGTGCGCTCGGCCAGTTTTCGGAACACTCGGCTGGCCGCGAGATGGGGACGACGGTCGACGATCGGGCGGTGCAGCTCGGCGTCGAGGGCCACCCGCCGGTCGTGGGGCACCACCGCAGCCACCGGCGCACCGGTGGCTTTGGCCACGGGGCCGGTCGCCCGGTCCTGTTCGACCCGGTCCACCAGCACCAGCTCGACGAGATCACGACGGGCGAGCTGGTCCCGCAACGCTGCCTGCAGGATCGAGGCGTTCTTCAGACCAGCGACATCGGTCGGACTCACCAGGTACACGCGGTCGGCCATCTCGAGTAGGTCCGACCCGCACAGCAGCGTCGGGGAGATGTCCACCACCAGCCACTCATGGTCCAGCGCCGGAGCGCCGAGCAGTACCCGCACCTGGTCGTGGCCGACGGTGAACCATGGATCGTGGGACCTCGGGGGCAGGACCACGTCCAGCCCGACGCTCTCGACGCGGAACGTGCACAGCTCACGCACCACGTCCTCGTCGACGACCATCACGTCGTCGTCGACGGAAGGCCCCGGAAGTCCCAACATGATGCCGATGTCGCCGTACACCGGGTCGGTCTCGACGAGCGCAACCCTCTGTCCGCTGTGGCCGACCGCAAGGGCGGTGGCCAGATTGAGCGCCACGGTCGAGCGACCGACCCCGCCCTTGGCCGAAGTGACCAGCACCAACCGGGTCTCGGTCGGCTCGGCCAGCATCGTCAGATCGGTGGCCGTTCGGTCCTCCTCGGGAGCTGCCGGTTCGCAACGGTCGGCCACCACCCGGCGGGTCTCCTCCACCAGGTCGTCGATCGTGCAGTCCCGATCGAGCACCCGGTCCACACCGGACATGCCCTCGGTCGGCACCACGTCGCTGGCCACGGCGACGACGGCGACGCCAGGGTGTGCGGCACGGAGCGCGATGAGCTGCTCCGGCGACTGAGGGGAAAGGCCCGGACCGAGGACGACCACGGTCCGATCGCCCGGGTGCAGCCGATCAGTGACTGCCTGCACGGTGGCGAAGTCGTCCGCGTAGAGCGGGCTCGCTGCGTTCATGATCTCGACTCGGCGGAGCAGATCGGAGTCGACGACCGCCACCTCGAGCGGCGTGATGGGGTCGGAGAGGAACGAGTTCGTCACGGTCGGTACACCGCCACCGGTGTTGTTGCCGCCCACTCCGCCGTTGCCACCGCTCAACTGCTCCCTCGTCACCAGACACTCGCCACTCCGATCGTACCGAGCGTCCTCGACAGACGCGGAATCGGAGAGAGTCGTGACGAACCAGCCGGACACCGGACGTTCGACCCCGGCTGCGCCCTCGCCGGCAACGCAGCAGCCGGCCAATCTGAGTGTCACACCCCCGGCGCATACTCCTCGTAGCGATGCGGCAGAGGAGGACTCCATGAGCGACAGTAGCGACCCCGGTGGCGACGACCACTTCTCGGCTGATCAGGACGCCGAGGAGGAGCACGACGCCGACACGGACGGGCTGAGCGACAACTCGGACGAAATCGAAGACCAGGTGGCGGCCTGCCCATTCCCACCGATGACGGTCATCGGTGTGCTCGTCTCATTGGCCACTGACGAGGAGTCGACCGACGACGAGCCCTCGTGTGCCCGAGCCGAGATCAGCTTTCGGATGCCCGTGATCGAGGAGGATGGGTCCAACGGCACCATGGTGTCACCCAAGTACGTGCTGCGCGCCGAAGGGGCTTTTCTACTCGCCGGGGCGTTGTGGGACATCGGTGACCGGGCGTTGGCCGAGGCGGCGAAGGGCAGGGCCCTTTCGGAGGGGCAGCTCGAGGAGATGATCGAGGCACGCCAGGCAGCGCAGTCCTACGTCACCGAGCCGAATCCCTTCGAGGTGGCGGCCATGTGGAACTGACTGCCGCTGCCCGCGGGTGGCGCGCCCCGGACCGCCCGGGAGCCACGGGCCATGGGAACGTCCGGGCCGATCGGGGGGTTGACCCCGATATCGACCTCGCCGCACCCCTCCGCCGCCATGTGTGGGCCCATCGCACCATCGACGCCCCCGCCGTCGACCTCTGGCGCTTGTTCGCCGAGGTCGACCTGTGGCCGCAGTGGGGTCCGTCGGTGCGCTCGGCTTCGGTGGACGGTGGGGGTCCGCTCTGCACCGGCGCCACCGGGCAGGTCGTCACCGCCGCCGGCGTCCGGCTGCCCTTCGAGATCACCGAATGGGTCGACCTCCATCGCTGGTCGTGGAGGGTCGCGGGTGTGCCGGCCACCGACCACGAGGTGACGTCGCTCGGACTGGACCGCTGCCGTGTCGGGTTCGGCGTGCCGTGGCCAGCCGCGCCCTACCTGGCGGTGTGTCGGCGGGCGTTGGCCACCATGGATCGACTGGCCGCTGAAGCCTGAACAGAGTCACCCAACGACCGCACCGGTCGGCGGGCAACGGTCGACAGTCAGCCGCCGAGGCTCAGCGATCAGCGGCGTCCGCGGGTTCGTCGTCGCCAGCGGCCTGCGCCAGGACGGTTCCCATCACGAAACCGGCCGAGAAGGCGAACGCGGCGACGAACACCACCGCCAGCCGTGCCCGGGGGTCACTGCGCACCAGGTCCACCGCGTCCCCGATCGTGGGGCGGGAAGGCCCACTGATGGTGGGACGCACCGAGCCGGCAACGTCGCTCACCTTCTCGCGCGCCTCGTCGAAGACGGGGCGCAGTGACGGTCCCTTCTCGTGCACCAGATCCAACGCATCCTCGATCGTGAGCACCATGCTCTCCTCCTCGTCGTGGTCGGACCCGAGCGGCGTGGCCCACAGGCTCCACATCCCACAGTACGTGACCGCGGGTGCACCAGCACCAGCACGAGCACCACGACCACCACCCAGCGGACACGGAAATGGTGCCGCGGCGCACGATTAGCCTGCGAGGGTGACCACGACAAGCGCTGAGCGCCTCGAACACGTCGACCACATGTTGGCCACGGTCGTCAAGCCCGGACGGTGGCCCGACCGCCGAGACGTCACCGTCACCGCGAACCATCTCCACGGTGAACCCGTGCCCTTCGCCGAGGCGGTCGCCGGATCATTCGAGCCGTTCGCCGAGGGTGACCCCTGGGGTCCCGACTGGGACACCACCTGGTTCCACGTGACCACCACCGTGCCCGATGAATGGGCCGGGCGGGAGGTCGCGTTGGTGGTGCACCTCGGCTTCGGGGGCGCCACCGGGTTCGGCGCCGAAGGCCAGGTCTGGATCGACGGCACACCCACCCAGGGCATCAGCCCCAACCACCGCGAGGTGCTGGTGGCCTCGCCCGCAGCCGGCGGCGAACCGGTCGATCTCTACATCGAGGCGGCAGCCAACCCCCCGGCGCTGCCGGGCGATCCGGGCGCCTTGTTGGCACCTGACCACCACGGCGAACCGAAGCTGGTGTTGCGGCGCTGCCACCTGGCGATCGTCGACCGGGACGTCGAGGAGTTGGTCCGCCGGTGGCAGGTGGCCCGAGAGGTGGCGACATGGGTCGGCGGTGAGCGAGCCGACGAGGCGAGCGCCGCGCTCGAGGCAGCGTGCGCGACCATCGACGCCGAGGGTTTGACGCCGACGGCCGTGGCCGCTGCCACTGCGGTGCTCGGTGCCGTGCTCGAGGTCGGCTGCAACGGGTGGGCCCCACGGTTCCAGGCGGTCGGCAACGCCCACATCGACACGGCGTGGCTGTGGCCGCTCCGGGAGACGAAGCGGAAGGTGGTGCGCACCTTCTCCACCGCTGCCACCTTCATCGAACGCGACCCCGCCTACGCCTTCGCCGCGTCGCAACCCCAGCAACTGGCCTGGGTGCGTGACACCCAGCCCGAACTGTGGGAACGCCTGCGAACGCACGTCGCCGCCGGACGCTTCGAACCCGTGGGCGCCATGTGGGTCGAACCGGACTGCAACGTGCCCTCGGGCGAATCGCTCGTCCGCCAGTTGGTGCACGGCATGCGCTTCTGGCGCGACGAACTCGGCGTCGAGGTCGACGGCCTGTGGCTCCCCGACGTGTTCGGGTACTCGGCCGCGCTCCCCCAGATCCTCGCTGCGGCAGGCGTTGACTGGTTCCTCACCCAGAAGCTGTCGTGGAACGACACCAACCGCTTCCCGCACCACACCTTCTGGTGGGAGGGCATCGACGGCACACGGATCTTCACCCACTTCCCGCCGGCGGACACCTACAACGGCGACTTCTCGGTACCGAACCTGCGCCATGCCGGCGACGGGTACGCCCAGCGTGACGTCCTCCAACGACAGGTCTACCTCTACGGACACGGCGACGGCGGTGGCGGCCCCGACGCCGACATGCTGTGGCGCAGCGGCGCCATGGCCGACCTGGCCGGCGTCGGCCGTGTCGAACGCACCACCGCCGCAGACGCCATCGCCGCGCTACGCGCCGAGGCCGCCGACTACGAGGCCAACGGCGGCGACCTACCGGTGTGGGTGGGTGAGCTCTACCTCGAGTTGCACCGCGGCACCTACACCACCCACGCCGAGGTGAAGAAGGGCAACCGTCAGCTCGAGCGTGCGCTGTTCGACGTCGAGCTGTGGGCGTACGCCGCGCACTCGCTGCTCGGCGAACCCCTCCCCTCCGCCGAACTGGCGCAGGCCTGGGAGACGCTGCTGTTGCACCAGTTCCACGACATCATCCCGGGATCGTCGATCAACTGGGTCTACGAGGACACCCACGCCGACTACGCGGCGCTGCGAGCCACCACTGCGCGCCTGCGCGACGCGGCGCTCGACGCGCTGGCCACCCGAGTCGACGCCGGCGACGTGGCCCGCCCGGCGCTGGTGGCCAACGGGCTGGGGTTCGCCCGCGATGAGGTGGTCGAGCTCGACGGTGCGCTCGTGCGCGCCAGCGCCCCGGCGTGCGGCTGGGCGGTCGTCGACCTCGATGCTCCACTCGACGACCTCGGACCGCCGGTGCGCGCCGGCGACGGGTGTATGGAGAACGGGCTGCTGCGCGTCGAATGGGACGACGCCGGGCTGGTGCGTTCGATCGTGCATCAGCCGACCGGGCGCGAGGCGGTCGCACCCGGCGCCGCCGCCAACGTCCTGCAGTTGCTCGAGGACCGACCGCGCGAGTGGGATGCTTGGGACGTCGACGTCGAAGCAATGGACACGGGCGTCGACCTCGTTGACGTGGACCACGTCGAGCTGGTCGAGTCGAGCGAGCACCGCGCCGTGCTCGAGGTGCTCCGCCGGTTCGGCGACTCTCGGGTGGAGCAACACCTGGTGCTGGCACGTGGCTCGCAGCGGCTGGAGGTGCGGTGTGCCATCGACTGGCACGAGGAGCACAAGCTGCTCAAGGTGGCCTTCCCGTGCAATGTGCGCGCCACCGCGGCCACGCACGAGATCCAGTTCGGCCACGTGGTGCGGCCGACGCACCGCAACACCAGCTGGGACCGGGCCCGCTTCGAGACCTGCGCCCACACCTGGGTGGACGTCAGCGAGGACGGCTTCGGGGTGGCCGTACTGAACGACTCGCGCTACGGCCACGACGTGGTCGGTTCGACGGTGCGCATCTCGCTGCTGCGATCCCCCACATGGCCCGACCCCGTGGCCGACCGGGGACACCACGAGCTGGCCTACGCCGTGTACCCCCACGGCGGTGGGCCCACCGACGGTGGTGTGATCGCCGAGGCCCACGCCTTCAACGCCCCGCTGCACGTGCGGCCGATCGCACACAGCGACAACACGCTGCCCAGCCGGCAGTCCATCGTCGACGTGGACGACCCCGGCGTGGTCCTCACCGCGGTGAAGGCGGCCGACGACGGCGACGGCCTGATCGTGCGGCTCCACGAGGCCTTCGGCGGCGCCCGCTCGGCCAGGCTGCACGTGGGCAGCGCCACCAGCGCCACGCGCGTGGACCTGCTCGAGGCGCCGCAACCGGGCGACGACGTGGCGGTGGTCGACAGCACCGTCGAGTTGGAGCTACGGGCCTTCGAGCTGGTCACCCTGCGGCTCCGCTGAGTGACACGAGCAGGTGGGTGGCATTTACGCTCCCAATAGTTGACGCAGAGGACAACAATTGGCATCGTTATTGCCGTGGCCCAGCGCAGTCAGGCACAGATCATCGAGATCTTCCACCTGCTCTTCCTGCGCGTCCTGGTAGCGGGTGACGCTGACTGGTGCACCCTCAAGGGTGGAGCGAACCTTCGCTACTTCTTCGGCAGCCCCCGCTACTCCAACGACGTCGACCTCGACTTCCACGGTAAGGCGAGCTGGACGGTCGCCAAGCGGGTCGGCGCGCTCCTCGACGGTGGCACCCAGATGGCACTGCTCGCACGGCAGGCCAAGATCGAGCTCGCCGAGGTGTCCGCCACCAAGCAGACCGACACGACACTGCGCTGGAAGATCGGACTGCGCGTCACGGGCCATGACGAACTGATCCGAACGAAGGTGGAGTTCTCGGGTCGAGACGACCAGAGCGACGACGTGGCCTTCGCGCCGATTCCGAACGACGTCGTGAAGCCCTACGGGCTCCTCTCACCGACCGTGCGCCACTACCTGCCGACAGCAGCGACCAACCAGAAGATCACGGCGCTGGCGACGCGACGAGAAACCAAGGCCCGGGACGTCTTCGATCTCGACCTTCTGCTCCGACAGCGCCACGCAGACGGATCTGGCCTCACCGGACTCGACCCCACACGCGCCGCCGTTGCGGCCGAGCGGGCGCTGTCCATCCCGTTCGCCAGCTTCGTCAGCGAAGTCGCCCCGTTCATCGAGGCGGACCTCGCCGCCCTCTACGACGCATCCCAGTGGGACATGATGTGCGTCGCCGTGGCCGGCGATCTGGAGATCCTCGCAGCGGGCACGCCGCCGAACGGAGGCACGACATGAGCGCTGCAGACCGATATCACCAACTGGTGAGCGTCGGACGCCCGGTTGTGACCACGCACGACGCTGCCGCTGCCTGGCGGTCGTCGCTGCCCGTTGCATCGAAGACCCTCGCACGGCTGGCGAACACCGGCCTGATCACGAAGATCAGACATGGCGTCTGGCACGTGGGGACCGGCAGGCCCGACCCCGCCGCGGTGCTCCCGGTGCTCACGGACCCCTATCCCAGCTACATCTCCGGCTGGAGCGCCCTGTCGCGCCACGGAATGATCGAACAGATCCCGCGTGACATCTTCGCTGCGTCGTTGGACAAGGCAAAGACCATCGATACCGCCTTCGATCGCTACGAGATCCACCACCTCCACCCCGAGCTGTTCGGCGGCTTCGTCGGGGGCGACGGCCTTCGGTCGGGGGTCGCCACGCCCGCCAAGGCGCTCTTCGACACGGTCTATCTGCTCTCGACGCGCAGCGGGCAGGTGACGCTGCCAGAACTCGAGCTGCCCGAGGGCTTCGACCACGAGGAACTCGACCACTGGATCGATGCGGTGCCCTCGGCGCGACTGCGGACCTTGACGGCTCGTAACCTCAGCCACCTCGTCACGGCTGCAGCGCTGCACGCCGGGCAGGAGCCAACATCGAACCGGCCGGACAGCGCGCTGCCGGGCGGACGGGGGACGCCGCACAGCATCAGTCGGTGAGGCGGCGACACCGACCTCCTCGGCGTCACCGACCCGCCGCTACCATCGACACGCCGGGCGCGGCGCTACGTCGTGTCCCGGGCTCGCCCTCGTAGCTCAGTTGGATAGAGCGACCGCCTCCTAAGCGGTAGGCCACAGGTTCGATTCCTGTCGAGGGCGCCCAGCGCTGTCACCCGAGCAAGGAACGGCCGTTGGTCTCCCACCAGCTCGCCGTCAGCTGCCAGCCCGGCATCGACGCCGTGGGCACCATCTGCTCGTAGGTGCGTCGATAGCCAGTCACACAGATGCGCCACTGGCCGTCGGCGCAGCGGCGCAGCTCGTCCTCGTAGAAGCCCGCGCCGGAGATCAGGACCCCGGCCGGCTGGTGAATCACCACGTCGTCCATGGCCCACACGGCTGTGGCCCGGCCGTCGCCGAACAGCTCGATCTCGGGGTGGTGCACCCGATGGCTGGTGAGGATGCGCTCGTCGCCCAGCACGTCACGCAGGAAGGCCATCACCGCGTCGCGCCCGCTGGCGGTGTGCGCCCCACCGCCGTAGGCAGCACTGACGTCGTCGGTGAGCGTGTCGGCCAGGGTGTCCCAGTCCTTCTGGTCGAGCGCCCGCAGGTAGCGGTACTTGCACCGCTGTATCGCCTGGATCGACGCACTCGCCACCGCCGTCATCGCCGACTCGTCACCCGCACCCTCGTCCCCCATTGGCACCCCCTGGTCGTCGGGCCATTGTGGCACCTGCCGCTCAGCGGCCGGCCAGTTGCCCCACCACGGGCGCCAGGTCCTCGAGCACCTGATGTGGCACGGCCACATAGGAGATGTCCCATCGCTCGCGCTGGTGTTCCAGCTGGTCGACCATCTCTTCGACGCTGCCGAACAGCGCATGGGGCGACGCCATCACCTGGTCGGGATCAGAGCCGTCGCGTGCGGCCAGTTCCTCGGCCCGTGCCCGGCGGTCGTCCACCACCTGGGCGGGGAAGGCCACCACGTTGATCTCGATCTGCTCGTAGCGGTCCCCGGCGGCCCGGCGCACCTCGGCGATCTGGCGGTCCAACGCCTCGGGCACGGTCTCGCGTGGTGGGCGGCCGAACAGCGGCTTGGTCGTAAGGCTGGGTGCCACGCCCACGATGTCGGCTTCGCGTCCGGCCAGCCGCAGCATGCGCGGCCCTGCCCCGCCGATCAAGAGGGGCGGGTGGGGGCGCTGCACCGGTTCGGGCCGGCCGACGAGGCCCTGCACCTGCACGTGGACGCCATCGAACGTGACGCGCTCCCCGGTGAACAGCGCCTTGGTCGCGGCGATCGACTCGGCCAGGCGCTCGACGCGCACCCCTCGCTCGTCCATGGTCAAGCCCGTGGTCTCGTAGTCCTTGGGTAACCAGCCAGCGCCCACACCCCACTCGAGTCGACCACCCGACAGCACGTCGAGCGTGGCCAATTCCTTGGCCGCGAACACAGGGTGGCGGAAGTCGTTACACAGCACGAGCGTGCCCACCCGCAGGGTGCGGGTGACCTGGGCGGCCACGGCCAAGGCCGGGACGGGCGACAGCGGGTTGTCGGCATGGTCCGACATGAGGACCGAGTCGTAGCCGAGCGCCTCGGCGCGCCGACACAAGCGTTTCCAGGCGGTGGCGGTGCGCACCCCGTGGGTGGTGATGGCGAAACGGAACGGACGCGACGGTGCCAAGGGGGCCTCCTCGACGATCAGTTGAGCACACTGGTCGAATGCACCGCTGCAGCGGTACACCCTGCCGATCAGCGACGTGCCGTGGCCGGTGACCCAGCCCTGGCCGGTGGACGTGCCGTGCTCGGTGGACAGGCGAGCGGCCGGTCACCACCCGCCGGCTCTGGCCGCGGCGGCCAACAGCGCGTCGGCCCCCGCCGGGGCCACCAGGCTGACCCCTGCGGGGCGGCCGTCGGGGCGGCGTCCGGCTGGCAGGGACAGCGCGGCGAGGTCCAACAGGTTCACGAAGGTGGTGGCCGCTCCCAACCGGGCGTTCTCGGCGATCGGGTCGGCCAACACGGCGTCGACGGTGGGGAGCGACGGGGCCGTGGGCGTGACGAGCACGTCGATGTGGTCCCACACCGACGCGGTGCGACGACGCAGTTCGGCCAGGAGATGTTGGTCGGCGAACACCTGCGTGGCGCGCAGGTCACGGGCACCGCCGATGAGTTCGGCCACGACGGGGTGCACCTCGTCGGGGTGGTCGTCGATGAACGTCCCCACCGAGGCGTAGCGTTCGGCCAGCCACGCGCCCCCGTAGAGCAGGTCGCCGGCGGCGGTGAAGTCGTCGAGCGGCACGACCGTAGGTTCGCCCGCGGCGCCGAGCGCACTGGCGAGCCGACGGGCCGCCTCGTCGACGATGGCCCAGTCGTCGCTGTCGAACGGCGCACCGAGCGGTGCGGCCACGCCGATGCGCCACGAGCCCTCCTCGGGCACGGCCAGCGACGACACCGAGCGGCTGAATCGGTCGAGCGGGTCGAGTCCGGCGACCACGTCGAGCACCGCGGTGGCGCCGTCGACGTCGGCGGCGAACACGCTGACGCAGTCGAGCGACCAACAGGCGGGCACCACCCCGCGCAGCGGCACCAGACCCTTGGTCGGCTTCAGCCCCACCAGTCCGTTGGCCTGGGCCGGCACCCGACCCGACCCGGCCGTGTCGGTGCCGAGCGCCACTGGCACGTGCCCGGCGGCCACCGCCACCGCCGAGCCCGAACTCGACCCGCCGGCCACCAGGCGCTCGTCGAGCACGCTGTGGCACGCCCCGTACGGCGAACGCACCCCCACCAGGCCGGTGGCGAACTGGTCGAGGTTGGTCTTGCCCACCACGATGGCACCTGCGGCAAGGAGACGAGCCACCACCGGGGCGTCGTCGCTCGGGAAGTAGGCGTAGGCCGGGCAGCCGGCAGTGGTGGGCAGCCCGGCAACGTCGATGTTGTCCTTCACCGCCACCGGCACGGTGTGCAGCGGCCCACGACGGTCGGGGGGCAGCGAGGCCAACTCCACCGCACGGGCGTGCAGCACGTCGGGGTCGGCCACGGTGATCCAGGCGTTGCGCTCCCAGTCGGCGTCGATGCGCGCCAGCACGGCGTCCACCACCGCTGCAGGTGGGAGGCCCTCCTCGACGGCCGCCCGCAGCGCCCGGAGGTTCCCGAGGGGGACGTCGGTGGTGGTCACGGCACCACCACCACCAGGGGGCTGCCGGCGGTGACCACCGTGCCCGGCGTGCAGTGCACGGTCTCGACCGTGCCACCCACCGGGGACCGCACCACCGTCTCCATCTTCATGGCTTCGAGGACCGCCACCACGTCACCTTCGTCGACGTCGTCGCCCGGCTGGACGGCAACCTGCCACACACTCGCCCCCATGGGCGCATCCACCCGGGTGCCGCCCTCGGGCACGACCACCTCGGCTGTGGTCTCGGCCGGTCCGAGCGCGTCGGCCGCTGCATCGGCCCGTTCGAACTCGCCCGACGACTCCCACGCCGCCCGTTCCACGGCAAAGGCGGCCTGCTGACGGGCCCTGGCCTCCGCCGCCTCATCGGCGATGTCGTCGAGAAACGCCTGGTGTGCGGCGCGGGAGAAGGTGGTCGGCTCCCAGGTCAGCTCGGCCTGGCCCGAGCGCACGTCACGACGCAGGTCGCCGAGTTCCTCGTGGCTGACCGGGTGGAACCGCAGTTGGTCGAACCACCGCAGCAACCACGGTGGATCCTGGGAGCGTTCGTCGTCGGTGGGCCAGGTGCGCCACACCGGCACGGTGCGGCCCACGAACTGGTAGCCCCCGGGACCTTCCATCCCGTAGATGCACAGATAGGCACCGCCGATGCCCACGGCGTTCTCGGGGGTCCAGGTGCGGGCCGGGTTGTACTTGGTGGTGACCAGCCGGTGTCGTGGGTCGACGGGGGTGGCCACCGGGGCCCCGAGATAGACGTCACCGAGACCCAGCACCAGGTAGCTGGCGTCGAACACGATGCGCCACACGTCGTCCACCGAGGCCAAACCGTTGCTACGCCGGATGAACTCGAGGTTGTGCGGGCACCACGGGGCATCAGCACGCACCGTCGACTCGTAGCGGCGGGTGGCCTCGATCGTGGCCGGGTCGTCCCACGACAGCGGCAGGTGCACGATGCGCGAGGGCACCTCCACGTCGGCCACCGCCGGCAACTCGTCCTCGGCGTCCACCAACACGTCCAGCACCCGGTCGAGCGTGGTGCGTCGGCTGTCGAAGTGCACCTGGAGGCTGCGGATGCCGGGGGTGAGATCCACCACACCCGGCAGAGCAGCATCGCTGAGCCACTGGTGCAGGGCGTGGACCCGCAACCGCAGGTCGAGGTCCAACACGTCGGGGCCGTACTCGACGAGCAGGTTGCGGTCGCCTCCGCGCCGGTAGACGGCGTCGGGGGCGTCGGGGCCTCCCTGGCGGCGGGCCAGCACCGCCGGGGTGCCGGTGGTGGCGCCGGTCGTGACGCCGGTGGCGGCGGTGGTGGTGTCGGTCGCGGTGGTTCGGCGGCCCGCCGACGGTGCCGACGGTGCCGACGGTGCCGACGGCGACGTTGCCAGCACCGGACCGGCGTGGCCGAGGGTGGCCACGGTCTGTTCCAGCGAGTCCTCGAGCGCAGTGGCCTCGGCCGGGTCGAGTGGCACGAAGCGCACGGTGTCCGACGGCGCCAACTGTCCGAGCTTCCACAGTTCGGCGGTGACGGTGGTGGCCGGGCAGACGAAGCCGCCCAGGCTGGGTCCGTCGGGGCCCAACAGGATGGGCATGTCGCCGGTGAAGTCCACCGCCCCCACGGCGTAGGGGGTGTCGTTGATGTTGGAGGGGTGCAACCCGGCCTCGCCGCCGTCGGGACGCGCCCAGCGGGGTCGCGGTCCGCGCAGGCGCACCCCGGTGCGCGCCGAGTTGTGGTGCACCTCCCACGCAGTGGCGAACAGCATGGCCAGGTCGTCGTCGGTGAAGTAGTCGGGGGCGGCGTGCGGACCGACGGTGACTCCCACCTGCCACTGCGAGGTCAGCTCGGGCACGGCCTCGGCGGCCAGCGGCGCCGGGTCGGCCACGGCGGCAGCGTCGTCGGCCAGGCGCAGGGCATCGCCCGCTCGCAGCGCCCGCCCGGCGTGGCCACCGAACCCGCCGAGGGTGAAGGTGCTGCGACTCCCCAGATAGCGCGGCACGTCGATGCCGCCACGCACGGCCACGTAGGTGCGCACCCCCGGCCCGCGCACGGTGCCCAGCCGCAGGGTGGCGCCGGCGGGCACGTCGATCGGCGCCCATTGCGGCACCGGTGCATCGTCGAGGGTGGCGCCACAGTCGGCGCCGGCCACGCACACCACGGTGGCCACGGCGAAGCGCAGCGTCGGCCCCACGGCCGTGCACTCGAGGGCCGCCGCGTCGGCGGGGTTGCCCACCACCCGGTTGGCCAGACGAAACGACAGCGGATCCATCGGCCCGCTCGGTGGCACCCCCACCGACCACACACCGAGGCGGCCAGGGTGGTCCTGCACGGTGGTGAAGGCGCCGGGGTCGAGCACGTCGAGGACCGGACGCGCCACCGCCAGCGACGCCAGCGAATGGGTCCGGAGCTGTCCGGCGCGCGTTTGTTCGTCGGCCACCAGGGCACGCAGCAGGTCGACGTTGGTCTCGATGCCGGCCAGTCGCAGTTCGTCGAGGCCACCGGCCAACTGGTCGAGCGCCGCGGTCCGGTCGGGTCCGTGGGCCACCAGCTTGCCGAGCAGCGGGTCGTAGTAGGGGGTGACCTCGGTACCGGTGCGCACCCAGCCGTCCCACCGCAGCGAGGTGCGATCCGAGTTCGCATCGACGGTCGCCGGCTGGTCGTCGCTCGCCACCGGGGGCACGCAGACCTCGGTGAGTCGCCCGGCGCTGGGGCGATGGTCGTGGGCAGGGTCCTCGGCGTAGACCCGCACCTCGACGGCGTGGCCGGACGGCGGGGGCGGCGGGCCTGTCACCAGCGAGGTGTCCCCGGCGCCGATGCGCACCATCCACTCGACGAGGTCCACTCCGTAGACGGCCTCGGTCACGGGGTGCTCCACCTGCAGGCGGGCGTTCACCTCGAGGAAGGCGGCCTGGGATCGCTCGGCGTCGACCACGAACTCGACCGTGCCCGCCGAGCGGTAGTGCACCGAGGCGGCCAGGTCGCGGGCAGCGGTGTGCAGTTGGTCGCGCAGCGCCGCTGCCAAGTTGGGGGCAGGCGCTTCCTCGAGCACCTTCTGGTTACGGCGCTGCGCCGAGCAGTCCCGGTCGCCGAGCACCACCACCCCGCCGGCACCGTCGCCCACCACCTGCACCTCCACGTGGCGGGCCTCGGTGACGGCCCGCTCGAGGTAGGCGTCCACCGACCCGAAGCTGGCTTCGGCGGTGTGGCGCACCTGTTCCCACGCCGCCCTCAGCGCGGCGGGGTCGTCGCAGCGGGCCATGCCGATCCCACCACCGCCGGCCGACGCCTTCAGCATCACCGGGTAGCCCAGGTCGTCGGCGGCGGCCACCGCCTCGTCGACGGAGTGCAGCAGATCCGTGCCGGCCAGCAACGGGACGCCGGCGGCCTCGGCGGCCGCTCGCGCCCGCAGCTTGTCCCCGAAAGTGGCCAACTGTTCGGGGGTCGGGCCCAGGAACACCAGCCCGGCCTCCTCCACCGCGCGGGCGAAGGCCGGCTGTTCGGACAGGAACCCGTAGCCGGGGTGCACGGCCTCAGCGCCGGTCTCGAGCGCGGCGGCCACCACGGCGTCGATGCGTAGGTAGCTGTCGGTCGCCGGTGCCGGTCCGAGGTGCACGGCGGCGTCGGCCATCCGCACGTGTGCCGCACCGGCGTCGGCGTCGGAGTAGACGGCCACCCCGCCGATCCCCAGCCGGCGCAGGGTGCGCAGGACGCGCACGGCGATCTCACCGCGGTTGGCCACCAACACTCGCCCGAAGGCGCTGGCCGGGTCGGTGGTGGAAAGGCGAGCCGGGTCGCTCATCGAGCGACGAAGCGGATCATGCGCACCGGCGTCGGATCGAAGGCGTTGCAGGGGTTGTTGACCTGCGGGCAGTTCGACACCACGACGAGGGTGTCGACGTCGGCACGCAGGTCGACGTACTTGCCCGGAGCCGACAACCCGTCGACGATGCCCAGGCTGCCGTCGGGCTCCACCGGCACGTTCATGAACCAGTTGATGTTCGACGCCATGTCCCTGGCGGTCATCCCTCGCTGGGCGTGGTCGTGGAGGAAGTTGTCGAGACAGGCGTGCTGGTGGATCGTGTGGTGGCCGTAGCGCAGCGTGTTCGACTCTCGCGAGCACGCTCCGGCGATGGTGTCGTGACGGCCGCAGGTGTCGTCGGTGATGTGCATGAGGCTGCGGCCGGCGTTCGACACCAACGGCGAGCCGGTGGTGAGGTACACGTTGCGCTGCGCCACCACCGTGGCCTGGGCGCTGTAGCGCTCGGTGGTGTCGTGCGCCGCGTACAGCAGACAGTCCACCGCCTGATTGCCGTGGAGATCGACCATGCGCAGCGTCTCGCCGGCGGGCACCACCGTCGACCACGAGGCGAGCGCCGGCACCACCTCGTCGACCGCCACCTCGCCGGGCACGGCCACGGCGGTCGCCACCGTCGGGTGATCGGTCGGATCGACGCGGTTCATGGCCGTCCTCCGGCGCTCGACGCCGCCACTCCGGCGGCGGCCAGGTCGTCGTCGGCACCCCGGTGCGTCGTCATCGTGGGGCTCCCGAGGCGGTCGTCACCCCGGCCGCAGCCAGGTAGTCGTCGGTGTTGGCGAAGGCCCGCTCGGCTTCGGGGCTGACGCTCCGCCAGGGATCGTCGGCCGCGGCCGGTGCCCCCGACCAGGCCAGCACCCGCACCTCTCCTGACGGGTACTGCGACGGTCCAGCAAGGGGATGCGACGTGTGGGCCAGGCTGACCAGCAGGTCCATCTCGGCCCGCAGGCAGATGTGCGCCCCGGGACGCACGCTGTCGGGATCGAGCTGCAGCGAGCCGTCGGATCCCACCCGGGCGACGGTGAACAGGTTGACGTTGGCCGTCAGGTCGCGCCGATCGAGACCCCATCGGGCGAGGGCCACCGCCAGGCGGTCCTCGGCGCTGGGACACGGCCCCCACGGCGTACCGTCGCCGAAGATGGCGTCGTTGCCAGCGGCGGTGGACAGACCACACAACAGGTCGTGGTGACCGCTGGTGTCGCTCACCACGGTGGCCAGCACCCGCCCCATGGCCGACAGCAGCAGCATCCCCTCGGTGAGGTAGGCGTTCCACTGGACCTTGAGGGTGTCGGCCACGTTGAGGCGTTCGGCGGGGTTGGCGGCGCTGTGCACGACGAGCGCCACGGAGGCGTCGCCTGCCCGGTCGGTGAGGTGCAGGTGCGTGCCCCGGCCGATCCGACGCGTGGTGTACGCCCCCGGCGGCAGGGTTTCGTCCCACACCACCTGCGCGGCGTCGACCCCGTCGGGGAGGTCACCGGCGTCGGTGGCCGGTACCACCCAAGCCGCCGACGCGGCCGCCGCCTGGGCGCGGGCGTGGGCCCGGGCCGCCTCGGGGGTCGAGGTGTCGGGGACAGCGGTTTCCGGGAGAGCGCCTTCGGGCGCTGTGCCGGCTGAGGGACTGGGCGAGGACGGGTCGTCAGGTTGTGCCATGGGGTTCCGATGCAGGACTGGCGAGGTTGGGTCGGTGGACGTCTCCGACCACCAGCAGAGCGGAATTTCGACTTGCTATCGAAATACCACCCAACCATGCGGTGCGCCTGCCCGTTCCGTCAAGACGTGGGTCCGCCGTTGACACAGCGTTCACAGTCCGAGCCGCGGACCCTCCGGTAGCGTGACGCGGTGGCCGACCCCCGGAGAGCACCAGCGGCGAAGGGACGCCGCCGAGCACCCGGTGCCGGGCGGCCCCGTGCCACTCCCCGAGCATCGATGCGCGAACCACGCGAGGAGATCGTGGCGGCGGCCAGCCACCTGTTCGCTCGCCACGGGGTGTCCGCCACCCGCATGAGCGACATCGCCGAGGGCGCCGGCCTGCAGCAGTCGTCGATCTACTACTACTTCGCCAACAAGGAACAGATCCTGCGCGAGATCGTCACCACGGTGAACCGGGTGCCGCTGGCCTACCTGGCCCGGGTGAACGCCGAAGGGGGTCCGGCTGCCCTCCGCCTCTACCGGTTGATCCGCTTCGACACCCGCACGTTGTGCGACTTCCCCTACGACATCAACGAGATCCACCGCATCTCGGCGCAGGACCCCGACACGTTCGCCGAGTACTGGACCGAGCGGCAGGCCCTCAACGACGGCGTGGAGCAGTTGGTGGCCGAGGGCGTGGCCGCCGACGAGTTCCGCGAGGTCGACCCGCGTCTCACGGCTCTCACCCTGCTGGCCAACAACGAAGGGGTGCAGAACTGGTATCGCCCCGTTGGCGACCGGCGCCTGCGCGGCCGGCAGGGCACCGACGGCCCCTACGCACCCGACGAGATCGCTCGCACCATGGCCAACTTCGCCCTGTCCTCGCTGCTGCGCGAGCGGCGCCGCCTGGCCTCCATCGAGCGCCGAGCGGTGGAGGCCGACACCATCGACGCCACCGCGGACTGACAGGTTCACGTCAGCAATCGGTCACGTCCCCTTATTTCGATGGACATTCGACCGGAACGCCGGACCCGTACGTTCGCGGTGTCCGGACGTGAGCCCACGTCACCGTTCCAACCCCGCAGTCGCCCCGACCTCAGTGTCAGCGCACCAGCGTGTGCACACGGTCGTGGCGATGCCGAGGAGAGCCCCATGACCAGATCCCGACGACGACCGGTCGCCCTGTTGTTCGCCGCAGCGCTCTTGGCCAGCGCCTGCGGCAGCGACGACGGAGGCGGCGACGACGCTCCCCCCGGCGACAACGGCGAAGCCGCCGCCAGCGGCGACGACTGCTCCGTGCGGCTGGGCTACAGCGCCTGGCCCGGCTGGTTCCCCTGGGCCGTGGCCGAGGACCAGGGCCTGTTCGAGGCCAACGGCGTGGACGTCGATCTCACATTCTTCGCCGACTACCTGGGGTCGCTCGACGCCATGGTGGCCGGCCAGCTCGACGCCAACAGCCAGACCCTCAACGACACCATGTTGGGCGTGGCCAGCGGCAGTGAGCAGGTCATCGTGGTGGTGAACGACAACTCCACCGGCAACGACGCCATCATCGTCGACGAGAGCATCAACACCATCGAAGACCTCGAGGGCAAGACGGTGGCCGCCGAAGCCGGCGTGGTCGACCACTTCCTGCTGCTGCAGGGACTCGAGACGGTCGGACTCACCGAGGACGACATCGACTTCCGTGGCGTGCTGACCGACGCGGCGGCAGCTGCGTTCGCCGAGGGCGAGTTCGACGCCGTTGGAGTGTTCGCCCCCTTCACCCTCCAGGCCCTCGAGCGGCCCGGCTCAAAGGTGCTGTTCAGCTCGGCCGATTTCCCCGGCACCATCCCCGACCACTTGGTGGTCACCCCCGAGCTCATCGACGAGTGCCCCGACACCGTGCAGGGCCTGGTGAACACCTGGTACGCCACCATGGACTTCATCGACGAGGACCCCGAGACCGCCATCGCGGTGATGGCGGAGATGGCCGAACTCTCGGTCGAGGAGTACGGCGAGTTGGCCGACGGCACCACGTTGTTCACCGCCGAGGAGGCCCTCGAGGCCTTCCAGCCCGGTGACGACACCACGTCGCTGCTCTACACGGCCGATCTGATCAACCCGTTCCTGGTGGACAGCGGCCTCATCCCCGAGGAAGCCGACGTGTCGAACATGTTCGACTCCTCGTTCACCGAGGCCTACCTCGACGCCCAGCAGTGACCGTTCGTCCCTCCGTGTCCGACACCACCCGCCACGACGACGACACGACGGCTGCGAGCCGCTCGACCAGTTCGTCGACGGCGGCGGGTGGGCGCCGGGAGCGGGCACGGAGGGACGACGCAGCACCAGCCGACGCCCACCCCCCGGGTGGGGGGCCCCGGGCCCCCCCCCCGGGGGGGGGGGCGGCGGCTGGTGCTGCGTCGTCCCTCCGTGCCCGCTCCCGTCGCCCACCCGCCGCCGGCGACGAACTGGTCGAGCGGCTCGCAGCCGTCGTGTCGTCGTCGTGGCGGGTGGTGTCG
>JAFIEP010000095.1 GCA_020832495.1 Acidimicrobiia bacterium | reverse complement strand
ACGTCCAGGTCGATGATCCCGATCGGCAGTCGGACCCGGAGTTCGTCGGCGAGGTCAACGGCCTCGTCGCCCCGTCGGGCGGGTCCGACAAGGCACTCGGCGAAAACGGAGGCCGCCATGGCCAGCCGATCACCGCCTTCGATCGCCTCTCCGACCGCGGCCCGGGCGACCGTGTGGTGGGCATCCTCGGCGTCGAGGAACCCGATGACGACTCCGGCGTCGAGATGGATCAGCGCCACTCGTCGCGCAGTGTGTCGAGTTCGTCGGCTCGGTACACCGCTGAGGGCTCCGGCGAACTCCTCGACGAGGTCGGCCTCACGTTCCAACACCACTCGACCGGGTCCCCGGTCGACACTGTGAGCTGCGCTCGAGTGGACTCGTGGGTACGACCGGTGCGTGCTTCTCACGCTTGATTGCGAACGGGTTCGTGGGTTGGTCCAGACACGCCACTATCGACGTACCGCCGTTGCTACTGGCCCACGATGACGTCACGTCGGACCTCAACCACATCTGGGTGCTGCTCAGCAGCCTGCACGAGGTCATCGAACCCCGCCGCGGAGGCACAGCCGTCCAGAACCACATAGATGGCTGCTACCCCGTAGTCGGGTTGCACGCTGTGAACCCCATCGACCATGGCTTCACCAGTTCGTCCCGGCACCTGCTCGAAGAGTAAGTCCGACATAGCCGTCGAGAGCCCATCATCGTCGATCTCCGGACTGAAGTAGATGCCGAGATCAGCAGGGAACCCGTAGCCGGATGGGTTGTGCTGAGCGCGAGCCGTGTCGCAACGCTCCGACGACAGCACCCCGCGATCTTCCCCGCACGCAACCAGGGCGAGCGCACAGATCGAACGAGCAGCGACGCTGCGCCACACACGACGCACCGTCACGGGGGACACCCAGCATGTGCCAACAACACGAACCCGGCGGTGAGCCAACTGGCGTCAGTTGCTGGGGAGCCGACGCGTTCTTGGAGCAAGGTCAGCACCGCTGCATTCTTCCAGCCCGGCCCGGCCCCTGCCGGGCAGTCCCTTCGACATCGGGCGACGCACTCCATCGGCACGCGAGGTGGCTCGCTACTCCAGGTCGCTCAAGCGGTCCACTTCCCGCTGCTCCCTGCTGGTTGACGTCATCGGATCGGTCGCTGGACCCCGCCTGCCCGCGCCGAGCGCGGCCAACGGGTATCGGCTCGGCAATGCTGCCTCTACCATGGATCCCGTGAACCCCTTCGAGACGGCCAAGTCGATGGCGTCGGACAGCTTCTACGTGAGCGTCGGTTTCGGCGTGCTCGTGTTCCAGCGGCTCCAGGTGCAGCGTCGCGACATCGAAAAGACCCTGGCCCGCCACCGCCAGCAGGTGGACAGCACCCTGCGCAAGGCCTGACAGGCGCCGAACGGCTGCCGACGGCGGTCCGACCGCACGGGACAGACATGCGAGACTGCCCCGATGCACGTGGCCTGGGACTGCACCTTTGCGCTGTCGCCCCGCACCGGGGTGGGCACGTTCGCGTCGGCCGTGCTCGACCGCCTGGCCGCCCGGCCCGACGTCGATGTCACTGCCTACGCCGTGGCCTGGCGGCAGTCGGCTGCCGTCGCCGCCCAGCTCCCACCGGGCGTGGCCATGGCCCGGCGCTGTGACGTGCTGTCGCCGTTGCACACCCGCGCTGCCTGGAAGCGCGGCGACCTGCCGCCCATCGAGTGGGTGACGGGACCGGTCGACGTGGTCCACTCCCCCAACTTCGTGGCTCCCCCCGCCCGACGGGCGGCCATGGTGGCAACCGTGCACGACCTCACCTTCGTGCACCACCCGGAGCACTGCACGGCTGACACCCGCAAGTACCCGCCGCTCATCGCGCGGGCGATCAGCCGCGGGGCGTGGATCCACACGGTGTCACGGGCCATCGCCGATGAGGTCATCGAGGTGTTCGACGCCCCACCGGAGCGGGTGGTGGTGGTCCACAACGCCACCGATCCACTCCCGCCGGCCCGAGCGGCCGACGGCCACCGCCTGGCCGGCGGCCACCGCTATGTGGTGGCGCTCGGCACCGTCGAGCCCCGCAAGAACCTGCCCCGGTTGGTGGCGGCATGGGATCGCCTGGCCGACGACGATCCCGACCTCCGTCTGGTGGTCGCCGGTGCCGACGGGTGGGGCAGTGACGGCCTCGACGGCGCCGTCACCGTGGCCCGCCACGCCGAGCGGATCGTACGGCTCGGCTGGGTGGATGCGGCCGAGCGCTCGGCGCTGCTGCGCGGCGCCACCGTGCTGGCCTATCCGTCGCTCTACGAAGGCTTCGGCCTGCCGCCGCTCGAAGCCATGAGCGTCGGTGTCCCGGTGGTGGCCGGGCGAGCCGGTGCCTTGCCCGAAGTGGTGGCCGACGCAGCAATGCTGGTCGACCCGCTCGACGTCGATGCCATCGCCGAAGGACTGGCGGGGGTGCTCGACGACGAGGCCAACGCAGCGAAGCTCGTCGCCCGCGGGCACGCACGGGTGGCCGACTTCTCGTGGGACCGCACGACGGAAGAGCTGGTCGAGCTCTACCGCCGGGCCGCAGCCGAGCGCTGACCGGTGCGCATCGGCTACGACGCCACCGCCATGCTCGGTCCCCGCACCGGGATCGGCGTGTTCGTCACCGAACTGGGTCGGCGTCTGGCCCTGCGGCCCGACACCACCCTGCGGGCCTTCGCCCTCACCTGGCGCGGTCGGGGTGAGCTCGACGAGCGAACCCTGCCCGGCGCCCACATCGTGCGCCGCCCCATGGCCGCCCGACCCCTGCGCACCGCCTGGCTCCGGGCCGACCATCCCACCATCGAACGCTGGACCGGACGGATCGACGTGGTCCACGGCCCCAACTACGTGGTGCCACCGGCCCGGCGGGCCGCCGAGGTGGTCTCGGTGCACGACCTCACCGTGCTGCACCATCCGGAGCTGTGTACGGCCGACACGCTCGCCTACCCCGACCTGGTGCGTCGGGCAGTGCGGCGGGGCGCCTGGGTGCACACCGACACCGACAGCATCGGTGTCGAGGTGACCGAGGCATTCGCCGTGCCGCCCGAGCGGGTGGTCACCGTGCCTCTCGCCCCCTCGGTCGTGCCACCGGCGGAGGGGGCCGACGGCCGACATCTGGCCGCCGCCGAGCGGTACGTGCTCGCCCTCGGCACCGTCGAGCCACGCAAGGACCTCCCCGGCCTGGTGGCTGCGTTCGACGCCGTGGCCGCGTCGGCGCCCGACGTCAACCTGGTGGTGGCCGGACCGGATGGTTGGGGCAGCGAGGCGCTGGACCTGGCGCTCGAGCGCAGTCAACACCGGCAACAGATCGTGCGCCTCGGCTGGGTGAACGAGGCCGAGCGTGCCGCCCTCCTGCGCGGCGCCACCGTGCTGGCCTACCCGTCGCTCTACGAGGGCTTCGGCCTGCCGCCGCTCGAGGCCATGAGCGTCGGCGTGCCGGTGGTGGCCACCTCGGTCGGCGCCCTGGTGGAGACCTGCGGGGACGCCGCACTGCTGGTACCGCCGAAGGACACCGATGCGCTGGCCGAGGCCTTGACCAGCGTCCTCGAACGTCCCGACACGGCCGCCGAGCTGGTCCGACGGGGTCAGGAGAACCTGCGCCGTTTCGACTGGGATCGCACCACGGCAGAGATGCTGGAGCTCTACCGACGGGCCGTCGGGTAGGGTACCGACGTGCGAGCGCTCGTCACCGGCGCAGAAGGCTTCGTCGGTCGCCACCTCACCGACCACCTGCGCGCCTGCGGCGACGAGGTGGAAGGCATCGACCGCCAGTCAGGCATCGACCTGCTCGACGCCGCCGCGGTGAACGCCGCGGTGCGCGACGCCCGGCCCGACGCCGTCTACCATCTCGGCGGCTGGAGCGACGTGGGGGCGTCGTGGCAGGCACCGCTGGCCACGTTCCGGGTGAACGCCGAGGGCACCCTCAACCTGCTGCACGCCTGCCGCGACCTGGTGGAACGCGTCCTGGTGGTGTCGAGCGCCGACATCTACGGCAAGGTGTCCCTGGCCGAGTTGCCCCTCACCGAGGACTCCCCGGTGCGTCCGGTGAGCCCGTATGCGGCCAGCAAGGTGGCCGCCGATCACCTGGCCCAGCAGGCATGGCTGGGCTACGGGCTCGAGACGCTGCGGGTGCGGGCCTTCAACCACCTGGGCCCGGGCCAGACCAACCGTTTCGTGGCCCCGGCGCTGGCCGAGCGGATCGCCACCTGTGAGCTGGAAGGGCGCGAAGAGGTCACCGTGGGGAACCTCACGCCGCGCCGCGACTTCACCGACGTGCGCGACGTGGTGCGCAGCTACCGGCTCCTCATCGAACACGGCGACCCCGGCGAGGCCTACAACGTCTGCTCGGGCATCGACATCGCCATTTCCGAGTTGGCCGACCGACTGGTGGCCATGGCTCGCCGCCCGGTCCGCCTCGAGGGTGACCTGGGGCTGCAACGCCCCGTCGACGTCCCGGTGTTGCGGGGCGACTTCACCCGCCTGCACAAGGCCACCGGATGGGAACCGGCCATCCCCCTCGATGACACGCTCGCCGACATCCTGGCCGAGTGGCGTGAGCGGGTCGGTGCCTGACACCATGCCCCGCTTGGAACGCACTGCCAGCACCGTCGCGTCCGCTGCCCGTACGAGCGGTCGACCGGCCGCCACCCACCCCGCACCTCGCTCATGACCCGCACCGCACTCATCACCGGTATCACCGGCCAGGACGGTTCGTACCTGGCCGAGCTGCTGCTCGAGCGCGGCTACCGGGTGGTGGGCATGGTGCGCCGCTCGTCGACGGTGACCTTCGAGCGCATCGCCCACATCCAGGACGACCTGGTCCTGGCCCCGGGCGACCTGCTCGACGAGGTGTCGCTCATCGAGCTGTTGAAGACCCACCGCCCCGACGAGGTGTACAACCTCGCCGCGCAGTCGTTCGTGCAGACCTCGTTCAGCCAACCCGTGCTCACCGGCGAGACCACCGCACTCGGCGTCACCCGCCTCCTCGACGCCATCCGCATCGTCGACCCCGACATCCGCCTCTACCAAGCATCATCGAGCGAGATGTTCGGCAAGGTCGTCGAGGTCCCCCAACGCGAGACCACCCCGTTCTACCCCCGCAGCCCCTATGGGGTGGCCAAGGTGTACGGCCACTGGATCTGCGTCAACTACCGCGAGTCCTACGACCTGCACGCCTCGTCGGGCATCCTGTTCAACCACGAGTCACCCCGCCGAGGCCTCGAGTTCGTCACCCGCAAGATCTCCAACGGGGTCGCCCGCATCGCCGCGGGGCTCACCGACGAACTCCGCCTCGGCAACCTCGACGCCCAGCGCGACTGGGGCTTCGCCGGCGACTACGTCGAAGCCATGTGGCTCATGCTGCAACAGGACACCCCCGGTGACTTCGTTGTGTCCACCGGCGAAACCCACTCGGTGCGCGAGTTCTGCGAACTGGCCTTCGCCCGCGCCGGGCTGAACTGGGAAGACCACGTGGTGGTCGACGAACGCTTCTTCCGCCCCGCCGAGGTCGACCTGCTGGTCGGCGACGCCACCCTGGCGCACACCGAACTGGGCTGGAAACCCACCACCAGCTTCACTGAACTCGTCCACCTCATGGTGGACGCCGACCTCGAACAGGTCGAACGGCAGGTCGGCTGCAACGACGCCGGACGCCGTTCGAGCTGACCCGCCCCGGTGATCTGCGTCCTGGCCGGCGGCGTGGGTGCCGCCCGTTTCCTGCGCGGACTGATCCAGGTGGTACCGCCCGCCGAGGTGACCGCCGTGGTGAACGTGGCCGACGACATGGTGCTGTCGGGCCTGCACATCTCCCCTGACCTCGACACGGTCACCTACACACTGGCAGGTGTCAACGACACCGAGCGGGGTTGGGGCCTGGCCGGCGAGACCTGGCACGCCCTCGAAGCACTGCGCCGCTTCGATCCCGACGCCTGGTTCTCCCTCGGCGACCGCGACCTCGGCACCCACCTCTACCGCACCGGACGGTTGGCCGCCGGGGCCACCTTGTCGGAGGCCACCGCCGGTATCTGCGCCGGCTTCGGACTGGAGGTATCGGTGCTCCCCGTGACCGACGACCCCCTCCGCACCCGCGTCACCCTGGCCACGGATGACGGTGCTGCGGGCGAGGAGGTGGACTTCCAGGACTACTTCGTCCGGCGGCGCCACGACGTGGCGGTGCACAGCCTGCGCTTCGACGGGGCGGACGTGGCCCGCCCGGCGCCCGGGGTGCTCGCTGCGCTCGACGCGGCCGAGGTGATCGTGGTGGCCCCGTCCAACCCGCTGGTGTCCATCGACCCGGTGCTGGCCGTGCCCGGCGTCCGCCAGGCGCTGACCGAGCGACGCGCCGATGTCGTGGCCGTGTCGCCCATCGTCGCCGGCAGAGCGCTGAAGGGCCCCGCCGACCGGCTGCTGCGCGAACTGGGCCACGACCCGTCCGCGATCGGCGTGGCCCGCCACTACGCCGAGGTCGCCGCCACGCTGGTCATCGACGAGGCCGACGCCGACCGTGCAGCCGACGTGGAGGCCGCCGGTATGCGCTGTGTGGTCGCCCCCACCGTGATGTCCACCCCCGAGCGGGCCGCTGCGCTGGCGGCGCGCACGATCGAGTCGGGCCGAGGCCACCAGGCGGCCGGGTCATGAGCGTCACCGACGGCACCCACCCGCCACGTCTCGAGGTGTTCGCCATCGATGGCATCGGCGAGATCGCCCCCGGCGACGACCTCGGCGGCCTCATCCTCGACGCCAGTCGCGACGGCGGGGACACCCACCTGTTGGATGGGGACGTGGTGGTCGTCACCCAGAAGGTGGTGTCCAAGGCCGAGGGAAAGCTGGTCGACGTCGACCCCGACGACCCCGACGCCCACCGACCACTGGTGCTGGCCGAGTCGGTGCGGGTTCTGCGACGCCGCGGCGACCTGGTCATCAGCGAGACCCGCCACGGCTTCGTCTGCGCCAACGCCGGCATCGACTTGTCCAACGTGGCCTCCGGGCAGGCGGCGCTGCTGCCCGACGACAGCGACCGTTCGGCGCGCCGGCTACGCGACGTGTTCGTGCACCGCGGCGGGGTGGACGTGGCCGTGGTGATCTCCGACACCTTCGGTCGACCGTGGCGACGGGGGGTGACGGACGTAGCGATCGGCTGCGCCGGGCTCCGCCCGGTCATCGACCTGCGTGGTACCACCGACACCTACGGCCGGGAGCTGGCCGTCACCGAGGTGGCGGTGGTGGATGAGGTGGCCGCGGCGGCAGAGTTGGTCATGGGCAAGGCCGGCGGGCTCCCGGTGGCGGTGGTGCGCGGTGTACCCCGCGCCTGGTTCGGGGACGGCTCCGTGGCCGACGACGTGATCCGCCGGCCGGCCGAGGACCTGTTCCGCTGACGAGGGCCGTCCGCTACCTCGCTGCGCCGCAGCGATGGCCGGCACAGCCACCTCGACGGAGCCCGGTGACCGCTGCTCAGCGGGAGCCGAACCAGTCGAGCACCCGACGGGTGCCGTCGGCCAAGGCCACCTGAGGCGACCAGTCGAGCACGTCGGCCGCCCGGCCGATGGCCAGTGCCGAGCGCGCCAACTCGCCGGCCCGGGCTGGCGCGTACACCGGGGCCACGTCGCTCCCCACCGCGGCGGCCATGGCAGCGTGGAGCTCGTTCACCGACGTCTCGCTGCCCGTGCCGATGTTGCAGAGCGTGTCGTCCCCTGCGGTCGCGGCCCGCACGAAGGCGTCCACCACGTCGTCCACGTAGACGTAGTCGCGGGTCTGCTCGCCGTCACCGAAGATGGTGCACGGCTCACCGGCGAGCAGTTTGCCGGCGAAGATGGCCACCACGCCCGCCTCACCGTGGGGGTCCTGGCGAGGCCCGTAGACGTTGGCCAGCGCCAGCGACGTCCAACGCAGCCCGTGCAGCACTCCGTAGGCGTGCAGGTAGTCGGTCCCCACCTTCTTCGACACCCCATAGGGCGACACCGGCTGCTGAGGATGCGACTCGTCGACCGGCAGCACCTCGGGTCCGGGCTCGCCATAGATGGTGCCGCCCGAGGAGGCGAACACCACCTTGCGACTCTCGGCTCGGCGCGCGCCCTCCACGACGTGCAGCAACCCGACCACGTTCACCGCGGCATCGAAGTCCGGTCGGGCCACCGACACACGCACGTCGGCCTGCGCAGCGAGGTGGAACACCACCTCGGGACGCGCCTCGACCACGAGGTCGGTCACCACAGGATCGCGGACGTCCAGCTGATGGACCGCCAGTGCCGAACCGTGGGCGGCGGTGGCGTTCGCCAGGTTGGCCTCCGACCCGCTCGAGAAGTCGTCCACCACCACGACCTCGTTGCCCTCTGCCAACAGGCGATCGACCAAGGTCGACCCGATGAAGCCGGCGCCGCCGGTGACCAGTGCACGCATGGCAGCGGACCCTAGTGGTCGGCAAGGGCGGGGTCGGGCACCCGCGCACCCGAGAGCACCTGCGCGGGCTCGACCGCCGCACCCGCCCCCAACACCGTGAGGTCACCAACGGCGGCACCGTCGCCCACCACGGCGTCGGGGCCGACGATGGAGCCTTCGACCCGGGCGCCCCGCTCCACTCGGGCCCCGCCCAGGATCACCGCATCGACCACGACGGCGCCGTCGGCGATGTTCGCGCCGGCACCGATCACGCTGTGGCGGACCGACGCCGTCGCCGCGATCTCGGCCGTTGGGTCGACGGCGTCCCAGCGCACCGGCCGAGCACCGTCGATCAGGTCCAACTGCACCTGCAGGTAGGTCTCCGGTGTGCCGGCGTCGGCCCAGTAGGCATCGTCCTGGCGGCCGAAGAGGCTGCCGCTGCGCACCATCTCGGGGAACACCTCCCGCTCGATCGACACCGGCCGGTCCGCGGCGATGCGGTCCAGCACCGAGGGCTCCAACACGTAGGTGCCGGCGTTGATCCAGTTGCTCGGTGCCTCACCCGGGGGTGGCTTCTCCACGAAGGCCGACACACGGTCGTCGTCCTCGAGTGGCACCACGCCGTAGCGCGACGGATCCTCGACCGGGGTGAGCGCAATCGTGCCCTCGCCACCGTTCGCTCCGTGTGCTGCGATCAGGTCGGTGACCGACAGATCGGTGAGCACGTCGCCGTTCACCACCACGAACGTGTCGTCGATCCCGCCGTGGCAGGCAGCGAAACGGATGGCACCGGCGGTGTCGAGCGGCTCGGGTTCGGTGGCGTAGTGGAGGCGCACGCCGCCACAGGTTCCGTCGGGGTATGCCTCGATGAAGGCATCAGGTCGATACCCGAGCGAGAGCACCACGTCGTCGATGCCGTGGGCGGCCAAGCCGACCGCCACGTGTTCGATCATGGGCACACCGACCACCGGCAGCATCTGCTTCGGTGTCGTGGATGTCAACGGACGCAGGCGCGTGCCGAAGCCTCCCACCAACACGACGGCCCGCACGTCGGTCAGCTCTCCGGGTCGTCGTCGCCGGCGTCGTCGTCCGCGGATGAGTCGTCGGCATCGTCGCCGTCCGACGCGCCGTCAGCGTCCTCGTCGACCTCCTCGTCGTCGAGGCGGAGGTCGATCACCTCACCCTCCTCGTCGAGCACCACGTCGGGCGTCTCGTCCGTCTCGGGGTCATAGCGTCGCTCGTCGGACACGGTGGCCAACATGTCGGCACTCAGCGGCTGGGGCACCTCGGTACCGGGCGTCACCACGGCCAACGTCCACAGGTCGAAGTCGTTGTCGATGCGCACATCGGCGAGACCCGAGGTGATGACGGTGGGCTCGTCCTCACCGGCCACCCAGTGGTACAGCGCCACCTCGGCTTCGCCGTCGGGGCACTCGTAACCGTCTCGGTAGGTCTCCCCACCGGGCATGGTGAACGAGTCGTCGTCGATGTTGAGCCCGACCATCTCGCCGAACAGCCCCCACGTCGACCGCTCGCCCGCAGCAGCACGCGAGAACGGGTGGATGTGGATGAGCCCGTCGTCGTGGGTGTGCAGACCCGTGGTGTCGGGCCCGACATCGCTGAACGGGGGCTGCCACTCGCCGCAGATGTAGATGCCGTAGGCGTTGTGCCAATGGTCGCCGACCGAGGGATTCTCGGCAGAGACCTGGCTGGCTTCGCCACGTCCCCACACCACCCCGAGGGTGCCGAGGACGAAGATGGCAAAGATGGCCATCGGGAAGCCCAACTTGACGCGTTCGCGACCCGGACCACCGCTGGCGCGTGCGACCTTGGCGACCTTCTTGGCTGAGGATGCTTTACCCATAGGAGAACCTGATCCTACCGGTAGCGACTCGCCAACACAGATCGCCTCCCATCGGTGGAGGCGTCGTCCCGACGGGACGGACGTCCGCCGCGGTGCGCGGCGGGCTCAGCGGGCGAGGCCCACCGGGTGGCGGCTGCGAGCGGCGATGAGCTGTTCGAACAGCGCTTCGTAGGACGCAGCCACTGCCGCAGGCGATGCCCACGCCTCCACGAATCGCCGGCCGGCGGCACCCATCGCCGTCAGGACATCAGGGCCGTCGAGCAGCTCCTCCAGCGCAGCCACGAACGCCTCGGGATCGTCGGGGGGTACCGCTCGTCCCGCCTCGGCGGCCGCCAGCGTTCGCGCCACCTCGGTGCCGGGGTCGACGGCGGCGAGTACCGGCCGACCGGCGGCGAGAATCGAGTAGAGCTTCGACGGGACGCTGGCGCGGGCCAGGCCCTTGCGGAGCGGCACCAGGTGGAGATCGGCGGCAGCCAGCACCTCGGGTAACCGCTCCGCCGGCTGCATGTCGACGAACACCACGTTGTCGAGCCCGGCAGCGTCGGCCTCGAGCGTGGGTCGGGCCGTACCGCCGCCGTTGATGACAAAGACCACATCGGTGCGATCGACCATGGCGCGGGCCGCTGCCAGCACCAAGTCGAGCGACTGGGAGAACCCGACGTTCCCGGCGTACATGACGACCGTTCGGTCGCCGAGGCCGAACTCACGGCGGTAGTCGTTGTCCCTGGGGGCGGCCACGATGCGCTCGGTGTCGACGAAGTTGGGGATCACGTGCACCCGAGATGCCGCCTCGTCGGCCTCCAGCGGGCGAGGCCCCGAGGCGAGCTTGTCCACCACGTTGCGGGCCAGATCCTCCGACAGCACTGTCACGGCGTCGGCCCGCCGGTAGGTGGCACGCTCCAGCCAACTGGCCGCGGCGATGACCCGCGTGTCGGTGAGCAGGCCCAGCTCGACGGCCACGTCGGGGAACACGTCTTGGATGTTGAACACGAACGGCACCCGCCGGGACCGAGCGACCGACCAGCCGGCCAGGCCCAGGGTGAGCGGAGGCGACATGGCCAGCACCACGTCGGGTCGGGACCGGGTGAGGAGGCCTTCGAGCGAGGCCAGGGCGGTGAACCCCCCGAAGGCCAGTGCACGCGCCGGGATGTTGCTCTTGTCGGTGGGAAATGGATGGAGCCGGGTGATGCGGCCCCACGACCGGTCCTCGATGCGCACCAACTGGCCTTCCCAGCCGACCTCCACCCGGTGGTGGCGGTACCAGGGCAGCGAGGTGACCACGTGCAGGCGATGACCGCGCGCCGCCAGCTCTGTGCCGATGGCGGTCATGACCACCCCAGTTGGCGCCACGTCAGGCGCGAAGTGCGGACACAGGACCAGGATGTTCACCGGTAGAGCTCCTCGTGCCACAGCTCGACCGTTCGCCTCGCCGCCGTCCGCCAACTGAACTGGGCTGCCCGCCGTTCACCGGCCGACGCCAACTCGCTGCGGTGGTCGGGACGGTCGAGCAGGTCTTCCATGGCGTCGGTCCATTCTTGAGGTCGGTCGGGAGACAACAGCACGCCGGCATCGCCCACCACTTCGGGGAGCGAGGTGGTGGCCGCCGCCAGCACAGGACAGCGCAGACCCATGGCTTCGACGACCGGCAGGCCGAACCCCTCGAACCTCGAGGGGAACGCTAGCGCCACGGCGTTGGCCAACAGGACCTCGAGGTCCAACCGAGGTATCCGACCCAGGCGTCGGACGCGGTCGCCGAGGCCGGCGGCCGCCACGGCAGCCCGCAGCGCCGGCTCCGCCGGTCCCTCCCCACCGGGCAGCACGAGCAGTGGTTCGGGTCGCCGCTCGGCCAACCTGGCGAAGGCCTCGACCAGCATGATGTGGTTTTTGTGCGGCCAGGTGATGGCGGGCAGCACGAAGAACGGACGATCCCCCAATTCGTAGCGGGCACGCACGCGCCGTGCCTCCTCGGCGTCGAGTGCTCGGGGGTCGGGTGGTGTCCGGCCGGGGTGAATGGTGACGATGCGTTCCGGATCCACACCGAGCAGGTACTCGAGATCGCGGGCGCCGGCATGGCTGAGCGCCACCACCCTGCGGGCTCGACGAACCGAGGCCGGGATGGCGCTGGCCAGGTAGCGCTGCTTGAGCGGCGAGAAGTTGCCGGCCAGCACCAGGGGTTGCAGGTCGTGCACCGTGACCACGGTTGGGACCGGCGAGTACCACGGCACGAGACCACCGAGGTGATGGACGAGGCCAAGTCCCCGACGCTGCGCCTGATGCGCCAGCCAGGTCGACTCAGCCAGTACCCGCGTCGGTCGCCGTGGGCCCTCGATCGGGGCGACGACGGTGGACCACTGCTCGGAGAGGTGCGGGTGCGTCGCTGCCGTGGTCCGGTTCACGAACAGGACCACCTCGGCGGGGTCCAGCTCGTCGGATGCGGCGAGACCACCCAACAGGCCCAAGGCGTAGTCCTCGCTCCCACCCACCACCGAGGGCACCAACCACAGCAGATTGCACCCGACACGAGGCCGACTCACGACTGGTCCGCCCCCGGACGTGCCACTCCCGGCCGCCCGTCGATCGACGATCGGCTGACGACGTCGGTGAACACAGTGGCCAGGGCGCGTGCGGTTCGATCCTCGCTGTAGTGCTCCGATCGCAGGCCACCCGCACGCCCGCAGCGCTCGGCCAGCGCCGGATCATCGAGCAGCCGAGCGAGCGCGGCGGTGATGGCAGGGTGGTCGCTCGGCGGCACGGCGAACCCGGCACCACCGTCGGGACCGAGCACCTCCTCGGTGGCCGTACCAGCCGAGGTGACCACCGGGGTGCCCTGCGCCATTGCTTCGAGGACCGGGAGACCGAAGCCCTCGGCTGAACTCGGGTAGCAGAAGACGGTGGCCGCTGCGTAGAGACCGCGCAGGGTCGAAGGGTCCACGAAGCCAGTGACGACCAGGCCACGCCGATCCGAGCCCACGGCCTCGTCGAGTGCCGGACCCCACCCCACCGGCCCGACCAGCACCAGTGGCGGACGTTCCGTCGGCGTGCCCAGCCGTCGCCATGCCTCGAGCAGACCGGGCAGGTTCTTCCGGGGCTCGACGGTGCCCACCCACAGCACGAACGGTCCGTGCAGACCGAACCGTGCACGCGCCCCGTCGACCTCCGCAGCCGTCGCCGCAGGAAGGTCCAGGCCCCAGGGCACGACGCGGACACGCTCGGGGTCGATGCCGTGACGGACGCAGTCCGCCGCGGTGGCGTCGGACGGGCACACCACGGCTGCCGCATGCCGGCGCACGAGCTCGACGGACTGCCGGAAGAACCGCAGTCCACGTCGGGTCGCCACTGACGAGTCGTCGAGGAAGGCCAGGTCGTGCACGCTGGCCACCACCGGTGCCGCCGCCGTGGGCGGCATGGCCATGGCCGAGGCCCACACCACGTCGACCGGCCCGGTGATGCGCTCGAGGCGCGGCCCACGGAGGCGGTGCCACGCCTCGTAGAGGACCGGGCGGGGAAGGAGCGAGTGCTCGACGCGCACCATTGGGCGCCACGGTGCCGGTGGCGGCTGCCGATGGGCGGCCGCCACGCCGATGACCTCGACCGATGGCAGTGCGGACAGGCCATTCACCGCCGCCAGGGTTGCTCGAGCTGTCCCGCCCGGTACCCGATGCCAGCACTGCTCGAGGGTGACGGCGACGCGCAGGTCGGGATCCTCGGCTGCCCGACCGCTCACACCGCTCGCGCCTCTGCCTCCTCGCGGTTGGCCCGGTACCACTCGACCGTGCGGGCCAATCCCTCCTCGAACGGCGTTGCCGCCACGAACCCGAACAGCTCCTGTGCGCGGCTGCCGTCGACACCCCGGCGGGGTTGACCGTCGGGCTTCGTGCTGTCCCAGCGCACGTCACCGTCGAAGCCCACGAGCTCCACGATGATGCCGACGAGATCTCTGATGAGCAGCTCTGAGTCAGCGCCCAGATTCACCGGGTCGGCGCCGTCGTACCGCTCGGCGGCGGCGAGGATGCCGTCCACCGCATCGTCGACGTAGAGGAACTCTCGGCTGGCGGCTCCGGTACCCCACACCTCGATGTGGTCGGCCCCCGACTCGGCGGCGAGGACGGCCTTGCGGATGAGCGCAGGGATGACGTGGGACACCGCCGGGTGGAACTTGTCGCCGGGCCCATAGAGGTTGGTCGGCATCAGGTAGATCCCGTTCTGGCCGAACTGGGCCCGGTTGGCCTGCAATTGCACCAACTGCGCCAGCTTGGCGATGCCGTACGGCGCGTTGGTCTCCTCCGGGTAGCCCTGCCACAGCGAGGTCTCGCTGAACGGCACGGGCGTCATCTTCGGGTAGGAACAGATGGTCCCCACGACCACGGTCTTGGGAACCTCGCGCCGGCGGGCCTCGTCGATGACGTAGGTACCCATGAGCAGGTTGTCGAGGTAGAGGTCGCCAGGTCGCTCCTGGTTGGCACCGATACCACCGACGCGCGCCGCGAGGTGCAACACCAACTCGGGAGCGGCATCGGCGAAGAGCTTCGCCACCTGCACCGGGTCGCGGAGGTCGTAGGCGGCGCTGGTCGGGGCAACGACGTCGGTGGCCCCCAGCTCTGTCAGGCGTCGCACGAGGGCCCCGCCGAGGAACCCGGTCCCACCGGTGACGAGCACCCGCCGATGTCGCCAGAAGGCTCGACTCTCCTCTGCGTCCATGACGACCGAGCCTAACCCCGATGGTGCCTCCGGCCGACCCTCCCGAACCTCGGTGGTCGGCACCGTCAGCCGGTTCCGGCCGTCAGTCGGGGCGCTGGACGGCCACCCTCTGGCGGAACCATGCAGCGGTGCGCTCCAGGCCCGTGCGCAGGTCGACCTCGGGCTGCCACCCCAGGCGCTCGGTGGCCAGTGTGATGTCGGGGCAGCGCTGGCGGGGATCATCCTCGGGCAGGTCGTCGAAGACCAGGGGCTGGGTGGCACCCACCACTTCGAACACCAACTCGGCCAGTTCGCGCACCGTGAACTCCGACGGGTTGCCGATGTTCACCGGCCCGACGACATCACCGTCGAGGAGTGCCAGCAAGCCCCGCACCGTGTCGTCCACGTAGCAGAAGGAACGCGTCTGCTCGCCGCTGCCGTGCACGGTGAGGGGTTCGCCACTCAGCGCCTGCACGATGAACGTGGATACGACACGACCGTCCTTGCGACGCATGCGGGGGCCGTAGGTGTTGAAGATGCGGGCGATGCGCACGTCGAGACCGTGGAAGCGGTGGTAGGCCATGGTCATCGCCTCGGCAAACCGCTTCGCCTCGTCGTACACACCACGTGGCCCGACCGGGTTCACGTTCCCCCAATAGGTCTCTGTCTGTGGGTGGGCGGTGGGATCGCCGTACACCTCGCTGGTCGACGCCAACAGGTAGCGGGCGCCCTTCGCCTTGGCCAGGCCCAGCGTGTTGTGGGTACCGAGGCTCCCGACCTTCAGCGTGGGGATCGGCCAGCGCAGGTAGTCCGCAGGGGAGGCCGGGCTGGCGAAATGCAGCACGGCGTCGACCTCGCCCGGTACCCAGACGTAGGACGACACGTCCTGCTCGACGAAGGTGAAGCGGGCGTGCCCGAACAGTTCCTCGATGTTGGCCACCGAGCCGGTGAGCAGGTTGTCCATGGCGACCACCTGCTCACCCCGTTCGAGCAGTGCGCGGCACAGGTGTGCCCCGATGAAGCCCGCCCCACCGGTGACGACGATCCGGCCCACTCAGCGCCGCCCGATGCCTTCGAGCGTGAACCCGTGGGGGGTGAACTGTGAACGATCCAAGATGTTGCGCCCGTCGAAGATCTTCCGCTGGGCGAGCACGTTGGCCATCTTGTCCACGTCGACGAACTTGAACTCGTCCCACTCGGTCAACACGGCGACGACGTCAGCCCCTTCGCAGGCGGCGTAGGCATCGTCCACCATTGTCACACCCTCGAGGTCGATGGCCTCTGGGGCGAGCACCGGATCGTAGGCCCGCACCAGCGCCCCTCGTTGTGTCAGGCGTCGAATCACCTCGATGGACGGTGAGTCGCGCAGATCGTCGGTGTTGGCCTTGAACGTCAGACCCCACACGGCGACCGTCGGTGGGGTCGGCTCGCTGCCGGCCAGGGCCCAGATCCGATTGGCAGTCCGATCGAACTGGGCGGCGTTGGCCTCGAGCACACTCTCGAGCAACGAGAAGTCGTACCCGGCGTCCTCGGCGATGCGCAGCAGGGCACGGGTGTCCTTCGGGAAGCACGAGCCGCCCCATCCCGGTCCCGGCCGGAGGAACTCGGCGCCGATGCGAGTGTCGTAGCCCATACCCAACAGCACGTCCTCCACGTCGGCACCCACCGACTCGCAGACGGAGGCCACGGCGTTGACGAAGGACAACTTGGTGGCCAAGAAAGCGTTGCTGACGTACTTGATCGTCTCCGCCGATGCCGGGTCGGTGACGAGTACCGGCGCAGAGATGCCGTCGAACAGGTCGGCCACCTTGATGGCCGCTTCTCGGTCCTGCGCCCCGATCACCACGCGGTCGGGGTGCAGGAAGTCCTGCACCGCCGAACCCTCCCGCAGGAACTCCGGGTTGGAGGCCACCGCCACGTCGGTGCGGCCGAGGTGTTGCTCGACCACGCGTGCCGAGCCCACCGGCACCGTGGACTTGTTCACCACCACGGCTTCGGAGGGGAGCAGCGGCCCGATCTCGCGGGCGGCCGCCTCGAGGTAGGTGAGATCCGGAGCGCCGTCGATGCCCTGGGGAGTGGGCACGCAGAGATAGGCAACGTCGCAGTCGGGCACCGCAGCGGCTCCGCCGAGAACGAACCGCAGCCGGCCGGCCGCCACCCCTTCGGCCACGAGGTCCTCGAGTCCCGGCTCGTGGATGGGGATCTCGCCTCGTTCGAGGGCCTCGACCTTCGCCGGGTCGATGTCGGCGCACACCACCTCGTGGCCCAAGTGAGCGAAGCAGGCGCCGGTGGTGAGCCCCACGTAACCGGTGCCGATGACTGCGATCTTGGCGTGCACGTTCACTCCTCAGCGGCGGACCGACCGGTGTCGGTCTCGGCACGGTCCCTCGTGGTGACAGATGGCCCGCGTGGGGCAAGGCTCCGACATGGTAGTCCCCGCCGAGCACTCACGTTCTCGGGCCCCGGGGCGCACAGCAGGGCCACCGTCATCGACCGACGGCTGGGGACCACCGTCCGGCCCTCAGCCGCACACCACCCCTTCGGGCGGCGTGGGCACGAACTTCGGCGCGGTCGACCCTTCCGGTGTCGTCGGTCCGTCCGGCCCGTCGGCCAGGGCGTCGGGGGCGTCGGGGGCGTCAGCGAACTCCGATGACTCGTCAGCGGTCGGTCCGAGCGGTTCGAGGAGGTGCTCGAAGTCCTCGGCGGGCCGAGCCTCGTCGAGTACCCCTCGCCAGTCGTCGCCGGTGACCAGCACCACCAGGGTGTCGTCGTCGGTGCCGACGGTGTCGTCCTCGATGATCTCGACGTCGCCGGGCAGGAACCTGGCCAACACCACCGCGCCGAGCAGACCGTCGGGTCGGTACAAGATGTGGGTCCGCTCGTTCCGCCAGTCGCCGGCGTCGCCCGTCCGCACGATGGTGAAGCCGTGTCGGGCCAGGTCCTCCGCAGCCGACCGTCCCTCACCGACCACCCCCGTGCCGTTGCGCACCTCGGTTCGCACCAATGCCGTGAGGCCGTCGAACACGTTCCCACCGCGGAACACCTCGAGCACCGACTGGGCCTCGGACTCGCGCAGCATCAACACGGCGGCACCGCCGATCTCGGCGTCGGACACGGGCAGGGTGAACGACTCGAGGTTCTCGGGGTCGAACTCGCGGAACCTGGTGCCGAGGTCCACCAGGCCGCTGATGCTGAGCGCGTCGTCGAGCACCACCTCGCCCTGGGTGGCCTCGATCATCCGCCGCATCTCGATGGGGTTGCGAGCACCCCGAGCGATGGCCCGGTTGAGCGCCGCCCGCACGAAAGTCTGTTGGCGGGCCATGCGACCGAAGTCGGAGGTGCCGTCCCGCTCCCACTGCCCGTCGACGTTCACCTCGTAGGCCCGCCGGGAACGGACGAAGGCCAGGGCCTGTTCGCCCTCGAGGTTCACACAGCCGGCCGAGTCGACGAACAGCCCGGAGTGGACGTCGCGGGCGGGGTGTTCGAACCACACGGGCACGCCCCCGATGAGTTCCACGAGGTTCACGAACCCCGAGAAGTTGATCTGCACGTAGTGGTGGATCGGGATGTCCAGGCTCTCCTGCACCGTGTCGATCAAGCGGGTGGGGTCACCCAGCGCCAGGGCGGAGTTGATCCGGTCCTGAGCGCCGGTGCCGGCGATGGGTACGTAGAGATCCCGGGGGATGGACAACAGCCAGGCTCGCCCGCTGGCCGGGTCGACACGGGCCACCATGATCGTGTCCGCCAGGAGCGAGGCCTGGTTCCGACCTCGCAGTACGGGATCGGCGGCATCGAGCCCTTCGGCGTTGTCGACACCCACCACGAGGAAGTTCAAGGGTTCGAGTTCCTCGGTGGCGGTGGCCAGGGTGCCACTGCCGGCGATCCTGCTGATCTGGCTGACCTCTTCGTGCACGTTGGCCAGCGCCAGCGCAGCGGTCAGGCAGGCAACCACCACCAACAGATTGAGCGACAGCACCATCCGTTGGAACCACGTGCGGCGCTGCCGACGAGCGGGAGCAGCGGGCTCGACCACCTCGCCGTCGCTCGGCGGTGCGTCGGGTTGAGCGGTCGGCTCGACCGGGGCATCGTCCACTCGGCCGATCGTACCTGTCGACCCCTCGCTCGCCCCGTCACCGGCCGGTGTCGCCAGCAGAACGACTCGCCCCACACCGCTGCGGGCGACCCGGGCTAACGAACGGGCAGGCCGAGTTCCCGGCTGATCACGAGCCGCTGGACCTCGCTGGTTCCCTCACCGATCTCGAGGATCTTGGCATCGCGGTAGTGACGGCTGACCGGGGTCTCGTCGATGAACCCGTAGCCCCCGAACACCTGGGTGGCTTCTCTCGTCACCGTCACCGCTGCCTCGGTGGCGTACAGCTTTGCCACGGCCGCCTCCCGCTTGAAGGGCTTGCCGGCGTCGCGGAGAGCCGCCGCCCGGTAGGTGAGGGCGCGAGCGGCGTCGGCCATGACCGCCATGTCGGCGACCTTGAAGGCAATGGCCTGGTTCGCTCCGATGGCTCGACCGAAGGCCACCCGTTCGGTGGCGTAGCGCTGACACTCGGCCAGGCATCCCTCGATCACCCCCACGGCAAGCGCCGCAATGGCAACTCGGCCGTCGTCGAGGATGGCCAGGAAGTTGGCGAAGCCTCGACCCCGCGCCCCGAGCAGGTTCGCTGCCGGGACCCGGCATCCGTCGAACGACAGTCCGTGGGTGTCCGAGGCGTGCCAGCCCATCTTCCGATACGGCGGTTGGACCTCGAAGCCGGCCGTTCCCGCCGGCACCACGATGGTGGAGATCTCGGGCCGACCGTCCGTTCGGTCGGTCACGGCGGTCACGGTGACCAGGGACGTGATCGGGGTTCCCGAGTTCGTGATGAACGCCTTCTCGCCGTCGATCACCCACTCATTGGTGTCGTCGTCCAAGATCGCCTTGGTCCTCGTGGCGCCGGCATCGCTCCCGGCGTCGGGTTCGGTCAGTCCGAAACCGGCCAGCGCCCGGCCGGCGACCAGGTCGGGCAGCCACTCAGCACGCTGGTCCTCGGATCCGAAGCAGTAGATGGGGTTGGCCCCCAGGCCGACACCCGCTTCAAGGGTGATGGCCACCGACTGGTCGACCTTGGCCAGCTCCTCGATGGCCACGCACAACGTGGTCAGATCCGCTCCTCCACCGCCGACCTCCTCGGGGAACGGGATGCCGAACAAGCCGAGCTCCCCCATGGCCAACACCACGTCGGTTGGGAAGGTGTGCTCTGCATCCCACCGCTCGGCATGGGGTGCCACCTCCTGTGCGGCGAACTCCCGCACCACCTTGGCCAAGGCGAGCTGTTCTTCGTTCAGTTCGAGATCCACACCGCTGATCGTACGCTGGGGTTGTGCCCTCATCCGCCTCGGACCCCACAACCGCACCCTTGGCGGTGGTGGGCGGCCACATCCTCACCGGCCTCGTCGATGTCACCTCCGACGTGGCCGCACTCGACAGCGAGGGAACCTGGGCCGTACTCCTGCCTTTCGCCGGCCCGCCGGTGTGTGCGCGCTTCTCCCGGCGTCGGCCGGCACGACCGTGGCCCGGTCGACCGTGGCGCGGCCCGGCGCGCCCCTCGTGGACCACGAGCCTCGACCAGTGTGCCTACGAGCTGGCCGTGGAGGAGATCCGCACGGCCATCGCCGCCGGCGAGGTGTACCAGGTGAACCTGACCCGGACCCTCCGGGCACCGCTGCCGGCGCCGTCCCGCCGACGGTCGACCGACGTGGCCGCCCTCGGTGCGGCCCTGGCCGTGGGGAACCCGGCGCCGTTCTCCGCCGTGCTCCGCCTGCCCGACCACGGCGTGCACGTCGCCTCGGCATCACCGGAGCGCTACCTCTCCCGTCGACACCAACGGGTCTGGTCGTCGCCCATCAAGGGCACGGCTGCCACTGCCGACGGGCTCGGGGCCAAGGACCGGGCCGAGAACCTCATGATCGTCGACCTGGTGCGCAACGATTTCGGTCGCGTCTGCGAGTGGGGCACGGTGACGGTGCCCTCGCTGTTCGACATCGAGCACCACCCCGGGCTGGTCCACCTGGTGAGCACCATCGAAGGGACCCTGCGCCCCGGTGTCGGTTGGGGTGAACTCGTCGCCGCCACCTTCCCTCCGGGCTCGGTGACCGGCGCGCCGAAGCTGGCGGCACTCGAGCACATCGCCCGGCTCGAGCCGGTCGATCGCGGTCCGTACTGCGGCGCGCTCGGCTGGGTGGACGCCGATACGGGTCACGGCGATCTCAACGTGGCTATCCGCACCTTCTGGGTGGACGAGGGGAACCTCTGCTTCGGCACCGGTGGGGCGATCACGTTCGACTCCACGCCCCACGGTGAGTGGAGCGAGACCGAGCTGAAGGCCCGACGTCTCCTGTCGATTGCCTCCCCTGAAGGAGCGGTGGCGAGCCGATCGTGACCTGGGCCACTCCACCACTACACTCACCCGGCCGGCGGTGACCACAGGGTGGAAGGCGAGGTCAGCTGCGGTGAGTGAGCACAGCGAGGTGCGATCCGGCGCCACGTGGGAGGGCCTGGCTCCCCTCGAGGGCCATCGGGTCGACGTCCAGGTCCTGCGCGGCATCGCCGTGCTCATCGTCGTCCTGTTCCACGCCGACATCGTGGCGCCCGGAGGCTTCGTCGGCGTCGACGTGTTCTTCGTCATCTCCGGCTTCGTCATCGGCCGGATCCTCGTCCGGTCGCTCAGCTCCGAGGGTCGGGTGTCATTCCGCACGTTCTACGCCCGTCGAGCGCGGCGCCTGCTCCCGGCCCTCGCCGTGCTGCTGGGAGCGACCGTCGTCCTCTCGCCGTTGCTGGCACCGATCGGCGCCGACGGCGTCACCTCGGCCACCGCCGTGGCCGCCGCGCTGTTCAGCGCCAACCTCTACCTGTACGCCAGCCCCGACGGCTACTTCGACGCCGCCGCAGAGCTCAACCCGCTGCTGCACACCTGGTCGCTGTCGGTCGAGGAGCAGTTCTACTTCGTGGTGCCGGCGCTGTTGGCCGTGGCCTGGCGCCTCGGGCGGCGGTGGGGGACGTCGCTCGGCATGCTGCGCCTCGTCACCGCCTCCATCGGCGTGGTGTCGTTCGCTGCGTGCCTCGTCACCACCTACGTCAGCTCGCTGGGACCCCTGCCCGTGCCGCTCCGCTTCGCCTTCTTCTCCCCAGTGACGAGAGCCTGGGAGTTCGCAGCCGGCGTCGCACTCGTGTTGATCCCGGCGACCTGGCTGGCCCCACTGGCAGTGCGTCGCGTCGGCGTCGTTCTCGGATTGGCCCTGATCGGCGGGGCCTCGCTCGGCTTCTCCGACGCGACCCTGTTCCCTGGCGCCGCCGCACTGATCCCCGTGCTCGGTGCGGTGCTGGTCCTCTACGGCGGCACGAGCGCGTCGCCCGGACCGGCGACGACGCCCCGCGGACTCGAGCCCCTGGTGTGGCTGGGGGACATCTCCTACAGCTGGTACCTCTGGCATTGGCCGCTCATCGTCTTCGCCCGCGCCTACTGGCCCGACAGCGGCGCCACGCCCCTGGTGATCGCCGCGATCGTCGCGCTCGGGCCCGCCGTGGCCTCCTACCGCCTCTTGGAACGACCACTGAGGGGAGCAGCGGCACCTCGTCCGGGTCGAGCCGTTGCGCTGGCCGGTGTCTGCATCGCCGTACCGCTCGTGCTCGTGGCGGCGGCACTCCCCGTCTACCGGATGCTCGACACGAACACCGACGTGCAGACGATCCACGATTCCCAACAGGTGGCCGTGGCGCGCACCGCTGAGCACCCCTGCCACGACGACGCACCTCTGGGGGCACGACCAGCGGACTCGTGCCGATGGGGCCCCGAGGACGCCACCAACACCGTCGTGCTCATCGGAGACTCCAACGCCAACCACTTCGGCGAGACGCTCATCGGTGCGATCGAAGGGCGCGACACCAACCTGGTGGTGGCCTCAGCGTCACTGTGTCCCTTCCTGGACCCCGCCGTGGTGGCGGACGGCGGCCGTGAACTCGGCGGGGGCGGTGGGCAGTGCGCTCGGTTCATCACCGAGTCCCTCACCGAACTCGTCGCCGACCCACCCGATGTGGTCTTCATCGGGAACCGGACCGACGACTACATCGCATCAGGCGGCCGCCGCCTGATCGTGGACCCAGAGACGGGTGAGGTCCTGCGAACGGTCGAGGAACGGATGGCCGCCGTCACCAGTGCCCTGGCCGACGTCGTGGCGACACTCGAAGCGGCCGGCATCGACGTCGTGGTCATCAACGTCGTCCCACGCCCGACGTGGACCGACCCGCTGGACTGCTCCCGCCTGTTGGTGCTGGTCGACCCAGGACGCTGTGCCTTCGATGCCCTCGGTTCGGTCGACGACTCGCCGCTGCTCGACCTGGCGCACCAGGTCGAGACCGAGGCTGCGGCCGTCGGGGGCGGCACCACGCTCGACCTGACCGATGCGCTGTGTCCCGGCGGCCAGTGTCCCGCCAGGATCGACGGCGACCTGCAGTGGCGGGACGAGACCCACCTCAGCGTCGCCGCTGCCGGTCGGCTGGCTGAGGTGGTCGACGAGGAGTTGGACAGGCTCGATCAACCCGGCGGCGACGCCGACGGGGACGACACGGGAAACGACCGCCACGATCGGTGACGGCACCGTCCTTGCCGTCGGCGGCGCCGACCGCCACGATGACGTGATGGCTGCTGCTGTGGTATGGCTCGACGGAGTGCTCGTTCCGCCCCAGGAGGCGTCGCTCTCGGTCTTCGACCACGGCATCACCGTGGGGGACGGCGTCTTCGAGACGCTGAAGGTGACCAACGGTGTGCCGTTCGCACTCCGACGTCATCTGGCCCGACTGGCCCGCTCGGCGGCGGGGCTGGGCCTCGTGGTGCCCTTCAGCGAGGCCGAACTCCGGGCCGCTGCTGCCGAGGTGGTGGCGGCGTCCCGTGAGACCCGCGCCCGGCTGCGCATCACCCTCACCGGCGGGGTGGCACCACTGGGATCCGACCGTGGCGACGCCGCACCGTCGGTGATCATGGCGCTGGCACCGCTGCCGGAGACGCCACCGGTCACCGACGTCGTGACCGTGCAGTGGACCCGCAACGAACGGAGCGCCGTGGCCGGCTTGAAGACCACGTCCTACGCCGAGAACGTGGTGGCGTTGGCGGCCGCTCATCGAGCCGGGGCCAGCGAGGCACTCCTGTGCAACACCACCGGCCAACTCTGTGAGGGCACGGGTTCCAACGTCTTCGTGGTCCACCGGGGGGAGATCCTGACCCCGACCCTCGGATCGGGATGCCTGGCGGGGATCACCAGGGAACTGGTGCTCGAATGGGTACCCGAGGCGCGCGAGGCCGACCTCGATCCCGCGGTGCTGGTCGCTGCCGACGAGGTGTTCCTCACGTCATCGACGAGGGACGTCCAAGCCGTCGCCCGGGTGAATGCCGACCCGGTGGGCGATGGCCGCCACGAAGCGCCCGGCCCCGTGACCCGCCACGTCGCCGAGGTGTTCGCACAACGGTCCACCGACGTCGACCCCTGATGGACGCGACCCGGCGCAGGGCCGTTCACTGCGGGCGCAGGTGGACCACATCGCCGGCATTCACCACGGTCCGACCACCGTCGGCGGTCTCCACCACCAACCGGCCCCGAGCATCGAGGTCCACGGCGGTGCCCGTGAGCGTCTCCTTGCCGAGCTCGACGCGCACCGCCTGGCCCAGCGTGGAGCACGACCGCCGGTAGAGATCCAGCAGCGAACCACGACCCCGCTCGCTCGACAACCCGTCGACCGTCGGGCCCAGGTGCTCGAGCAGCGTCACCAGCAGATCGGGCACGGTCACGCAGCGCTCACTGTGGTGGTTGAGTGCAGTGGCCACGCCGTCGAGCTCGTCGGGGAGGTCCTGTGGCCAACGGACGTTGCACCCAAGCCCAACCACCACCGCCTCGACCGCACCGCCCACCACGACCGCCTCGGCCAGGATGCCGCCCACCTTGCGAGTCTGGGCGCCGGAGCCGATCACCAGGTCGTTGGGCCACTTGAGGCCCGGGCGGATCCCAGTGTGGTCGGCACACGCAGCAGCGGCTGACACGGCCACCGCAGACACGACCAGCGGCACGTCGTCGGGTCCGAGCTCGGGTCGCCGCAGGAGGATCGACGTCAACAGCGAGGCGCCGGGCGGCGCCACCCAGCGCCGGTCCAACCGGCCACGGCCGGCGCGCTGGTGGTCGGCAACCAACACGGCCCCATCGGGCTCACCGCTGCGAGCAGCCTCCACCAGGTCGGCGTTGGTCGAGCCGGTGTCGGCCACCCACCGCACGCGGAAACCCGCGGCGGATGCCGAGGCAAGGTGCTCGGGCGTGAACGGACCCACCTGGTCGGTCGCGCTGTCAGCTGCATTGTCGGCTGCACGGGCGGTGTCATCCACGGGGAGTCCTCCGGGCGGGTCTGGTGGTTGTCCGACACGTTCGTCGACGACGCCAGCTGGGATGGGCTGGCGCAGGGTACCGCCGGAAACGTAAACATAGGGGTGTGCTGACCAAGGTTCTCATCGCAAACCGTGGCGAGATCGCTGTGCGGGTGATCCGGGCATGCCAGGAACTGGGCATCCCGACCGTAGCGGTCTACTCCGACTTCGACCGTGACGCCCTCCACGTCCGCCTCGCCGACGAGGCCTATGCCCTCGGCGGCCAGACCCCAGCGGAGAGCTATCTCGACACCGAGACCATTCTCGGCATCATCGAGCAGTCCGGGGCTGATGCCGTCCACCCGGGCTACGGCTTCTTCTCGGAGAACACCGACTTCGCCCGGGCCATCACCGCCCGTGGCGTTGCCTTCATCGGCCCGCCGCCCGAGGCCATCGAGGTCATGGGCGACAAGGTGTCGAGCCGCAAGGCCGCCCAGGCCGCCGGTGTGCAAGGGGTCCCTGGCACCACAGAGTTCCTGACCTCGGCCGACGAGGTGGTGGCGTTCGGCGAAGAGTTCGGCTGGCCGGTGGCCATCAAGGCGGCCTACGGCGGCGGCGGACGCGGCATGCGGGTGGTTCCCTCGGCCGCAGAAGCAGCCGACGCGCTCGCCTCGGCACAGTCGGAGGCCCTCAAGGGGTTCGGTCGCGACGAGTGCTACATCGAGCGGTACCTCACGTGGCCCCGCCACGTGGAGATGCAGATCATCGCCGACACCCACGGCAACTGCGTCTGGGTGGGCGAGCGCGACTGCTCGGCCCAGCGCCGCCACCAGAAGCTGGTGGAGGAGAGCCCGGCCCCCGACTTCCCCGACAGCGTGCGCCAGGCCATGGGCGAAGCCGCCGTGAAGGTGGCCAAGGCGTGTGGCTACACCAACGCCGGGACCGTCGAGTTCCTGTACCAGGACGGCGAGTTCTACTTCCTCGAGATGAACACCCGGCTGCAGGTGGAGCACCCCGTCACCGAGATGGTGACCGGCATCGACCTGGTGGCCGAGCAGCTCCGGGTGGCGGCCGGCGAACCGCTGTCGTTCACCCAGGACGAGGTGCGACGCACCGGCCATGCCGTCGAGATCCGCATCAACGCAGAGGATCCCGCCGGTGGGGCGTTCCTGCCGGCGCCGGGCCGCATCACCGAACTCGTGCCCCCGCAGGGCTTCGGCACCCGTTGGGACGGCGGCTACGAGTCGGGTGACGAGATCAGCCAGTTCTACGACAACCTCGTGGGCAAGCTGATCTGCTGGGGCAAGGACCGGCCGACGGCGATCGCCCGCACCCTGCGAGCCCTGCGCGAGTTCCGCATCGCCGGCATCGCCACCACCATCCCTGCCGACATCGCCATCCTCGAGCATCCCGACTTCGTGGCGGCGGAGCACTCCACCAAATGGGTGGAGGAGCGCCTCGACCTCACCGGCGTATCGAGCGCGCCCGCCCCGTCCGACGGAGCCGCCGACGAGGACGAGCCCAAGGTGCAGCGCGACCTCGACGTCGAGGTGAACGGACGCCGGTTCTCGGTGAAGGTCATCGCCCCCGAGTCCCAGTTGGGTGCGGCCGCCCCCGCCGGTGCTGCCGGCGGAGCGAAGCGCAAGCCCCGCCGCAGCGGTGGCGGTGGTGCCCTCGCGGCTGTCTCCGGTGCCGTCACCGTGCCCATGCAGGGCACGATCGTCAAGGTGCTGGTCGAGGCGGGACAGACCGTGGAAGCGGGCCAAGCCGTGTGCGTGCTCGAGGCCATGAAGATGGAGAACAACATCACCGCTGGCGCCGCCGGCACCGTCACCGAGGTGAAGGTCGCCCCCGGTGACACCGTCGGCACCGGCGACGTGGTCTGCGTCATCGAGTAGCGCCCCACCCTCGGGCTCCCCCGCCCCCGCCCTCGGGCACCGCCCAGCGCCCAGGGACGGGCCTACTCGGCGGCGTCGGCCAGGGCCTCGGCCAGCGCCGGGTGCACGAGGAGGCTCTCGGTGATGTCGGTCACCCGCAGGCCGGCGGTCACGGCAACGGCGATCACCGAGATCAACTCCGCCGCGTGACGGCCCACGATCGATCCGCCGAGCACCACGCCCGTCGCCGGGTCGGAGATGATCTTCACGAACCCCCGCGGGTCGTTCTCGATGAGCGCCTTGGCGTTGGCCGAGAACGGCACCTTGGTGACGCGGATCTTCCGCCCGCTGGCGAACGCATCGGCCTCGGCCAGGCCGACATCGGCAATCTCGGGCACGGTGAAGATGGCCGACGCCGCCTTGTCGTAGTCGAGGTGCCGGTGCGGACCGACGTGGCGGCCCATGGCGTGCTCGGCGATCTTGCGGCCCTGCATTGACGCCACCGACGACAGCGGCAGCTTGCCCGACAGGTCGCCGGCGGCGTAGATGCCCGCCACGTTCGAGAGGCAGTTGTGGTCGACGACGACGTAGCCGCCACCGTCCACCTCGACACCAGCCTCTTCGAGCCCGAGTCCGGCCGAGTTGGGCACCGAACCGATGGCCAGGAGCGCGTGGCTGCCCTCGGCTCGGCGACCGTCGTCGCAGCGGACGGTGACCCGGTCACCCTCCACGTCGATCCCCTGGGCGCGGGCCCCCTTCAGGAGGTGCACCCCCCGGTCGAGGAAGTCGGCCTCGAGCGCAGCGGCCACCTCGGGATCCTTGCCCGGCAGGACTTGTTGGCGGCTCACGATGAGGGTCACCTCGCAGCCGAAGGCCGAGAACATGTGGACGAACTCGACGCCGGTGACACCCGAGCCGATGACCACCAGGTGCTCGGGCAGTTCCGGAGGCGGGTAGGCGTCGCGGGTGGTGAGCACGCGCTCGCCGTCCACCGGTGCCCACGGCGGCAGGCGGGGGCGGCTGCCGGTCGACAAGAGGATCACGTCGGCATCGAGACGCTCGACACCGGTGGGCGAATCCACCACCACTGCGTTGGGGCCGTCGAGGCGGGCCGTTCCCTGCACCAGGCGCACGCCCTGGCTCTCGAGCAGGCCCGATGCCGAGTGCTGCAGGCGCTGTTCGATGCTGGTGATGCGCTCGCGCAGCGCCTCGAAATCGAGTTCGGCCGACACGTGGGTCAGGCCCATGCCCCGGGCCTCGTTGATCAGTCGCAGGGCTCCACCGGTGGCGATCATCGCCTTCGAGGGGATGCAGTCCCACAGGTGCGCTGCCCCACCCACCACGTCCTTCTCGACGACCACCACATCCGCGCCGAAGCTGGCGGCGTGGGTGGCACACTCGTTGCCGGCCGGGCCTCCACCGATGATGACGAACCGCTTGGGCATCGGCTCAGCGTACCGGTCGACGCTCACCCACCGGACCAGCGGCAGCCGCCACATGCCAGGCGTGAGCGGCCACCCACGTCAGGCCTCCCGACGCAGCGGCACGAGCCGGTGGTCGGGAGTGAAGAGGCGTCGGGCCAGACCGAGGCCCATGACCGCCACGCTGGTGGCCACCGAACCGAGGATCAGGTACATGATGGCCAGCTGCACCTGCACGGCATCGGTGGCGTCGACGCCGGCCAGCACCAGGCCGGTCATGGCCCCGGGCAGGAAGATGAGCCCGACGGCCTTGGTGGACTCCACCTGGGTGGTAGTGGCCACCCGCATGGCCTGGCGCACGTAGGGCCTCGACGCCTCGGTCCACGGACAACCCAGCGCCAGACGGGCCTCCACCTCGTCGCGCCGGTCTCGCAGTTCGGCCACCACCCGACGGGCGACCACCACGGTGGCCGTCATCGAGTTCCCGAGCATCATGCCGCCGAGAGGAACGACGGTGCGCGCCGAGACCGGGAAGATCCCGAGGCCGAAGATGACCCCCAGGCTGACCACGGCCACGGCGACGTTGGCCGCCAGGGCCAGGGGCAGCAGCCCGGGGACCTCGGGCACGCGGCGCTGCACGGTCCACGCCGCCAGGACACACATGGCTGCCACCCAGGCCCAGGCCCAGGCCACCGGAGTGTCGGGATCGAGGACCAACCCCAGCGCCAGCCCGACGGCCAACAGCTGCACCGCAGCCCGGGCCACCGCCCAGAGCATCTCCCGCGCCAACCCCAGCCGGAACACCGTCGACAGGCCCAGGGCCACGGCCACCAGCACCAGCGACGCCGCCAGTCCCACCCACCCGATGCTCGTGGTGTCCACGTCAGCCTCCCTCGCCGGGCTGGTCGTGATGCCAGTCGTGATCGGTGCCGGTCCCGTGGGCGGTGGCCTGGCGCAGGTAACGGCGGGCATCGTCGTCGTCGAGCACCTTCCCGCTGCGCACCACGGTGATGCTCGAGGCCAGACGCTGGGCCTGCGCCAGGTCGTGGGTCACCCACACCACGCCGATGCCCTGGTGGGTGAGGTCGTGCGCCAGATGCTCGATCTCGTGCCGGCTGGCGGTGTCGAGCGAGGACGTGACCTCGTCCATCAGCACCACCTCGGGATCGGTGAGCAGGGTGCGGGCCAGGCACACCCGCTGCCCTTCACCCCCCGACAGTTCCCCCGCCGGCCGGTCGAGCAGATTCGAAGGGAGGTCGACACGCCGCAACGCGGCCGCACCCTCCTCCGCTGTCACGTCGGGGCGGGCCACAGCGAAGTTGGCGGCCACCGTGCCGGCAAAGAGCGTGACCCGCTGGAACACCATGCCCACCCGGCGCCGCAGGACGAGCGGATCGAGCGTGGCCACGTCCTCGCCGTCGAACAGCACGCGGCCGCCGGTGGGCACGTCGAGGCGGTTGCAGAGCCGCAGCAGCGTCGACTTACCCGATCCCGACGGTCCGACGACACACTGCGGGCCGCCGAGCGACCACTCCGTCGACACGTCGTCGAGCACGCGCAGCACGCCACCATCGGACCCGGTGCGATCGAGCGACACCCCCTCGAAGCGGAACGAGTGCGCTGCATCGCCGGAGGACACGCCAGCAGTCTGACACGCCGACCGATCCACTCGGTGAGGTCCTCGTCGCCGTGCGAACCCCATTCGGTGCCGTCGTGACGGACCTCGTAGCCTTGCGCACGTGAGCGACACGTCCCCGCCGAACCACCAGCCCGCCGACCCCGACGCCTGGGCGGAACTCGCCCGGCGCGAGCTCAAGGGCGCCGACCCCGACGACCTCCGGACACTCACCCCCGAGGGCATCGAGCGGCGTCCCCTGTACACCGCCGCCGACGCCGCCGGGATCGCTGAAGCCGACACACTGCCGGGCGCGCCGCCGTTCCTGCGGGGCGTGCGGGCCACCATGTACGCCAACCGGCCCTGGACCATCCGCCAGTACGCCGGCTTCTCCACGGCCGAGGAGTCCAACGCCTTCTATCGCCGCAACCTGGCCGCCGGTCAGATGGGGTTGTCGGTAGCGTTCGACCTGGCCACCCACCGGGGCTACGACTCCGACCACCCACGGGTGGTGGGCGATGTGGGCAAGGCCGGTGTGGCCATCGACTCGGTCGAGGACATGAAGATCCTCTTCGACGGCATCCCCCTCGACAAGATGTCGGTGTCGATGACGATGAACGGCGCGGTCATCCCCACCCTGGCCATGTTCATCGTGGCCGGCGAGGAACAGGGGCTCGAACCCTCCCAGCTCAGCGGAACCATCCAGAACGACATCCTCAAGGAGTTCATGGTCCGCAACACCTACATCTACCCGCCCGAGCCCTCCATGCGGATCGTGGCCGACATCATCGCCTACACCGCCGAGCACATGGGTCGGTTCAACTCGATCTCCATCTCCGGCTACCACATGCAAGAGGCGGGGGCCACCGCCGACCAGGAGCTGGCCTTCACCATCGCCGATGGGCTGGAGTACGTGCGCACCGCTCTGGCCCGCGGTCTCGACGTCGACGCCTTCGCGCCCCGGCTCAGCTTCTTCTTCGCCATCGGCATGGACCTGTTCATGGAGGTGGCCAAGCTGCGAGCCGCCCGTCTGCTGTGGCACCGGGTGATGAGCCAGTTCGAGCCGACCAAGCCCCAGAGCCTCATGCTGCGCACCCACTGCCAGACCTCCGGCGTGTCGCTCACCGAGCAGGACCCGTACAACAACGTGGTGCGCACCACCATCGAGGCGCTCGCTGCGGTGCTCGGCGGCACCCAGAGCCTCCACACCAACGCCTTCGACGAAGCGCTGGGACTCCCCACCGACTTCTCGGCCCGAATCGCCCGCAACACCCAGCTCATCGTGGCCGAGGAGACCGGCATCACCGACGTGGTCGACCCCCTCGGCGGGTCGTACTACGTCGAGTCGCTCACCGCCGAGCTGGCCGACAAGGCCTGGGCGCTGATCAACGAGGTGGAGGAGCTCGGCGGCATGACCGCAGCGGTGGCCTCGGGGATGCCCAAACTGCGCATCGAGGAGTCGGCCGCCCGACGCCAGGCGCGCGTCGACCGCGGCGACGACGTGATCGTGGGCGTCAATCGCTACGTCCCCGAGGACGTGGAACTCGTCGACGTGCTCGACATCGACAACACCAAAGTGCGCGACGCCCAGGTGGCTCGCCTCGAGCGGGTCCGGGCCGAGCGAGACACCGCCGCCTGTGAGGCGGCCCTCGAACGACTGCGCCAGGGGGCGGCGGGGGACGCCAACCTGCTCGAGCTGGCCATCGACGCCGCCCGTGCCCGGGCCACCGTCGGTGAGATCTCTGACGCCATGGAAGCCACCTTCGGGCGGCACCGCGCCGAGGTCCGTAGCATCTCGGGTGTGTACGGCGCCGCCTACGAAGGGGACGAGGACTACGCCGAGCTGCGCTCGGAGATCGATGCCTTCGCCGACGAGCAAGGTCGCCGACCCCGGATGCTGGTGGTGAAGCTGGGCCAGGACGGCCACGACCGAGGCGCAAAGGTCATCGCCACGGCGTTCGCCGACCTGGGCTTCGACGTGGACGTCGGCCCGCTGTTCCAGACACCCGAGGAAGCCGCCCGCGACGCCGTGGAGAACGACGTGCACATCGTGGGTGTGTCGTCGCAGGCCGCCGGGCACAAGACCCTGGTGCCGGCGCTCATCGACGCCCTCGCCGAGGCCGGTGCCGACGACGTGGTGGTGGTGTGCGGCGGGGTGATCCCGCCGCAGGACTACTCGATGCTCGAGGCAGCGGGGGTGGCGGCCGTGTTCGGGCCAGGGACGAACATCCCCGTGGCCGCCCGGCGGGTCCTCGAGCTGGTCCGCGCCCGCTCGTCGAGCTGAGCCGCACCGTGGGGCACCGCATCGTCGTCGCCACCGGTGACGCCCTCTCCGAGCGACTGGCCGGACCGGGCATCCGCGCCCGTCACATGGCCGAGGCACTCGGCGCCCACCACGACGTCCGGCTGGTGAGCACCTCGTCGTGCACGCTCGCCGACCAGGCCGACCACCGCTGTGAAGCAGCCACCGACGACGACGCCTGGCGTGAGCTCGGCCGCTGGGCCGACGTGCTCGTGTACCAGGGCTACCTCCTCCAGCAGTACCCGTCCCTGGCCGAGTCGGACCTGGTGGTGATTGCGGATCTCTACGATCCCTTCCACCTAGAGCAACTCGAGCTGTACCGCCTCGACGACCCCGAACGGCGAGAGGAGGTGGTGTCCACCTCGGTGCGGGCCCTGAACGGCCAGTTGCGGCGTGGCGACGCTTTCCTGTGTGCCTCGGACCGCCAACGCCTCTTCTGGCTGGGTGGGCTCTCGGCCATGGGCCGGATCAACCCGGCCACCTACGACCGCGACCCCACCGGACGCCGACTCATCGACGTGGTGCCGTTCGGGCTGCCGTCGGAACCGCCGGTGCGCACGGGCGCAGGCATCCGGGGTGTCACCCCCGGCATCGGCGACGACGAGCTGGTGCTGCTGTGGGGAGGTGGCATCTACAACTGGTTCGATCCGCTCACCCTCGTGCGCGCCGTGGCACAGGTGCGGAGCCGCGTTCCCCAGATCCGTCTGGTGTTCCTCGGCGGGGGCCACCCCAACCCCGAGATCGACGAGATGCGCATGGCGGTCGATGCCCGCCATCTGGCCCAAGATCTCGGGGTGGCCGGTCGTCACGTCATCTTCAACGAGGGGTGGGTCCCCTACGACGAGCGCCAGAACCACTTCCTCGACGCCGATGTGGGTGTGTCGTGTCACTTGGACCATCTCGAGACCGAGCTGTCGTTTCGGACCCGAGTCCTCGACTACCTGTGGTGCGGACTCCCCATGGTGTGCACACAAGGCGACGCCCTGGCCGAGATGGTCGAGCAGGAAGGCCTGGGGCGTACCGTTCCCGCAGCTGACGTGGACGCCTTGGCCGACGCCATCGCCACACTCGCCGACCCCGACGAGCGTCGGCGCTGCGCCGCGCGGGTGGCGGCCGTGGCCGAACGGTTCACCTGGGAGAAGGCCCTGGCTCCCCTCGTGGCGTTGTGCGAGCACCCCGAACGAGCACCCGACGCCGGCGCCCTGGCCGATCCGCTGGAGCCACCCCCGGTGATCGAGCCCACCTACGCCCAGCGGGCGCGGGTCGTGCTGCGCGACACGTGGGAGGACGGCGGCGCGCCCGCCGTTGCCCGGCGCGCAGCCGGCGCCGCCCGCCGTCGCGCCCGCCGGCTGGTGGGCCGACCCGTTCCCGAGCCAGTGGAACCGACATGACACAGGACCCGACCGAGCTGGCGGAGCGAATCGCCAACGGTGACCGTCGCGCCCTGGCCCGAGGGATCACCCTGGTCGAGTCCACCCGACGCGAGCACCGGGCCCAGGCCGAGACCCTGGTGAACGCCGTACTCCCGTTGGCCGGCCGCAGCGTCCGTATCGGCCTCTCGGGCCCCCCGGGCGTGGGGAAGTCGACCTTCACCGAACGGTTCGGGTTGCGGGTCATCGACGAGGGCCACCGCATCGCCGTGTTGGCCGTCGATCCCTCCTCGGCCCGGTCAGGAGGTTCGATCCTCGGCGACAAGACCCGCATGGCCGAGCTGGCGCGCCGACCAGAGGCGTTCATCCGCCCCTCGCCCGGTGGCGGTGAACTCGGCGGCGTGGCCCGCCGGACCCGTGAGGCGATGCTGCTGTGCGAGGCCTTCGGACACGACGTGGTCATGGTGGAGACCATCGGCGTCGGTCAGTCCGAGGTGGCGGTGGCCGACATGGTCGACGTGTTCTGCGTGCTCGTGAACCCCGGCGGCGGCGACGAGCTGCAGGGCATCAAGCGCGGGATCATGGAGCTGGCGGATCTCGTGGTGGTGAACAAGGCCGACGGCGACCTGGCACCGGCGGCGCAACGCACCGCAGCCGACTATCGCAACGCGCTGCACCTCCTGCGGCCGCGGTGGCGTGGCTGGACCCCCGAGACGCTGACCTGCTCGGCGGTGGAGGACACCGGTATCGCCGAAGTGTGGGACGCCGTGGAGCGCTGCTCGGCGGCACTGCAGGAAAGCGGCGAGCTCGACGAGCACCGCGCCCGACAGGCCACGGCCTGGCTGTGGAAGGAGGTCACGCTCCGTGTGGACGACGAGCTGCGTCGACACCCCGCTGTGGCCGAGTTGCTCCCCACGCTCGAACACGCCGTGAGCAACGGCGACCTCCTCCCGCCGGTCGCCGCCGAGCGAGTGCTCGAGGCCTGGCGGGCCGTGGCCGGCGACGCCGCGTCCTCGACGGAGAGCACCTCGTGAGCACGCGCTCGGGAGCCAAGGTCTTCGGCATCGGTTGGGCCAAGACCGGCACCACGACACTGGGCACGTCGCTGCGCACCCTCGGCTTCGACCACTGCACCACTCGGCTCGACCTGGTGCTCCCGGCCACCAGCGGCGACCTCGGACCGGTGCTCGCGGTGGCGGAACAGCACGAGAGCTTCGACGACTGGCCCTGGCCGCTCGTCTACGCCGAGCTCGATGCCGCCTTCCCCGACAGCCGTTTCGTGCTCACCACACGCGAGCCGGCCCGTTGGCTGGCCAGCTACCGCAACATGGTCGGGCGCCAGCCACCACCGTCGGAGGAGCTGGCGGCCGTCCGGCGGGCGATCTACGGCACCGACCCCGAGCAGTTGAGCGACGAGGAGCTACTCGGGGTCGTGGCCGGTCATGACGCCGCCGTGCGCCGCCACTTCGCCCACCGTCCCGACGCACTGCTCGTGGTCGACTGGGAGGGCGGCGCCGGCTGGGACGAACTGTGCAGCTTCCTCGGTCGTCCCGTGCCGGACCGTCCGTTCCCGCACGAGAACCGCGGCGCCTACACGCCCGCCGACGAGCGCGACCCCACGTCTGGCGCCGAACAGTCCGGCCTCCTCGGGCGCTGGCGCCACCGAAGGCCACGGTGAACCGACCGCTCGGCTACCGACGACTCAGCTCTGGTACTCCCAGCGGCCCCGCAGGTCGACGAGTCCGGTGAGCGAGCGACCGGAGGGGTGGACGCGCAGGTCGTAGGCACCTTGGACGTGGTCGAAGCGGATCATCGAGTGCCGATCACGCACCACCGCGTTCAGGTGGTACTCCCCAGGGCTGAGCGGCAGGTGATCGATCACATAGTCCACGTAGCCGTCGCCCACGGGAACGATCCCCACACCAGGTTGGTCGGGGTGGTAGGACGGCCCAGCGAGGGGGACCTCACCGTCGTTCTTGAAGGTGAAGGCGAACCGCGGGTTGTCCACCACCTCGGAGGCCCGGTAGTGGATGCGCACCCGTACCGGTGAGAGCCCGTCGACCACGTGGGTCCGCTCCCCTTTGTCGTCGAGCACCTCGATCTCGCGGATGCGGATGGGGTGCAAAGAGACGTCGTCGCCACCGGGACCGCTCACCACCGCCGAGCTCTGGGGCTGTTCGCCCTCCTCCACCGACTCGATCCGCTCCACCTCGGCGGCGTTCACCTGGCTCAGGTAGGCCTCTGCGACCTCTGCCGCCGCGCCGGCCACCTGCAACTCGCCGTGGTCCAGCCACGCCGCCTGGTCGCACATGGTCTGCACATAGGTCAGCCCGTGGCTGACCAGCACGATGGTGACGCCGTTGGTGCGCAGCTTGTAGAGGTGTTCGAAACAGCGGCGCTGGAACTCCTCGTCACCCACGGCGATGACCTCGTCCACCAGCAGGATCTGGGGGTTCACGTGGACGGCCACGGAGAAGCCCAGCCGCACGTACATGCCCGACGAGTAGACCTTCACCGGCGAGTCGATGAACTTCTCGAGTCCGGAGAACGCCACCACGTCATCGAAGATGGCGTCGATCTCTCGCCTCGACAGGCCGAGGATGGAGGCGTTCAGGTACACGTTCTCCCGACCGGACAGGTCGGGGTGGAACCCGGCGCCGAGTTCCAAGAGTGGGGAGATGCGCCCGTCGATCTGGATGCGACCACTGGTCGGCCGGTAGATGCCACACATGGTGCGCAGCAGCGTCGACTTGCCCGACCCGTTGTGGCCCACCAGGGCGAACACCGACCCTTCGGGCACCTCGAGGCTGACGTTGCGCAACGCCCAGAACTCTTCGTAGCGGTCCTGACGGAGGCGGGTGACACGCTCTTTCAGGCTGCTGGCCCGCTCGTGGTAGAGACGGAACCGCTTCGACACGTCGTCGACGACGATGGCAGGTCGGTCAGCCACGGATCACAGCTCCTCGGTGAGCTCGCCGGCCTTGCGCTGGAAGATCCACCAGCCGATGGCCAGTACGGCGAGACTGACACCGTAGGTGAAGGCCCAGCGGGTCAGGCTGGGGAACTGGTGCAGGTAGAGCAGATCACGAGAGATCTCCACGAACTGGGTCAGCGGGTTGAGCTCCCAGATCTGCAACCACCGAGGACCGCGATCGGCCACCAGGCTGAGCGGATAGACGATGGGCGTGGCGTAGAACCACACGTTCATCACGATGCCCACGAGGTAACCGATGTCGCGGAAGAAGACGTTGAACACGCTCACCGCCAGCCCGACGCCGAGCGAGAACAGCGCCAGTGGTATGACGACCAGCGGAAAGGCGATGGCCATCGGCGACAGGTTCCCGATGATGGCCATGACCACGACCAGGATGGCGAACTCGATGGCGATCTGCAGGGCGACCGTGATCTGGTTGGCGATGGCCGGACACACCGCTGGGAAGTAGACCTTGCTGAGCAGCCCGGCAGACCCCTGCAGCGCGGTCATGGAGCCGTTCACCGTGCCCGAGAAGAAGTTCCACATGATCAGGGCGCAGAACAGGTAGAGGGCGAAGCTTTCGGTGGTCCCGTTGCCGGCCACTGGCGGAGGAATCCGCAGGAAGAACCCGAAGACCATCGTGTACACGAGCAGGACGGAGACCGGGTTGATGAGCGACCACAGCCAGCCGAGCAAGCTCTTCTTGTAGCGGCTGCGCAGCTCGCGTTGAGCAAGGTTGTAGACGAGGTTGCGGTAGTCCCACACCTCGCGAACGGCGGTCACCTCGCCCCGCCGGAAGCCGTCGTCCGCTCAGGACACGGCATCTCGCCGGTGGTCTGTGGCCGCGTCGTGAGCGGCTGAGAGCAACGTGCGTTGAGCATGGGAACGGTCGAATCGCCGGTGCGCGATCGGGGTGTCACCCAGCCCGGTCGGGCCGTCACCCGGAGGGAGCATCCTAGAGCACATGGCTCGCTCCTCCACCAACTGGCGTCGCCCGGCGGCGAGCGACCTCACGTGGGTCGGCGGCGCTCGCACAGCTCTCGGGGCAACAGCACGAGGAGCGAACCCAGCACCCGCAGCCGCCGCAAGGACACGACCGGCCACGGCAACCGCCTGCGCCGCAGTGGCCCGAGGATCTCACGACGGGCGGTGGCCACCAGTTCGGCGAGGTAGGCCCGCACCTCTCGCCGAACAACCGCCGGTGGAGCATTGCGGACGAGCAGCAGGAGGCGATTGCGTTCGGTGTAGTGGAAGAACACCGACGAACCCACCCCAGACGACGCCGAGTGGTCGTGGCGTGCCACCGCGGTCGGTACGTAGCGGTAGCGCCAGCCCCGCGCCCGACCCCGCAGCGAGAGGTCGGTGTCTTCGTAGTAGAGGAAGAACGGCTCGTGGAACAGGCCGACGTCGTCGAGATAGTCGCTGCGCAACAGGACGGATCCACCGCACCACGCCTGCACATCGACCGGCTCATCGAAGGGAGGGCCATCGGGGCGACCGAAACCGCGATCGGATCCCGCCCCGTCGGGAGCCACCATCGACCCGGCGTTGTTGATCAACTCGACCGGCTCTTGGCCGACGAGCACCTCGAGTGAGTGCAACCCTGGCTCGACCTCGGCGACGACCTCGGCGTTCCCACACCGCAACGCCACCTCGCCTGCAACTGGCGCCTCGAAGAGGATCCCGACCGTTGGGTCCCTGCGGCTGGCCGGTCCAACCGGGATCCACAGCACCGATGTCGGCGAGGTCCAGCGGAAGCTCCCGTCTCGTGCCCACTCGAGATCCCAGCAGCCGTGCTCGACCCGCACCGATCCCCACCGGTCGTCGCCATCAGCCACTGCGCCGAACAGCCGGATCCCGAGCGACCTGGGATCTCCGTCACCCGGGGTGAAAGGGGGAGCCTCGACGTCGACCCGGACGTAGCGATCGGCAAAGAGCATCTTCGGACATGCCGCCCCCACGGAGGGGTCGCCTTCGCACACGTCCACGAGGTCACGCAACCAGGACGGCTCGACGTAGGCGTCGTCATTGCACAACGCCACGTAGTCGACCCCGCGACGATCCACCATGGCCAAGTTGTTGGCACCGAAGCCGCTGTTGCGGGGGTTGCGGATCAGTTCGACTGCCGGGTGTCGGACCTCGATGGCGGCAACGCTCCCGTCGGTCGAGGCGTTGTCCACCACCACGACCTCGTACCGGTGGCGGGGGTAGTCGAGGCCGGCGAGGGCATCGAGGCAGGCCAGCACCCGCTGGCCGCCGTTGTGGTTGAGCACGACGACGCGCACGAACGGGAGCGCGTCCGCTGGCTCACCCATGTGCCTCCAGCCAGGCCACGGTGCGGGCCAGGGCTTCGCGGAAGTCGCCCAAGGGTTCGATGCCCGACAGTCGCAGTGCTGCGTTGTCGAGGACCGAGTTGGCCGGGCGGGGTGCCGGGCGAGGTGGGTCGAGATCGGCCGTGCTGATGGGCCGTACCCGGTCGGGGTCCTCCCCCGATGCCTCCAGCACGGCACGAGCGAACTCGTACCACGACACCGCCCCCGCGTTGGTGACGTGGAACAGCCCCGGCAGCCGCTGCACCGCCAGCTTCTGCACCATGCGGGCGAGGTCGTCGGCCAAGGTGGGGTGGCCACGCTGGTCGTCGACGAAGCTGAGTTCGGGGTTGGCGGCTGCCACCCGCCGAATCGTCTTCACCATGTTGGAGCCGTACCGACCGCACACCCACGACGTGCGCACGACCGTGGTCGACGGGGCCGCCCACGCCTCTTGCTCGCCACCCAGCTTGGAGGCGCCGTAGACCGAGGCCGGGGCGGGCAGGTCCCACTCGACGTAGGGCGCCGGCTTGGTCCCGTCGAACACGTAGTCGGTGGAGAGGTGGACGAGGTGTGCCCCCACGAGGCGGCAGCCTTCGGCCAGGTGCCGGACGGCGAGGGCATTGGCCCGCCAGGCAGCATCCCGCTCGGTCTCACAGGCGTCGACGGCAGTGAACGCTGCCGGGTTCACCACCACGTCGGGTTCGAAGGTGGTGACGGCACCGAGCACGGCGTCGCGGTCCCCGATGTCGAGCGATGACCGGTCGGGCGCGGCCAGGTCGTAGCCCTCGAAGCGCTCGACCAGTTCGCGGCCCACCTGCCCGGCGGCGCCGGTGATCAGTACGCGCACGGCCGATCAGCCCTGTGCCGACCGCAGCGGCTCCCACCACCAACGGTTGTCGGTGTACCACCGGACGGTGGCCTCGAGCGCCTCACTGAAGTGGCGAGCCGGCTCCCACCCGAGGGCCCGCACCTTGGAGCAGTCGATGGAGTAGCGTCGGTCGTGACCGAGGCGGTCCTCCACGTGGTCGATCATGTCGTCACCCTTGCCCAGCAACTCGAGCAGCGCGTAGGTGAGTTCCCGGTTGGTCACCTCGTTGCCGGCACCGATGTTGTAGATCTCGCCGATCGTCCCCGACCGGAGCACCAGGTCGACCGCCGCGCAGTTGTCAGCCACGTAGCACCAGTCGCGCACGTTCATACCGTCGCCGTACAGCGGGACGCTGCGACCTTCCAACAGGTTGGTCACGAACAGCGGAATGACCTTCTCGGGGAACTGGTACGGCCCGAAGTTGTTCGACGAGCGGGTGACGATCACCGGCAATCCGTAGGTCTCGCCGTAGGCCAGGGCGATGAGGTCGGATCCCGCCTTCGACGCCGAGTAGGGCGACCGCGGACCGAGGCGGTCGGTCTCACGGAAGGACCCTTTCTCGATCGAGCCGTAGACCTCGTCGGTGGAGATGTGCAGGAAGCGATCGACCCCCACCCGCCGGGCCACGTCGCACACGACGTTCGTGCCGTCGCAGTTGGTGCGCACGAAGGCGTCCGGATCCACGATGGAACGGTCGACGTGGCTCTCTGCGGCGAAATGCACGACGGCATCGTGGCCCTCCATGGCCGCCGCCACCGCCTCGCGGTCGCAGATGTCGCCCTGGACGAACGAATAGCGGGGATCGTCCGCCACGTCACGCAGGTTGTCGAGGTTGCCGGCGTAGGTGAGTGCGTCGAAGACGGTCACCTCGTCGTCGCTCGTGGCGATCACATGGTGGATGTAGTTCGATCCGATGAACCCGGCAGCGCCGGTGACGAACAGTTTCATGGTCCGCTATGCAAGCAGACGAACGCACTCCGAGCGAATGACCGCCCCTGACCCCCCTGCCGAGAGCCTGCCCGAGCGGGACTGGTTCGGCCAACCAGTCGAGCGACCTGCTGAACCGGTGCCCTGCCCGCAGTGCGGTGAACCCTTCACTGCGGCCCCTGATCTGGCCGCGCACCTGAGCGGCGCGCACGGCATCGCCACCCGTCGACGCCCACGCGCCGCGCCGTCCCGCTTGACCGGAGCGAACCCCACCCACCGCCGAGCGCTCGGGCAGGCGCCACGCTCGCCGCTGCGTCAGCAGCTCCGGACGATGCCGCTGTGGGTGGTGTTGTGCACCAACATCATCGTGGCCATTGCGGTCTTCGTGATCCTCGAGGAGCACGGACCACCGTGGTGGGGCGAGCTGAAGCCGTCGTGGCAACGGATGGCACTCGTCCCGTCGATGTGGCCAACGGCGCTGTTCCTCGCCTTCCGCGGCGTCGACTGACAGCCCACAACGTCGGCGTTCGCCGACGCGGCCCGACCCGCAGGGCTGCGGCGGCGTCTCAGGTGCGCATCGGCCAGTAGGGGCGGCGCCCCTCGGGCAGCTCGGCACGCGACGGGTTGGCCTGGTCGCGGGCTGACAGCACGGGGTCGTCGAGGCCCCAGTCGGCAGCGATGTCGGGATCGTCCCAGGCGACGCCCAACTCGTCGGCCGGGTTGTAGTAGCCGTCCACCAGGTAGGTGATGGTCATGTCGGTGAGGGAGGCGAACCCGTGGGCCACGCCCGGCGGGATGAAGACCCCACGATGACTGTGCGTCCCGTCGGGCTGGCGACCGAGATCGAAGCACAGAGTGGCGCCATCGGTCGGACCACCGTCACGCAGATCGTGGAGCACCACGCGCGCCGTCCCGAACGGCACGTACCAGTAGTCGGCCTGGTGCAGGTGGTAGTGCAGCCCGACGATGGCGCCGGCCTTGCGATCACCCCGGTTGGCCTGCACCATCTCGCGGCCCCCGTTCGGGAACCACTGTCGCCGGTAGGTCTCGACGAAGTACCCCCTCTCGTCGCCGTGCACGGTCGGCTCCACGAGGAAGACGCCGGCGATCGTGTCGGACTCGGTGACCTCTGCCATGGTCGGCACCTTGTCCGACCGGGAGCGTCGACGCAAGTGCCGACGCCGGGTTCCACAGGTCCGGGGCCGCATCGGGCATGGACCCTATAGTGCTGCCATGGCTGCACCCGCCCACCAGGAGTCCCCCTTCGGCGCGTCGCCCGGCGAGCTGGCCGCCCGGCTGGTCCGGGTGTTCCACCCGGCGTCGGTGCTCGAGGTGGGCTGCGGGGACGGATCGCTGGTGGAGGCACTGCGCACGATGGGCGTCGATGCTGCCGGCACCGACGTCGACGAGCGGGCGTGGCGGGATGCCTCCGCCGACGTGCGCGAACACCTGCACGTGGCTCGACCGGACGAACCGCACGAGGGCAAGTACGAGCTCGTGCTGGCCGTCGACGCCTTGGAGGATCTCGCACCCGACGAGGTCGAGTCCGCCGTGCGCCACCTCACGTCGATGACCGGCAGGCTGGTGGTCGGCACCGCTCCCGGTGGTGTGGGCACAGTGGCCGTCGAGGACCTGGCTGCGCTGCTCGCCACCTGTGGCTTCCTGCGCTCACCCACGTCGGGCGTCGGCCTGCTGCCCGACCATCTCGCCGTCTACGAGGCCCACCCCGCACCGACGTTGGTGGACGTGGTGCAGTCGTCGGAGCGCACCATCTTCCGCCAGCAACGCGAGCTACACGAACTGCGATCCCGGGTCGACGAACTCGAGACGGACCTGGCCTCGGTGGCCGCCGCACCGCCGGCCCGCCCCGAAGAGCTGCGAGCGCTCGAGGACCAGCTCGATGCCGCCCTCGCCGAGCGGGACCACGCGCACAAGGTGGTGGCCGAGCAGGCGGCAGAGCTGACCGAGCTCAACGAGCGCTACGGCGAACAGGTGGCCCGCCTGTCGGCGGACGCCGAGGCGTCCCGGTCCGAGTTGCACGAGCGACGCCTCGAGGTGCTCCGCCTCCGCGACCGGGTCATCGGCCGGGAGGAGGAGCTGGGCACGGCATTGGGTCGCCTCGCCGAAGCCGAGAGCGAGCTGAGCTCCTACACCGGCCTCCCGGAGCGCTACCACGAGGTGGTGCACTCCACCACCTGGCGCCTCATGTGGAGGATCATGACCCCCTACCGCAAGATCCGCGAGCGCACGGGAGCAGCCGGTTGAGCGCCTCGTCGGCTCCGCTGATCAGCGTCCTCACCCCTGTCTTCGACACGCCGCCGGCACTGCTCGACGAGGTGATCGCCTCGGTACAGGCGCAGACGTTCGTCGACTGGGAACTCCTCCTCGTCGACGACGGCTCGACCGCAGCGCACATCGGCGACGTCCTGACCGCGGCGGCGGCCTCCGACGCGCGCATCAAGGTGCTGCGGCGACCCGCCAACGGCGGGATCGTGGCCGCCTCCAACGACGGACTCAACGCCGCCCGTGGCGAGTTCGTGGCCATGCTCGACCACGACGACACACTCCACCCCGAAGCCCTGGCTGCCGTGGCCGCCGTCGTGGCCCCCGACGTCGACTACGTCTACACCGACTCCGATCTCCTGGACGAACACGGTCGCCACAGCGAGCCGTTCTTCAAGCCCGGGTGGTCGCCCGACCGCTTCCGTTGCCAGATGTACAGCAACCACCTCGGTGTCGTGCGGCGACAGGTGGCCCTCGACGTGGGCGGCTTCCGGGAGGGATTCGAAGGCGCCCAGGACTACGACCTGGTCTTCCGCGTCACCGAGCAGGGCGGGCGGGTCTGCCATGTCCCGCGCGTGCTGTACCACTGGCGGATCACCGACGCCTCGGTCAATGCCTCCCCCGACGCCAAGCCCTACGCCTGGTTGGCCTCGCACCGGGCCATCGCGTCGCACCTCGAGCGCACCGGCTTCGAAGCCACCGTCAGCGAGGACATGGTGGTGCCCGGGGTGTTCCGCCTGCGTCCGGCGCTGAGCGAACGGCCCCCGGTGAGCATCGTGATCCCCACCGCGGCGGGACGCCGCGACATCGCCGGCGAAGCGGTCCTGCTGGCCGAACGGTGTCTCACCTCGATCGTCGAGCGGAGCACCTACGACAACTACGAGTTGGTCCTCGTCGTGGACGACCACGTGGCTGCCGCCGACGTGGACCGACTGCGTAGCGCCGGAGGCGACGCCGTGCGCATCGTGCCGTTCGACCAGCCGTTCAACTTCGCCAGCAAGTGCAACCTCGGTGCGGTGGTGGCCGACGGCGACCACCTGCTGCTGCTCAACGACGACACCCAGGTCATCACACCCGAGTGGATCGAGCACCTGCTCATGTACTCACGCGACCCGGGCGTGGGGGCGGTCGGTGCCCGGCTCCGCTTCGGCGACGGGCGCCTCCAGCACACCGGCCTGTGCTTCCTGCCCGGCGTCATGCCGGGGCACATCTACCGGGGCTTCCAGCCCAACTACGGCGGCTACTACGCCATGGTGCACCTGCCCGGGAACTTCCTGGCCGTGACGGCGGCATGCCTCATGACACCGCGACAGGTCTACGGCGAAGTCGGCGGACTGTCCGAGGTCTTCCCGGGCGCCTACAACGACGTCGACTACTGCCTGAAACTGCACAGTCGCGGTCTGCGCATCGTCTACTCCCCCGATGCCGAGCTGTACCACCACGAGTCGTCCAGCCGCGAGCCCGAGGTCCTCGGCTGGGAACGGACGTTGCTCGTCGACCGGTGGGCCTCGCGCTACGGCAGCGGCGATCCGTACTACAACCCCAACTTCCGTCAGGACTCGGTGGACTTCGTCCGCCCGCTCGTGTTCGCCGACGGGACCACCGCCCGCTGGTGAGCACGAGGCGTGCGGAGCGTTGCGGCGCTCCGCTAGCGTCGCTCTTCGGCCGAACCCGAGGATCACAGTGGACAGCGAACGAGACTGGTACGCCCACGACACCGCCACCGTGGAAGACGGCGCCCACATCGGCGCCGGCGCGCGGATCTGGCACCATGCCCACATCCGCTCCGGTGCCCGCATCGGTGCCGGCGCCAACCTCGGCAAGAACACCTACGTGGACGACGGAGCAGTGGTCGGCGAGCGCACCAAGGTCCAGAACAACGTGTCGGTCTACACCGGGGTGACCCTGGGCGACGACGTGTTCGTCGGGCCGAGCGTCGTGTTCACCAACGACCTGTTCCCCCGCGCCTTCCTGACCACGTGGGAAGTCCACCCCACGGTGGTGGCGAACGGCGCCTCGCTCGGCGCCAACAGCACCATCGTGTGCGGCATCACCATCGGAAGCCACGCCATGATCGGTGCCGGATCCGTCGTGACCCGCGACGTGCAGGCAAATGAACTGGTGGTGGGCAACCCGGCGCGTCGGGTGGGCTGGGTCGACCGCGACGGCCAGGTCGTCAGCCACGACCACCAGCGCCCGGAGGGGCTGTGATGGACCCCATCCCCATCTCGACGGTGGCCCTCCCCGAGGGCACCGAGGAGCTGGTGTTGTCGGTCCTGCGGTCGGGGCGACTGGCCCAGGGCCCCATGGTGGCCGAACTGGAAGAGCTGATGGCCGCCCTGTGCGGGGTCGAGCACGCCGTGGCGGTGAGCAACGGCACCGTGTCGCTGGTGGCCGCCCTCGAGGCGCTCGGCATCGGACCGGGCGACGAGGTGGTGACCAGCCCGTTCACCTTCGTGGCCACCCTCAACGCCATCCTCGAACGCGGCGCTCGTGTCCGCTTCGCCGACATCGACCCCGACGATTTCTGTGTCGACCCCGACGCCGTGGCCGATGCCATCGGCCCCGACACCGCGGCGCTGCTCCCCGTGCACCTCTACGGCCAGCCGGCTCGAATGGAGGTCCTCTCCCCGATGGCCGAGCGCCACGGGCTGACCCTGGTAGAGGACGCCGCCCAGGCCCACGGGGCACGAATCGGCGACCGGCCCGTCGGCTCGTACGGTGTGGGGTCGTTCTCGTTCTACGCCACGAAGAACATCGCCTGCGGCGAGGGCGGCATGGTCACCACCAGCGACGCCGAGGTGGCCGACCGGTTGCGTCTGTTGCGCAACCAGGGCATGCGCGCCCGCTACCGCTACGAGGTCCCGGGCCACAACTTCCGCATGACCGAACTCCAGGCTGCGGTGGGTATCCCCCAACTCCGCCGCATCGCCGAGACCGACGCTGCCCGTTCGGCCAACGCCGCCACGCTCACCGAGGGCCTGGCCGGCATCGACGGTCTGGTGACGCCGTCAGTCCGTCCCGGCGTCCACCACGTGTGGCACCAGTACACGATCCGGGTCACCGACGCTGCCCGTTGCACCCGCGACGAGGTGGCCGAGGGCCTCGATGAACGAGGCATCGGCTGCGGGGTCTACTACCCGGGGGTGGTGGACGACCACGACTGCTACCGGGACCATCCGCTCGTGGCCGCCGCCGACGTGCCCGTGGCCCGTCGGGTGGCCACCGAGGTGCTGTCGCTGCCGGTTCATCCCGGGCTGGGTCCGTCGGAACTGGAGCGCATCGTCGGCGGGGTGCGGGAGGTGCTCGGTGCTTAGGTTGGCGGTCATCGGTGCAGGGATCATGGGCTCCAACCACGCCCGCATCGCCACCGCGCTGCGCAACACCACGCTCACCCACGTGGTCGACCCCGACCGGGCTCGAGCCGAGGCATTGGCCGGCGCCACCGGCGCCACGGCGACCACCTCGGTCGAGGACCTCCCCGGTGCCGTCGACGCCGCGGTGATCGCCTCGCCCACGCCGCTGCATGCCGAGATCGCGTGTCTCCTGCTCGATGCCGGCATCTCGTGTCTGGTGGAGAAGCCCATCGCCACCACCCTCGACGAGGCCGACGCCATGATCGCCGCCGCCGAGCGCGGTGCGGCACAGCTCATGGTCGGCCACGTAGAGCGCTTCAACCCGGCGGTGGCCGAGCTTCCCCGGCTACTCGACGAGGTGCTCCACGTCCACGCCGAGCGGGTGAGCGTGTTCTCGCCGCGGGTTCCCGACGACGTGGTGCTCGACCTCATGATCCATGACATCGACATCGTCTGCTCCTTGGTGGACGCGCCGGTCACCCACGTGGCCGCCGTCGGCCGCCGGATCCGTAACCAGACGAACGACCTGGTGGCCACGCTGTTGACGTTCGCCGACGGCACGACGGCCAACCTCACCGCCAGCCGACTCGGCCAGCAGAAGATCCGCTCACTCGAAATCACCCAACCCGACTCCTACGTCGACGTCGACCTCGTCAACCCCAAGGTGACCATCAACAAGGTGGACCACGCCGAGTACGTCGACGAGGGCGGCACCCGCTACCGCCAGACCGGCGTGGTGGAGATCCCCTACCTCGAACAGCGCGGCGAGCCGCTGCTGGTGGAGCTCACCGAGTTCGAAAGGGCCGTGCTGGCCGGCGACCGCCCCCGCGTCGACGGTCACGACGGACGCCGGGCGCTGGAGGTGGCCCTGGCGGTGATCGACGCCACCGGGGCGCCAGTGGAGCGGAGCTGACCGTGTACGAGGGACGCACCGTCGCCGCCGTCGTGCCGGCACACAACGAGCAGGAGCTCATCGCCGGCGTGGTGGAGCGGATGCCCGACATCGTCGACATCATCGTGGTGGTCGACGACGGCAGTACCGACGAGACCTACGAGCGCGCCGTGGCCACCGGCGACCCTCGTCTCGAAGTGATTCGTCAGGAGAACCAGGGCGTCGGCGGCGCCATCCTCACCGCCCACCGGGCAGCGCTCGACGCTGGCAGCGACATCAACGTGGTGTTCGCCGGCGACGGTCAGATGGACCCCGCCTACCTGCCGGCACTGCTCGACCCCATCGTCCACGAGGGCTACGGCTTCACCAAGGCGAACCGCTTCTACTCGTCGACGTCGTTCAAGGGCATGCCGGCCAACCGGGTATTCGGCAACGTGGTGCTGTCGTTCCTCACCAAGGTGGCCAGCGGCTACTGGAACCTGTTCGATCCACAGAACGGCTACACGGCCACCAGTCGCCAGGCGCTGGAGCGGCTGGACTTCGACAGCATCCGGCGGGGCTACGAGTTCGAGAACGACTTCCTCATCAACCTCAACATCTTGGGGGTGCGCGCCCGCGACGTGCCCGTGCCGGCCGTGTACGGCGAGGAGGTGTCCGGCATCCGGCTGTCCAAGGTGGTGCCGGCGCTCGTGCGCCTGCTCATGTTCGGCTTCTGGCGCCGCATCATCTTGAAGTACGTCATCGGCACGTTCTCGCCCGTGGCGCTCTTGCTGTTCTCCGGCATCTTCCTCACCGCCATCGGCAGCGCGGTCGGGCTGTGGGTGGTGGCGGTGGCGCTGGGGGGCACGACGCCAACCACCGGCACGGTGCTGTTGGCCGTGGTGCCGTTCCTCATGGGGTTCCAGCTGTTGTTGACGTCGCTGCAGCTCGACATCGCCGAGACACCCGACTGAGGCGGCCCAGCTTCCACGAACTGGGGCGCGTTGAAGCACACCTATGCACCTCAACTTGCCTCAGAACGCTGGTGCTCCGGTGCGAGACACCTCGGGCGGTCGCGTCGGTCGTCCAGGCTCGGGCGCGCCGCTCACCAACCGTCGGTGGGTTCGACGAGTTCCGGCTCGTCGTGGTGGGACGCCCGACGAGCGAGCCGACGCCACCCCACCCACGCCCCGGCGACGACCAGCGCCAGCAGCGCCACGGCGCTCACCGTCACACCGACACGGAAGGCGGCTGGTTCGTAGGTGAACACCACGCGGTGGTCCCCTGCCGGTACGAACACCGCCTGCTGCGAACCGTTCAGGGCCACCAGCTCCACCGGCTCGCCGTCGATGTGCACCTTCCAGTCCGGTGAGTGATTCTGGCGTACGGCCAGCAGCGCCGTGTCCTCGGCGGTCACGTCGACCTCGACCCGGTCGTCGCCGAAACGCCAGCCGTGCACCTCTGCAGCACCGCCCTGGCCCGACGCCGCCTCCGCCGGCACCGGTCCCACCACCAGCGCCGGGTACTCCACGCCCGGGGTCCGCTCGGCCAGGCGCTCGACGGCCGTGGTGGGATCGTCCACCACCTCCCACCGGTCGTGCACCGTGACCAGCTCGAAGGCATTCGGACGCTCGTAGACGAGCGCACCCTCGTTGGCCACCAGGCGCACGCCGTCGTCGGGGTCGTCCACCATCCACTGTGCGGCGAGTGCGCCGCCGGCGGCGTCGTTCACCCCCACCTCGAAGTCGCACACGGGGTCGTCCACCTCGATACTCACCGCCAACTCGCCACCCGACAGCCCGGCATCGACCGGCAGCCCGAACCACTGCCACGTCCCGCCACCGGCCACGGCAGCGCGTCGGGTGGCCGACACCGATGCACCGTTGTCGTCGGTCACGGTCACCGTGGTCCGAGCGGCCTCGCAGCCCTCCCCCGCACGTAGTCCCACTGCCAGGGCGGTCACCTCGCCGTCGGGCGCCGGCAGGATCTCGTCGGGCCGGCCTGCGGTCGACTCCCAGCGGTCCCATTCGGCCACCACCGGCTCGATGTCGCCGTAGGGGGTCTCGGTGAGGTCCAGCGCCAGGTAGCGCACGGCGTACTCGTCGTAGACAGGTGCGTCGAGCGTCCACTCGTCACGATCGATCAGCAGCTTCAGCGGGTCCCGGTCGAACGCCCCCGGGTTGGCCGCCAGGATGTGCCCGCGGAAGGCGTCGTCGCGCAACACCAGCCCACGCAGGTCGTGCAGGTCGTAGACGGTGGAGGAGTTCGGGTAGAAGTTGAACATGGTCGCTGCGAAGCGGTAGCGACCGTCGGTGAGTTCCGCCATGGTGGCGTGTCCCTCGGTCTCGGGGAAGAACCGCCCGATGGGCGCCTCGGGCGTGTACCCACGCAGCGGTACCGCCAACTGCACGAAGACCACCACGCAGCCGGCCACCACCACCAGCGGCCGCAGTGACGGTCGTCGGCGAGCCACCACGACGAGGGCCACCACCACAGCGGTGAGCGCGGCGCCGACCGCCAGGGAGCGAGCCACGATCGGAAGTTGGTCAGCCGCCGAGGCCGTGTCGAACCACGACGGTGCCGCCCACAATGCCATGGCACCGGTCAGCGCCAGCGAGCCGATCGCCCACCCGCGCCACGGCCGGTGCACCGCTGTGGAGCGACGGACGAGTCCGTCGAAACCGATGGCTGCCAGCACCACGATGCCGAAGGGGATCAGGTACCGGGCACGGGTGAACGGCCCCTGGGCCAACCCCGGCACCTTGTAGACGAGATCGAGCAGCGGGGTCGGGAAGTAGACGAGCAACGTCACGAGCGGTGTGCCCACGGCGAAGAAGGCCCACACCGAGGCTGCCTGCTCGGGGATGCGCAGGCGACCGGCCGCCGCAGCGGCCACCGCCGCCAACGCGCCCACGACCGCCAGCAGCCCGACGACGACCGTCCCCTCCACCGGGTGGATCCCGGCCCAGGTGACGCCGACCGCCGGAGGACCCACGCCAGCGGTGGGGTCCACCAGGCCGAACATGGTGAGGCTCGACAGGTGGAAGCGGCGGTCGTAGACGCGGCTGTCGAGCGACCCGATTCGCACGATCTCGCTCAGGAAGGGCAGCAGGTTGATGGCGGCCACGGCCACCCCCCAGCCCACCCCGACCGCCGCCGCGACACCACGGGCGAGTGCCGCCCGCCATGCCTCCGGAGAGGGCCACCGGCGCGCCGGCGCACCTTCGGGTCCGGCGCGGGATTCCACCAGCCGCCACACGAGCACCCAGGTGACGAGCAGCGCGGCGGTGGCCAGGTTGTAGAAGAACCCCGACGGGAAGCCCTCCAGCCAGGCCCAGGCAGTGAAGACCGCCACCCCGGCCACTGACCCGACCGAAGGTCGATGCAGCACCCGCCAGCAGGCCCACAACAAGCCCGGCAGCAAGAACACGGCCATGATCCGGTTCAGCAACACCAGGTTGGCCCCGTTGAACGCATAGGCGGCGCCGGCCAAAACGGCCGCGGTGCGCGACACGCCGAGGTTGCGCAGGAAGAGGAAGGTGAACCCCATGCCGGCCACCAGTGCGGCGAACACCCGCAGCGCAGGGGCGTACCACTCGGGTGCAAACAGATAGCCGGCGTGGAACGGCGACAGCAGTCCCCACAGCGGCTGGGTACCCGTCGGACCACCGGCGCCGATCTGTGGGTCCCACTGCTGGAAGCGGCCACTGCGCAACTCTCGGAAGAACTCGACGGTGTTGGGCAGTCCTTCGATCTGGTCGGTTTGCTCGGGCGAGTGGACGTAGGGGTCGTGGGGCAGGTCCGCCCGCCAGGGAGCTTCTGCCTCGAGCATGTCGACCGGGGCCAGCACGCGTTGTCCGGTCAAGGCCTTGGGGGTGAAAGCGAAGGCCAGCAGGACGAAGACGAGCAGGGGCCACGAGCGGCGGAGGGCAGCGATCGCAGGCGCCGGAGTGTCACGAGCGGTCATCGCGTCCCTCGCAGGAGACGGCAGCGACGGTTCCCAGGAGGTCCAGCGTGCATGGCGCGGTTGCTCAGCAGATGACCGTGAACGTGGTGACCCGCTCAGGTCCGAGAAGCGGGAGACGCGGGATCACGTCGCGCCCGCGGCGCTGCGATGGAGGAAGGCTGCCATTGCCTGACGGGAGATTACCTCCCCGGGAGCGAACCTCCGAGAACCGTCGGCGCCGATCGACCCCGTCGACAACTCCACGGCGGCCATCCACTGGATCGCCTCGAAGTTCGGGTGGTTCGCCGGCACATCGTCGAAGAACGGCTCTGACAGCCCCGACGCCGGCTCACCGGCCAGACGATGCAGGAACGCCGCAACCGCTTGACGACTCACCGGGGACGCCGGAGCGAACAACGTGCTCCCATCGGGTTGGGGGGTCCCGGTCGAGACGCCCGTCGCCGCCATCCACTGGATCGCCTCGAAGAAGGGATGACTCGCCGGCACATCGTCGAAGGACGGCTCCGACGCCCCCGACGCCGGCTCACCGGCCAGACGATGCAGGAACGCCGCAACCGCTTGACGACTCACCGGGGACGTCGGCAGGAAGGTCCCATCCGGAAAGCCCGAGGAGAGGCCGGCCTCGACGAGCCATTCGATGGGACGGCAGAACTGGTGCTGGGCCGGCACATCTCGGAACGGACCGTTGCCGGACCCGGCCTCGCACGTCCCCGGCTCGAACGGCGGCGCCCCCAGGTCCAACGTCACCGTTCGACAGGCCAACAGCGTGTTCGACCCCGGCCCCGCCGACTCGATGCCGAACACGCACACGGTGTTCTCGCCGGCTGACAAGCCGTCGATTGCGATGTCGAAGCCATGATCTGGTCCGTACAGCGGGAAGGCAGCGGCCACGTCGGTGCGTGGTCGGTCAGCGACGACGTTCGCTCTGCCGATCCCGTTCACGTACACGTGCACCGGGATCGACGCTGCGGTGTCCGGATCGATCGTCCACCCGCGTACACGGATCGACCCCGGCCCGGTGACGTCCACATGGTCGAGCGACCCGAACGGCGACCCCGACATGACCGTCACCGTGGCGCACCCCATCTCGAGGTCACCCACGATGGGTGGTGCCGTGTCCACGCCGTACACGCACACCCGCTGCTGACCCGCCGCCAGCGGCTGGAAGTGGTGGAAGGCATGGTTCGGCCCGTACGCCGGGAAGGCGGCGCCGAGGTCGTCCCGATGTCGATCGGCGAGCACCTCGGCCACGACACGACCGTCGGACTCGATGCGAATGGGGATCGGATCGGAGGTGTGGGGGTCGATCACCCAACCGGCTACCAACACCCCTCCGGGTTGGGCCACCAGGGCGTCGAGTGAGCCGAAGGGTTCGCTACAGGCACCCCTCCCCGCGTCGAGGTCACAGAGTCCGTCGACGGCGTCGGTGGCCAGCTTCCAGGTGAGGCTGGTGCGGGCGTTGGCCGTCACTGGTTTGTGGGCCAGCACCGTGCGGTCGTAGCCCGAGTCCTGCCGCAGCCAGTAGCGGTACTCGCGACCGTTGGCCTCGAACACGTAGAAGGGCGACGTCACCGGCGTCGGGGCAGCGGAGGGCACGGCCCACGAGGCGTGTCCCTCGGCCTTGGCCGGATCGATGTACCAGCACGACACCTCGCCGATGCCGCGCACTCGGCAGGTGCGCTGCACCATGCCCCCGTAGCGGCTCACGCTGTTGTCCCGCACGATGTTGGTGAGCTCGCCGTTCTGGAAGATCTCACGGAAGCGCAGGATGCAGACGTTGTCGCCCGAGGTGGTGCAGTAGTACCAGGGACCCCAGGCGAAGCGCATCTTGTTGCCGACAGTGGTGGCCGTCGAGGCGCAGTAGCGGCTGGACATGATCTGCGCTGCCAACTGCGCCGACTGGCGTGCATCGATGGCGTCGGCCGCAGTGAGCGGCCAGAAACCCGCCGAGTCGAACTGCCACTGGCCGACACCCGGATGCCAGTAGGCACGCTGGTACGCCGTCGAAGAGGAGCCGAAGGCGTACAGCGACGACTGCAGGTCCCAGCGACTGAGCGTCATCGGCCCCGGCGCCCGGTTGGCCGGTGCACCGGTCTCGATGAAGGTGGGGACGATCATCATGGCGGCCAGGCGGTCGCGACTCAGCCCACAGTCCGGTCGAGCGTTGGCCTGTGCTGCGGCCAGCACCTCGTCGAGCGGGGTGCCCCCGAAGGTGCGGGTGGTGGCACCGGCGGGGTCGGTCCGATCGAGCGGTCCCGGCAGCGCAGAGGCCACCCCGACGGCGACGCCGGCCACCGCCACGACCACCGACACCATCAGGGCGCGCACGGCGTGGGAGACCAGCCGCCCTGGCAACGAGGGGCCCCCGACGGAGCGGCGGGGCGCACGGGCGTGGCTGGGTTGTGGGGACTCGACCATGGTCGTCCTCGGGGAATCGGGCGAGCTCGCCTCGCCGCACCTGCGCTCCGCCCGGGACCACGCTAGCGGCTGGGATTTCGTCGCTGGTGGCAGGCTGGGGCGATCCGCCGCCACGGGCGATCACTCGGGCAAAGGCGCTTCGGCCGCCGCCTCTGCCATGGACACCAACTCGGGGGTGGCATGGCTGCGACGGCGCCAGGTGAGCCAACTCGCCTGCCACACCACCGCCACCACCGACGCCGCCAGCAGCCCGAGTTCCACCCGCAGGAAGAGATCGTTGCCCAGCGCCGTCACGCCCACGAAGGTGGCCAGCGCCAGGAGCCAGCCGAGCGCCATCTGGGCGTGGCCGCCCAGGGCGATGAGCGCCTGGTCCAAGCTGATGGCCACCATGATGGCCACGAAGGTGGCGGCCAGCAGCGCCAGGTCTCGTCCACCGAGGACGGTCTCGGAGCCGAACAGCAGCTCGACGAGGTGTGGGCCGACGAGGAAGGCGGCCGCGGTCGCCACCACCCCGCAGGCGGCGATCGCGCCCACCAGCCGAGCCAGGGTCGACGCGAAGGCGTCCAGATCTCCGCGGGTGGCCAAGCGCGAGAGGCGCGGCAACAGCGAAGCCAGTACCGCCTGGAACAGGAACAGCGGGATGCGGGCCACCTGGAGACCGTTGAGGAACACCCCCGCAGCGTCCCGCTCGCCGTCGGTGGCAAGGAGCTGGACGGCAATGGTGCCCCCGTTGACCACCAGAGCCAGCGACGAGGTACCCAACAGCAGCCAACCCAACGCCTTCGAGAGCTCTTGCCACGACGCAGGTGGGCCGGGCTCGAGCAGCCCGCGTTGGCCCGCCAGGGCAATGCCCACGGCCACGAACGGGGCGGCGGCCAGCACCGCTCCGTAAGGGCCGACGGCGGCCACGCCCAGGGCGAACAGGGCCACCGCGGCGATCACGCGGGTGAGGCCATCGACACCGAAGAACAAGGCGTAGTTGCGGAACCGTCCGTGGGACGAGAGCGTGCCTCGGGCCAGGTGGCCGGCGCAGAACCCGCCCAACCCGATGAGGAAGGCCACCACCAGCGCGGTGCGACCGTCGAGGAGCCGGTTCAGCAACCACTGATGGGTGACCAGCCCCACCAGCACCAGCGCCAGCGTGAAGGCGGCCCCGATGACCATGGCCCGGCGCACCACCGGTCCGGGGCCCAGGCCGTGCGCTCGTCGGGCAGCGACCGCTCGGGCCACCTCCTGCTCGAGCGGCTGCATCACCCCGTTGCCCACGGCGAACAGCAACGACCACAGGACCCCGAGTGCCGCATAACTCGCCGGGTCGAGCGCCCGCGAGGTGACGGCGAAGAAGGCGAACGTGGCCACCCCCGACACGGCCAAGCCACCACCGACGACGGTGGCGCCGGGGGGAAGCGGGTTGCGCTCGCGCAGGGTGTGCAGCACGGAGGTGATGGAAGGCCTCGCCGGCGGCTCGATGGGCGTTGGGGACCGCCCGAGCCTAGGCGGCCTACCGGGTGGTCACCGACTTCCGCCGGCCTCGACCCGGCGGGCCACCCTGATCACCCGACCCCCACCCCGATCAGCCAACCCCCGCCTCGGCCGACCAGACGCTGGGGCTCAGCTGGCAGATGCCGCCACCGGGTGAGGTGCGCAGTGTTCGTCGTATTCGGCGATCTGCAGCGCGTCGGCCGGCACCGAGCAGGCCGGGCAGGCCGGATCGCGACGGATCTTGTAGGTGCGGAACGACTGCTCGAGGGCGTCGTAGGCCATGAGGCGTCCCGACAACGAATCGCCGAGGCCCAGGATCAGCTTGATGGCCTCGAGGGCCTGGATCGACCCGATGATGCCCGGCAGCACACCGAGCACGCCGGCCTCGGCGCACGACGGTGCCAACTCGGGCGGTGGGGGTTCGGGAAGGAAGCAGCGGTAGCAGGGGCCTTCGTGGGGCAGGAAGGCGGTGACCTGCCCTTCGAAGCGGAAGATGGAGCCGTGCACCACGGGCGTACCGGTGACCAACGAGGCGTCGTTCAGCAGGTACCGGCTGGGGAAGTTGTCGGCGCCGTCCACCACCAGGTCGTACTGGCTCAGCAACTCGACCACGTTGGAGGCGTCGAGACGCACGTCGTGGGTGACCACGTCGACGTCGGGGTTCAGCAGCGTCAGCGTCTTCTTGGCCGAGTCGACCTTCCGTTCGCCGACGCGGTCGATGTTGTGCAAGATCTGGCGCTGCAGGTTCGACTCGTCCACCACGTCCATGTCGATGATGCCGATGGTGCCCACGCCGGCCGCTGCCAGGTAGAGCGCCGCCGGCGAGCCCAGCCCGCCCGCTCCGAGGAGCAGGACCTTGGCGTCGAGCAGCTTCTGCTGACCTTCGGCGCCCACCTCGGGCAGGAGGAGGTGGCGGTGGTAGCGGTTGCGCTGTTCGGGCGTGAGCACCTGCGGCACCCGCCAGTCGCGCCCCTCGTCCTTCCACTTGTTGAAGCCACCCGCCACTGAGACGACGTCGGTGTACCCCAGCTCGGCCATGGTCTTGGCGGCGAACGCCGAGCGGATACCGCTGGCGCAGTGGATCACCACCGTTGCGTCCCGATCGGGGATGCGGTTCTCGATCTGGCCCTCGAGCTGGCCACGGGGGATGAACACTGCGCCGGGGATGGCGCCCTGTTCGTGCTCGTCGGGTTCGCGCACGTCGAGCACCACGGCGCCCGGCCGCGAGCGCAGCTCGTCGGCGGTGGCGGTATCGACTTCGGTGATCTCCGCCTTCGTGCGGGCCAAGAGGTCTCGGAAAGTGGCCATGGTTGCTCCAGTCAGTCCATCCACGACGGTCGACGGTCGACTCGGCGAACCGAGCCACGACCGCGCCGCCACGGGGTAAAACCCTACCAATCAGGTCAGGTATTCCCAAAGTCCTCGTGATCGACGCCGAGAAGGGTGGGCAGCGTGGCCGAGATGTCGGCGCACACCACCGCCGAGGCCAGGTCGTCCATGGCCGTCGACTCGGCGTTGAGGATCACGAGCGGCTGACCCTCCTCCACCGCCACCGCTGCCGCGTGGGCAATGGGGTGCACCGCCAACGTCGTCCCCACGGCCAGGAACAGGTCGCAGGTGGCGGCCAGGGTGAAGGCCCGCTCGAGCACCTCGGAGTCGAGCGACTGGCCGAACGACACGGTGGCCGTCTTCAGCAGCCCTCCGCAGACCGTGCAGCCCGGATCCGGCTCCCCGCTGCGCACCCGGTCGAGCACCACCTCGGTCGGGGTGGTGTCCCCGCAGTCGAGACAGCGGACCGAGCGCACCGTGCCGTGCACCTCGAGCACCGCAGCGGCGTCGCTCCCTGCGGCCTGGTGGAGCCCGTCGACGTTCTGGGTCAGCAGACCGTGCAGTCGCCCGGTTCGACCGAACGCCGCCAGGCAGCGATGGCCGACATTGGGCTGCGGGGCCCGCTCGAACCATGCCAGTCGTCCCTGCCACGCCCGGCGGCGAACGTCGGGGTCGGCCACGTAGTGGGTGATGTCGGAGGTCTGTGCTGCCTGCGGATCTCGGGTCCACAGCCCATTGGGGCCCCGGAAGTCCGGGATGCCCGAATCGGTGGAGATCCCGGCACCGGTGAGTACACAGACCCGCTCGGCGGCCCGCACGAGGGCGGCAGCCCGAGCCACGGCCTCGTCCCCGCCACCGACAGCGCTGTCGGCGTCGGCGTCTCGCGGATCGGATCCCATCCGACCACTGTGGCATCGCTGCCACTCCCCGTCACCATCCGACAGCGCAGAGCGAGGAATACTGGAATATATTGATATGCACTGAAGAATGCGAGAAGCTCCGGAGGCACGCCGCTCACGTCCCCACGCCCTGGAGGCCTCACCATGGACACGACCACCACTGCAGGACCTGCCACAGGATCCACCGCTCGACCTGGGTCCGCGCCTCCGCCCCCTGCCCGGTCCCGGCCGCACGGACCGTGCTCGCTCCGGGTGGAGCCCTGGGTGGACCCGGCCATCGATCAGGTGGGACACGATCCCCGCAGCAGCTACGTCGAGCTGTTCTGGCTGCCGGTGCTCGGACCCACCAGTACGTTGCTGCTCCGCCGACTGGCCGACGGCCTCGAGGATGAACCCGAAGGGTTCGACGTCGACCTCGCCGCCGCATCGCGGGCTCTGGGACTCGGGGGACACGTCACCCGGCACGGGCCGCTGTTGCGCTCCGTGGAGCGGTGCTGCACGTTCGGCATGGCCCAACAACTCGACGAGCGGCTGCTGGTTCGACGAGCACTGCCGCCGTTGAACCAGCGACAGGTCGGGCGGCTCCCCCGAGATCTGCGCCTCCGCCACGACGCCCTCGCACAGGAGACGGCGGCCGCCGGCGTGAAGGAACGACGGCGTCGGGCGCGGTCGCTGGCCCTCACGCTCGTCGAGCTGGGCGAAGCCGACGACGACGTCGAACGGCAACTCCACCGCTGGCGGTTCCATCCGGCGGTGGCCCACGATGCCCTCCGGTGGGCTCGAACCGAACACTCGCAGCGCATGACGGTCGACCCCATCGGGTAGACCAGTGGGGTGCCTCTGTCACCCCGACGACCAGCGCGCCCAGCTCGAGGCGCTGAACTCGTCACCGCCGATCCCAGTCCTCGGAGGTCGTCCGGAAGGTGACCACATTCGTTCGGGGTCTGCTCTACCTCCAGCTCTACCTGGTCGTGACCATCGCGCCGTTGCTGTTCGCCCTGGTGGGCGATCGACCCGCCGGCCGCTCCTTCTGGATCGACCTCTCCGCAGCGCTCGGCTTCGTGGGCCTGGCGTTGCTGGGTCTGCAGTTCGCCGTCACCGCCCGGGCCAAGCGTCTGGCTGCGCCCTTCGGCCAGGACGTGGTCGTCACCTTTCACCGTCGCATGTCGGTGGTGGCCTTCGTCCTCATCCTGGCCCACCCCGTCATGCTCTTCGTGGCCCGGCCCGAGACCCTCGAACTCCTCAACGTCCTCGACGCGCCGTGGCGGGCTCGTTTCGCCGTCCTGGCAACCGTCTCGCTCATCGCCTTGGTAGTGACCTCACTGTGGCGCACGCGGCTCGGGCTCAGCTACGAGGTGTGGAAGGTGCTCCACGGCGTGTTGGCCGTGATCATCGTCGGCGCCGCGCTCGTGCACGTCTACCTGGTCGACTACTACGTGGCCACCGTGTGGAAGCAGGTCCTGTGGGCGCTCATGACCCTGGGGTTGGTCGCCATCCTGGGATGGACCCGCCTGGTGGGGCCGCTCCTGCAGTTCCGACGGCCGTGGCGGGTGACGGAGGTCCGCGAGGAACGCGGCAACGCCTACACGCTGCGGCTCGAACCCGACGGCCACGGCGGCATCAAGTTCCAGCCCGGCCAGTTCGTCTGGCTGCGGGTCAACGACGGACCGTTCTCGCCCGAGGAACACCCGTTCTCGATCTCGTCCTCCGCCGAACTCCCCGACGGCGTGATCGAGTGCACCATCAAGGACCTGGGCGACTGGACCTCGCAGGTCCACCGCATCCAGCCCGGCGCGGTGGCCTACGTGGACGGCCCCTACGGCGTCTTCACTCCTGACCGCGCCGAGGGGCCCAGCTACCTGATGGTGGCCGGTGGCATCGGCATCACCCCGATCATGAGCGCCCTGCGCACCATGGCCGACCGCGACGACCGGCGGACGGTCACGCTGCTCTACGGGGACCGGTCGTGGGGCGACATGGCCTTCCGTGAGGAACTCGAACAGCTCGCCGGCGTGTTGTCCCTGCGGTTCGTCGCCGTGGTCGAGTCCCCTCCCGAGACAACGCCCGAGGCGGTCGAGATGGAAACGGGCCGCATCGACGAGGAGCTCATCGACCGCTACCTCCCCGAGTCGCCCGCAGCGCGCCGCCGCCAGCAGTACCTGATCTGTGGACCGCCGGCAATGACGTCGGTGGTCGAACACCACCTGCGCGAGCTCGGCGTGCCCCTCGACCGCATCCACCACGAGCAGTTCGCCTTCGCCTGAGCGCCCACCCGCCGCTCGGACACGACCTCCAATCGCCACCACAGGAGTCCCGACCAATGCGCCACCGACTGACGACTGCGCTCGTGGCTGCCATCACCGCTACGGCGCTCGTGGCCAGCGTGCTCTTCGCCTGGTACGTGAACAGCTGATTCCCTATCGGGGATCGGTTGTCAAGCGGTTCTTCGGTTGACCTGGTCGAGGGTCGCCGTGAACGATGGTGTGTGGGGAAGGTCGCCCCGTTGTTGTCGTCCGGTTCGGGTGGCTTGGGGGGCCTTCCCCGCTGTCT
>JAFIEP010000087.1 GCA_020832495.1 Acidimicrobiia bacterium | reverse complement strand
AGCGGTGGCAACGTGGTGGTGGTGGGCGCCTCGGGCGGCTCGGTGAGCTGCAACGACGGCCCGGACAGCTCGGCCGGGACGAGCACCTGGCCCGGCGACTCGACGCTCATGCTGCGTCCGGAGGTGGATCCCGCGGGGGCGACGTCGGAGAGGGCGGGGATCGTCGTGGTGGGCGGTGGCGCGGTGGTCGTGGTCGACGTGCTGGACGATGAGGTGCTGGAGTTGCCGCTCTTCGTCTCGACGGACTCCTCGCTGGTGCCGGTGTCGGTGGTGACCGTGGTGGCGCTGTCGGTGGTGATCGTCTCCGTGGTGACGGTCTCGGTGGTGATCGTGTCGGTGGTGGGCGGTTCGTCGGCCGACACGGCCGAGCCCACCACGAGACCGGTCGCGAGCACGGCCGCGACCATCGACGTTCTCCACCGTACGGACATGAGGGGAAACGTTACCCCCGGATACGCATCATGTCGACGCGGCGAGGTCGACCGTACACGTGAGGTGGTCGCCCACGTGCACGTCGAACTGCGCGATCGAGCCCGCCTCCACGAGGTCGGCGCGTCCGATCCCGATGGCCCCGACCGCGGCCTCGGGCACCTCGACCACGAGACGGGCCACCTCCGCACGCTGGCTGACCTTGGCCTCGGTCTTGGCCCGCCGCACCCGGCCGAGCACCTCGTACACGACGTCGAGTGACGGTCGATCGTCGGTGGCGCCGCGGCTCGACGTCGGCCAGGAGGCGGCGTGCACGCTCGTGTCGTGCCACCAGCTCCAGGCCTCCTCGGTGGAGAACGGCAGGATCGGCGCCAGCAGCCGCTGGATCGTCTCGAGCGCCGAGCGCAGGGCGAATCGCGCCGACGCAGCGCCGTCGTCGCCCCGAGAGCCGTAGGCGCGGCCCTTCACGAGCTCGACGTAGTCGTCGCAGAACCACCAGAAGAACGCCTCGGTGCGTTCGAGCGCACGGGCGTAGTCGAACCCCTCGAACGCGGCGGTGGCCTCGGCCACCACGGCGTCGAGATCGGCCAGCATCGACTGGTCGACCGGATCGGACGCCGTCCACGTGTCGCCGGCCTCACCGATGCCGAGCACGAACTTGGTGACGTTGAGCAGCTTGTTGGCGAACTTGCGGCCCACCTTCATCTGGTCCTCGCTGAAGGCGGTGTCGACCCCGGGGCGGGCCGAGGCCGCCCAGTAGCGCACGGCGTCGGTGCCGTACGTGTCGAACAGGTCCATGGGCGTGACCACGTTCCCCTTCGACTTCGACATCTTCTTGCGGTCGGGGTCGAGCACCCACCCCGAGATGGCGGCGTTGCGCCACGGCAGCACGTCACTCTCGAGGTGCGCCCGGACCACCGTCGAGAACAACCAGGTGCGGATGATCTCGTGGGCCTGCGGCCGCAGGTCCATGGGGAACGTGCGGGCGAAGAGGTCGTCGTCCTCGCCCCACCCGCAGGCGATCTGCGGGGTGAGCGACGAGGTGGCCCAGGTGTCCATCACGTCGGGGTCGCCCACGAAGCCACCGGGCTGGCCCCGTTGGGCCTCGTCGAACCCGTCGGGGACGTCGGTCGAGGGGTCGACGGGCAGATCGGCCTCGTCGGCCAGCAGCGGGGCGTCGTAGTCCACCGCACCCTCGGCGTCGACCCGGTACCAGAGGGGAAACGGGACGCCGAAGAAGCGTTGGCGTGAGACCAGCCAGTCGCCGTTGAGGCCGTTGACCCAGTTCTCGTAGCGGACCCGCATGTGGTCGGGGTGCCAGGACAGTTCCTTGCCCCGGTCCAACAGGGCGTCGCGCACCTCGGCGTCGCGACCGCCGTTGCGCAGGTACCACTGTCGGCTGGTCACGATCTCGAGTGGCCGGTCGCCCTTTTCGTAGAACTTCACCGGATGGGTGATGGGGCGGGGTTCACCCTGCAGTGCCCCGCTGTCGGCCAACAACTCGACGATGCGGGCCTGGGCCTGCTTGACCGTCTTGCCGGCCAGTTCGCCGTACGCCTGTGCGCCGGCCTCCGTGGTGATCCACGGCGGCGGTTCGGCCAGCAGCCGTCCGTCGGGTCGGACCACCGACCGGGTGGGGAGGTCCAGCTCGCGCCACCACACCACGTCGGTGGTGTCACCGAAGGTACAGATCATGGCGATGCCCGAGCCCTTCTCGGGGTCGGCCAGCTCGTGGGGGTGGACCGCCACCTCGACGTCGAACAGCGGGGTGCGCACGGTGCTGCCGAAGAGCGCCTGGTAGCGCTCGTCGTCGGGGTGGGCCACCAGCGCAACACAGGCCGGCACCAGCTCGGGGCGCGTCGTCTCGATGTACACCGGTTCGCCGTTGTCGACCCGCGGGAAGGCCAGGCGGTGGTAGGCGCCGGGCAGCTCTCGGTCCTCGAGTTCGGCCTGGGCCACCGCGGAGCGGAAGTCGACGTCCCACAACACGGGTGCCTCCGCCTGGTAGGCCTCCCCACGGGCGAGGTTGCGCAGGAACGCCCGCTGGGCCACGCGCTGGCAGCGGCGGTCGATGGTGGCGTAGGTCATGGTCCAGTCGACCGACAGCCCGAGGCCGCGCCACAGCTCCTCGAAAACCTTCTCGTCCTCGACGGTCAACTGCTCGCACAGTTCCACGAAGTTGCGTCGGCTGATGTGGACCGCCGGTGCCTTGCGCTCCGCCTTGGTGCGCTCGGCCATGGGGGTCGGCGTGGGGAAGTCGGGGTCGTAGGGGAGCGACGGGTCGCACTGCACCCCGTAGTAGTTCTGCACCCGGCGTTCGGTGGGCAGGCCGTTGTCGTCCCAGCCCATGGGATAGAAGACCTGGCGGCCGCGCATGCGCTGGTAGCGGGCGATGGTGTCGGTGTGGGTGTAGGAGAACACGTGGCCCACGTGCAGCGATCCCGACACCGTCGGCGGTGGTGTGTCGATCGAGTAGACCTGCGCACGATCGGCGGTGCGGTCGAAGCGATAGGTGTCCTGCTCCTCCCAGACGGCACCCCACTGCTGCTCGAGTCCTTCGAGGGCCGGCTTGGCGGGGAGCGATCGTTGCGGGAGGGGTGTTGCGTCGGAGCGGGGCATACGACGGCAGAGGTTACCGGGCAGCCCCTCGCGCCCGGAAAGGCGAAGTGGCCGTCGGGCGGTCGCAAGTGCCCGGGAGCGAGCGGCGCCGTTGCCGGTCAGAGATCAGCGGTGGTGGAGTGGCCGCCGAAGGGCCCGAGCATCTCGAGGGCGCTGCGGGTGCGTTCGTAGCTGGCCGGGTTGCTCGAGGGCGTCACCGGCCGGATGGTGTAGGGACCGACCTCGACCCGGGTGGGCGTCCAGAAGATGTCGCCGGCGACGAAGTGGCCGGGAGCCTCCTCGAGGAACTCGACCTCCACGATGACCCCGTCGAGCGTGTCCTCGCGGTGGACCTGGTTCGACAGGAAGTTGCCGAGGCCGTAGATGAGGACCTTGCCGTCGATGCGTTCGATGGGCTGCACCACGTGGACGTGGGTACCGATGATGGCGTCGATGTCGGGTGACGCCAGCAGCTCTGCGCCGAGTTGTTCCTGTTCGGCCGACGGTCGGGCCTGGTACTCGATGCCCCACTGCAACGACACGAGCACCACCTCGGCGCCCCGCTCACGCAGACCGGCGGCGTCGGCCAGGATGCGGTCGCGGTCGATGACGTTGGCGGCGAAGGGGGCCTCGGCGGGGAGCGGGATGCCGTTGAGCCCGTAGGTGAACGACAGGTGCCCGACTCGCACGGGATCTCCTACCGGGGTGCTCACCTCGTAGATCGGGGGGTTGGCGGCCTCCTCGGCGGTGCGGGCCATGCCGCTGTGGACCAGCCCGGCGGCGTCGAGCGTGTCGAGCGTCTGGCGGACCCCTTCGAAGCCCTTGTCGAGCGAGTGGTTGGAGGCGGTGGAACACCCGTCGTAGCCGGCGTCGGCCGCCGCTGGCGCGATCTCGGCGGGGGCGTTGAACAGCGGGAAGCCCGACAAGTTGGTGCTGTCCGCCGAGAGTGGGGTCTCGAGATGGCAGATGGCCAGGTCGGCGGCGCTGAGCAGGTGGCGGACCTCGTCGAACATCGGTCCGAACTCGTACCGCTCGCCACCTCCGTAGTTGAGCGCCGCCGCGTGCACGGGGGTGTGGAGGAGGAGGTCGCCGGTGGCCGCCACCGTGAATCGGCGCGGCTCGAACAGCACCGTGGTGGTGACCTCCGCGCCCGCGTCGTCCGCCTCGGTGCTGGTGTCGGTGGTGGGTGCCTGGTCGGCGTCGGTGGTCGATGTGGCGAGCGTGGTGCCCGATGTCGCCCCGTCGGCGCTCAGATCACCGCCCCCGCAGGCCACGAAGAGCACGACGAGAGCGACCATGGTCGACGCCACCGCCATGGCTCGGCGCGGCCGAAACGGGTCCGCCGAGACCTCCGGTGCGTCGCTGCGCTGCGGCGGCAACGGCACGTGGGCGAACCTAGCAGCGCAGTGCTCTGCGTCCGCGGCAGGGTCGCGGCGGGGTGGCGGCTGGCAGTGTTGCGCTCGGACGCCGGGCTACGACGCCCGAGGAACTCGGGTCTCGGCCTGGGTGCGGCTCCGTTAGCCTCCGGGCATGATCCGCCTGTACGACACCGCCCGCGGCGAGGTGGTCCCGCTCGAGCCCCGTGACCCCGGCAAGGTGTCGATGTACGTCTGCGGTCCCACGGTCTACGGGCCGGCACACCTCGGCCACGGCCGCTTCGCCCTGGTCTTCGACGTGTTGCGTCGTTACCTGGAGTGGTCGGGCCTCGAGGTGACCTACGTCTCGAACATCACCGACATCGACGACAAGATCATCGACCGGGCTGCCAGGGAAGGTCGGGCACACGACGAGGTGGCCCGGGAATGGGAGGCTGCGTGGTGGCGCTCGATGGAGGCCATCGGGGTGGCTCGACCAACGCACGACCCCCATGCCACGGCCTTCGTGGCCGAGATGGTGGCGCTGATCGAGCGACTGATCGCCGAGGGGGCGGCCTACGAAACCGACGACGGGGTGTACTTCAGTGCCGAGGCGGTGACGGACTACGGCCTGCTGGCCCGCCAGTCGATCGAGTCGCTGCAGGCGGGAGCACGGGTCGAGGTGGACGAGACCAAACGCTCACCGGTCGACTTCGCCCTGTGGAAGAAGGCCAAGCCCGAGGAGCCGTCGTGGCCTTCACCGTGGGGACCCGGCCGGCCGGGGTGGCACACCGAGTGCGTGGTCATGAGCCTGGGCCTGCTCGGTGACGGCTTCGACATCCACGGCGGTGGGCAGGACCTGGCGTTCCCCCACCACGAGAACGAACGGGCCCAGGCCCGGGCGCTCGGCCACCGCTTCGCTGCGCACTGGGTGCACAACGGCTTCGTCGAGGTGGGCGGCGAGAAGATGTCCAAGTCGCTCGGCAACTTCACTGACCTCGACGACCTCGCCGCCCGGTCGGACCCTCGCTCGTACCGCCTCCTGGTGTTGCGCTCCCACTACCGCTCACCGATCGAGGTCAACGAGGGCGTGGCTGCCGACGCGTCTGCGGCGCTCCGTCGTCTCGATGCGTTGGCGCGTCGAGCGGCCACGTGGCCGACGGTGCCCGCTGATGCGGCCACGCTCGAGCGGTTCCGGGAGCGCATGGACGACGACCTCGACACCCCCGCCGTGGTGGACCTGATGTTCCGCACCCTGCACCGGGCCAACCAGGCTGCCGACGAGGGCCGTGTCGACGAGGCGGCGGCCGCAGGGGCGGCGGTCATGGAGATGACGGGCGCAGTGGGGCTCGAGCTGCTGGCCGACACCGGCGACGTGCCTGCTGAGGTGGCGGCACTGGCCCGTCAGCGAGACGAAGCCCGAACGGCGCGGGACTGGGCCGCAGCCGACGCGTTGCGGGACGCCATCGTTGCCGCCGGGTACGTGGTGGAGGACACGGCCGAGGGGACCTCGGTCCGTCCTGGTTGAGCCGGCGGCCCGAGCGGTCCTGACGTTCGACCCCTACCTGTTTCTCGCGCCTTGGTTCTGCCTGCTCAGCGTTGGGGTAGGTAAGTGTTGTCGCCCCGCGAGGGGGCCCGCACAGACCAAGGAGCCATCATGGGCATCGTCGTTCTTCTCATCGTTCTCGCACTGCTGCTCGGCGGCGTGGGCCTACTCGTCGAGGGCATGATCTGGCTGGCCATCATCGCCGCCGCCGTGTTCGTCGCCGGCATCCTGCTCGGTGTCATGCGCCGCGGCGCAGCCGCCGTCTGAATCTCGCTGAGAGCCTTCTGAGCTGCAACGCTCCTGCACGCCCGGTCGTTCCTGACCGGGCGTGCAGGCGTTCGCTTGGCGTGATCCCCCCGGCCACGGTACCGTTTGTTACCAAGCGGTAACTTGCAGTGGCGCAGGTGCCGACATCACGACCGAGCGACCCGCCGACGCAGGCGAGCAGGGGGCAAGTGACATGGCCGAGTTCTCGTTGCAGCTCAACGACGATCAGCTGCAGATCCAGCAATGGGTGCACGACTTCGCCGCCAACGTGGTGCGGCCGGCAGCCGAGGAATGGGACGAGCGGGAGGAGTTCCCGTGGCCCGTCGTCGAGGAGGCCGCCAAGATCGGCCTGTACGGCATGGACTTCATGGCCCAGGCCTCCATCGGGGATCCCACCGGTCTCACGCTGCCCATCGCCATGGAGGAGCTCTTCTGGGGCGACGCCGGCATCGGGCTGTCCATCTTCGGCTCGGGTCTGGCTGCGGCGGGCATCGCCGGCAACGGCACGCCCGAGCAGGTGGCCGAGTGGGCGCCGCAGTGCTACGGCACGGCGGACGACGTGAAGCTGGGTGCTTTCTGTGTGTCCGAGCCCGACGCCGGTTCCGACGTGTCCAGCCTGCGCACCAAGGCCGTCTACGACGAGGCCAAGGACGAGTGGGTGCTCAACGGCACCAAGGCGTGGATCACCAACGGCGGCATCGCCGATGTGCACGTGGTGGTGGCGTCGGTCGATCCCGAGCTGAAGAGCCGTGGACAGGCCAGCTTCGTCATCCCGCCCGGCACCCCCGGGCTGTCGATGGGCCAGAAGTACAAGAAGCACGGCATCAAGGCGTCGCACACCTCCGAGGTGGTGCTCGACGACTGCCGTGTGCCCGGCTCGTGTCTGCTCGGTGGTAAGGAGAAGCTCGACGAGAAGCTGGCTCGGGCCCGCGAACGGCTGAACAACCCCGACGCGGGGGCCTCCACCGGCAAGCAGCCGGCCATGGCCACCTTCGAGTCCACCCGGCCGGCCGTGGCGGCCATGGCGGTGGGTATCGCCCGAGCCGCCTACGAGTACTCGCTCGAGTACGCCAAGGAGCGCCGCGCCTTCGGCAAGGCCATCATCGAGAACCAGTCGATCGCCTTCATGCTGGCCAACATGTGCATGCAGGTCGACGCTGCTCGGTTGCTGCTGTGGCGCGCTGCGTGGCTGTCGCGCAACGGCAAGTACGAGAACGCCGAGGGGTCGATGTCGAAGCTCTACGCCGGTCGAACCGCGGTGTGGGTGACCGAACGGGCCATCCAGATCCTGGGTGGCTACGGCTACACCCGTGAGTACCCCGTCGAGCGTTGGCACCGTGACGCCAAGATCATGGACATCTTCGAGGGCACCGAGCAGATCCAGGAGCTGGTGATCGCCCGGGCCATCTCCGGCATCCGCATCGAGTAATCGAACACGCGCTGCTGGCACCCGCTCTGAAGGCGTCGCCGCGGGTTCTGTGTGCAAATGGGTACCCATGCGGTACCTGGTTGCACGCAGAGCCCGACGGGTGCGTCAGTTGGTCCTGGGCAGGCCTCGTCGCAGGTTCTGTGTGCTGGGAGGTACCTCTGCGGTACCCGGTTGCACGCAGAGCCGCCGCCTGGTCACCCGACCGGTGGGGTCGAGCCGATCACCGGTGCAGCGACGTGATCGACTAGCTGCGGCGGACGGTGAAGTCGCCGAGCACGCTGAACGCCCTGATCACGAGCTCGGGTCGCTCATCGGGTCCGGCGCCGCCGGCATCGAGCACCTCGTCATCCACGTCCACGTCGGCGAGGAGCACCGGTCCTTCCACCCGTACGCGCCAGGTGGCCGGCACGATGATGTCGAGATCGGCGAGGATCGTGGTGGCGGACAGCTCGACCGGCGGCGAGGCCGGCGTCGCTCCGCTGAGGTCGAGTTCGACGTCGGCGAGGACAGAGGCGATCGACCCGCCCTCGAAGGCGCCGTCGCAGCGCAGGTGACGGTCGCTCAGGACGACCAAGGTGTCGACGCTGCCGTACACGGCGTCCCGCTTGGCGCCACCGAATGCGGTCACGATTCGCCACACCCCAACTGCGATGACGACGAGCGGAACGATCACACCCCACCGCCACACCGTGATGACGTCCGCCGTGTCGAGCAGCCACAGCACGCCGAGTAGGACGAGCAGGCCGCCGAGCAGGAGCTGGCTCCGGCGTCTCACTGGCGTCGGCCCCCGCTCCGGGCGCTTCCGACCACGATCCAGACACCTGCCGCGATCAACAGCAGCGGCAAGAGGTAGGCGGGTCGCAACTCGACGACATCGAGTTCGTCGAGCAGGAAGCCGGCGCCGATCACGACGAACACGAGTCCTGCGACCACGCCACGACGGTCCTTCATCGCTCCACCCTGATCTCGCCGATACCCGCCGAGAGGTCCAGGTGGATCGTTGGCCCCTCCCCGGCGAGACGGGTCTCGAGACGGGCGCTGAACCCGTCGGATTCGCGGTCGCCGACCACGGCGCTGCCCACGCCGACGCGCACATCGACGTCGAGAGCTGCTACCTCGGGGACCTGGACGACGAGTTCACCGATCCCGTTGCTGGCCTCGACATGGAGGTCGGACTCGAGCACCAGCTCGCGAAGATCGATGGTCAGTGTGCCGACGCCGTGGGAGTAGCGCGCCTGCACCTCGTCTGCGGTGGCGGGGCGCACGGCCTGATCGCCGATCCGCCAGCTGGGACTCGCCGGGATGACCGCAACGACGATCACGAGCACCGTGAGCAGCGTGCCGGTTCCCATGAGGTCGCTGCCGCGCCCCCACGCTGCGAGCAGTCCCATGGTGGCACCGACGGCGACCAACGCCGCTGGGAGCAGGATGCGCCAGTTCGGGTCCACCACCTCAGCGGACGAGAGGAGCCAGACGACACCCAGCCCGACGAGGAGTACCCCGGTGACGAGCCGATCCCAGTCCGGCTCGGCTCGCGTCTGGTCCTCCACGGCGCGCACGAACCCATCCTGGCACGCCGGACCGTCTCGACGGAAGGACCAGCGCGCTGCAGCGGATGTGCACCCGGATGCTCGACGGCGGTGGGTGTTGGTTGGCGGCGGCGCTGGATCTGTGTACATCTGCGTACGCATGCGGGACCGGGTTGCGCGTAGGGCCGCTACTCGGTCGCCTGGCCGGTAGGGTCGAGCCGGTCATTCCCCACCTGCTGACATCGTGATCGAGGAGGGTCTGTCCGCGTGGCGGAACCGGTGCCACAAGCCGACGCTGCGGGCCCGGGGACGGAGACGTCCAAGGATCGCGGGCAGTGGTCGTCGGAGCCGGCGTTCATCTTCTCGATGGCCGCCGCAGCGGTGGGCCTCGGGAACCTGTGGCGGTTCCCCTACCTCGCCGGGGAGTACGGAGGCGGCGGGTTCATCCTGGCCTACCTACTGGCCATGGTCGTCGTGTGCCTGCCGCTCATGTACCTCGAGGTGGCTGCCGGGCGGCTGGCCCAGGGCAACACCGTCCACACGTTCCGCCAGGTGCACCCCGCCGGTGTCTGGTACGGCTGGTTCGTCGTCGGGCTGACCACGGTGATCACCAGCTACTACCTGGTGATCACCGGCTGGACGATGGGCTACGCGGTGGATGCAGTCCGCCAGCAGGTGCGTCCGTTCGCCGACTTCTCTGCTGGCTACGCCTCGCTGCTGTGGCTCGTGGTGGTCCTCGGCCTGGGCGGCATCCTGCTCGTTCGCGGTCTCAGCGCACTCGAGACGTTCTCGAAGGCGATGATGCCGGTGCTCTTGGTCGTCGTCATCGGACTGGTCGTCGCCGCCAGTCGTACCGCCGGGTGGGAACAGGCGAAGGACTTCCTCCTGTCGACCGACCTCTCCGCGCTGAGGGACCCGACGCTGTGGGTGATTGCCTTCGGCCAGGGCTTCTACTCGTTGGCCATCGGCCAGGGCTACCTCGTCACCTACGGCAGCTACATCCCGACCAAGACCAACGTGCCGCGCGCCTCGCTGGCCATTGCGGGAACCGAGACCTGCATCGCCCTGCTCGCCGGCTGGATGATCTTCCCGTTCGTGTTCACCCACGGCCTGGATCCGGGCGAGGGCAGCCAGTTGGCCTTCAACACGCTGCCCCGAGCGTTCGAGGCCATGGCCTGGGGCGCTCCGCTGGCCATTGCGTTCTTCGCCTTGTTCTGCATCGCAGCGTTCAGCTCCAGCCTGGCCGGGTTGAAGGTGATCCTGAGCGCGGTGGCCGAGGAGTTCCGCCTGCGCCACGTGAAGGCTGTCGTGGTGGTCGTCGGGGTCATGCTGGTCCTGGCGCTGCCCTCCGCGCTCAGCTTCACGCCCCTCGAGCTGAGCATCGGCGACACGCGGTTCCTCGACTGGGTGGACCAGAACGTGGGTGGGCAGGTGATCCTGTTCTCCGGCATCTTCGGCGCCGGTTTCTTCTGCTGGCTGGTGCCGCCCAGCCGGTTGCAGCAGGCGTTGGGCACCGACTCGAGGTGGTGGATCGCCCGGATCTACCTGGTCGGCCGCTGGCTCCCGGTGGCGGTGTTGGTGTGGATCGCCGTCACCATCGTGTGGTGACGAGGGCTGCGGCCAGCCGCGCCCCCAGGGGAGGGCGCGGCCCGCTGGCCCGATCGTTGACTTGCTACTGCGGGCAGGGTTCGTTCAGGCGCCAGAGGTAGGCGCTGCTTCCCCCGCGGGTGGACACCTCGAACTCGACGTAGGTGCCGTCGTCGGCATCGATCACTCGTGGTGGCGGGCCGGCCACCGAGGTGACGGTCGGTGTCGGTCCGCTGACCAGGCGAGCTGTTCCTCCCTCGTCGACGATATGGAGGACCTGCCGCCGCTCGCTGCGGTCGTCGCTCACCTCGACGTCGACAGTGATCATCGCCGGTGCGCTCGCGCCGAGGTCCACGACGCCCACCAGCTGCCCGGGCGCCTCGACGAGCGGTTCGACCGCGCGGGCGTCGCCCCCGACATCGACCGCCATCACGTCGGCGCCCGAGATGATCTGGGTCGTCGAGTCCTCCGTGAGCAGGCCGTCCACCGCCAGAACGGCGAGATCCGGGACACCGTCGCCGTTGCGGTCGCCGATGGCGATGGCGTGGCCGGCGATGCGGATGCCGACGTCGGCTACCTGGTGGGTCCCCGGCGGCGTCGACCCGGGTACCACGTACATGGCCGGCGGCCCGACCTCCGGCACCGCCGACACGACGAACTCGTGCCGACCGTCGCCGTTCAGGTCCCCGAGACCGATGTGTTCGTTGCCGACACTGAACGTCGACACCCCCACGTCGGCATCGTCGGCCACGAAGGTCAACGAACCGTCCCCGCGCTCGATAACGGCCGGATCCGAGAGACGACTGCGTCGCACGACATGGTCGGGTTCACCGTCGCCGTCGGAATCCAATTCGGGACCGATCTCCCCGAGATGCTGCGTACTTGTGACGAGGCGCTCGTTGCCGGTCACCTCGCGGAGCTGTTCCTGTTGGCCGGGGGAGTTCTCGACCTGGGCGATCGGTGGGAGTGGCACGGCACAGTCCGGGTCGGCGAGTAGGTCGACGACGGAGGTGCCCTCGAACAGCGTGGTGGGTGTGGTGGAGGCCTCCGTGGTGGACGGTGGCGAGGCCTCATTCGGAAGAACTGGGTCGGGTGTGGTCGGGCCGCCGACGTGGACCTCGCTGTCACTGCCGCCGGTGGCCACCCCGATCCCGGCAGCGGCCAGGGCGACCACGACCACCGCCGCGGCCGCCAGGAGCCACCGCTGCCGGTGGCCTGCAGGCTCGACGGTCACGCTGTCGAGATCCGACAGGGCGACGTCATCGGTCGTGGATGCCTGCGCCCGGATGTCGGCCGGGTCCACAGGGACGTGCTGTTGCCCCACCCATCGGGCGTAGGTTTCGAGGTCGTGGTCAGGCATCGAGGGTCACCTCCAGGTGGGCGCGCAGGTGCTTCATCCCCCGGGCCAGGTGGTTGCGCGCCGTCGAGACGGACACCTCGAGCAGTCGGGCGGTGTCGGTGAGGCCCCAGCCGCACCCTTCGACCAGCCACACCACGGTGCGTTGCGATTCCGACAGCGCCAGCAGGGCGGGCACGAGTTCGGGCTCCACCTCGGGGAGGTCGGCGGGCTCGGGGCGGGGGAGGATGTCGATGGCCCGTTCGGCACGCCCCGGGCGGGTGGCGGCGCGCAGCGCCAGTCGGTACAGGTAGCCGCCGGGATTGTCGAGCGACTCCACCTTCGGCCAGTGCCGCCAGGCATAGAGCAGCGCTTCGTTCACCGCTTCGCCGGCGCGCTCGGCGCCCACCTGCGGGACGAGGGCCAGCCACAGGCGCCGGTCGACGTGGCGGGCGAACCGGTCGAACCGATCGGCCGCGTCGGTGTCGTCGTTCCCGATGGGGGCCATCACCCAAGAAAGGGTCGCACGTGGCCCGATGTGTCACCGGGCGTCGACGGTTCGGTTGTGGCGCATCTGGGCGAGCCTGCGGATCAACGGCGCGCCCTGGGCCACCGATGCGGTGGTTGGATGCGCGCGGGCCCGGCGGGTGGGCTGGTCAGTTGACCACTGGTCGTGACCTTCGGAGGCATCTTGGTGTCGGTTCAGAGTACGTTCAGCACATGGGGTCCCAGGTGCGAAAGCTGGCAGTGGTGGTGTTCGGTGCGGCGGTGGTGTTGGCGGCGTGTGAGGATCCGCCGCCTCAGTTGGTGCTCGAGGTGACGACGTTCGCTGATGGGGGTGCGGTCACTGCGGGAGACGGCGTGTGTGAGATGACGGCGGGTGCGGGGGATTGTTCGCTGCGCGCCGCGATCGAGGAGGCCAACGCTCACCTGGAGGGGAAGGCCACGGTGGTGGTGCCGTCGGGCACGTACACGCTGGGTTCGGGTGCGTTGGTGGTGGACCCGGTGGCGGGTCCGGTGGCGGTTGAGGGTCAGGCGCCCGGTGTGCGCATCGATGCCTCGGAGGCCACGAACGGGCTCGACGTCCGCGGCGGGGACGTGGTGGTGCGGGGGCTGGCGGTGTCGGGCGCTTCCGAGGCTGGTGTTGTCGTCGGTGATGGTGCGACGGTGGTGTTCGGCAAGGGCGCGTTGGTCGACAACGACGGGCCTGGGGTGCTGGTGAGCGCCGGCGGTCGCTTCGCCGCCACCGACACCACGTCGTCGGGGAACGGCGGCGCAGGCATGAGTGCCGGCCCGGCGGCTGTTGTCGAGGGCACGTACCTCACCGTTACCGACAACGCGTCTGGCGGCCTGATCGGCGACGGTGCGATGTCGCTGCGAGCCTCGGTGGTGGCCGACAACGGCGACGATGACTGCGCTGCAGCAGTCGCGTCGGGCGGCTACAACCTCGACAGTGACGGCACCTGCGGGTTCGCCGACACCGGTGACGTGTCGTCGGCGAACGCTGGGTTGGCGCCGCTGTCGGCGGCACTGGTGCCGTTGCATGCGCCTCAGGCTGGTTCTCCGCTGCTCGGCGCCGTCCCCGCGGGCACCGAGCCGTGTGAGTCGTTGCCACATGCTCGCACTGATCAGCGGTGGTTGGAGCGGCCTCAGGGGTCGGGCTGCGATCGTGGCGCGGTCGAGGTCGGTGTCGGAACGCTTTCGCTCACCGTCGACGCCGCACACGATGCGAGGAGCCTGAACCCTGGCGACGGGGTGTGCGACGACGGTGCCGGTGCGTGCACGCTGCGTGCGGCGATCGACGAAGCGAACGCGTGGCCTGACGAGACGGTTGTGACCATCGCCGACGGGGTTGATCCGACGTTGTCGTTGCCCGGAGCGGGTGAGGACGGCAACGCCACCGGCGATCTCGACATCCACGGCGACCTCCGCATCGAGGGCGGCAGTGCGACCCTCGACGCCGCCGGGTTGGATCGGGCGATCCAACACCACAGTGGGGATCTGCGCATCGAGGACCTCACGGTGCGGGGTGGCCGCACCACCAGCCCCGTCCACGGTGGGGGCATTGCCAGCTCGGGCGGGAGCCTCGAGCTGCACCGGGTGACGATGGTGGACAACCGGGCACAGACAGCCAACAGCCGCGGCGGTGCGCTGTACCTGGCGAACGAGTCGACGGTGGTGACCGACTCCACGTTCGTGAACAACCGTGCCACCTCGTTCACCGGCGCCGGTGGGGCCATCGCCGTGGCCGGCGCTGACCTGGCGGTGACCAACTCGACCTTCAGCGGCAACCTCGGCTGGTTCGGGTCGGCGGTTCACCACGCCGACGGCGCCGTGTCGCTCACCTACGTCACCATCGAGGACCACGGCGGAGCGAACGTCCTGTTCCGTTCGGGCAGCGACGCCGATGCGGTGGTGGTGTCGGCCAGCATCATCGACGGCACCGGCGCGCTGAGTGCGTGCAACACCGCGGTGGCCTCGGGGACGTCGAACGTGGTCACCGACACCTCGTGCGCCCTCGACGCGACCGGCGACCTGCAGAGCGCCGCGCAGACGGGCCTCGAGCCGCTGGCCGGCAACGGCGGGCCCACACTCACCCACCTACCCACCCAGTTCTCGCCGGCAAACGACCGTGTGCCCGACGGTCTCCCCGGACTGTGTGACGGCACCGTGGCTGTCGACCAGCGGGGCGAGGCCCGCCCACAGGGGAACGGCTGCACCGCCGGGGCGGTCGAGACCGACGGGGCGGCGATGAGCCGGCTGTTCGTGGTCGATGCCGCGCACGACGCTCCCGATGCCAATCCCGGCGACGGCGTGTGCGACGACGGCACCGGCGCCTGCACGCTGCGTGCGGCGATCGACGAAGCCAACGCAGTGCCCACCGCCGACACCATCGAGATCGGCCCCGGTATCAACCCGACCCTGACCCGCCCCATACCGAGCGCGGACCTGTGGTTCGAAGAGGACAACACCAACGCCTTCGGCGACCTCGACGTCCACGGCTCGCTCACCATCCTCGGCGGCGGCGCCACCCTCACCCAGACCAGGGCCGACCGGGTCATCGATCACCACGAGGGTGTGCTGGTCGTCGAGGAACTCACCGTCACTGGCGGATCCACCGGTGCGCTCATCGGTGAGAGCAACTACGGACCCGAAGGGGCCGGCATCCGCGCCCGAGCGGACCTGGTGGTGCGCGACAGCACGGTGAGCGGCAACCACAACGACGGGTTTGCCGAGATCGCGGTCGACCCCTACAACGCCGGCGGGTTCGGTGGCGGGCTGCACGTCGAGCACGCGGCAGCCAGCATCGAGCGAAGCACGGTCAGCGACAACGTGGCCGTCGGAGGGGGCGGCGGCGGGCTCTCGGCATTCGACGCCACCGTGCACCTGATCGACAGCACCGTCACGGGCAACCGAGCAGCTGACGGCGGCGACGTGAACTTCTCGACCCGGGGCGGCGGTGTCTACGTCGGTGGGTCGCAGCTCACCATCGAGAACAGCTCGGTGGTCGACAACCATGCTCGGCGGGGCGGCGGTTTGTTCGTCTCCTCCACGAGTTCGGCCACCGTCACCAACTCCACCTTCAGCGCCAACGTGTTGCTGTCCACGGGTGGAACCGTGACCCGGGGCAGCGCCGTCGAGGCAGAGGGCCCGGTGTCGCTGGTCGCCACCACGGTTGTCGGCAATGTCGGTGCGCCGAGCCTGGCCGGGTACGGCATCACCATGGCCGCATCACTGGTGCAGGCTGCGGCCCTGCCCGTGTGTCAGGTGGCTGCCACGTCGGGCGGGTACAACGTGGTCAGCGATGTCTCGTGCGGTTTGGGGAGCACCGGCGATGTCGAAGGCGCGGCCTTCTTCGTCGACGCGCTGGCCGACAACGGCGGTCCCACACTGACCCATCTGCCGGCTGCGTCGAACCCGGCCGTCGAAGCGATCCCTGTGGGCACGAGCGAGCTGTGCGACGACACCCTTCCCACCGACCAGCGTGGCGTCGCCCGCCCCGGGGCCACCGGCTGCACCATCGGCTCGGTGGAGGGCGCGGGGAGCGGGCCGGACCCGGTGCCGCTCGATTTGGTGGTCGACGCCGCCCACGACGCTCCTGATGCCAACCCGGGCGACGGCGTGTGCGACGACGGCACCGGGGTGTGCACGCTCCGTGCCGCCATCGACGAAGCGAACCTGCATCCCGGCAGCGCGATCACGATCAACCCCGGTGTTGACCCGACGCTGACCATCGGTGGCGCCGCCGAGAACAACAACGCAGGCGGTGATCTCGACGTGCACGCCACTACGACGATCGTCGGCAACGGAGCCACCATCACCCAGACGCAGCAGGACCGCGTCATCGACCACCACAGCGGCGCGCTCGTGCTCGAGAACCTCACCGTCACAGGCGGGTACCGCCAGTGGTCCGACCCCCTCGGCGGTGGCGTCAAGTCGGTGGCGTCGTTGCACCTCGTCGACGTCATCGTTCGTGACAACGAGTTGCGAGGCGACGTGGACCAGGAGTGGGACCTGTACGTCTACGCGTTCGGTGCGGGGGTCTACAGCAGCGGCGTGCTCCTGATGGAGCGCTCGTCGGTCGTCGACAACGTGGCGTGGGACTGGCCGGGTGGCTCTGAGTCCGCCGGCAACGGGGGCGGCGTCTACGTCTCGGGTCCGTCAGCGACGGTGGTCGACAGCATCGTGTCGGGCAACCACTCGGACATGCTCGGCGGTGCGATCTCCAAGACCGGGTCCGGCACGCTGGTCGTCGAGGACTCCGTCATCGAGGACAACTCCGCTGACCTCTGGGGCGGTGGGTTGTACGTCAATGGCGGGACCACCGTGATCGGTGGCTCCACCCTCTCCGGCAACTCGGCGGGTCACCAGGGCGGCGCGGTCTATGCCAACAACGCTCCGGTCCAGGTCTCCGGGTCGACGCTGGCCGCCAACAGCGCCTCGAGCGCCGGGGGATCTTCACATCACGGTGGCGGGGCGATCTACAGCCGCTTGAACGACGTCACGTTGGTGAACAGCACGCTCAGCGCCAACACGGGGCCCAGCGGCTCCGCCATCCGGCACTGGGGTGCCACGGGAACGGTGACCCTGACGCTGACGACGGTCGTCGGAGCAGACGCATCGCTGCTCGTCAACGCCGCACGGCTGACGACGGCCGGCACCGTGTTGTCGACTCCCGGCGCCGTCTGCTCACACGCTGCAACCTCCGGTGGCTACAACGTCGTGAGCGACGACTCGTGCTCGGTGGCCGCCACAGGGGACGTGCAGAGCGTCGCCGCGTTGCTCGGTCCGCTTGCTGACAACGGTGGCCCTACGCTGACGCACCTGCCGTGGGCCGACAGTCCGCTGCTCGAGGCGATCCCGCTCGGCACCGCTGGGCTGTGCGACGGCGCGATTCCCACCGACCAACGCGGTGTCACCCGTCCCGGCGCGGCGGGGTGCAGTGTCGGCTCGGTCGAGGGCGCATCGACGGACCCTGCGCCGTAGAGGCGGACTCGCGCGCAGCGACTGCGCGCAGTGGGCCACCGTTGCGGTGGTTGGTTGCGCGCAGTGTCGGTGGCTGCCGGTCGAGCTGAGGGGGCACCGCCGGCTGTGGCGCCACCCCACCACTGGAGTAATATTTTGTTACCCACGAGTAACTTTGCCGGTCCTCGATGAGCCGTCGCCAGCCATGGGGACGCCCGCAGGGCCACCGGCGGACCGACGAGGAGCACGACCCCATGGCCGAGTTTTCGCTGAAGCTGAACGACGATCAGGAGCAGATCCGCACCTGGGTGCACGACTTCGCCGCTGACGTCGTACGACCGGCAGCCGAGGAATGGGACGAGCGGGAGGAGTTCCCGTGGCCCATCGTCGAGGAAGCCGCCAAGATCGGTCTCTACGGCTTCGACTTCATGGCCCAGGCCATGATGGGTGACGACACCGGCCTCACCCTGCCGGTGGCGCTCGAGGAACTCTTCTGGGGCGACGCCGGCATCGGGCTGTCCATCATGGGCTCTGGCCTGGCTGCTGCGGGCATCGCCGGCAACGGCACTCCCGAGCAGACCATGGAGTGGGTGCCGCAGTGCTACGGCACGGCCGACGACGTGAAGCTGGGTGCGTTCTGCGTGTCCGAGCCCGACGCCGGCTCCGACGTGTCGAACCTCCGCACGAGAGCCGTGTACGACGAGGCCAAGGACGAATGGGTGCTCAACGGCACCAAGGCGTGGATCACCAACGGCGGCATCGCCGATGTGCACGTGGTGGTGGCGTCGGTCGATCCCGAACTGAAGGGCCGTGGGCAGGCCAGCTTCATCGTGCCGCCCAACAACCCCGGTCTCTCCATGGGCCAGAAGTACAAGAAGCACGGCATCAAGGCGTCGCACACCTCCGAGGTGGTGCTCGATGACTGCCGTGTGCCGGGTTCCTGCCTGCTCGGTGGCAAGGAGAAGCTCGACGAGAAGCTGGCCCGGGCCCGTGAGCGGCTCAACAACCCGCAGGCGGCCACGCCGTCGGGCAAGCAGCCGGCCATGGCCACCTTCGAGGCCACCCGCCCCGCCGTGGGCGCCCAGGCGGTGGGCATCGCCCGGGCGGCGTACGAGTACTCGCTCGAGTACGCGAAGGAGCGCAAGGCCTTCGGCAAGGCCATCATCGAGAACCAGTCGATCGCCTTCATGCTGGCCAACATGTGCATGGAGATCGACGCTGCCCGCCTGTTGGTATGGCGTGCCGCGTGGCTGGCCCGCAACGGCGAGTACCGCAACGCCGAGGGTTCCATGTCGAAGCTCTACGCCGGCCGCACTGCGGTGTGGGTGACCGAGCGGGCCATCCAGATCCTGGGTGGCTACGGCTACACCCGCGAGTACCCCGTCGAGCGGTGGCATCGCGACTCGAAGATCTTCGACATCTTCGAGGGCACCGAGCAGATCCAGGAACTCGTGATCGCCCGGGCCATCTCCGGTATCCGCATCGAGTAGCGAGCACGCGGCCGGCGAGCCGTGTGGCAGCCGGCACCGAATGGTCGGCGCAGTAGGGTGCCGAGGTGGCTGAGGACCTCGAGGGACCGATCGCCGCGCTCCTCACGGTGCTGCTGGCCAGCCTGACCGCCGCGGTCTTTCTCCACGCTGACGTCGACGTGGAGCCCAACCGTTTCAGCGCGTGCAGCGCCGCCCTCGATCTCGGTGAGGCGGTGTCGGCGGTCCCTCGCTACGTGCCGGCAGGTTGGTCGCTGACCGAGACATATCGGCACGGTGCAGGCGCCGATGCCTACTTCACACCGCCACGTCCCACCCGCACGTCTCAGCCCGACGCCACGTGGTTCTCCGTCTATGGGGCGGTGTCGCCCTACTGGATACAGAGCGAGGGATGGACGGTCGGTGGGTACGGTGTGCGCGCTGCGACGCTCAATCCTGCCGAACGCGACCCCGATCTCGAGATCCTATTGTGGCGGGCCGGCGGTGGCGTCGCCGGCGTGGAGTTCCGTGGCTTGCCTGTGCCGGAGGCGCGTCGGATCGCCGAGTCGGTCGAGCGTGTCGGTCGCGAAGAGTGGCAGGACTTCCTCCAGTCGGCCAGGTGGATCCGATCGGAGTTCACCGGTTCGACCTCCGGAGTGAGCTGGCGTCGGACACAGCGAGATCCAGGCGGTGGCTCGTTGCCCGGGGATGTGACGGCCGGGGCCCTGCTCGACGTCTGTGTCGACTCGGCGCGTATCGAGATGTTGGCACACCTCACGGATTGGGGCCGGCAAGCGGTCTGGGCCGAGCACGCCACTGCGGACGGGCAGACGTGGTTCCTCCTGGTCAGCGGTGAGCCGATGGATGCAGTGGCCATCCGAGCAGTCGACAGCGAGAGTGGCGAGGTGCTCGGTGAGTATCGGCCACGGCTCCTACCGTTGCCCGGAGCCTGCGAGCCGTGGTGGTCCTGTGCCGTCGTGAAGGTCGACACGGCGTACCCAGTGGTCGACACGCGCATGGCGACACCAGCGGACAACGACCATGGAGACGGGATCGACCAGGTTCCGGTCCTGGAGGTGGTCGCGATCACCGAGTGATGAGCCGGGCACGCGTCGGCGAGGACGGCCAGGTTCGGTTCGCCAGCTACGCGATGGTGAACGACGGCGAGGTGACGAGTGCGGTCTACGTGCTCGGTTTCCAGGTGGGTCGTACGGTGCAGAACGTGCTCGTCGAGGCCGGGTACCTCGGGGACGCCGACTTCGACGAGCTGTGGGTCACCGCCGACCAGGCCGTGGCAACCGCCGCGGAGCGCGTGGCCGCCTCGGGCAGCTGAGCGCCGGCGGTCGGGCCGGCATCCATCCGGGACGGCGGTCAGGTGGTCTCGTACTCGAGCGCCCGGGCCAGCTCGTCGCGGGTCATGGTCGATCGACCCGTGAGGTCGACCTCGACAGCTGCTGCGTAGAGCTCGTCGTAGGTGCGCGTGTCCTCGGCCTCGCCGCGCGCCTGGCGCTCGAGAGCCTCGGGATCCAGTGTTGCCAGCCGGTCGGCCGCGTCGCGCTGCAGCACGGGGAACACGTCGGACTCCTCTTCCTCGTGATGGTGCCGCATGGCAGCGTCGAGCGCGTCCAGCGCGGCACCGAAGCCCGACTCGGCGACCAGTGGGCGGGCGGTGTCGAGCGCGCTGCGCAAGACGTCGTGTTCGGTCTCGGTCTCGTCCGCCTCGTCGTCGCCCAGGGTCGATCGGATGATGGGGTCCAGCCACCCTTCTTCGACGGCCATGTGCACACGCAGCTCGTGCTCCAGTTCGTCGAACATGGTGCGTCGGGCGACGTCGGCGTCGGCGTCGCGGATCTGCTCGGCGAGGTCCTCGACCGCCCGATGCTCGCTGATGAGGTGCTCGATGATGTCCATGACGGCGGGACTACCCGCTTGGCGGCGCGAACAGACCCCTACCCGCAGAGGAAGCGGCCCGACGTCTCGTTCGACCGAGGCGACGCCAGCGGGCCCCGATCGCGTTGATGGCGCGTCGTCAGTGCTGCGGTCTCGCAGCTCAGCCAGGTGGCTGAGCGTCGGCGTCGGCCGCCGGCGAGTTGACACCCTCCTCGGGGTTCAGGAGCCCCTCCACGGGCGAGGGTGCGGTCTCGCTGCTGTCATCCGCCTCGGCCCCGACGTCATCGGTGCCAGCAGGACGCTCACCACCAGTCAGTTGCGTGTCGACCTTGTCGGGATCGGAGCGAGTCATGGAGCCTCCTCGTAGCTTCTTCACGGTGTCGCACCATGAGGGTGCGGGTCCGCACGGCTGCAGCGTTGCGGCAGTGCGTCACGTGCGTGTGGGTCTGACGCGAACCTTCCCCGCGCTGCTGGGAGGTATGCCCCCGCCGCCGTGCAGTATCCTGGCGTCCGTGATCGTCACCCCCGCATCCGAGATCGACCCGGCTTCTGCCCCGGAACTGGCCGAGGCGCTCGAGGCCTGCGATCCGACCGAGCGCAACGGCGTCGACTTCGCCGAGGTGGTGTTCTGCGATTCCAGCGGGTTGCGGGTCTTGGTGGCGGAGCATCAGCGGCACCTGGACGCCGGCGGTCGGCTGCTCGTGCTGAACGCCAGCGAGAAGGTAGCCCGCATCTTCGAGATCACCGGACTGACCGAGCTCCTCGACGAGGGCGCCGAGCGTTCGTGAGTCCGTCGGCATGGACGACGAGCGGCTCGGGTAGGTCTGGAGGCGTCCAGTGGCGTTGCGACGCCACCCGGCGGCACCGATGGAGGTCGCTGGCGGGCAAGGTCCGCCGGCGTTGAACACATGGTTCCCGAACGTTCCCGCTCAGTTTCGAACGTGCCGTCGAGCACGCGGGTGTTCGTCGGCGGGACGTCGAGCGTGTCCGCAGCACGTCGATGGGTGCGCCGGCTTCTCAGCGACTGGGACTGCGACGACCTCGGGCCCGACGCCGAGCTGGTGGTGAGTGAGTTGGCCGCCAACGCCGTCGAACACGAAGGTAGCGATCTCGAGATCGACGTTCGCCTGGTCGCCGATGGGGTGCGCATCAGCGTGAGCGATCGCGGCCATGGCGACGTCACGCCGGTCGACGGCGCCCACGACCGCCCAGCGGGGCGAGGCTTACTCATCGTCGAGCACGTCGCCGAGCGGTGGGGAGTCGACCACCACGATCGGGGCAAGACCGTCTGGGCCGAGTTGGTGCCCGGTGGGTGAGCCGGCCGCCTCGGACCCGGTGAACCCGACGACCGAGGACCGTCTTCGGCTGGCCCTCGATGCCGGCGGCCTGGGTACGTGGCAATGGGATCGACACAGTGGAGCAGTCAGCTGGGACGATCGTCTCGAGGAGCTTTTCGGACTTGAGCCCGGCGAGTTCGACGGCAGCTACCAGGCGTGGATGTCGATGATCCACCCCGACGACCGGGCTGACACCTTGGCGGTGGTCGAGGCTGCGATGACCGACGGTGGTACGTACACCGTGCACCACCGGGTGGTGTGTCCCGACGAGTCGATCCGCTGGATCGAAGGTCGAGGCAAGGTGTTCCTCGACGAGGCCGGGGAGCCAGCCGGGACCATCGGCTACGCCGCCGACGTCACCGACCGGATGGAGGACGCTGCGGAGCGCGAGGTGCTCATCGCCCAGCTCGCCCAGGCAGCGGACCGTGATCGCCTGCAACGCGAACGGCTCGAGTTCCTCATGCGCATCAACGACGCCCTCCGCCTGTCGGCGGACAGCCGGGAGGTGATGGCACGCGTGGCCGCCGCAGCGGTGCCACGTCTCGGCGAATGGTGTGTGGTGTATCTCGTGCCCGAGACCGGAGGTCCGCCTGAGGTGGAGGTCGGTCACTCCGACAACGAGCGTGCAGCGCTGGCGCGCTCGCTCCGGGAACGATTCCCCTACGACCCTGCCGCCCGCAATGGGGTAGCCGCAGTTCTGCGCACCGGGGAGACCGTGTTCGTGCCGGAGCTGACCGACGAGGACATCGACGCGCTCGATGCGCCCGTCGAGGCACGTGACGCCATCAAGGCGTTGCGGCTGCGCAGCACGATCATCGTGCCCATCAGTCGTGGTCGGTCGATCATCGGCGCGCTGCAGTTCGCCACCGAGCACGGCAATCGGGCCTACGACCCGAGCGATGTGGCGCTGGCCGAGTCGGTGGCCACGCGGGTGGCGTCGACGCTGGACCACCTCCGCCTCTCGGGTCTCCACCGGGAGATTTCGACGACCTTGCAGCACAGCCTGCTGCCGGTGGAGTTGCCCGAGGTTCCCGGCCTCGAGGTGGCGGTGCGCTACTGGGCGGCGGGGGAAGCAACCGAGGTGGGTGGTGACTTCTACGACGTGTTCCCCATTGCCCAGGGACGCTGGGGCGTGGCGATCGGCGATGTCTGTGGCACAGGCCCCGGTGCGGCGGCGGTCACGGGTCTGGCTCGACACACCATCCGCTGCGCGGCCTGGCACGGTGACGAGCCGAGCGACGTGCTCACCCAACTGAACCAGGCCTTGCGCGCCAGCTACAGCGACAGTTTCGTCACGGCGGTCTACGGCGAGCTCCGCGACGAGGGTCGCACGGTCACCTTTGCCCTGGCTGGTCATCCGCTGCCGGTGTGGGTGCGACCCACGAGGGGTGCCCTGGCCGCCGGGGTTCCCGGATCGCTGCTGGGGCCGTTCGAGGAACCGACGTTCACCGAGCAGTCGCTGGAGCTGGGGGAGGGGGATGTCGTGGTCCTCTACACCGACGGGGTATCCGACGTGGCGCCTCCGCACGGCCTCACCGAGGAAGAGGTGGTGGACCTCGTCCGCGACGTGGTGGCCACGGCGTCGAGCGCCGAGGAAGTGGCGGACGGGCTCCACGAGCGCATCGCCGCTCGACTGCCCATCGAGCGACGCGACGACGACATCGCGCTGCTGGTACTGCGACGAGTCGCTGCCTGACCTCGCCGACAGCTCGCCCGGATCGGCGTCGGGAACACTACGGTGAGAGGACGTCGTTCGACGTGGTGACCAGCCACGGCGTGCGCAAGGGGAGGCGGCGTGGATTTCGAAACGTTCGTGCCCGACAGCGGCAGCGATTCGACGATGTGGGATCCCGGGGTGATCGACGACGAGCCGTTGGCCCGACTGGGCCAGCCGCCGCGCAATCCGTGGCGCCCACCGGTCGCCAGTGAGCCCCCGGAGATCGACCCCGCCCTCGGACCTGATGTCGGTGGCGAGGAGGAGACCCCGTCGACGACGCCCTTCGATCCAGCGTGTCCTCGCACCCCTACCCGCCTGGCGGATCTGGGCATCCCCCGTGGCGTCCTGCACGACCTCGTGCTCCGGCGCATCCTGCTCGACGGGGAGAGTTCCACCATTCGCCTGGCCTCCACGTTGGCGCTCAGCCCGGTCGTGGTCGAGGACCTGCTCGAGCAGCTCCGCGACCTGCGCTACCTCGAGGTGCGCGGGCTCGAGCGGCGGAGCTTCGTTGTGGGGCTCACCGACCTCGGCCAGCGCCAGGCGGACGATCGTCTGGAGCGGTGTCGCTACGCGGCGGCTGCCCCGGTGAGCCTGGAGCAGTATGTGGCGGTGGTGGAGGCCCAGCAGGTGGCGCACGACGTCCACCTCGAGGACCTGCACGAGGCATTCAGCGATCTGGTCGTCCGCGACGAACTGCTGCGAGAACTCGGCCCGGCGCTGCGAGCCAACGGGGCCGTCTTCCTCTACGGCCCGCCGGGCACCGGGAAGTCGGCCATCGCCGAACGGATGAACCGCACACATCGCGACCACGTCCTGGTGCCGCATGCCGTCGAGGTCGACAGCCAGGTCATCACCGTGTTCGATCCGGTGGTGCACCATGTCGCTCCCGATCAGCCGGCCGGCCTGGATCCGAGGTGGGTACTGTGTGAACGACCGAGCATCATCGCCGGTGGCGAGCTGACCAGCTCCGAGTTGAACCTGACGCTCGAGGAGGGCAGCGGCGTCTACCTGGCACCGCTGCAGATGCAGGCCAACAACGGGATCTTGGTGATCGACGACTTCGGTCGCCAGACCATGACCCCCGAGCAGATGCTCAACCGGTGGATCGTGCCGCTCGATCGCGGCGTCGACTACCTGACGCTGTCGTACGGGCTCAAGTTCAAGGTGCCGTGCACCCCCAAGATCGTGTTCTCCACCAATCTCGAACCGGCGACGCTCGGCGACGAAGCCTTCTTCCGACGTATCCGGTCCAAGGTGCTCATCCCCCCGATCGGCGATGACCAGTTCGACGAGATCCTCGAACGGGTCGCCCCCAAGTTCGGGGTCTCGCTCACCCCGGAGACCGCCGAGTACCTCCGGTGGGTCTCGCGTCACCGCGGCGATGGCGACCTTCGGCCCTATCTCCCGGCTGCAGTCTGCGACCTCGTCGAGTCGATCTGCGGCTTCGAGCGGGTGCCGAAGGTGCTGGACCGGGCCATGGTCGATCGCATCACGACCCTCTACTTCACCCGTTCGCCGGAGAGGGGACCAGCAACCTGATCGTGCGGTCCGACCGGGCGGTCACAACTGGGCCGCTGTGGTCGGATGGAGCACGCCGGGCTCGGCCGGATCGAAGGTGAACACGGATACCTCGTTGCTGCCGGACCGCAGGAACTGCGGGGGCACGATGAGGTCGAAGGGTCGCAGCGGTGGGAGGAGGCCTTCGTTCACCGACATAGCAGCGGCCACCCGACCGTTCACCACGACCACCGCTGCCTCCACCGGCCCGTCCACCCACCCCTCCAGGTACACGGGGAGCCACGCATCGTCGAGGTCGGTGCTGTCCCAACCGTCCGGTAGCTCGACCCGGACGCTGGCCATCGACGTGGGGTCGATCGTGAACTCGTCGAGCGGGCGCCCGACCAGGTCGGGATGGGATCCGATGCGGTAGAGCCGGAGGTCGTCGCCGCTCGGCCATCGGCTGGCTGCAGCTTCCAGCACGGCGGCGAACTCGGCGACACCGTCGATTTCGTGGAAGCCGTCGTCACCCGGCTCGATGAGGTCGACGTGCCAGGCGAACGATCGACGTGGTTCGTTGACGTCTCGCGGCTCCCCGCGGAGGCTGCGTCCGTCGAAGCTCCAGTCGTGGCGAACTCCGAGGATGTCCGCCACCGTCGGCACGATGTCGATCGTCGCCACCGGGTGGTCGACCACGCGGCCCTCCTGCTGGTGAGGTTCCTTGACCAGCAAAGGCGCCCACAGAATGTCCGCAGCATTGGTGGCCGAGAGCGGACGGAGGGAGTCGCCGGGTCGGAAGGACACACCGTGGTCGGCGGTCACGATGATGAGGGCATCATCGTAGAGATCAGCCCGACGTAGCTCTTCGAATGCCTGTCCGAGCAGCACGTCGGTGTAGGCGACCTGCAGCAGGTGCCGCTGCCGCACCCGTTCGGCAGCATCGGGATCGTCGCTGATCTCGTTGAACCACAGTCCGGCTGGCGGGTTGGGTGCTCGGTAGCGTCGTCCGTCGGGGAGGTGCGTCCAGTCTTGGTGCGGCAACAGGATGTGCAGGTAGTGCAGCGGTGGTCGGTCGCCATTCGAGGCGAACTGGTCCGTCCATGCCGCGAAGGTGCCGGCCGGATCGGCGGTGGCTGCATCGAGCTCCAAGAAGAAGTCGAAGTCGTCGGCGAGCCAGCTGCTCTCGTCGTCGTTGGACGCCTCCTCGACGGGATCCAGCGGAGCATCCTCTCCGGTGGGTCGGTCGGTGGCGGGAATTCCGGTGAGTCCGTCCCAGGCACGCGGTGCCAGCCGGACGAGCGCGGCAATGGGGGAGCCGGTGTCGCCGGGACCAGCACGTCGTTCGCACAGCGACCGGGGGCAGAGTTCGGTCACCGCCTCAACCACGTGCAGGTCGTGGCTCTGGGCCAGCAGCGTGAAGAGGTTGCGTGGGTGGTCCGCAGCGATGGGCAACTCGTCGTCCGACCTCGGCATCGCGCCGGTCAGGATGGCGGGCAACGCTGCCACGGTGTTCGGCGCCACCGTGGTGTTGTTCCGGTACCAGGTTGCGTCATCGGCGAACGCTGCCAGGTGGGGATAGAGATCGGCATCGATGGCCCCCTCCCCGTCGAGCAACGACATCGTGGGGAGTTCGTCCAGTACGATCACGACGACCGGAGCGGGATCGTCGACGAGGATCTCCCCCGGTGGCAGCTCGGCAGTGGCGAAGACGGTGCGCGACGCGGGCGACACCACCAGCAGCATCACCAGCAGGGCCACCGGGGTCACCGCCAGGTAGCGCAGGAACGTCGATGCCCACTGGGTCTCGGTGACCGCCGCGGCCGTCGCAGTGGCAGCGATGAGCGCCCCGAGCACCACGAACGTCGTGCCGTCGCCGAGCACTTCGCTGGCCACTTGTGCGCCGAACACGGCAGCGAAGCCGGCCAGCAGGCCGACGTGCAGCACCAGGCGGGCGCGTCTCGAGACGATGCCGACCAGCGCCTCGATCCCCCATGCGACAGTCGGTGGCACGAGGACGAACAGCAGGGCCACCACCACGAGGTCGGTGGCCGTCACGCGTTCGCTGACGAGCACTGCAGCGTTGCGCCCGTAGAGGTCGAGCACGGGTTGCGCCACGGCCAGGCTGCTGAGGGCGGTGAGCTCGAGGATCGCCTGGAACTCCCTGCGGAGGGGAGTCGGCTGCGCAGCAGTCGAGGGGGCCGACTCGGTCGCCGAGGACGACGTCGCCGATCGTTGCTTCGTGCTCATGTGGATGAACGCCTGGTCCTTTCCCTGCAGAGACGGTAGCGACAGTGACACCCGATCAGGACCGCGCCACCTGAACGAACTCGCGGGTCGCCGGCTGGCTGCAGTGGATCGGCGCCGCCACTGTGGACGCGTGTCGGAGGCCCGGGGACGCACATCGGGGTCGGTGCGCGCTAGACAGCAGCAATGCTCGATGCGAACGATCCAACGGAGCCGCAGAGGGTGACGGCTCCGATGCAGGCCACCGTTTCGGCCGTGCCGGTGGGCGCTGGCGACCACGTGGCGTCGGGCGCCGTGCTGGTGGTGCTCGAGTCGATGAAGATGGAGCACGAGGTGACCGCTCCCGTGGCCGGATCCGTGCTCGAGGTGCCGGTCACCGTCGGCGCCGCGGTGGAGCGAGGCGAGGTCATTGTCGTGCTGAGGCCGGTCGACGCGTCGCAACCCACGCTCGCGCAGCACGCTGGGTCGTCGTCCGACGCTGCCGGCGTCGGCGGTAGCGCCACCGGGGCCGACCGGGACGACCTCGCCGACCTCGTGCGGCGGCGAGCGCTCGGGTCCGACGCGGCGCGTCCGGAGGCCGTGGCCAAGCGGCACGGTCGGGGTCTGCGAACGGCGCGGGAGAACATCGAGGACCTGTGCGACCAGGGCAGCTTCGTGGAGTACGGATCGTTGGCCATCGCCGCGCAGCGACGTCGACGCGACGTCGAGGACCTCATGCGTTCGACGCCGGCGGACGGCCTCGTCGGTGGTATCGGCCGGATCGACGGTCGCCCCACCGTGGTGGTCTCCTACGACTACATGGTGCTGGCCGGGACCCAGGGCTACGTGAACCACCACAAGAAGGATCGGCTGTTCGAGATCGCCGAGCGGGACCGACTGCCGGTGGTGCTGTTCGCCGAAGGAGGCGGCGGGCGCCCCGGCGATGTCGACGCCCCGGTGGTGTCGGGGCTCGACGTGATGGCGTTCCACTTGTTCGCCCGCCTCAGCGGCCAGGTGCCGCTCGTGGCCGTGGTGGCGGGTCGCTGCTTTGCCGGCAATGCCGCATTGGCCGGTTGCTGTGACGTGATCATCGGCGTGGAGGGAGCGAACCTCGGTATGGGAGGCCCGGCCATGATCGAAGGGGGCGGCCTCGGCGTGGTGGCTCCCGACGAGATCGGTCCGCTGAGTACCCAGGTGGGTAACGGCGTGGTGGACGTCGCCGTCGACGACGAAGCATCCGCCGTGGAGGTGGTGCGCCGCTATCTCTCGATCGTCGACAGCACGTCGACGCCGGGTCGGCATGCCGACCAGGAGGCGCTCCGGCAACTGGTGCCCGAACGTCGTACGCGGACCTACGACGTCCGCAGCGTCATGAGCACGCTGTTCGACAGCGACAGCGTGCTGGAACTGCGTGGTGGCTGGGGTTCGCCCATGATCACTGCCGTTGCCCGTCTCGGCGGCCACGCCGTCGGCGTGCTGGCCAACGATCCGGTGCACCTCGGTGGGGCCATCGACACCGATGCGGCCACCAAGGCGGCCGACTTCCTGTCCCGGTGCGATGCGGGTGGCCAGCCGGTGATCTCGCTGTGTGACACGCCGGGCTTCATGGTCGGACCCGACGAGGAGCAGCGCGGGTTGGTGCGGGCGGCAGGCCGCCTGTTCACCGTCGGTGCCCACCTGCGGGTGCCGATCTACATGGTGGTGCTGCGCAAGGCCTACGGCCTGGGCGCCCAGGCCATGGGCGGTGGCTCGCTCAAGGTGCCCCGGTGCTGTGTGGCCTGGCCGACCGGCGAGCTCGGGGGCATGGGGCTCGAAGGAGCGGTGCGGCTCGGCTTCCGCAAGGAACTGGAGGAGGCGGCGCCCGAGCGGCGTGAGGAGCTGTTCGACACCATGGTGGCAGCGGCCTACGCCCACGGGAAGGCGACCAACGTGGCCAGTCATTTCGAGATCGATGACGTGATCGACCCCGCGGACACGCGACGATGGCTCGTGACGCTGCTCGACGCGCACACTGCCCGACCGAGATGACCTCCACCGGCGACGCCGCCACTGACGCTGACCGGGTCCGACAGCGGTTCCTCCTTGAGTTGGGTACCGATGTGGTGGTTGTCGACGACGACGTGGCTGAGAGCTACCGCTACGACCGGGCGGGCACTGTGCGACCAGGGCGACCGCTGGCGGTGCTGCGGCCTCGCAACACCGCCGAGGTCCAGTCAGCGCTCCGCGTGGCGAGCGAGCTGGGTGTGCCGGTGGTGACCCGCGGCGCGGGCACCGGTTTGTCGGGCGGCGCGGCGGCCGTCGACGGCGGGGTGACGTTGTCGACCGAGCGGCTGCGGCACCTCGAGGTGGATACTGCGGCGAGCGTGGCCGTGGTGGGCCCGGGTCTGCTGAACGTGGAGGTGAAGCGGGCCGCAGCGGCCCACGGGCTGTGGTACCCGCCGGACCCGTCGTCGTTCGAGATCTGCTCCATCGGCGGCAACCTGGCCACCAACGCCGGCGGGCTGTGCTGTGTGAAGTACGGCGTGACCACCGATTACGTGCTCGGGCTCGAAGTCGTGTTGGCTGATGGACGGGTCCTGCACCTCGGTGGTCGCACGGTGAAGGACGTGGCCGGTTACGACCTGAAGCGCTTGTTCGTGGGTTCGGAGGGCACCCTTGGGGTGATCACCGAGGCCACGCTCCGCCTTCGCCCACCGCCGCCGCCAGCCACCACGGTGGTGGCCACGTTCACCGACGTCGTGGCCGCCGGCCACGCCGTGGCAGCCGTCAGCACCTCGGTGCGTCCGTCGGCGCTCGAGTTGATGGACGGCGCTGCGGTGGCAGCGGTCCAGCGGGTCCGACCCATGGGCTTCGACGCCGACGTCGGCGCGCTGCTCCTCGCACAGTGTGACGCCGGCGGCGACGAGTCGTCCGTGGTGTCCGCTGCCTGCGCGGCGGCAGGCGCCTCCTACGTGGCGGCGAGCACCGACGAGGAAGAAGCGGAGTTGTTGATGGGTGCCCGACGGATGGCCATCCCGTGTGTGGAGCGGCTGGGAACGGTGCTGATCGAGGACGTCGGTGTCCCGCTTCCGGCCATTCCCGACCTGCTCGCCGCGGTGGCTGGTATCGCTCGTCGTCGCCGCACCGCCATCCCCGTCATCGGTCACGCCGGTGACGGCAACTTCCATCCGTTGGTCACCTACGACCCAACGGACCCGGCGGCCACCTCCCGGGCGGAGGCGGCGTTCGACGAGGTGATGGAGGCCGCGCTGGCGTTGGGAGGCACCGTCACGGGCGAGCACGGCGTCGGCTCGCTCAAGGCCCACCACCTGCGCTCACAGCTCGGTGCCGAGGTCATGGAGGTGACCCGTGCCGTCAAGGGAGCGCTCGATCCAGCCGGCATCCTCAACCCTCACAAGTGGGTGTGAGCGAGGGTCGTGGCCGCAGGAGTGAGCCCGTCCGCGTGTGTGCGGCGGGTGGGGACAGAGGTGCGGCTGCTCCCGAGGAGCGCCCGCCATCACGGTGGCTGTCACACCGTTGGGCCACACTGGAGCCATGATGCCGGACCGACTCAGCCCCTCGGCTGCCGGGATGTGGGCTCAGTGCCCGCAACGCTGGTGGTACCGCTACGTGGAGGGCTTGCCCGAACCACCGCCGGGCGAACCGGCGGTACTCGGTACGTTCGTTCACCGAGTGCTCGAGTTGCTGCTCGACCAGCCTCCCGCTGACCGCACCGAGGCCACGGCCAAGGCGTTGGCCCGCCACGTGTGGGAGGTGACCGAGCGCAGTGAGGACTGGCAGAGCCTCGAACTCGACGACGCCGCTGCTCGTCGCTTCCGGCAACGGGCGTGGTCCACCCTGCTGGCCTACTTCAGCCACGAGGAGCCCGAGTCCGTTCGGCCGGTCGCCCGGGAGCTACTCGTCGAGACCGAGGTGGGCGGGGTCCCGTTCCGCGGCTTCATCGACCTCGTCGAGACGGCGGACGACGATGCGGTGGTGGTGACCGACTACAAGACCGGCCTCCCGCCGCGTCCGGGCAAGCCCTGGTCGGAGGAGCAACGTGCCGAGAAGCTGCTGCAGCCCCAGTGGTACGCGGCGGCACTGGCTGCGCTCGGTGATCACGTGCCCACCCGGGCACGGCTGCTGTACTTCACTGCGCTCGACGGCCAGACGCCCGGTTCGTTCGACCTGCGCACCGAGGAACTGGTGGTCGACACCTCCCCCGACGCGCTCGAGCCTGCAGTGGACGAGCTCCGACGCCGATGGGGGGCTATCGGCGAGGCGCTGCAGACCGGACACGTCGACGCCTCCCCTGGGCCTTTGTGCGGTTGGTGCCCTTACGTCGAGCACTGCAGCGTCGGCCAGGACGAGTGCCGGCAGCGGTGGGACGCACGCAATCGTGTGACCGGTGAGCGACGGCTGCGCTCCGACGCACCGGCAGTGCGGGTGCTGGGTCTGGTCGACGATGCCGGTACACCCGGCGTGACCGTTGCCGACCCTGTTGTCGGGTCGGCGGTGCCGATGCCGGAACCGGCGCCGATGGGTCGATGAGCGGTCCGGTCGTCATCGATGACGCCGGAGGGGTGCGTTGGCTCACCTTCAACCGGCCAGAGCGTCTGAATGCGTTCAACCAGTCGATGTGGTACGCCATCACCGCAGCGCTCGAGGAGGCGGCCGTCGACGACGACCTCCGCTGTGTGGTGTTCACCGGCACGGGACGGGCCTTCACCGCCGGGCAGGATCTCGACGAAATGCGCGATCCCAGTGCCTTCGCCGAGCGCCCGCCGGGCTACCAGGCGCTGATGCCCGTCGTGGAGCAGTTTCCGAAGCCACTGCTGGCTGCCGTCAACGGTCTCGGCGTCGGCATCGGGCTGACCTTGCTGCTCCACTGCGACATCGTGATCATGGCCGAGAGTGCCCGGCTGCGGGCGCCGTTCATCAGCCTCGGTGTCACCACCGAGGCCTCGGCGAGTGTCCTCCTTCCGGCGACCATGGGGTGGCAACGGGCCGCCGAGGTGCTCTTCACCGAGCCCTGGGTCAGCGCCGAGGAAGCGGTGGCCTCCGGGCTGGCGTTGCGCGTCGTGCCCGACGATGACCTGCTGAGTTGTACGTCAGCCCTTGCCAACCACATCGGGGGGTTGCCGTTGGCGCCGCTCGTGGCCACCAAGCAACTGCTCCTCGAGGGACGCTCGACGCAGGTGGCCGAGGCGCGTCGCCGCGAGTTGGCGGCCTTCGAACACCTCGTCGGGGCCATGCTGGGCGACGACGCCTGACGAACGCGCCGCCGCGCGCGGTGACCGTGTCGGGGCAGGTTGGCCACGGTGGTGGGGTCGACCGGTCCCACACCTGAGTGGATCGTCAGCTGATCATGCAGCGGAGCACTGCACTACGCTTCGGGGCACACACCAGAGGGGGTGGGGATGGCCGAGCCGACCGAGCGAGCACGACCCGACGCCGCTCGGCCCCCGGTGGATGCAGCGGCGCTCGAGGCGTTGCTGGCCCACATCGACGAGGCGCTGCTCGGTATCGCCGCCGACGGTACCGTCACGTGGGCCAGCCCCGGTGTCCGACGTGTACTGGGCCACGATCCTCGGGCGCTCGTGGGCCAGAGCATCCTCGACTACCTCCACCCCGACGATCGCCACGACGCCGCGTCCAGCCTCGTTCGGTGGAGCGGCCGGTCGGGGGCACCCCGAGGCGAGTCCCACCAGGTCCTCGATGCCAATGGTGAGTGGATCGAGGTCTCCTACGACGCAAGCACCGGGCCCGAGGTGGCGCCGTTCGGCGACGTCGTGCTCACCCTCCGCCCGGCGGACGCCGTCGACCGCAGCGAACGGGAGCTGCGGGCGCGCGACGTGGCCGAGGCCCGGTTGGTACGCCTGGCCACGGTGTTCCTCACCCGGCCGCCGTCGGAGTTCGAGCTGGCGTTGAACGCGGCCATGGAGGAGTTGGCCGGGCTGGAGTGGATCACGCGGTTGTCGGTGTGGCGTCTCGACGGTGAGCACATGGCTCGCTGCGCTGTGTGGGAGGCGCCGGTGCAGTACCCCACGGTGCCACTACCCGAACGGGTGCGCGTCGAACGGTCGATCGTCCTCCGTCGTATCGCCGCGCTGGCCGAGGTGCACATCCGCTCGGTGCGTCACCTTCCCGACGAGTGGGGCGCCGAGCGAGAACTGTTGTTGGAGGCGGGGGTCCGCTCGATGTTGGCGGTCCCGATGGTGGAGGCCGGGCAGTGTTCGGGGATGCTCATGGCGGAGGTGACCCTCGCCGAGATCGCTTTCGGTGCGACGCACCTCTCCACGCTGCGCTCCGCTGCGGGGGTGCTCGGCGCTGCATTCGCCCGCGCCGAGGCGGCGCGACGCCTCGAGCACCTCGAACAAACCGATCGGCTCACGGGCATTCCCAACCGGGTCGCCTTCGACACGGCGCTGCGGCGCGCACTCGTGAGCGTGGAGGCCGGCGCAGACATCGGGGTGGCCGTGGGCATCGTTGACCTCGACCGCTTCAAGGTGGTCAACGATGCGCTCGGCCACGTGGCCGGTGACCGGTTGCTCGCCGACGTGGCCGCGCGTCTGGCCGAGAGCGCCCCGGAAGGGGTGCTCCTGGCGCGGTTGGGTGGTGACGAGCTGCTGGTGGTGGCGAGCGGTGTGGCCGACGCAGGGGCCTCCCGTCAGTTGATGGAGCTCCTGCTCGAGCCGTTGCGGCACCCCTTCGAGGTGGGGGGACGGCCGTTCGTCCTCACCGCGTCAGCCGGTGTTGCCCACACCGGCTCGGCCGAGATCGACGGTGTCGAGTTGCTCCGCCGAGCTGACGTGGCCATGTACCAGGCGAAAGCCGAAGGTGGGGCCCGCGTGGTGGGCGCAGACGACACGCTGGCCGAGCCTCTGGCGCGCCAGCTCCGTCGTGCCTCGGAGATCCGAACGGCCGTCGAGACCGAAGCCATCGACGTGTGGTTCCAGGCCGAGTGGGATCTCGTCGAAGGGCGTGTGCTGGGCGCCGAGGCACTGGCCCGTTGGCCGCACCCGACCGAGGGCCTGCTCGAGGCAGCTGCGTTCCTCCCCACAGTCGAGGAGACAGGCCAGATCGTCCGCATGGGAGAACAGGTGTTGCGCAAGGCCCTGTGGTCGTTGGGGAGATGGCTCGATGCCGGCCTCGACCGTGAGTTCGTGCTGCGGGTCAACGTCTCTGCCCACCAATTGCGGGGGAGCGGCTCATCGGGTCTGGTGGCCCTGGTGGCCGAAGCGCTCGACGACGCCGGCGTGCCGGGGACGATGCTGTGCCTGGAACTGACCGAGAGCGCTTTGCTCACCGATCCCGATCACGCGGTCAGTGTCCTCGGCGAGCTGCGGACGCTGGGGGTCGGCTTGGCGGTCGACGACTTCGGCACGGGCTACTCGTCGATGCTGTACCTCAAGCGCCTGCCGATCAGTTGGCTGAAGGTGGACCGGGCGTTCGTCGCCGGCCTACCCGATGATGCGGGTGACACCGCCATCGTGCGGGCCACGGTGCAGCTCTCGGCAGCCCTCGGCCTCGGGGTGACGGCCGAAGGCCTCGAGCGACCCGAACAACGGGATGCGCTGGTCGACCTCGGGTGTACGCGGGCCCAGGGCTTCCACCTCTCCCGTCCCGAACCCGACGAGCAGTTGGCCGGCCGGCTCGGGCTCGACCTCGCCGGCGCCGACCCGCCGCACGCCGCGTCGGTCCCTCGGCCCTCGGCGATCAGAGGTTTCGCTTGAGCACCTTGCCGGTGGGGTTCCGTGGCAGCTCCTCGGTGAAGACCACGTCGCGCGGCACCTTGTAGGAGGCGAGGTTGGCCCGCACGTGGGCGCGCACGGCGTCCTCGTCGAGTGCGCTGCCCTCCCGGCGCACGACCACTGCCTTCAGGCGCTGGCCGAACTCCTCGTCGTCCACACCGATGACGGCAACCTCCACCACGTCGTCGAGTTCGGACAGGAGGTCCTCCACCTCGCGAGGGAAGACGTTCTCTCCGCCCGAGACGATCATCTCGTCGTCGCGCCCTTCGACGTGCAGTCGGCCGTGCTCGTCGAACCGTCCGGTGTCCCCGGTGCTCATCAAGCCGTCGATGATCTCCTTGCCACCCCCGCCGGTGTAGCCCTCGAACATCAACTCGCTCCCCACGAAGATGCGGCCGGACGCCCCCTGGGGGACCTCGTGCCCATCGGCGTCGAGCAGCTTCACCACGGTGTGCAGCGGTGGTCGACCCGCCGTGGTGGGGTCGGCTCGCAGGTCTTCGGGTGTGGCGATGGTGGCCCAGCCCACCTCCGTCGAGCCGTAGAGGTTGTAGAGGTTGTCCCCGAAGGCGTCCATCCAACGGGTGGCCAGTCCCGCGGGGATGGCCGAGCCAGAGAGCGGGACGACCCGCAACGACGAGGTGTCGTAGCGAGCGTGCACCTCCGGACCGAGATCCAAGATGCGCTGCAACATCACCGGCACGGCCACCAGCACCTCGGCCCGGTGCGCGGCCACGTCGGCCAGGACCGACTCGGGATCGAACCGCCGGCGGAGCACGAACGAGTTGCCCAGGGCCAGGCCGATGGTCAGGTTGCCCAACCCCCAGGAGTGGAACATCGGCGCCGGGAGCACCACGGTCTCCCCGGCCCGGTAGGGGATGCGTTCGAGCATGGACACGGCTGCACCCAGCCCGCTGTGCTGGTCCCGAGGAGCGCCCTTGGGTGTGCCCGTGGTGCCAGAGGTGAGGATCACCGTACGTCCGGGCTTCGGGGGCGGCTCGGGTGGTGCTGCCTGGCCGCGGTCGGCCAGTGCGTCGAGGGTGAGGTGGCTGCTCGACGTGATCGTCGGGTCGTCGAGCCACGACACCACGACCAGGTCGACCTCCGACCCGCCGTCGAGGAGTGGGAGGAACTCCTCGTCGGTGATGAGGGCGGTGGCGCCTTCCCGCCCGAGGACCTCGGTGAGCTGTGGGCCGGCGAACCCGGTGTTGAGGTAGACGGTCACCGCACCGAGCTTGGCCAGCGCGGCGGTGGCCAGGACGAACCCTCGATGGTTGCGACACATGGTGCCGACCACCGAGCCGGGCTGGACACCGCGTTCGGCGAGTCCGTGAGCGATGGCGTTCGACGCCTCCTCGACCTGGCTCCACGTCATGGCCCCACGCTCGTCGGTGAGGCAGCGTCGATGGGGATGCTGGGCAGCGGCGGCGGCGAAGCCGGCGGCCATGGTCGGCCCCCAGTGCCGGAGCGCTCGAGCCGCTCCCAGGAGGCGCAGTGGGTTCTGCGGTCGGAGCAGGCCGGAACGGCCCAGGGTCCGGAGGCTGATGGGCACCGAGCGGAGGTCCATGGGGCACAGTCTCGCGGATGGTCGCAGGACGACTTCAACCGGTGGGCGTCGACCCCCTCGGTCCTGGTCGGGAGGACGCCGCCACTAGCCTGCCCGGGATGCTGCGACAGGAGGCACGATGACGGCACTCGCAGGCAGGATCGCCCTGATCACAGGGGGAGCGTCGGGACTGGGTCGGCTGATGGCACTGCGCATGGCATCGAGGGGTGCCACGGTGGTGGCCTGGGACCTCGACGAGGAGGCACTCGCCGCTCTGGTCGACGACATCGAGCGCACCGGTGGTCGAGCGCACGGTGAGGTGGTGAACGTGGCCGACGCCGATGCCGTGGCGGACGCAGCGCTGCGAGTGCACGCCGACGTGGGTGCACCCACCGTGCTGGTGAACAACGCCGGTGTGGTGAGTGGTCGTCCACTGCTCGAGTTGGCCGACGCCGACATCCGCCGCACGTTCGAGGTCAACGCCCTTGCGCTGTACTGGACCACCCGCGCCTTCCTACCGGGCATGATCGAGCGGAACAGCGGCCACCTGGTGACGGTGGCGTCGGCTGCCGGCCTGGTGGGTGTCGCCCGTCAGAGCGACTACTCGGCGTCGAAGCACGCGGCGGTGGGGTTCGACGAGTCGCTGCGGGTGGAACTGCGGCGTTCGGCGCCCGGCGTGCGCACCACGGTGGTGTGTCCCTACTACATCGACACCGGCATGTTCGATGGTGTGCGCACCCGGTTTCGGTGGTTGCTCCCGATCCTCGATCCCGACGACGTGGCCGACCGCATCGTGGCTGCCGTCGAGCGGAACCGCGCACAGGTGATCCTGCCACCTGCGGTTCGACTGCTGGCGCCGTTGCGGGTCCTTCCGCCACGGGCCTTCGATCGGGTGATGGACCTGTTGGGCGTGAACGTGTCGATGGAACACTTCGTCGGACGTCGTTGACCGTCGGAGCTGGTGGGAGAGCCACCCGCTCAGGGGTCTGGGTCAGCGACCACGTCGGCCGGGAGCTCGAGCAGCGGCGCCCAGCGAAGCTCGACGCTGCGGTCCAGGCGCTCCTCGAGTTCAGCCACATCCGATCTGTTGGGTGCCTCGGTGGCGGCCACCGCCACCCACACCGCATCCTCGTCGACGGAGACGCGGAGGACCTCGAGGTTTGCTCGTCGCGCCCACTCCTGGACACGTCGCTCGACACCGGCGGCCTCGGAGGTCACGCCGATGCGGTTGGTCCAGCGCACCTCGACCTCGTCCGCCCCCAGGGCCGTGAGCAGCGCGCTGCGCAGCGACTCGTCGACCACGGTGACGTCGCTGCCGGCGAGGTCGACGATCCGCTCGTCGGTGGAGCCGTGGACGCCCTCGACGGTCACCGTGGCCGACAGGCCCTCCTGGGCCAGTGCCCGCTCGACGGCCTCACGGGGGTCAGTGGCTGGTTCGGGTTCCACGTCAGGCCGGTCGATGGCACGATCGGTCGAGACGGTGGTCGCCCAGCGCAGGTCGATCTCCACGTCATCGCCCAACTCGGCTTCGAGCGCGGCCACCAGGGTGTCGGACCGGTCGAGTTGGCCGTTGCCGACCAGGTCGATCTCCACACGCACGGGCGTGCCGTCGATGACGCTGACCCCCCGCAGCGTCACCGGCTCCGCGCTGGCTTCGCTCCAGGCGGCCACCGCTTCCTGCACGGCGGCGTCGCGGCGTGCACCGCTCGCTGCCGCGTCGACCGCCGCCAGCAACGGGAGGGTGACCACCACCAGGGCCACGGCAGAGGCGGTCGCAACGATCGCAGCGGTGCGGCCACCGCCGCGGATGAACGGTGGCTCGGCGAACCCGGTCAGCGCCATCACCACCGCCGCCGCCACCAGGATGCCGATGAGGTTGGCGGCGTAGAGCAGGAAGGCACCGAAGGCCAGTTCCCAGCGGCCCAACTCCAAGCAGATGCCCACTGCCGCCAGCGGTGGTACGAGGGCCACGGCCACCGCTGCGCCGGGCAAGGACGAGGAGATCTCCTCTCGGGCGGTGGCATAGGCGCCGGCGGTCCCGGCGGCGACGGCCACCAGGAGGTCGCGGACATCGGGTGAGGTGCGGGCCAACAGTTCCGACGTCACCGGGTTCCCCACCACCGGGAGGGCAGCAGAGGTGACGTAGGCCGTGGCGACGGTGCCGGCGCTGGCCAGCACCGTGAAGACTGCGCAGCGGCGAGCCGGGTCGGGGTTCCCGCCGACGGCAGCTGCGGCGAAACCGACGATGGGGGTCATCAGCGGTGCCACCAGCATGGCGCCGATGACCACGGCGGTGGAGGAGAGGTTGAGTCCCACTGCGGCGATGATCGAGGCCGCCACCATCATGACGGCGAACCGCCAGACGAAGGCCTCCCCCTTGCACCAGATCGCCCGCTGGATGCGTTGACGTGACTCGTCGCTGTAGCTCTTCCATCGTCGGGTCCAGACCTGGTCCGGTCGGAAGGGAGAGGGGGCCCTGTCGTGGTCGGATCCCGGGGGAGAGGCGGTGGAGGTGGCCGCTGGCACGGCGGCCACCGTACCGGTCGGTCTCAGCTGCGGGTGGCGAGCACCGCCGCCAGGTGCTCCACGGCGATCTCGAAGGCCGCCACGGCGGGGAGTGGATCCTCGCCGGGTCCGGGGGATCTGCGGACGACCTCGACCCCGGCGGCGGCTGCGGCCCGGTCGAGCATCAGGTTGTCGCTGAGATCGAAGCGCTCGATGACCCGCTCGGCGTCGGTGACGCGGTGGTCGTAATGACGTGCCTCGGAGGTGTAGCCGACGACGGGCTTGCCCTGGGCGAACAGGTAGCCGAGTTCGAACGCCGTGCCGGCGTCAGCGCTCGGGCCCCGGAACGGCGACAGGTTGATCAACCCGGCCACACACTCGTCCATCATGGTCAGGCACCCCGTGAACAACAGCGTCGCCTGGTCGGTCGGAGATCGGCCGGTGAGATCGTCAGCTCGAACCGCATCGAGGGGGAACCGCCCGTCGAGCCCTGCCGCAGCACAGCGATCCTGCTTGTAGGCGCCGATGCCGGCGGCATCGGGGAGGAACACGTCGGGCCCGGCCAGGTAGACCGGGAGCGGCGCTCCGAGGGGCGGTGCAACTGATCGTTCGAGTGCCGGCACGGCGTCATTCTCCCGCGTCCAGGGCTCTTCACGCTCCTGAAGTAGGCGCGCAGCACGTTGTCGAAAGAGTGACTACAGTCCCCCAGGGGTCCGAGCTCCACCACGTCGTCGAGTGCCGGGAGGCAGCGGGCAAATGCACACCACCAATCGGGGCGCCGAGCAGCGCGAGCACAGGCCGCGTCGGCGACGGGCGGCGCTGGTCGTCGTCATGGCGTTGATGGCCAGCCTGCTGGCCGAAGGTGTGGCGCCGGCACCGGCGGGGGCTCAGGGCTGGGATCCGATGGAGGGTCTGTCACCTGACGGCGGCAGTTTCTCGTCGAATCCGGTGTTCAGTTGGGATCCGGTGCCAGGCTACGACCGCCGTTACCGGATCCAGATTGCCGACAACCCCGGCTTCTCGGGGACCATCGTCAACACCCGTACGTACAACACCTCCTACACCCCCACGGCAGAACTGCCCCTCGGCACCATCTACTGGCGGGTTCGGGCCGACGAGAGCGGTGGCAACGACTACGAGGAGGCACAGTTCGAGAAGTCCCAGGTCGCGGGCCCGACGCTCGTTGGCCCGGCGAACGGGGCCACCCTGCAGTTCCCGGTGCAGCCGCCCGAGTTCTCCTGGACCCCGGTGCCGGGGGTGCGGAGCTACCGGTTCGAGCTGTCGGAGTCGCCGACGTTCGTGAGCCCTCAGAGTTGGGTGGTGCAGACCACCGCCGCGGTGCTGATCAGCACCCAGGAGAAGAACCAGACCTTCTACTGGCGGGTGCGGGGCGCATCGAATGCCAATGGCACGGGCGTGCTCACCGAGTGGTCGCAGACCCGCAACTATTCCGTCGAGTGGGACACCGTGGGCCAGCCACAGTTGGTGTCGCCTCCGAGCAGCACCTCGTTCGCCAACGCCATCAGCGACGTGGCGCTCGAGTGGAGCCCGGTGCTCGGGGCCAAGGACTATCAACTCGAGGTGAGCGTCAACGAGGACTTCTCCGGTTCCCCGGTGGCCACCTCCACGCAGGTCGGCACTCGTTGGCAACCGAACAATACGCTCGACAACGGCCAGTACTGGTGGCGGGTGCGGGCTCGCGACATCTCCAACCGGGTTGGTCCGTGGTCGGGCACGTTCGCATTCGTGCGCAACTGGCCGCAATCGCCGTCGCTGGTGTCGCCGAGCAACGGCGAGCAGTTCGCTCAGCCCGAGCGCTACCGGTGGGACCCCGTCCCCCGTGCCTCGCACTACGAGGTCCAGGTGGCCGCCGACCCGGGATTCAGCGTCGAGGTCGACACCTGCTTCACTAACCAGACAGACGTGTCGGCGGAGAACCGCCGCCAAGGCAGTGCGTCCCTGCCGGGCAACTGTCGCGTCTTCGGTCGAAACTTCGGTGAGACGCTCTACTGGCGGGTTCGCGGTATCGACGCCCCGTCCGGCGTACTCGGACTCTGGTCATCGACGCGCACCGTGTCGCGCAACATCGGCGCGGTGCAACTCGTCGCACCACCCAACGGAGCGACGATGGTCGCCCCGGTGCTCGAGTGGACCCCCATGCAGGGCGTGCGGGACTACCGGGTCACCATCGTGCGGCCCAACGGCTCGACTCGCACGGAGAACACCCTGCAGACGACCTACGTGCCGTCGACCGTCAGCGGTCTGTCGGAGGGCGACACCTATCAGTGGTACGTCATCGGGCGCATGCCGGACGGCAAGTTCACGCCGGTGCCGCCCATGGGAGCGTGGCGTTCGTTCACCCTCGCTCCTCCACCGAGCACCTCGTCGACGCCGATGCCGATCAGCCCGGCCGACGGCGCAGCCAGCCGCTACATGCCCGCCATGCTGTGGGAACCAGTGACGGGCGCCGATCGCTACGAGGTCCGGTACCGCACGGTCGGTGCGGTGACCGAGTTCGTCCTCGACGACGGTTTGCGTCTCCCCGGTTTGACCTACGACGGCATGCTGCCTGCTGGCAACTACGAGTGGCGCGTGATTGCCCGAAACGGCAGCACGTTCATCAGCGAGACGGACTTCCTCCGCGGCTTCACGGTACAGCAGCTGAACGAGCCCACCTTCCCCTACACCGGGCCGCCCGACTGTCCGCCGGGCGGGGGGTGCTCACCCCTGACGTCGACGCCGACCCTCGAGTGGGAACCCATCGAACGGGCTGGTGGCTACGTGGTCTGGGTGGCGACGGACGAGAACTTCACCAACGTCTACGCCCGCTACGAGGTGCCGAGCCATCGGGTGACTCCCCGCGAGTCCTATGCCGACAACGACGCCGGACAGGCCTACTTCTGGCACGTGCAGCCCTGCAAGACCCACGATTTCCAGAACTGCACCGTGCCACCACAGGGGCAGGTGAACCCGACCCGCCAGGCCTTCCAGAAGCGCTCGGACGGGGTGGTGCCGGTCAGTCCGGCCGCTGGGGCGTCGGTCCCCAACCAGCCGACCTTCACCTGGCAGCCGTTCCTCGGGAGCGCCAGTTCCAGCTATGACGTGCGCAACTACCGCATCGAGGTGTCCACGGTTCCGTCGTTCTCGTCGCTGCTGGACAGCGCCGTGGTGGACCAGCCCTTCTACACCCCGCGGAGCAGCACCTATCCCGAAGGGCCGCTCTACTGGCGGGTGCGCGGCATAGACAACAGCAACAACTCGCTGACCTGGAGCCCGGTGCGCACCTTTACCAAGGCATCGCCCGAGTTGGTCATGCAGACGCCGGAGGACGGCGAGACGATCGACGGGGCACCGAACTTCGCCTGGGAACCGCAGGCCTACAGCACCCGTTACCACCTCGAGGTCTACCGCAAGGTGGGTGGTGCCCAAGGACCGAGCGTCATCAACCTGAACGACCTCAATTACCCGTCGTGGATCCCAACCCAGGCGCTCGGCGCTGGCGACTACATGTGGCGGGTTCGTCGGCGTGACGCCAGCAACAACTTCGGGCCGTGGACCGACTTCCGGGAGTTCACCATCTCGGGCTACGCCCCGCTGCTGCTGTCGCCTGCCGAGGGCATCGTGGTGCAGAACGACGAGTTGGTCTTCACCTGGGACACCGTGCCACAGGCCGGGTCCTACCGGTGGCAGCTCAGCGCCTCGCCCACGTTCGCCGGCATCGAGGAGAGCCAGGAGACGGTCATGACCGCCTGGGCGCCCACCAGTCGGGTGTCCCAGGGCGATTGGTGGTGGCGAGTGGAAGCGCTCACCCCGAGCGGGGAGAGCATGGGCACCTCGGCACCACGCAAGTTCACTCGTGACTCGAGCGTCATGCCAACCGCACCGCGCAATCTCTCGGTGAACGCCAGCGGCGGGGTGCTGGACATCTCGTGGCAGGCGCCGTCGAACGTCGGTGATCCTCCCCTCACCGGCTACCGGGTGACGTTGTCGCCGGGTGGCCACGAGAGAACGGTGAATGCGAACACGGCCTCAGCTCGGTTCACCGAGTTGATCAACGGCACGTCGTACTCCATCTCGGTGGTGGCGCTCGTACCGACAGGACAAGGTCCGGCGGCCACGGCCAACGCCGCGCCACCGGGGTGCGTGGGGACGTCGTTCAGCGACGTGCCGGGCGGTAACCCGTTCTGCACCGAGATCGCCTGGCTCGCTGCCACGGGGATCACCACCGGCACCACGATGCCCAATGGCTCGATCGAGTATCGACCGGCAGCCCCGGTGTCGCGAATGGCCATGGCTGCGTTCCTCTACCGCTTCGACGGCGAACCCGCAGTCGGACTCACCGAGCCGTTCTTCGCCGACGTGCCGCAGAGCCATCCGTTCTACACACCGATCCAGTGGATGGCCGAGTCCGGCCTGTCCACCGGAACGCCCCAGGGTGATGGCCAGAAGCCCCTCTACAAGCCCAACGACGAGGTGTCTCGGCAGGCGATGGGCGCCTTCCTCTACCGCTTCGCCGGGGAAGAACCGGTGTTCCTGACCGAACAGTTCTTCGCCGACGTGCTGCAGAACCACCCGTTCTACACACCGATCCAGTGGATGGCGCAGACCGGGCTCTCGACGGGCACCGAGCAGGGCTTCGGGTTGAAGCCGCTCTACAAGCCAGTGGATCCGGTGTCCCGACAAGCCATGGCCGCCTTCCTCTTCCGCTTCGACGACTACCTGCAGGGTTAGCGTCGACGCCGATCGTCCCTTGGCGGATCGGTTGGCACGAGCACAGCAGAAGCGGGGGGGGGGGGGGGGCGGCGGGCGCGCGGGGGGGGGGCGGGGGGCGGGGCGGGGGGCTGCACCGGGGGGCCCTTCGGCCAAACCCGGGGCCCCGGGGGGCGGGGGAAAGACCGGGGGTGCCCTTCGGGACACCCGGTGGCACCCGGATCATCGCCCTGCGGGCGATCGGGGGGGTGTAAGCCCCCCGCTCCAAGAACACTGGGTTTTTTGAGTTCGCGGAGGATTTGGGATGCGGCTTTGCGGGCGGTTTCGTTGTGGCGGGCGGAGGGGTGGTGGTGGGGTTCGAGGCGGTGGAGGCGGAGGCGGTAGTGGGCGATGCTTTCGTCCGCGTCGATGGCGTGGTCGATTGTTTTGGAGCCGGTGAGTTCGGGGATCTGGGCGAGGGTGAGGGTGTGGTTCTGGGAGAGCGCGAGCGTGGAGTCCTCGGCGGAGGAGAGGGTTTGGAGCAGGCGGTGGTGATCGTGGGTGCGGCCTGGAGCAGCTCAGTGATGCCCTGCCCGGTGTCCTGCTGATGGTGGATCTGGCGTACACCGAGTTCGCGG